>JADJSZ010000018.1 GCA_016711405.1 Candidatus Hadersleviella danica | reverse complement strand
GCTCTTATCTCATCCGAAATTGCGGATGCTGACGTAGGGCACGGCCGCGCACGGGCTTGTTGGTGAGCAAGAGGCGATGTTGGCGGCTTCGGTGGCGTAGTCTACGGCCAGCACCAGTTTTCCAGCGGCGCGAATGACGGCCGCGTTGTCGCGGTTTTCGGCGCACCAACTTTCGTCGCAAGGAATATCGGTGGCCAAGAAGAAAAGTTCTTCCATGCCAAGACCGTCCACGGCCGCCAAATACCCCGCCACCTCATGTAACTCGGGAGAATTTGGGGTAGCACCTTAAAATCGGGGTTGATGGCTTTCGCATAAGCGAGATACGGCCAATCAGGGCGACCATTTTTTGAGCCAAATCGGCGCGGTTTGTACCCGCGAATTGGCGGAATCTCATACGTCACCACCATGTCGAGATACGCCTCATCAAACCCCCGCCGCAAGGGCTTGTCGAGCCACCCTTGGCGATGGGTACCAGCGTTCGTCCCAGTATTTAACATAATTGCTCGTCAAGAATTCCCCACCGCCCGAGCATTAAATCGGCGGGCACAGCGTCCCACTCGGGCGGTAATTTTCGATGGCTCCAATCTCGAAATAGGCCAACAGGCATATTTGCCCGATTCTTTAACAGTGGTGATTTCAGCGGCCGTGAAATACCCCTCATACCCATCCCGCGCCAAATCTGTGACAGCCACATCAAACTCGGCCGCCGCGATTTCGGCCAACTGCTCGTTGGGGTAGCCCGAAAGTTGGTAAACCCAACTTTCAGCCTCTAACCATGCGGGCGATTGCCACTGGCGGATTGCACTTGGGGTGCTGGTCATAAGGGTAAGTAGGCGGTGGCGGTGGGTTTTTTGGGCAGGGTGGCGGTCGCCACGGCCGTTGACGTTGGCGGCTGGTTTTGGGCGCAACCCAACAGCACCAACCCTAGCAGAGCGAGGACGTTAAATTTTTCATGATGCTTTTCCTGATTCCTTTGGTGGTTATGAACGGCCGTTATTTGCCCTTAACGGCCTCACCGAACTGCTTTTCGCGGGAAAACCGCTGATTCCCAGTATAGACCCGCAACTTGCCCCAACTGTAATGTGCTTTACCCCTGCCGCCACGCACAAGACCACGGGCATAGGAAATTAGTTCAGATAGGTGGATTCAGGACAAGATAACGAATAGCCAATAACCAATTATCGTCGCCGTAAGGCGTAGGCAGGGTGTTTTCATGCACAAACAGACAAAACTTACCAGCAAACGTGTCCTCTTATTCGGGGGGGTGTGGGCAATTTTAGCGGCCGTTCTCCTGCTCGGAACAGCCCCTTACTCCACCCATGCCGCCCACTACCTTTGTCATAGATGGCGATTTAAGCGATTGGGGCGAACGCTATCGCCTCGACCTTGCCTGTGAACGGGGTGAGCGGCTACGCTCTCTATGCCACATATGACCCCAACACGGCCGACTACCTCTTTGCCGTGCGTGCCCCTGTCGCCATCGGCGCCACCACCACCCTCTGGCTCAACACCGACCAAAACCCTGCCACGGGCTATCAAGTCTCAGGCTTTGCAGGGGGTGCTGAGTTCAATATCAACATTTTTGGGGATGGCCAACCTTACCTCTACACAGGAGCCGACGGCCAAATTTTCACCTTTGGCCTCTCAGCCACGCCTATAATGCGGGCAACACCATTGTGGAAATGGCCGTGCCCGCCGCCCAACTGGGGGGATTAACACCGACATTGACCTCATCGCCGATGTGAACAATGCCGTTTTCCTGCCCAGCGATTACAGCAATCCACCCTATACCCTGCTGGCCACTCCTCTGCCCGAACGCACCAATTTCGACAAGCGGGTGGGCATTGTTTATTCCCAAACCACGGCCGAAAACTTGGGATGAGAAATCCTACGCCCAACTCTACGCCAGCGTTCAGCACCAAGTGATGATGGCAGGCATCCCTTCGACCTCATCCACGAAGATGCGTTGGCCGATTACACCAACCTCATCAACTACGATGCGCTGATTTTTCCCTACTACAACAGCGTGGACATGGACACAACGGTCAGCGGCGATTTTGCTTATCTCGCCCAACTCGAAACATCGCTGAACCACATTGTCTACAACTACGGCATCGGCCTCATTGTGGCAGGCGATTTTATGACCAACGACCGCAACGATGCGCCCATTAGTGCGGACACTTATCGCCGCCACCAAAATTTGCTGGGCTTGCAGTTAGAGGCATATGCATACTCTGTCAACTATGAAATTCGCGCCAACGAAGTGAGCCATCCCGTCATGCAGGCGTATACGGCCGACGAACTCATTTTGCCCTACGCCATGCAGTATTACAACGTGTATGAGCCATTTGCGGGGCAAGCAATCACGTCGCTGGCGCAGTTGGTGGATACAACCAACAGCCAGACTTATGATGGGATGATTGCCACGGAGACGGGCGGCCGTAACATTCACTTTGGCACCACCCAAATAATGGCCGATCGCAACTTGCTGTGGCGGGCGGTGCAATGGGTGGTCTATGGGAATGAGCGCGTGGTGGAGTTGCAACTCGGCCGTTTCGACAGCATCTTCCTCTCCCGCAACGACATGCACCAAAACCCAATTCATCGAAGAAGTGCCGTTCGTGGTAGAACCACTCTACGACAACTATCTGGTAGATTGGAAGAACACCTACAACTTCGTCGGCTCCTATTACATCAACATTGGGGCCGATTTGCCGCCCGATGACCCCAACTGTTACGTGGGTGCGCCCGAAGTGGCTAACCCCACCTATCCGGTTTGCTGGCTTGCACCGATTGGGATTTGTCACGGCCGCTTTACCTCGACTACATCGCCCTTGGCAACGAAGTCGCCTCCCACTCTTACACCCACCTCCCGACACCCTCTACTTCCCCGCCAACACCCTCAACAGCCTCACCCCCGCCGAGCGGCTGTTTGAGTTGCGCGACTCGATGGCTGTCATTGCCGCTGGCCTGAGCGTGCCCGTGGTGGGCGCCGCCCAACCGGGCGACCCTGAAGCGTTGTTTGTGACCGAGGAGATAGACACGGCCGGTACATGGATTACTTCTCGGGTGGCTATTCCAGCGTGGGGGGCTTTCCTAGCGCCTTGGCTACCTCTCGCCCGATTACACCACCGTTTATTTGGCGCCCAACATGACCTTCGACTTTTCGTTGGTCGTCTTTCAGGGCATGACCCCGCCGAAGCGGAGGCGTATTGGCAACAAGAGTTCCACAACCTGACCACGCACGGCTCGCAACCGATTATCCATTGGCCGTGGCACGATTACGCCCTAACGGTAGAACTGCCCACCTATAGCGAAGCGATGTTTACCAGTTTGTTGAACACCGCTTACACGGCCAACACCGAATTTACAACGGCCGCCGACGCGGCCGAACGCATCACCGCCTTTCGCAATGCCAGCCTAACTGTTAGCGCATTGAGCGCGGGCAATGAGCTGACGGCCACGGTGGATGCGGCCGATGTCGGCCGTTCCTCGCTCAAGCTGGAAACGGGCAGTGACGTGATTGCCCATGTGGACAACTGGTACGCCTACAACGATGACCACATCTTCTTGCCAGACAATGGCGGCACCTTCCGCGCCCAACTCGGGGCCACGGCCGATGCTGTCACCCACATCACCCACCTGCCCATGCGGGCCGAATTGCTCGCACTGGTGGGCGATGGCACCGAACTGACTTACACTTTCAACGGCGAAGGGGCTGTGGTTCTCGAACTAAACATTCCCCCGAATGCCATTTGATGCACGAAGGGGCGGATAGTGTGAATTTGGTCGGCAACACCTTCACGATGCAGTTCAACGCCAACGCGGCGGCCACACGGGGCGGGTCTATTTTGTGGCCATCCCGAGGTGCATTTTAGTGCGGCGGGGTATGTGGCGGCCGAACAAACGGCCGAGGTGGCGATTACCGCCACGCTGGGCATTACCCCCACCTTGCCCGTGACCGTAACCGTAGCTAGTGCGGATGGCACGGCCGTGGCGGGGAGCGATTATGCGGCCGTCAACCAAACGCTCCACTTTGCCATTGGCCAAACCAGCCAAACCTTTACCACCACCCTCTTCCCCGATGGCTTGGTGGAAGGTTCCGGAACAATTTAGCCTGATATTGAGTGCGCCCCACAACGCGCTGATGGGCACGCCCAACCCCGCCATTGTCACCATCACCGACATGCCTGTAGACCTTGCGGGGGATGTGGGGGCGTGGCATCACCTTGGCAATCTCTACTTGGGCAGTGAGATTTCGACTGATGCCGCCCCCACCACACTGGGCGATGATGGCGCCGTGCGCACCCTGAACCAAATTTGGTTGCCGGGGGCAACGCCCACCATAACCGTGACGGTGAGTGGCACGGGGAGTGGGCAGTTGGTGGTGTGGATGGATTGGGACAACAGCATGGCCTACGACGCGCCCAACGAGCGGGTCATCTCCCAACCAGTGGTGGGTGGCACCAGCTATCCCATCCTGCTAACGATTCCCGCCGAGTACACGACGGGGCAACAGGTGCGGGTGCGGGCGCGGGTGTATGATGCGTCGCCCGCCAGTCCTACCCCATTGGGTTATGGCGGCGGTGGTGAGGTGGAGGATTTCTTGTGGAATTTCAGCCCCACGGCCGTGGCTTTGCAACAGATAGCGGCCAGCCCCACCAGCGGCCGTGTCACCCTCTGGCTTGGCGCAATGCTCCTGCTCGGCTTGGTTAGCCTAATGGTGCTACGGTCGAGACGGCCGCATTGAGCCACCGATTTAGCCACGAATTTCACGGAAGAGATGAATTATCCTTGTGAAAATTCGTATAATTCGTGAAATTCGTGTCTAAAAAACCCTCTCTATCCCTATGAAAATTGCCCTAATACAAACCAACTGGCCCGGCACACGAGAAGCCATAACCGCCACTTACCGCGAATTGGTGCGCGAAGCGGCCGAGCGTGGTGCTCATCTCGTCTGTTTACAAGAATTTACCCTCTCCCCTACTTTGCCAGCGTGATAGACCCCGCCAACACGATGTGGGCGGAGCCACTGCACGGCGGCGAAACCAGCCGCATTTTGGGTGAGATGGCGCGGCAAAATGGGGTTCACCTCATCGGTTCTATTTTTGAGGCGGGGGAAGACGGCCGTTACTGGGATACAGCCACCATTTACAACCCTGCGGGGGAATTGGCAGGCTATACCCGCAAAGTGCATATCCCGCAGGGGGAAGGCTACCACGAAGACCACTATTTTGGTGGGGCGGATGGCTTCCCAGTGCATGAAGTGGCGGGCTGGCCAACGGCCGTGCCCACCTGCTACGACCAATGGTTCCCCGAGATGGCTCGCATTTGTGCCCTGAACGGGCTAAATTTATCTTCTACCCCACCGCCATCGGCTCTGAACCGACCAACCCCGAGATAGACACGCGGGACGCATGGCAAACGGTGATGCGCGGCCATGCGGTGGCCAATGGGGTGTATGTGGCCGCCGCCAACCGCACAGGGGTGGAGGGGGTGGCGTTTTATGGCAGTAGCTTTATTTGCGACCCGCTGGGCAATCTCATTGCCCAAGCCAGCAGAGACCAGACGGAGGTGATTACGGCCGACCTTGACCCCACCCTCCTCGCCGAATGGCGGCGGCTGTTCCCGCTCCTGCGCCAACGGCGGCCGAGTGTTTATGGGCGACTGGTGGAAGAGTAGGGAATGGGGGGGAATGCGGAATGGGGATTGCGGATTGAGGGGAGCAGTCCTTCGTCCTTCGTCCCTCGTCCTTTTCCCTCCTCATGCCAAGACGGCCGTGGCGAGGGCGAGAACTTCGTCGAGTGTTAATGTGGCGCCTTCCTCTTGCAGTTGGGCGGCGCGGGCGGGGCCAACGGCCGCTTCGCCAAGGGCGAGGTAGCGTTGGCGGTCTGGGTCGCTAGACATCACCCCTATCTCATCCAACATAGCATACACCGCTCCCATGAGTTGCAACCCTGCTTCTATGCGCCCTTGGTTGAGCCATAATTGGCTGAGCGCATCTAAGGTGTTGGCCAAGTGGCGGCGGTGGCCAAGGCGGTGGCGCAGGTGCAGGGCGCGGTGTAACAGCGACTCTGCTTGGGCATAATCTCCCCGTGCTTGAGCTACCTGAGCCAGTCCCGTGAGGCTGTGAGCCATGCTGGCTTCTAAACGCAATTCCTCTCTAATTTCCAGCGATTCGGTATAGGCCGCCTCGGCCGCTTCGTATTGGCCAAGGCGCAGGTTGGCCAGCCCAATGCTCCCGAGGGCGAGGGCAATTCCCTCGGGGTGGGCGAGTTGGCGGTAAATGATTAATGCCCGGCGGAAATAATCGGCCGCTTGGGCATAATCAAAGAGCATCCCATAATGTTGCCCCAAATGGTGCAAATTAGTGGCCAACCCTTGCTTATCGCCTAGCTGTTCATAAATGGTGATAGATTCTTGGAGCGTGGACAAGGCTTGTTCGGTGCGGCCGATGATACGCAGGCTGAAACTGACTTGGGAGAGGACTTTGGCACGGAGGGAGGTGGGGCTGGGGCTGTGCGCCAAGGCGAGGAGAGAGAGTCGGCTTGCTTCGCGGTATTGGCCGCGTGCTTCCCAATAGAGGTGCAGGGTATCGCAGAGGCGCAAACAGAGGCTTTGGTCGGCGGCCGTGGTGCTGGCCCAATAAAGCGCTTCTTGCCAATCGTCGTTTTCCGCATCAATGGCGGCGAACGTGGCTCTTTGCTTCTCTCCTTTCACTTGGTCGGGGGTGGTGATGGATTCCAGCCATGAAGTGTAGTAGGTGATATAGCGCTCTTGGGCGGTGGCCAGCACACCCTGTTTTTGCAACTGCTCTAACCCATATTCGCGCATGATGTGGAGCAGGCGGAAGCGGGGTTGATTTTCCCCTTCAGCGGTGTTTATTTGGAGCAAACTCTTGTCGGCCAAGGTGTAGAGCATCATTTCGACTTCGGCCGAGGTGCGCCCTTTGCCCCACACTTGGGCAAGGGCTTCGGCCGTGCCGCGCAAGAACAGCGCGGCGTGGGCAAAGAGGCTTTGCTCTTCCTCCGAGAGCAGTTCATAGCTCCAATCAATGGCTCCGCGCAGGGTTTGTTGGCGGGGGGAAAAATCGCGGGGGCCACTGAGATGGGCCAGCCGTTGGTGGAGTTGGGCTTGGATTTGGGCGGCCGTGGCGCGGCGCAAGCGGGCGGCGGCCATCTCAATCGCCAATGGCAAGCCATCTAGCTGGGTGCAAATGTGGGCCACAATGGGGCTGGTGGTCTCATCGAGGACAAAGTTGGGGTTGGCGATGCGGGCACGGCCGAGAAAAAGGGTTACGGCCGAGTAATCGCCCATTTTTTCCAGCGGGGGCAAGGCTTTGATGTTGGGCAGGGCGAGGGGCGAGACGGGAAACTCATATTCGCCATAGCAATTGAGCCATTCGCGGCTGGAGATGAGGAGTTTGAGATGCGGGACACGGCCGAGGAGTTCGGTTAGGTGGTGGGCGAAGGGAACCAACTGCTCAAAGTTATCGAGTACTAGCAAGATTTGTTGCTGGCCAAGGTAATTGGCGAGCTGGTCGAGGGCGTTTTGGGCTTTGTCTTCGGGCAAATTGAGGGCTTGGACGAGGGCGGGCAAGAGGCAGTCGTCATCGCGCACGGCCGCGAGGGGCACAAAGCAGACTCCATTGGCAAATTCGGGGGCAAGAGCGTGGGCGATTTCGATGCTGAGGCGGGTTTTGCCTGTGCCGGGAGGGCCTGTCAGGGTGAGCAGGCGTACCGTGGGCTGGCGGAGCAGGGCGGAGACGGCCGCGATTTCTGCTTCGCGCCCAATGGTGGGGGTGAGCAAAGCGGGCAGGGCGAGGGAGCGGAGGGCGGAGACGGCCGTGGAGGGGGGGGGCCAGAAGGCCATGGAGGGCATGGCGCTTCTTCGGCACGGGCAAAAGTGAGGAAATGGGCTTGTTCGACAGGGGGGACGGCTAGTTTTTCGGCCAGCAAAGTGGCCAATTGCAACGAGGGGCGCAAACTCCCATTCTCAATGCGCTTGACTGTGACCAAGGCGCAACTGACAGCCTCGGCTAAATCGGCTTGGGTCCAACCCAACGCCCCGCGTCGCCGCTTGAGCCATTGGGGAAAGGTGAGGAGTTCTGCTGGAGTGGTGGTCATGGTGAGGCGAGGAAGGTGAGGGAAGTGAAAAGTGAAAGGTGTGTGCAACCCTTTCACTCTTTTACTTACTTTTCACTTTTTACTTCTTACAGCTCCTAAGTATACCGATTTTGTATCCAAAAAGGATACTGACTTGGGGTGGTCGTTTGCCGTATTGTGTGGCCTGAACCAACTAACTTTGTTTTTCATACGAGGAATCAAAAATCATGACTCAATATCCTTTAACCCTTAAATTTGCGATGTTTACGGCCGCGCCCAAAGTCACTGTGACCGATGCGGCGGGCAAAGAGGTGTTCATAGCCACCAAAAGTTTGCTCTCCCAGAAAGAGGAGTTCACGTTTACGGCCGAGGGCAAAACCATGTACCAAGTGATTAGCCAAGAGAGCCGCATCAGTGAAATTCCCAGCAATTGGGATGTGTTGAATGGGGCGGGGGAGCACCTTGCCACCATCAGTGATGATTTTACGGGGCTGGATTTAGCGGCCGAAGTTGGCGTGACCAATGGCATGGCGGGTATGGCCATTAACACACTCAAGAATTTTGCGGTGGGTGGGCAATCGCTGAAGATGTTTGGGGTGAAGAGTGTGACGGGGCAATTTTTGGGTCAAATCGCGCCCGACAAAGCATCGGTGTCGCTCCAACAACTGCCACTGGGCGAACTGACGGCCAAAATTCCCTTTGGCGTATCGGCTGATTACGCCCCGTTATGATATTCGCTGGGGCAACAAAATCGTGATGAGTATGCAGAAACAGCGCACCTTGGTGGCAGATAAGTATGTGCTGGAGGCGAAGCACAAGCTCTCGGCCGCTGATGAAAGTGCCCTCTTGCCGAGTATTGTGCTGGCTCTGTTTTATGAGCGGCAACAGTTGAAGCAGTTGTATGGCTAGTCAGCAGGGAGCTAGTCAGCTTGTCAGCTTGTCAGCTAGCCAGCTTCTTAGCTGACTTGCTGACATGCTGACTAGCTGAAATGCTGAAATGCTCAAAGGATTTTTTATGTACCAGCGATTTTTAGGATTTTTAGGGATTTGTTTGTGGGTGGTGGGAATGGTGGGCGTGGTTGCGGCCGCGCCCACCAAGCCCGAGGAACCTGTGCCGACCACGGCCGTTTCCCCCCTTGCCGTACAGACCCTGTTACCCGACCCGACCGCCCCACAAGGGTGCAATCCGCTGACCCCCTCATTCCAAATCAGTCCTAATTTGGTCATTACAGATTTGAATACCATCACCTCGACCATGAATATCTCGGGGGTGGATCCTTATGTGTGGGATGTCAATCTGTTTACCAACATTGAGCATACTTTTCCGGGTGATTTAGAGATTTTTATTATCTCACCAACAGGGACAGAAGTAACGATTTCGACGGATAACCTTAGTACCCATGACAATGCGTTTGCCAATACAACGTGGGATGACCAATGGGTTGGCTCTTCGATTAGCGACTGGCCCTTTACGGTGGTGGAAGAGGCTTCGCCCGAGGGTGCGTTGGGGGCATTTGTGGGGGAAGACCCCAACGGCACATGGCAATTGGTGGTGCATGATGATGCAGAGGATGATGTGGGGGTTTTGGTACAGTGGCGCTTAGAATTTACCACCTTGGCACAGGCTCCTCTTCTGCAAACGAATAGCTATTCCCAATTGGGTGGGGCGATTCCTGACGAAGGGGAACTTAGTAGAGGACTACTTTCTCAAAATCGCGGCCGTATCTACGACCTAAACTTAAAAGCGGATTTAGGGCACCCTCGCACGGGCGATTTGGATATCTATTTGGCGCACGAAACAGGGATTACCATAACCCTTACCAGCGATGTAGGGGCAAATGTGGCCAATGGCGTGAATGGAACTAGCTGGGATGATTCAGCAGGGATTCCCGTGACCGATTGGGTGTTTGGGAATGGCACACCAACAGCTTTGGTTCCTGAAAACGGGATGGGTGCTTTTAATGGATTGGAAGCGCGTGGATTGTGGACGTTGGTAGTTGTGGATGATACGGCTGGCAATACGGGAACCCTTGGCACATGGGGCATCACGATTACGACGGCTACTTGTGCGGGCGATGCGGCCGTGGAGCAGTGGCACTGGCCTTACCCTGCGCCAGTGGGGGGGGATGTGGGCTATGCCATTGTCGTCAGCAATGAGGGGTTGAATCCGCTCAACAGCTTGGTTCTGACCGATACGTTGCCTGTTAGCACCACATTTAAGAGTTGGACGGCCGCGCCGGGCTGGGATTGCCAAACCCCGGCCGTGGGTAGCACCGAACAGGTGGTTTGCACCACCCCGAGTTTAGCCGTAGGTGAGGTGTTCACCCATTATCTGACTGTGGCCACGGCCGAACTCGTTCCCGTGGTGGTTCAAGCGAATTTTGTGGAGATTACCACGGCCGACCCCGAAATTAGCTTGAGCAACAGTAACGATGAGATAGACCATTACATGGGTCTTACCTCGGTCAATGGCAATGTGTGGGATGTGGTAGACAACCGCTTTGGCTGGTGGGATAGCGATGACGGTGGTCATTTTTATGATGGTGGCCAAGATGCGTTTGATGGTTGGGGATACTTGCGGGTTTTGGTGGCGGACGAAAACCAAAACGAATTGACCAACGAACAGGTGACTGGGCTGGGCATGACCTATGGGGGCAATCGCACATGGGCAAGCCAACAAGGCTTTTTCGCGGAAGGGATACAGATTGGGCGGCAAGTGGTTGCCCCTGCTGAGGCGAATTACGTGCGTTATGTGGACACTTTTACGAATGAGGGCACGGCCGTGCGCCATGTTTCGGTGGCGTGGGGCGGCAATCTTGGCTCAGATAACTCGACGACCTTGGCCGCTACCTCTTCGGGCGATTTGGCCTTTGATGCGGCCGATGAATGGGCTGTGACCATCCAAAGTGATGGGTTTAACCCCGCTGGCCCTGCCATAGATCCACCCGTGGGATATTTGTGGCGAGGCCCAGAAGATGCCAGCTACCAAGGCACATCTTTGTATAAAGATAATGTTTTCGACGCGGCTTGGCCCGGCAATGGGGAGGATGACTTGGGCTATCTGTTTCAGCTAACACTCCAGCCGGGGGAGACGGCGACCTTGGTTTACTTCGTTTACCGAGGCTTGGCGGAGGAGATGGCTGGCCCCGGCACTACGAATTGGGGATATACATGTCTCTTCAATTGCGTGGTTCCTCCTGCTGGTTCCGAAATTGCACTGGCGCAAACTGTGTTGGGGCAATTGGCGGCCGAACCCGATTTTTGCGGCATCCCCGAGGATGTGTTGGCTACGGTGGTCAATTGGCCGAATGCTGTCTCCTCTTGCCCGAGTGGGTATCCCATTTATTTGCCTTTGATAACACGTTAGTGGTTGTGGGGGGTGTTTAGCTCTTTTAGCAAATACCCCCCTGCCTGATGAGTGAATGACAAAAAACCATGAAAACAAAATTTTGGATGATAGGTTGGGTGTTGGTGTGGGGGTTGGTGGCTTGTAACGGCCGTGGCGTTGCCCCCCTTGAGCCGCAGGCTACGGGCGTGCCTACGGCCGTGAGCGAGCGGTGTGGCGACAAAAGCCAGTTGGCAACGGAATTGCGCTTCTTTAATTGGGGTTCTTACATGGATCCCGATATTTTGGCCCAGTTTGAGGCGGAATGTGGGGTGAAGGTTCATCAGGACATTTATTCGAGCAACGAGGAGATGATTGCCAAAATACAATCGGGCAATGCGGGCTACGATGTGGTGGTTCCAACGGATCATGCTATCCAAACGATGATTGGCCGTGGCTTATTGCGCGAACTGACCATGGGCAACATTCCCAATTTTGCCAACCTAAAGGCGAGCCAAATTGGGCTGTATTATGACCCCGAAAACAAATACAGCGTGCCTTACCAATGGGGCGTGACGGGGATTGCCTATAACACGGCCGCTTTTCCCACCCCTCCCACCAGTTGGAGCGTGCTCTTTGACCCCACCGAATTGTGTGAACACACAGGTTTTGCTTCCTTGCTCGATGATGAGCGAGAGGTGTTAGGCGCGGCTCTGACTTATTTGGGGTATGAATACAACGATACCGACTCTGCCCACCATGCCGAGGCGATGGCCTTGATAACCGCTTCAAAACCCTGCTTGGCGGGTTTTGATTCCGATGTTTTTAACCTGACGTTGGTGAGTGAAGAAATTTTGCTGGCCCATGCGTGGAGTGGTGGGGTGGCACAAGCGCGGAGCGAAAACGACAAGGTGGCTTTCTTTATTCCCGAAGAGGGGGGTGCTATTTGGCAGGATAATTTGGCCATTCCTGTGGATGCGCCCAGCCCGTACACGGCCGAAATCTTCATCAACTATCTGTTGCTTCCCGATATTGGGGCGCAATTGAGCAATTACACCTATTACTTTACGCCCAACGAAGCGGCCGAGCCGTTGTTGGCCACCGATTACTTTGCCATCTTAGAAAGTGGCGGCATGTTGATTGCGCCTGAGACGTATGAGCGTCTGGAGTGGATTAAGCGCAATGACGAAACTGTGATTTTCTCGGATACGTGGACGACTGTGAAGGCGCGGTAACTCTATTTACTACGGTTGGAGTGGGTAGTGAATCGTAAATAGTAAGTAGTAAATAGTAAGTAGTGGGGAACTACTCACTACTCACTACACTACTCACTAACCACTAGCCACTAACCACTAAGGAAACCCCATGTCTGATTACAAAATCTCTTTTGCTGAAAATGAAAACAAACCTGCTCCCGCAGGGTTTAGCATCGGCCGTTTGTTTTTGGGTTTGCTCATGGCCATTGTGGCCGTGGCCCTGAGCGCAGGGGGCTGGGGCTTGCTGGCCTATTGGACGAACAGCATCTATGTCATGGCCGCGATTGTGGTGGGCTTTGTCGTCTCATTTGCGGTGACTTATCCCTTCCCCCGCATTGGCATTTTGCTGGGAATTGTGCTTTTCATCCCGACGGCCATTCTCACGGTGGCGGCCGTTTTGTTGGGTGATTATCTCTACTATGTGCTGAACTTTATGGCGGAAGGAGCCACGCTGAACGAAGCGATTGCGACCGTGGCCACCTATTTTGTCGAATTAGCGGCCGAAGACAGTCTCGCCTCCGTTATCTTCGCCGTCATTGGTACGGTGGTAGGCTTTTTTAATGCCATTAGCCGTGACTAAGGCCCCCCTTTAGCATGGTTCACAGCTTTCTGGAGAGTATCTTTACAAATTTTGACTGGGGACAAGGGACTGGGGACGTTTGTGACCTCAACTCCCGTTTCCCCAGTCCCTTGTCCAAACTTGTAAAGATAGCTTGAACCATGCCCCCCCTTTAGCTTTTTGGTGAGTTCTGTCATGACAACCCTAACAACATCCAATAGTAAAACCCCCTTTGGTTATTTTCCTTCCGCCACTTCTTTAGGCACGCCTCTGCGAACCTATGGCCAAACAGCCAGCTACAAGAGGAGTTTATTGGCATCTCCCATTTTTTAGGGATTTTGGCCTTAGCTGGTTTGTTTGTTTTGCGGCCGATGCTCTTAAATGGCCTTGGCCCTTTGCCTCGCTCTCTCTCTTAGCAACCGGGCAAGTTTTGCCCAAATAACGCTCATTTTGCCCGCTGTTTTGGGTTTGGCCACTCTGTATCAATTGGTTCGCCT
This sequence comes from Candidatus Hadersleviella danica, assembly GCA_016711405.1. Taxonomy (GTDB): domain Bacteria; phylum Chloroflexota; class Anaerolineae; order Promineifilales; family Promineifilaceae; genus Hadersleviella; species Hadersleviella danica. The sequence goes on along the minus strand of JADJSZ010000018.1, from coordinate 1,687 downwards.
GCGGCTTCAGTGGGGAACCACTATCACCATTTACCAACATGGCCTTGCTTTTCGGCAAGGGCCGCGCAAGCACAAACATGGCTTTGGGAAGATGGGCGTGGTCTGCGTGAACAAATCATGCGCCATACTGCTTATGGGGTGGTCACTGTGGCGACCACTTTCCAGTATTGGTTGGTCAATCAAAACGGGCATCTGTTGGAGCTGGATCAAAATACCCAAAATTTGCACGAGTTGGTTCAGGAAATTCGCCATGCCCTGAGGCCTATTTTGTTTAATAAAGCGGCCGAGGCGTATCGCCACGGGCAATCTTTTGGGTTTGGCGTGGTGGAGATGAGTCCAGCAGGGCTTGTTTGCCAAAAAAAGATGTTTGCATGGGAGCAAATTGCAGAGATTCAGGTGAGCAACGGCCGTTTGCTTATCTCCCCCAAGAAGGGGGGCTTTTTCAGCCATGGCTCTGTAGATACGGCTCAAATTGAGAACCTTGAGGTGCTGTTGGAACTGATTCACAAAGTGAAAGAAGCACAAACGGCTTAGAACCATCACGTTTTATTGCAAAAAGGCAAAGAGCTTTGCCAACAGCGAGTTGCTCGAGTACCAAGTGCCTGTCACCTGAACAGATACTTCGCCAAAACATCTTTGCACCATTGCTCTTTTGCCCTGTTGCTTTAAAAACTTTCTTCCAATTTGCGGAAAACTCCAATTAAATAATCGTCATATCTTAATCGGCGGTACTCATATGATTCGAAAATATACAGGCAATTTGATTGGCTTGCGGCTCGTTTTGTGGTGGGCATTTGCTCATTGGTTGGTGTGGGCACGGCCGATGGGCCGTGGCCCGCGCTGAAGAAACGGCCGAATACGCCCCAATCCATCACAGTTTGTAACTATAACAAAATAGCCATGCCCTACGGTAGGTGCGGCCACACCTTATCCATCAACCATTGATTTAGGTGACTTGACAAACAACTCTGGATGTCAATGTTAAACAAACTTTTTCCGTGAATCATTTTAACTGCGGAAATTGACATGTTACTGGTTGTTCCCCAAGGCCATACGGCCACCTACCCAAATATCCTAGATGTCAACCTCCACCTGCTGGGCTTTAACCACACCTTACCCAGCGATGTAGATATGTTGCTTCGCGCCCCCCAAGGACTAATCCACCTTGTGCCATTTTCGGATATTGGCTCCGAACCCATCCAAAACGTGGATTTGCTTTTGATGATCTGGCTCGCCATTCGTTGCCCTAACTGGCGCAATTAGCCCGGCACCTACCTGCCCTATAACGAGCCCAAGGCGATACTTTCTCGGGCGTACCCGCTAATTTGACTTGTATGATGCGACCACCTTGGCCACCTTTAATGGCATCAGCCCCAATGGAGATTTGGCGGTTGCATGGTAGGTGACACGGCCGCAAACAGCGGCCTTCTCGCCCGAGGTGGTGCCTTGAATTGACGATGGCTCCCTTTTTTTGCAACACAGCCGCCATTGCCATCAACGATTTAGCCTCCGCCAACCCTTATCCCTCTTCGGTTTTGGTGGAAGGGCTAGGGGAGGACACGGCCGAAGTCAAACTCCACTTATATGGATTAAGCCATACCTATTCCGCTGATATAGACATGTTCTTGCTGGTCCTTATTGACAAACTCGTCCTCATGTCCGATGTTGGAGGAGGCTATGATTTAGT
>JADJSZ010000017.1 GCA_016711405.1 Candidatus Hadersleviella danica | reverse complement strand
ACACCGATTTTCGGGGCGAGCTGTTTGGGGCCAATGCCGAGCTTATTGGCGCGAGCCGAGCAGGTGTATAAGTTGCAGGCGATTTGTGTGGGGTGTGGCAACGAGGGGTCGCGCACCCAACGGCTCATCAACGGCGCCGTCCCGCCGCCCACGATGATCCCATTGTGCTGATTGGTGCAGATGAGGTCTACGAGGGGCAAGGTGTCGCCATTGCCACGAGGTTTTGTGGTAGGCTATAGTAGTTAGGGGTAGAGTTAGATATGAGTCTATTGGTATATTCAAATACACCCAATAGACTCATACGAATACACGACCTTATAATTGGGCGGCAAAGAAATCCACATCATGGCGGTGTAGCACCGCACCCGATTGTCGTATTTCAGCACATCAAGCCCTCATCCTCAAACATGAGGTATTCGACAGTTTTGCCTTGCCGCGTAACATTTCGACCAGCGCGGCCGATCTTGGCTCCACTACACGCGGGTCGTTCTTGCCCTGAATGACCAGCAAAGGGCAGGCGAGATTGTCGAGGTAGGCATGTATGTTCAAACAGAAATCATTGTTCGGTGACGGGATCGCCCACCAACATGGCGATGTAGGGTGCCCATGTTTCGGGCACGCGGTCGGCAAAGGTACAGCCGTAGGGGCCGAATGATGTCCACGGCCGCTTTCCACAACCTGGGGTAGCGGGTACAGCGTCAGCGCGTCATAAAGCCGCCGTAGGAATGCCGACAACGCCCGCCCGCTTCGTGTCCAGCCTCTCATCGCGGCTCAACACCTCGGTCAGGGCGTGAACATGGTCGAGCCTGTCATCGCCCCCAGTTTTTAATGACCTTGGACATGTACTCGAAGCCATAGCCTGTGCTACCGCGCATTGGGCACAAACACGGCTATCCCGCGCAGGGTGAGTTGCTGGATGACGGCATGGAAAACCATGCGAAATCGGGTGTTCTTGGCTTTGGGGCCGCCGTGAATGTAGAACACAACGGGGTAAGGGGCCGGGTGGTTGAGTTCGGCCGCTGGCAAATAAAGCCGCGCCGACACGCGTAAGCCATCGAGGGACGAGGTGAACGACGCATCTTCCCCAGCCGAGAGATAGCCATCGGGAATGCCCAGCACCCGCTCCCGCGTGTGTTGACGCACAGCTTCGGTTGGCTCCACGGTGAAGATTTGGGCGGGGAGACGGCCGTGGTATAAGCCAACGCATACCGCCCCGTGCGCTTTCGTAATGCACCCCTTTGTGGATGCCACCTTGCAGGGGGCGCGGCATGGCCTGTGACCACCCGCTCCACGCGCATATTCAACAAGGGCCTCAAAACTCCTTCGTAGAGCCAATGACAGCCATCAATGTTGTATTGCAGTAAAAGCGATTGCCTGCAAAGGACGAATGCCCTCTAATTCCCCCACTCCTTCATGCACCACCCCATTAACCGTTACAGGATGGGCTTTTTGGGGTTCGTCTAAGCTGAGATAGGCCAAGCCGTGGCGTTGTCCGCTAAAAATGGAGCAGGAGGAAGAGCAGGCCGTTTTCTGCGGCCACGGCAAATGGGCCGCCCCAAGGCTGTTGGGCGATGACCTGCCCGGTTGGCGTTGTTCGATGGGCACGCCATAGAGCAGGTGGCGTTCCGATCGCCCACTGTTTGGATGTACATGACTTGGTCGCCCGCCCCGTAGGCATCGCCGACGAGGACACGGCCGTGGTCGGCCGTGGCCCTGCGGGGAAGTAGGCGGATGGCTTTCGCCCAGTTGGTGGCCTCGGCCGTGGCGAGGTTGACTGGTAAGCGGCCGAGATGGGCTTGTCTTGCGCCTCCGTCAAAAATAGGCCATGTTCTGTTCGCTATCCGCGATGACACAATTGACCCGGTCGGTGGCAAATGTATCGGCCATAAACGGCTCAGGGTAGCCCCCTGTCAGGGGGATGAGATAAGGTTTGTACACTTCGTTGCCATCTCCGTCAATCATCACCAAAATGCGCCCCAATTCGGGCAGAATGACAAACAGTTCGCCGTTCATCAGGGTTGGGTTTTGCAAGGCGATGTGAGGGCAGAAGTGTGGCTCGAAGCACGCCCCTTCTTCATCCATGACATATAAATTGAGCTTGCCGCTCATATTGCTGACAAAATAAATGCGCCCCTCCACAAGTTTGGGAGAGACAAAAAGGCGGGCAGAGAGGAGGGATTGGATGGGAAACATAGAATTTTGGATTGGGGATTTTGGATTTTGGATTGCGGATTACTTGAGCGAACCGGTTTGTTATTTGCTCATTGCGAATTGTTCATTGAAATGCCAATGGCGCGGAGGAGGAAGAGGGTGAGGTCGCGCAGGGCGGCCGGGGCTTCGCCTTTGGGGTCGTGGTGGCTGAGGAGGTGCAGGATGACTTCGTCGTGTGCGCCAGCGATGGCTCCGGCCGTGCGGCGCGTGTTTTGGGGGATTTGGCCATTGGCCAACGCCTCGTCGAGCGGCCGTTGCCACAGCCGCACCAGCTGTTCGCGGAACTCGCCTGTTTGGCCGTGAGCGAGGGAAATGCCCCCCCGCCGACAAGCAAGAGGTGGATGACGGCCGGCTCATACAGCGCGACGTTGAAATACGCTTGCAGGGCGGCCGGGACTTGGTGAGCGAGCCGCTCACGGCCGTTTAACGCCTGTTGCAACGCTTGCAGGAGAAAATCGGCCGTTTCCTCATTCTCAAATAGACAAATAAGGTCTCTTTGTCGGGAAAGTAAAGTAAAACGTGCCAATGGCCACCCCCGCATCCTGCGATGTCGCGCACGGTGGCGGCGTAATACCCTTTATCGGCAAAGACACGCACGGCCGCTTGCATCATCGCCGTGCGCTTGGCATCTTTCCGTTGGCGGGTTTTATCACTGGTTTGGTAGCTCATTTGTTAGGGGTAATTCGTCATTCGTAATTGGCTTTGCATTGACCAACTATTTTTGCTCATTGTTCATTGCTCATTGTTCCTTGCCTATTGTTCCCACATGGGTGTGTTGGAAGGAATCGGGGTATTTGAGGCCATAGCCAAAGATGCGGTCGAAGCTGGCGTGGCCAAAGAGGATGACGGCCGTTAACTGTACCCACGGGATGAGCAACCAACTGCCGAGGAGGAAGAGGATTACGGCCGTGCCCCGATGGTGGAAGAGGTTGTAGACGGCCGCGCCCCAGCGCGTATCCACCAAATACCCCACCATGCTCAAATCGGGGGTGAAGAATAGCACAGGGTACCACCACCACGCATAATCCAATTGGCTAAACATGAAAATCGCCGATAGGGTCAGAGCCAACTCTTCAAGGCGTATCCAATTCTTCATCCAAAAATCTCCTTTAACGGTTAATCGGCATACGAGCGCTGGCTAAATTGGTGGCAAGATTGGCACTCAACTTCGTAATCCCAATAGGCATCGCCATTGCTGTAGCTCACATTCCACTGGGCGGCGATGACCAGCACATCCTCGCTCTGGCACGCATCACAAGGCTGAAAATAAATGTGCCCATCCAAAGGATGGTCGGCCGCCCGAATTCCTGTGCCTTTGTACCACTCGAAACCGTTTGGATAAAGCGCACAGGGGCTGGGAAAAAGCTCTCTGAAATTGTCGGGAACCAAACGGGGGGTGGGGCTAATCCAAATATCTAAAGCCATGTGATTGTGTTACTCGTTATTCGTTACTCGTTATTGGCAAAGAGGTCTATGAGGTTGCCATCGGGGTCTACGACAACGGCGTAGCGTTGCCCCCAGAAAGCATCCCAAGGGATTTGTGGCCATGATAGCCAGCGGCCGTGACACGGCCGTACACCTCATCCACCTCCTGCGGGCTGTCACAGCGAAAGGCCAAGCCCATGCGGTGGCCCACAGGCTCCACCCAATCTTCATGGATGCTTTGCATCAGCTCCAACGTATCCCACGCTAGCCGAAAACCGCTGGGGGTGACGTACTCGACATGGGCATCGCTATCTAGCTCGGCGGGAATTTCCAAGCCGAGTAACCGATAAAAAGCCAGCGAGGCTGGCATATTGCGGACAATTAAACCAACTAAATCGGGAGTTGTCATAGGATTGGGGAATGCGGAATAACGAGTAACGAGTAATCAATAACGCCCTACATCTCCACCTCTAACAACAGCCCCAATTGCGCCGCTTGGGCGCAGAGTTCGGGCCAATGGCTGGTGGGGACGATGGCGGCCAAATCGCCAATGCTCTCGCCGAGAAACGGCCGTGTCTTGGCGTGTTGGCGCAATTTTTCTAAAATCTCAGGCTCCTTCACCCGCAAAATAACCCCCTGCTCGATACGCGCCTCGGTGCCATTGCTGGCCCAGCGTTCGATGGCGCGTTTGGTGCTGGGGGGCAACGGCCGTGTGCTCACCTTCTGCAAAAACTCCACCACCCGCTCCGCGTTAATGCCTTGGGCGTGCGCCTCCGCCAGCGAGCGGGGCGTGAGCCGATAGCCAAAGGGCTTGCCCACCTCCACAGGCAACGGTTCGGCAATGCGGGCGACTTGGAAGCGTTGGTAGCGGTCGGCGTTAAACGGCACGAGCATCGTCGCATCGGGATGGACGAGAATGGGCACGGCCACATCGTTGTCGCGAATAGGCTGGTGGGTCAGCCACGCCACCGCACGCGGCGTGAGCCGATAAAGGCTGTTGCTTAGGTCGGTGAGACCGAGCCAGTGCAGGGGGCCTTGCACCAAAAAGGCGAGAAGCCGCCCCTCTACGGCCGCCCAATTCTCGAACCCCGTCACATAATCGCCCATCTCCTCATCCCGAATGTACCATGTGTCGTAGTTGCCATTGGGCCGCTGAAAATCGGGGTTGGTCTGCTTAATGTGGGCCAGCACATCGGCCGTGGCGAACCATGTTTCGCTGGGAGTTAGCACTTCCAGCAAGGCGGCGCGGGCGGCCGTGGGGTCGTTTTGCCAGCCGCTCCCCTCGCACACCAGATGGGGCGTGTGGCGCAATTCGTTCCATGCGCTGGTGCGCCACCCTTCGACAAGGGCGCGGAGCTGGGCTTCGCGGCTCTTTTGGAGCCATTCCACGGCCGTGCGGGCGGGGCGGTAGCCCTCGGCCGTTTCGCGCAACAGCCCCATTTCCAAGCCAATCGTGGTCAGCATGGCCAGCCGGGAGAGGTTGGGGTGATAAAGATAGGGGCGCAACGCTTTGGCTTGCCCTTCGTGCAGTTGCCCCCGCTGAGCCAAGGCCAGCAAGGTGGTCATATCATCCACCGCATCGGTGGTGGCAGCGGCGGTAATGTCGCTGGGCGGGGGGGCGGGGGGCAGGGCGGCCACGGCCGTTGACTTGGGTGATGGGGTGCTGGTTTTGGGCGAGACGGCCGTCTCTTGCACAGGCGCGGGGAATTGCGCCATCAACTCATTGGGCAAGTAAAAATACTCTTTGGGAACGCCATCCACCTCGGCAAACCCTTTGTAGAGCAACCCTTTGTACCAGATGGCCTCGGCCGCGTTTTCAGGTTCGTACCACGGCTCGTCCCGCTCAAGGGCGGCTGGCCCCATCATGCGTACATCCCCAAATTGGCGGACAAAGGTGGCCACGGGCAAACGGCCGCCGTTCGCCAACAACGCTTGCAACGCCGCCGCTTCCTCGGGAGCCAACGCCCCAATCTCGTCCGCCAAATCGAGTTGCGGCAACACCTTGGCCAATTCTTTGACACAAGCGGCCTTGTTGGAACCTGTTAAATCCAACTCCCACCACTCGCCAATGACTCGTAGCACAATCAGGTCGTGGTCTTGCAGGGCGTTTTTTAAGGGAAGCATGGGGTGAATGTGGAATCGGAATGTGGAATGCGGATTGACTGACAAGCTGACTAGCTGACTAGCTGACTAGCTGACTAGCTTTTAGCTCCTTCTGCCAAAACCAGTGGGCGGTGGCGAGACCCCAGATGGGGAAGAGGAGCAGGGACATGCCCAAAAAGCCTGTTTCGCCCCAGATGTTTTCCACGGCTGGGGGATGAGCAATTCGACAAGGCCGAGGAGGAGCACGGCCGCGCCCGTGCCTTGGGTTAGCCAGCGGTACGGCCGTTCGTACACGGCCGCGACCCACAAGAACCAGATGCCAAGGCACAAAAAGGCGATGGTCTTCAAGCCATTGTCGCGGAACGGCTCGATGGTTTCCCACAGCCGAAAGGCGACTTCGATGTGCCCCACTGCCCACCGCGCCAGCACGGGGGTCATAAACTGGTCCATGAGCGAGGCGAGGAGGAAAGCGGCCGTGCCCACCAGCCCAATCGTTTGCCCTGCGGGGCGGGTGTCGCTGGGCACATGCTGGCTGAGAAGCGCAATGAGTGGCAGGGCGGCGAGGAGCGAGAGGTTAGCGGCCGTGTGGAAAATCTGCCACGAAACGGGATTGGCTGACACAAAGGGCAGGTATTGCGCCCCTTGCTCATAAAAAAGCGGCTCGGCTCCCCATGTTTGCGGCAACCACACCCCCAGCGTAACCCCAAAGGCCACCGCCAGCCCAAGGGCAAACAATCCTGCGAGCAATGTGCCAAGGCGATTCATTAGAGCGATTGTCGCCCTTGGAGGGCACGGCCGAGCGTGACCTCATCCGTGTATTCCAAATCGCTCCCCACGGCCAGCCCACGGGCCAGCGAGGTGAGGCGGAAACGGCCGCCCAAAGCCGCCAGCCGCCGCTCCAAATACCGCGCCGTCGAATCTCCCTCCAGCGTGGCATTGGTGGCGATGATAATCTCTTCAAAATCCCCATTGGCCACCCGCGTGATAAACGGCTCGATGTACAAATCATCGGGGCCAACGCCCTCCACAGGGGAAATGGCCCCGTGGAGGACATGATAGAGGCCATTGTAGGCGCGGGAACGCTCGATGGCCAACACGTCTAGCGGCTCCTCCACCACGCAGACCAGCCGCTGGTTGCGCTCAGCATCTTTGCACACATCGCAGGGGTCTTCTTCGGTGATGTGGTAGCAGATGGAGCAGAAGCGGGTCTTTTCTTTGAGTTCTTGCAAGGCCGAAGACAGTTCAAGGGCTTGGTTGCTATCGGCCGAGCGGAGCAAGAAAAAGGTCAGCCGCGAGGCTGTTTTGGAGCCGATACCTGGCAAGCGGGCCAACTCGTTGATGAGCCGCTGAACGGAGCGAGGGAGGACGTTGGTAGCCATTGAGGGAGAGAGGAGCTGGGGTGCTGAGTGGAAAGCTAATAGCTTAGCTTATGGCTTATGGCTTACAGCTACAAGCTAATTCCCAGCCCGCCAAGCATGTCGTTGAGGCCGCTGACACCAGAGGAGATGGCTTCCATGCGTTGGGCGGCCATGGCTTGGGATTGTTCGATGGCTTGGTTGACGGCCGAGACGAGCAAATCTTGCAACATATCTAGCTCTTCGGGGTCGAGCAGTTCGGGGTTGATGGCAATCGCTTTGACCCGTTGCTGGCCCGAAATTTCAACAGTGATAGCCCCGCCGCCCACGGTGACGGTGGTGAATTCGTTGGCCAATGTTTCTTGGGCCACGGCCATATCTTCTTGCATTTTCTGCACTTGGGAGAGCATGGCGTTGGGGTTGTTGGGCAGTTTGCCGCCGCTTTGGGGGCCTTTTTTGCGGATAATTTTCTTCATGGGTGGTTCCTTTGGCCGCCAAAACGGCCGTGTTGAGTTGAATAGAATGAGGACATTTTACCCGATTTTGGGTAAATGGGTGTATTGGTATATTGGTTTATTGGTGTAGTTGTGTATTTTAGTACACGAGTACACCAATAGACTTATATACCCATGTGAAATAGCCGTTTATGGTTGTAGTAGCACCTCGCCGAGGCGGGTTTGGGTTTCGCCGTCGTAAGTGCCGAGGCGGAGTTGGACGGCCGTCTCTTCATTGAAGGGGAGGGTGTGCGCTTGCAGGAAGATATCGCCCGCTTGCCAACTGTGCGGAGCCACATCCAACCCATCCCACTGACTGATGATTTGGCCATCGGCATTGAGCAGATGGATGAAGAGCTTGAGCGGCCGTGTGGTGGCTTGTTCCACCCGCCAACCCGTCACAATTTGGTAGCTATCGTCGGTTTGGAGGTGCATCTGCCCCAAAAAGGTGAGCGATTCGCCCATTGGCACAGCCTCGGCCGCTGCAAAGGGAAGGGTAGGCGGGGCGAACTGGGTGAGTGTGTAGCCGTTGGCTTGGGCGGTGGGGGTGGCTGGCCAGAAGGGTTGCAGGAGGGGGGCGGCCGTTTCGGCCGAGCCAACGGCCGTGGCCAGCCAACTCTCTTGGCCGGCGGGCCAGATGAGGCTGGTGGCCGCATTGAACCAGCGGATTTGCACATCGTTGGTCTGCCAGAGGGCGTGCCAAGCGGCGGGCAAATCGGCGGGCACGAGGCCAGACAGGGCGAGATGGGTGGCACGGCCGCGAGGAGCCACCTCATACAGGAAGATGGAGCCGCCTAAGCGGGCGAGGGGTTCCAACGGCCGAAAGTAGGCGTAGGTATCGGGGTTTGTGCCCAAAACCACCCCTTGCAGGTTGGTGACGCTGATGGCATAGACCCCCGGCGCGGGGTCGGGCGGGTAGAAGGGCTGGCGGGCGGGGTCGCCTTGCTCGGGGGCGGGCGACCATGTGGGCAGGGGGGTGAAGCGCACGCCGTAGGCACTCGGCCGCGACATGCCAAAGTAGCTGAGGAAGAGGGACTGGTTGGGGTTTTGCGCTTGCCATTCTGCCAAGGTGGGCAAATCTTGCCCCCAGTCGAGGTTGCTATCGCTGAGGATGTGCCAGCCGTTTTGGCCGACAAGCCTATTGAAGTAGGGCAGGTAATTGGGCCATGTGAAAAGGCTGATGAAGAGCAGAAGGGCGATGAAGGGGGGAAGCAAACGGCCGTGGAGCCATCCTGCCCCCTGTTGGGCGAGCCACAAATAGAGAAAGGGGAGGAGCGGGAGCAGGTGGCGGTAGCCGATGTTGAGCGGGGTGGAGAGGCTGATGAGGGTGTAGATGAGAATGGGGAGCCACAAGAAGGGCGTGGCTGGACCAACAAATTGTGATTGATTCTTTGATTGTCGAAACCCCTGCGCCCCTCCCTGCGTCAAATCTTTTAACGACCTGCTGGTGGCCGCTAGAAGCAAGGCCAAGACGGGCAGAGATGTTTTGACGGCGAAGGCGACGGGGAAATAGAGCCAACGGCCGCCGACATGATATTCGCCCAAGAGATAGGCACCGTGCGGCCGAGCGAAATAATCAAACTGCCACGCCAAATCGGCCCACACAGGGGGCGAGGTTGAAGCGGTAGACGGCAGATATAACGGCCAAGGCGATGACCCCCGCACCCAACCCGAAGGCCAGCGGTTGCCAACGCCGCTGGCGCACGGCCAAGCCTGCGAGGAGCAGGCCGAAGATGGGCAACAACGCCGCCGCATTAAACTTGGTCGCGCCGGCCATGCCCAAACCCATGCCCGCAAGGAGCAAGGGCGCACCGCCAGAGCCGCTCTGGGCATAGCGCCATGTGCCATAGAGGGTGAGAACAAAGCACAAGGTGAGCGCCACATCGCTGGTGATGAGTTGGCCGTGCGCCAACACGTTGGGGTCGAGGAGCCACAGGGCGGCCGAGAGCAGAGCCATTTGACGGCCGCCCAACTCCCGCCCCCACCGATACAGCATCGCCCCCACCAGCAGGGTGAGCCACATGGTGGGCAAGCGGCCGAGGAACAGCAGGCGCAAGGGGGAGGCATTGCGGAGCCAGAGGAAGGCATCGGCGGCCGTCCACCACTGTTCGCTGTGCCATGCGGGGTCATCTTGGGGCAGTTGCAAATCTGGCTCGGTGAGGAGCGGCAGGGCGTTGAAACTGCTGGCCAAAAGGGGATGCCCCCACAGGAAATGGGTCGCGTTGGCCTTGAGATAGGCTGTGCCACGGAAAAGATGGCTTTGCTCATCCACAGTCGCGCTCTTCTGCAAACTACTGCTCACCAACAAGCCATAGCTGAGGAGGAGCAGGGCGATGAAAGCCCAGCGCGATAGGTGGGGATGGGTGTGCCAAGGGGGGGAGGTGGTTTGCATGAGCGGGTTGGAGGGGTGTTTGTTCACAGTGCGGCCGAACTGTAATTATGGCGATAGTTTGCCAAAAAGGGGTATATTCCTTCGTAGGGGCGGCTTCAGCCGTTTTTCTTCTAAGGATGAACACGTAAATAGGGCAACCCTGTTTTTTTAACGCAAAGCCGCTAAGGCGCAAAGACGCAAAGGGTTCAGGAGTTTCTTGGCGACTGTGTAGGAATGGTTGCCGACCGCGTAGGAACGGTTCCCGACCGCGTAGGAACGGTTGCCCCCCGCGTAGGAACGGTTCCCCCCCACGTAGGAATGGTTCCCCCCCGCGTAGGAACGGTTGCCCCCCACGTAGGAACGGTTCCCCCCCGCGTAGGAACGGTTCCCCCCCACGTAGGAACGGTTGCCGACCGCGTAGGGACGGTTGCCCCCCGCGTCCACGTAGGAACGGTTGCCCCCCGCGTAGGAACGGTTGCCCCCCGCGTAGGAACGGTTGCCCCCCGCGCATATATGCTTAACAAAACCCCTCACCCCAGCCCTCTCCCAAAGGGAGAGGGAGCCAATCCCCCCTTCTTTGGGTAGACGGGTTAGGGGTGAGGGTTACAGGTATAATACCCCCATGCACCTCGCCAATCTCCGTATCGGCCACGCCACCCACCTTGAACACCACACCGGTTGCACCGTCTTTCTCTGCCCGCCCGAAACCACGGCCGGGGTAGATATTCGCGGCATGGCTCCCGGTAGCCGCGAAACGGCTCTGCTCGATCCGCTCAAATCCGTGTTCCACATCCACGCCGTCGTCTTCACGGGCGGCAGTGCCTTCGGGCTGGCCACGGCCGATGGGGTCATGCGCTACCTCAGCGAACGAGACATTGGCCACTACACCCCCGTGCGCCGTGTGCCCATCGTGCCCACCGCCGTCGTCTTCGATTTGTTCAGCAACGGCGGCCAGCACCCACCCACGGCCGAAACAGGCTATTCAGCCTGCCTATCAGCCGAAAAAAGCAATGGCCAGCCCCCCGCACAGGGGCGCGTCGGCGCAGGCGCGGGGGTCAGCGTGGGCAAGTGGGCGGGCTTTGCCAACATCATGCCCGGCGGGTTTGGCATGGCCAGCATGGTGGTGGATGGGGTGGAGGTGTTCTCAGCGGCCGTGGTCAATGCCGTGGGCGATGTGCTGAACGAAGATGGCACAGTCTTGGCGGGGGCGCGGGACGAAGAGGGGTGGCTGGTGCGCAAAGACCCCCTGCGCCGCTTCCCCGAACGGCCGACGGCCGCGCTCACCAACACCACCCTTGTCGTCGTCGCCACCACCGCCCAACTGAGCAAGGTGGAAGCCAATCGGCTTGCCCAACGGGCGCACGATGGCCTCGCCATCGCCATTCGCCCCGTCCACACCATGCACGATGGCGACACCGTGTTTGCCCTTTCCACGGGCAACATCGCCGGCGTGCCCTTTGATGTGGTGGCCAGCGCGGCCGTCCACACCACGGCCGAGGCGATTCGGAATGCGGTTTCTTCTTCAATCAATGAGCAATGAGCAATGAGCAAAAAGTAGTTGGTGAATGAAAGCCAATTGCCAATTACCAATTACGAAGTACGAAGTACGAATGACAAATGACCAAGGACAAATAACTGCCGCTTACCTCATCGAGGAAGCCCTGACCCTCGGTTCGGCCCAACTGGATTTGGGAGGCTTGGGGTTGGTGGCGTGGCCCGAGGGGTTGCACGAACTCACCCAGCTTACCCAACTGACCTTGCGGGGCAACCAGTTGGCGAAGTTGCCGGCTGAAATCGGCCGTCTCATCCACCTCACCCACCTCAGTTTGGCCGATAATCTGCTTCACGTCTTGCCCCCTTCCATTGGCCAATTGCGCCAACTTACCCATCTCAACTTGCGCCACAATCGGCTGGAGGCGTTGCCGCAAGAGGTGATGCGCCTGACGCGGTTGGAGATGTTGCAATTGCAGGGCAACGCGTTGCCCCTGCCCGCCGATGTGTTGGCCAAATGGGATCGCCCGGCCGAGATTTTGGCCGCTTACCGCGACTATATCAGCCAGATGGCGGCCGAATTGGAAACGGCCGTGCTCCTTGACACCCGCCTTGAATGGCTCATCGCCCAACAGTTCTCGGCCGAGGAGTTTGCCCTCTTTTGCCACGAAATCTCCGCCCCCTACGACGAACTCGCCCGCCCCGAATTTATGGATACTGTTCGCGCCATCCTCGCCTTCCACGAACAAGTAGGGCTGGGGGATGAATTGCTAAACCTCATCCACATGTGGAACAAGCGGCCGAACCTATAACTTAATATGCCCTTCAAGCAACAAAAAAAACGCCAGCATCACGCTGGCGTTTTTCTTTGCGTCCCCGGTAGGAGTCGAACCTACGACCTACTCTTTAGGAAAGAGTTGCTCTATCCACTGAGCTACGGGAACAACGTGCCTAAAATTATATGAGGAAGCGCGGGGGCGGGCAAACGAGTAGAACTTTTGGGCTGTATCAACTCAGTGGCAAAAAAAAGAGGCCGTCCTGAGTGTTACCTCAGAACGGCCGATGTCTAACCCTTTCCCTACCGCTCGTGGAGTTCGTCATTTGGCGTGTCGTGCTTCTCCACACCAGTAAGTTGTCCAAACTGTGACGAACTTACTTACTTGCCCTTAGGATACGCCCAAACAGAGGAGGGTGATAGTGATAAAAGTCACAAGCGTAGGGTGACATTTAGCTATCAGCTAATCAGCTTGTCAGCTAGTCAGTCTCTCAGTCTGTCGCTTACTCTCTTACTCTCTTTCTCCCCTGCCCCCCGGCTCCCCTGCCCCAACTCCGAGGCGACCATGCCAAAGAGAATCAACGTGCCGCCGATAAGCACGGCCGTGGTCAACACCTCGCCCACCAGCCAGCCCGCCCCGGCCGCAAACAGCGGCTCCAACGTGGCAATCAGCGCGGCGCGAGTCGGGTCTACCAGCCGCAATAGTTGTGCTTGCACACTTGTGCCCACCCCCAAAATAATCACCCCCGTAACCAGCACGCCTACCCATAAGTTTGGCGCATTCCACGCAATCGCTTGCGGCTCTTGCCACAGCCAGAGCAGGCTACTGCCCAACGCGGCCGTGCCCACATGCAACGCCGCAAAAGGCAAAATCGGCATCCGCTGGGCAGAATGGGAGAGGACAATGACGTAAAGTGCCCAAAACAGGCCGCTGGCCGCCACGTAACCATCCCCACGGCCGAACTGCAACTGCCGCCAATCCCCTTCTACCGCAATGAGCGACAACCCCACAAAGGCCAGCACCACCCCCAAAATTTGGAAGCGGCTGGGCCAGCGGCGGAGCAACACGGCCGCAAACAGCGGCACATAAACCACATTGATACCCGTCAGGAAGCCCGCTTTGCTGGCCGTGGTAAATTGCTGGCCAAACGATTGCAAGCTATAACCACCCAACAAAATGGCTCCCAAAAGCACCACGGGCACACCCCACCACCATTTCACTTGCCGCCACTGCCGCCCCGCCATCACGGCCAAGCAGACCGCCCCAATGCCCATCCGCAAACTGTTATAGGCGAATGGCCCAATTTCGGTCAGGGCGTTTTTGGTAAACACAAACGACACGCCCCACACCCCCACAATCAAGATAAAGGCGATTTCGGCCAACCGTTTTTCACGGCCGTGCCACCACAGCCGACGGGCAACAACAACTTCTGCTATCATGGAAAACCTCGAGAGTAGGGAGTATATTGGTGTATTTGTGTATTGGTATATTGAGTGTCACCCAATACACCAATATACGAATACACCAATAAACCCAGAATTTTACGAAGTGGGAATTATCCCTTTTCCCCACGGCCGCAGGTAGGGACTTTAGATGCTCCCCTTGGCCATTTAGCTTATTTTGCAAATCAGTGGAGGCTCTCTACTTTGGAAAACAAATTGCTCGATTCAACAGGTTGGAAAATTTTGGTCGCTCTGCAAGAAAACGGCCGTCTCGCCTATGCCGATTTGGCCAAAATGGTGAACCTAACCCCGCCAGCCGTGGCGGAGCGGGTGCGCAAACTCGAGGAAGCAGGGCTTATCACGGGGTATCACGCGGCCGTGAACAGCGAACCCCTCGGTGGGGCCATGACCGTGCTCATTCAGGTGCACATGGCCACCGAACGCGAAAAATTGTTCCGCCATGCGGTGGTGGATATGCCCGAAGTGTTGGAATGTTATAACGTGACGGGGGATGTCTCCTTTATCTTGCGGGCGGCCGTCTCCTCCACCAGCCACCTCAACGACCTGCTCACCCGCCTGATGCGCTTTGGCCAAACCAGCACCCAACTCGTCCTCGGTATGCCCGTCCCCCGCCGCACCATTCGCGATAATTGGCAGGAGTGGAAGAGTGAGTAGTGATTAGTGGCTAGTGGCTAGTGGCGAGTGCCCCTCTGCCCCTCCGCTCCTCTGCTCCCCCTCCCTCATTTTCTCCCTTCTACCATTACGACCTGTCCCTCAAACCGAATCTCCACCCGGAGCCATAAGCGCAATAACTCGGCGTTGGTGCGGGTGTGCAGGGTGATTTCGGGCGTGGTGAAGCGGGATGTGCCCGTAGCCAAACTGAGGGGAATGAGCAGTTGGTCGGCCAGATGAGCATCAACGGCCGCGCCACTCCTGAAAAACGCCACCGCCTCGTCCACCGCCCGCTCTGCCACCGTTTGGGCAGGTAGCCCTTTTTCCCCCAAACTGCCAAACCCCGCATGGTCTGTCCAGAGCAAGATGGTTGCCCCCTCGGCCGTGCTTCGGGCACGCACGGGGCGCACAGGAGTGGGGATGCCCGCCTCGCGCAACAGATTGGCGGCGCGGTTAGCCATCCGCTGGGGAATGTGGACGGGCAAATTGGTGGCCACTGCTTCCCCTTGCAAACTGGCGGGTGCGGGTGGAGTTGTCCAATCGGCGGGCAAGATGTGGCGGATAGGGGTGATGTCGGCCGTCATTTCCCCCCCACCCCGCGCCATCCAGCCCCACTCGTTGAGCGATACCTCGAGTAGCAACCCCAATTGGCGATAGGTAGGCACCGTCACATTGTTGACATAATCGAACGACGGACTGAACGGCACATGGGTTCCCCCGCGCAACACCAATTGGCTGGGCGCATCGGCAAATAGCAATGGCCAGATGAGCGTTTGCCACACCAACGTCACCGCCCCCGCCGAGCTGTGCGGGGTGTGTTCGTTCACATCGAACTGGTAACGCCCTGCGCGGGCAGGGTGGCGCGGCCGAAATTCCAACGTGGTGCTGTTCAGCGCGTCGCCCACCAATTCGGCCGAGCAAAGTGCGGCCGTGGCTCGCACAGCCAGCAAATGTTGCGGCCGTAACCCCGGCTGGCTTCGCCCTGCGCGAATGTTCTCGAGGCGAAACGGCCGTCCCGTCAACGCACTCAAGCTCAAACTCGTCCGCAAAACCTGCCCCCCACCTTGACCTGTGCTTCCATCTATTTGCAATAAATCACTCATACGGCAAGTTTATCTGAAATAGAACAGGGAAGCAGAGGGGCAGAGGAGAAAAGGTGATTAGCTTTTATCTCAGTTGGGGATGGGTAATAATCGTGGGCTGAAAGCCCACCATTGTACAGCCGGGGGCACCACCCCCGGCTAATTCACGATTTCTTCTTCACACCCACTCGCCTTTCGTGTATACTTTGGAAGATTGTGGGTTAAAGTGGGGCAAAATGGGGCAAATACGCCAAATTTTAGCCCAAACCGAATCCACAATGGGACAAAATGCAAACAAACGTTCTAAAAACCAGTAATTAGTAATTAGCAATTGGTCGGTTCGTCAACGGACTTGTTCACTTCTCACTTTTCACTTTTCACTTCTCACACCCCCTCCTCATGGCCATGTTCCTCGGCGAATACACACACACCATAGATGACAAAGGGCGGCTGACCATTCCCGCCAAGTTTCGCGGGGATTTGGCGGCCGGTCTCGTCGTCACCCGTGGCTTTGACCGCAACCTGATGGTGTACCCGCTGGATGAGTGGCAAAAACTCGCCCAAGAAATCATGGCCAAACCGCTGGCCGATAGCCGCATTCGGGATTTTCGGCGGCGCGTTTTCTCGAGTGCCATTGATTTGGAACCCGACCGCCAAGGGCGTATTTTGCTCCCGCCCTACCTGCGCGAATTTGCGGCCATCGAAAATGATGTGGTGATTGTGGGGATGTTTAACTACATTGAAATTTGGACGAGCGAGACATGGACGGCCGTGCGTGAAAACATCGAAAATGACAACGATGTCACTCGGTGGGAAAATTTGGGAATTTAGTAACGAGTAACCAATAACGAATACACCTCCCATGTCCCACATCCCTGTTCTTTACCATGAAGTTCTCGAGGCGTTGCAGGTACGGCCGCACGGCCGCTACATAGACGGCACCCTCGGCGCGGGTGGGCATACCCGTGGCATTTTAGAACAGGGCGGCCGTGTCCTCGCCTTTGATTGGGACCCCGAAGCGATTGAATTTGCCCGCCAGCAACTGGCCGAATGGGGCGACCAAGTCCAATTTGTCAACGCCAGTTATGCTGAAATGGGGCGGTTTGCCCCCGAATATGGATTTGGTGAAGCAGACGGCATCCTCATGGATTTGGGCTTATCATCACGCCAACTGGATAACCCCACGCGTGGTTTCGCCTTTCGCTACGAAGCCCCGCTGGACATGCGCTTTGACCCGCGCACAGGCCAAACGGCCGCTGACCTGCTCAACACATGGCCCGCCACCGCCTTGGCCGACATTTTTTGGCGCTATGGCGAAGAAAAGCAAAGCCGCAAGTTGGCTCAAGCGCTCGTCGAAAATCGGCCGTGGGCAACCACCAAACAACTGGCCGATTTTATCGCCACCGTGCTACGCACCCCACGCGGCCGAAGCCATATTCACCCCGCCACGCGCATCTTCCAAGCCCTGCGCATCGCCGTTAATGGCGAGCTAGAGGCATTGGAAAAAGGGCTGGCGGCGGCCGTGAAATTACTTGCCCCCAGCGGCCGTTTGGCCGTCATCAGCTTTCATTCACTGGAAGACAGACTTGTCAAAAACCACATTCGCGATTTAAGCCAAGAACCCGAATGGTCGCCCGCGCAACTGATTAGCAACTGGCAACCCACCCTCAAACGCATCAGCCGCAAACCCATCGGCCCCGGCACGGCCGAACTAACCACCAACCCCCGTAGCCGCAGTGCCAAACTACGTATCGCAGAAAAAGTGGTTAGTGATTAGTGAATATAGGCCACTATTCACTAACCACTAACCACTAACCACTACCCACTCCCATGACCACCCCCGACACCACCCCCACCCCCCTGCACTGGCGCGGGGAGTTGCGCCGCCTGCTCAAGCTGAACGAGGCGCAAGCCGCCCTTGGCTGGGCCGTCATTTTGGTGTTGGTCACGCTGATTGCCACCATTTATTTAATTCAGGCCAGCCACATTGCCGAAACGGGGCGGCGGGTGCAAATTTTGCAATTTGATTTGGCCGATTACAAACGCCAAAACAGCGTTTTGGAGCGGCAAATTGCCGAATCGCAATCCCTGAACAGGCTCGAAACGGCCGCCCGCCAACTCGGCTTTGTGCTGGCCACCCCCGAAGAAATCGAGTACATCATTGTGCCCGATTACCCTGCCCACACCGAGTCGTTGGCCTTATTGCCCACGGCCGTGCCCACCCCAGCCGAACCCATCGAATTAATTGAAGAGGCGCTTTGGCTCGTGGTGCGCGACAATATCACCGATTTAAGGCGAGGTGCATCCAGTGAATGAAAATCAAACACGCCGCATGTGGGTCGTTGCCGCTGGCTTCATCTTTGCCACGCTGATAATCATCGGCCGCCTTGTTGTGTTTCAGGTGGTGGAGAGCGCGGCGTGGGAAGAACGCGGCCGATTGGCGACCACTCTTGAGATTATTGCCCGCCCCGAACGCGGGATTATTTACGACAGCAACGGCACAGTCTTGGCCGCCAATGGGGCTGATTACCAAATCGGGGCCTCACCCGCCCTGATTATCAACCCTGAAGAGGTGGCCACCCAACTCGCCCCCATTCTCAACCTCTCCCGTTACGATATTTTGGCTCTGCTCGAGTCGAATTACCCCTTTGTCACGCTCTCGGGGCGGGTTTCGGCCGAGGTAGCCGAAGCGATTCGCGCCCTCGATTACGACGGCCTCCAAATAGACCCCATGCCCCGCCGCATTTACCCCCAAGGCGAACTGCTCTGCCACGTTTTGGGCTACACCGACTTTGATGGCATTGGGGGAGCGGGTTTAGAAGGGTATTACCAAGCCGAATTGGCGGGCGAAGCGGCGCGGGCGCAAATCAACATCTCTCCCCTGACCCAGCAAGAAAATGTCATTGCCCGCGAAGGCTCCGATTTGGTGCTGACCATTGACCGCACCGTGCAACACACCGTCGAAGAACACCTCCGCAACGCCATTAGCCAATACCGCGCCGAAAGCGGCACCATTATTGTGATGGATCCGCGCACGGGGGCGATTGTGGCCATGGCCAACTGGCCTTGCTATGACCCCTATCGCTTTTACGAAGCAGATAGAGATTTGCTCCAAAACCCCGCCATCAGCCAACAATACGAACCCGGCTCCGTGATGAAAGTGGTGACAATGGCCGCCGCGCTCGATTCGGGAGCGGCCAATTTGCAATCCACCTACTACGATTCGGGCGTGATAGAACTGGGTGGCTACCCCATGTACAACTGGGACCGCAGTGCCCCCGGCACCACCACCATGTCCACCATTTTGGCACGTTCGCTCAATGTGGGCGCGGCCACTTTGGCGGTCTGGATGGGCACAGATACCTATTACACCTACATGGAGCGGTTCAACTTCGGCCGTCGCACTGGCATAGATTTAGCGGCCGAGGCGGCCGGCCAAATGCTCCGCCCCGGCGATGAGTTGTGGACGGAAACCAGCCTCGGCACCAACTCGTTTGGCCAAGGGATGGCCACCACCCCCTTGCAAATGTTGCTCTCTGTCTCCGCCCTCGCCAACGATGGCTACCTGATGCAACCCTATGTGGTGGAAGAGATTCGCACAGGCAACCAAGTTCTCGCCCACCAACCCACCGTTCTCAGCCGCCCCATCCGCCCCGAAATTGCCCACCAAGTGACGGCTATGGCAGTCAATGCGGTTAACACCGAAGTGTGGCAGGCGCAATTGGCTGGCTACACTGTGGCGGGCAAAACAGGCACGGCGCAAATCCCCGAAAATGGCATCTACCACGCCACGGAGACCATCGCCTCGTTTGTGGGCTGGTTCCCGGCCGATAAACCCGAATTGGTAGTGCTGATTAAATTAGATAGACCCCAAGCCTCACCGTGGGGTTCGGATACGGCCGCGCCCACCTTCATGGAAATGGCCACCGACTTAGTCGTGTTGATGGGCATTCCCCCCGACGATGTGCGCTTGCAAGCCGACATTTTGGCGATAAGAGACGACCAATGACCTCCATGTTTAGCCACCTTCCCCCTGACCAAGTTTTGCGTGCCATTGTGCGCGAAACGGAAGAAGCCCTCGAGGTTGTACAGCGGATGAGTGGCTTTCTAATTGACCCAAGCGCTGGCTTTCTAACCAAACACCAAAAAGAAATTGCTTATGCCCTCTACCAAAACGCGCAACATTTGGCCGATGTGCTGGGTGAAGCGCGGAAATATGTGAGTGAGTAGTGGTTAGTGGTTAGTGAGTAGTGGCTGACAAGCTGAAATGCTGACACGCTAAAATGCTTACCCAAGGACACATTTTTGCCGCTTTTGGCCATCAAAGCCTTGCCCATTTGGGCACGGCCGTGAGCTGTGTGGTGGTGAATAGCCGCACGGCCGTGCCCGGCTCCCTCTTCGTGGCCTTCCCCGGCGAGCAAGTGGATGGGCACAACTATGTGGACGATGCATTTGCGCGGGGCGCGGCCGTGGCCCTCGTCCAACGCCCCATCGAAGGGTTCCCCACCATCCACGCCATTCCGCAATCCCCAATCCCCAATCCGCAATCTCCCTACTGCATCTTGGTGGAAAACTGCGAACGCGCCCTGCAACAAATCGCCCGCTACTGGCGCACCCAATTCGATTTGCGTGTGGTCGGGGTGACGGGGAGCATTGGCAAAACATCCACCAAAGAGGTGGTGGCGGCCGTGTGGCAACAAAAATTCGCCACCCTCAAAAGCATGGGCAACCGCAACAACGAAATCGGCTTGCCCCTGACCTTGCTCAATGATTTGCGCCCCGAACACACCCACGCCGTGCTGGAAATGGGCATGTACGCCATCGGTGAAATCGCCACCTTGTGTGAGATTGCCCAGCCGCACATCGGCATCGTCACCAAAATCGGCCCCGTCCACCTCTCCCGGCTGGGGAGCATGGAAAACATCGTCGCCGCCAAACGAGAATTGGTGGAAGCGTTGCCCGCTGATGGGGTGGCCATCCTGAACGCCGATGACCCGTTGGTGTTGGGCATGGCCAACCACACCTCAGCTCGCGTCCTCACCTATGGCCTCTCCCCCACGGCCGATATTTGGGCCGATAACATCGAATCGCAGGGTCTATCGGGGGTGCGTTGCACCATCCACCACGAGGGGCAAGCGTGGCATGTCCACCTGCCCCTGCTCGGCCGCCACAGTGTTCACACCGCTTTGGCTTCAGCATCAGCAGGCGTGGCCGAGGGGATGCACTGGGAAGAGATTGTGCGCGGTTTGCAGACAGCGCAAAACCAGTTGCGGCTGGTCACGGCCGTTGGCCCGCGCAATTCGATTATTTTAGACGACACCTATAACGCCAGCCCCGATTCGGTCATTGCCGCCCTAAATTTGTTGGCCGAGATGGACGGCAGAAAAATCGCCGTGTTGGGGGATATGCTCGAGCTAGGCACGGCCGAAATACCCGCCCACAAACTCGTTGGCCAACGGGCGATGAGCGTCGCCGATGAATTGGTGGCGGTGGGGCCGCTCGGCCGTCTCATTGGCGAAGCGGCGCTGGCAGGGGGCATGGCTCCCCAACAGGTGCATTTGGTGGAAGGAACAGATGCGGCCGTGGCCCTCCTGCGCGACCTCATCCAACCCCGCGATTTCGTCCTCGTCAAAGGCTCCCTCGGCGCACGATTGGATCGCATCGTTAATCAATTAACAATGAACCTTGAACAGTAGGGGCAACCCTTGTGGTTGCCCTCTAGCTCTGGGCAACCACAAGGGTTGCCCCTACTAACCACTAATCACTCGCCACTCACCACTGTCATGCCCTTCGCCCTCACCGCAGGTGGAATCACCTTCCTATTGGCTATCATTTGGGGTAGCCCCTTCGTCGAACTGATGCGCCGGCTCAAGCTGGGCAAGCAGATTCGCATCGAAGGGCCGCAATCCCACATGACCAAAATGGGCACGCCCGCGATGGGCGGCATCCTGATTATCATCTGGGTCTTGCTCATCAGCTTGGTGGTCAACGTGGTGCAAATCGTCAAGCAAATCGAAATCGCCGAGAGCTTTGTCATCCCCGTGGCCGTCATGCTGGCCTATGCGGTTTTGGGGGGCATAGACGATTATCAGGGGATTCGGCAACGGCCGGGCATCGGCATGTTGGCTCGTTACAAAATTGTCTATCAGGCCATCATCGCCATCATGGCCGCCGCCATTTTGTATTGGATTACCAACCGGGGGCACGGCTACCTCGCCATTCCCACCGTGCCTTTTTTGCTCGACATCGGCTGGTTTTACCTGCCCGTGGCCGCCTTTATCATTGCGGGCACCGCCAATGCCGTTAACTTTGTGGATGGTTTGGATGGTTTGGCAGGCATGATTAGTGCCACCGCCTTCGCCGCCTACGGCATCATCGCCTCGGTGCAAGGGCAAAGCTTTTTGATTACTTTCTGCTTCATCACCGTCGGCGCGTGCTTCGCCTTTCTGTGGTACAACGCCCACCCCGCCCAAATGTTCATGGGCGATGTGGGGTCGCAGGCGTTGGGCGGTGCGTTGGGCGTGGTCGCCCTGATGACCAACCAATGGTTCATTTTGCCGATTATCGCCGTCATTCCTGTGGTGACAACGTTATCGGTCATGTTGCAAGTCTCCTCGGCCGTGCTCACCCGCCGCTATTTAGGGCGCGATTGGCGGCCGTTCCGCATGGCTCCCCTGCACAACCACTTCGTCCAGCTCGGTTGGAGCGAAACTCAAATTGTGCAACGCTGGTGGCTCATCGGCATTTTGGCGGCCATGGTCGGCATCGCTCTAGCACTTATTTAGTGCTAAGTGCTGAGTGTTTAGCCGCTCAGCACTCAGCAGCACTCAGCACTCCTATGCACCTCCTCATCCTCGGTCTCGCCCGGCAGGGCAAAGCACTAGCCCGGTTTGCCGTGGGCGAGGGGTGGCGGGTGACGATTTCGGACCAGCGCACGGCCGCACAGTTAACAACCGACCTCGCCGAATTGGCCGATTTACCCATCACCTACGTGCTGGGCGGCCACCCCGAGAGCATGTTGGACGGTGTAGACGTGCTGGCTCTCAGCGGTGGCGTGCCCGCCGATGGGCCGCTGGCGCAAGCGGCCGTCGCCCGAGGCATTCGCCTGACCAACGACTCGCTGGAATTTACCCGCCGTTGCCCCGCCCCGACGATTGGCATCACAGGTTCGGCGGGTAAAACGACGACGACGACGTTGGTGGGCTTGATGGGGCAAACGGCCGTGCGGCGCACATGGGTCGGCGGCAACATTGGCCGTCCGCTCATTGGCGATTTGGCCGAGATGACCCCCAGCGATGTGGTCGTGCAGGAATTATCGAGTTTCCAATTAGAATTGTGGGACAGAAGTCCCGAGGTGGCGGCAGTGTTGAACATCACCCCCAACCATTTGGATAGGCACAAGACGATGGCCACCTATAGCGCGGCCAAGGCCAACATTGTGCGCCACCAAACGGGGGTGGACACGGCCGTTCTCTGCGCCGACGATGCTGGAGCGATGGCGTTGCAAGGATTGGTGCGCGGCCGTTTTGCGCCTCTTCAGCCAGCACCAACCCGTGGCCGACGGGGCGTTTATCCGCGATGGCCAAATCTGGTTGGCGGATGGGCGGGGGAGTGAGACGGCCGTCTGCCCCACGGCCGAGGTGCGCTTGCGTGGGGCGCATAACCTGCTCAACATCTTGGCCGCTTGCACCTTGGCCGACAGCGTGGGATTGCCCACGGCCGCCATGCGCGAAGTCATTCGCACCTTTGGCGGGGTGGAACACCGGCTGGAACTGGTGGCCACCAAAAACGGGGTGCAATACATCAACGATTCGATTGCCACCGCCCCCGAACGCGCCCTTGCGGGCATCGCGGCCGTCCACGAACCCATCATTTTGCTGGCGGGCGGCAAAGACAAAGACATGGTCTGGGAGGAGTGGGCGCAGGTGGTGCGCCAACGAGTCAAATATGTGGTTTTGTTCGGGGCATTGGCCGATTTACTGGCCGAGAAGTTGGGCGATGATTTTACGGCCGTCGGCCGTGCCGCCAATCTAGCCGAAGCTGTGCAACTCGCCACCGCCCACGCCACCCCCGGCGATGTCGTCCTCCTCTCCCCCGGCGGCACCAGTTATGATGCGTTTCGAGATTTTGCTGAACGGGGGGAGTTGTTTAGGCAGTTAGTGGCTAGTGGTTAGTGAGTAGTGGTTAGTGAGTGGGTGCGGCGTTTCCGCATCCGCATCCGCATTCCGCAATCCGCAATCCTGAATTCTTATGCAAACAATCAACGTCATCCGCAGACAAACGAATAAGGTACGGCCGAATTTGCGCTTCCAATTTGATTATTGGTTGGTGCTGGCTCTGCTGGGGTTGCTGGTCATGGGGTTGCTCATGGTGTATAGCACCACCTTCGACTACGGCTTCCGCTTTCAGGACGATGTGACCTTCTATTTTCGCCGCCAACTGATGGCTGGTGGGCTGGGGTTGGTCGCGGCCGTGGGGGTCATGCAGTTCGACTACCACATCTTGCGCCGTTTCTCCGTACTCATCTTGTTGGGAACGATTGGCTTGCTCATCTTCCTGCTCTTCTTCGGCGAATCTATTCTCGGGGCTACACGCGGTCTCAGCGAAGGCTCTTACCAGCCGAGTGAAATTGCCAAATTGGCCACGATTTTGTACATCGCCCACTGGCTTTCCAGCAAAGGTGAGCGCATCCGCAACCTGACCTATGGCTTGTTGCCCTTCTCGATTATCACAGGCATCGTGTGTGGCCTTATTGTGCAACAGCCCGATGTCAGCACGGCCGCGCTGATTGCCATGATTAGCCTGACCATGTTTTTTATTGGTGGGGCCGATTGCGCCAATTCACCATTGCCGGGCTGATTGGCACGGCCGCTTTCCTGCTCATTATCTTCACCCTGCCCCACGCTCGCGAACGGGTGGATTCATACACCACCACCATCCAAGACCCCACCCAAGCCCATTGGCAAGTGCAACAATCGCTGATTGCTTTGGGGTCGGGCGGCTGGTTTGGGGTGGGCCTCGGCCGTAGCACCCAAAAATTCGGCCCCCTGCCCGTGGCCCACACCGACGGCGTGTTTGCCGTGGCAGGCGAAGAGTTAGGGCTGATGGGTACGCTCTTTATTATTGGCTTGTTTGTGATGCTGATTTGGCGCGGCTTGGTGACGGCTAAAAATGCACGGGATAGTTACGGCGCACTCTTAGCAATGGGGCTAACATGCTGGATGGCGTATCAAGCCCTCATCAATTTGGCCGTTATCACGGCCGTTATGCCCTTCACGGGGATGCCCTTGCCCTTCCTCAGCTATGGGGGCACTTCGTTTACCATTTCCATTATTGGCATGGCCATCCTCCTCAACATCTCCCGTGATGCGGCCATGAGCCGCGAAGCGCGGCGGCAAGAGTTGCGCCAGCAAGACACGCTTAGGGCAGAACCTGCCCAGCGGGTGCGCGAACGCCCAGCCACCCCTACGGCCGACCCATCTGAACCCGACCCCACCTTGGTGGCGATGCACATGGACACGGAGTTTAATCTTGAAGCTATTGATATGCGCCGGCGGAACAGGCGGGGGAATTTACCCCGCCCTAGCGGCCGTGACTGAACTGCAACAACTCGGCCTAACCCCCGCTGACCTGTTGTGGGTGGGGGTGAAGGGCGAAATCGAAGAGCAGATTATCCCCCGCGCAGGGTTGCGCCTCGAGTGCATCGCGGGCGGGGGGATTGTGGGTGTGCCACGGGGCACGGCCGTTAAAAACAGCCTCAAACTCCTGTGGAGCGTCGGCTCCTCGCTCCGCATCATGCGCCGTTTTCGGCCCGATGTGGTCATGGTCACAGGTGGCTACATGAGTGTCCCTGTGGTGGTCGCGGCGTGGTTGCGGCGCATCCCCCGCCTCGTGTTTTTGCCCGACTTAGAGCCGGGCACGGCCGTGCGGGCCATCGGCCGCTTGGTGAACATCGTCGCCGCCAGCTTCGCCGCATCGGCCGACTATTTTCCTTACCAGCGGCAGGTGGTGGGCACGGGCTACCCCGTGCGGGCAGAATTGGTGGCGGCCAGCCACATGGCCAAAGCCGACGCACTGGCCACATTTGACTTAACGACTGAACGGCCGACCCTCTTTGTTTTCGGCGGCAGTCGTGGCGCACAGAGCATCAACCGTGCTGTGCTGGCTCATTTAACAACTTATTTAGCCCACATACAGGTCATCCACGTCTCGGGCCAACTCGGCTGGGATGAGGTGGCCGCGACTGCCGAGCAATTGCCGCCCGAGTTGCGCCGCTATTATCGGCCGTACCCTTATCTGCACGAGGAGATGGGGGCGGGGTTTGCGGCGGCCGATTTAATCGTCGCCCGTGGCGGGGCGAGCATGTTGGGCGAAGGGCCGTTATTCGGCACACCCGCCATTCTTGTGCCCTACCCGTACGCTTGGCGCACCCAAAAAATCAACGCCGATTATTTGGTGGGGCGGGGTGCGGCCGTGCGTTTAGAAGATGAACTGCTGATGGCGGAGTTGCACACGGCCGTGTTAAATCTCTTGGGCAACAAGGCGCGGCTGGCCGAAATGTCGCAAGCGGCCGAGAAATTGGCCAACCCTACGGCCGCGCACACCTTGGCCGAGTTAATTTTGGACATGGGTCGTGGGAAGTAATTCGTAATTGGTAATTTGGCTGACAGCTAATAGCTAACAGCTAACAGCTAAAACCTATGGTTAGCTTACAGTGGATTTTCTACATGATGATAATTTTCTTCGCCCTTGTCGGCTCCTTGCGGGGCTGGCAACGCGAAGTTTTGGCCTTGACAGGTCTTATCGCCTCCATCGCCGCCCTCAACCAGTTTGGGTACGCCTTTATTAACAACTTGGTCAATGGGTTCACCTTCACCGAAACCCCTTTGGACAGCACCCAACTCGAGCAAGCCTTTTTTCGCGCTCAGCTCATTTTCCACTGCACCATCGCCTTTTTCAGCTACCAAGTGGTGGCCAAACTGGCCGAAGGGGTGGCGGGCAATCGCTTTGGCGACCGAATGCGCGAAGGGTTTCAGCGTCGCTTCATCGGGGCTATTTTGGGTGCGGTAAATGGCTATCTCGTCATCGGCGGCATTTGGTCGTTCTTAGAGTTCCAACTCACGCCCACGGGCTATGTCCAACGCGCTCTCAACACACCCTACCCATTTGATGCCAACCTCATTGTGCGGCCGTTGATGGATGCGACCAACATGGGTGTTGTGCAATACCTGCCCCTCGCCCTCATCGGCCCCAATCTGTGGCTCCTTTTCTTCTTTGTGGCCTTCTTCATCGTCATCATCGCCCTCATTTAGGGAATGCGGAATGGGGAATGGGGATTGCGGAATGAAAACCGACTGACCGACTGACCGACTGAGAGACTGAAAGACTGACCGACTAAAAGACTACAATGACAGCATTGCCCAAGAACGGCTATAATCATTCTATGTGGACATAAGGTATTTTTTTAGCACTTATTAGAGAAACCAGCCGTGACCAAGAAACAAAAAGGCAAACATATCCATTTAATCGGCATCGGTGGTACGGGGCTATCCGCTATTGCCCAAGTTCTGCTCGACCGGGGCTTTCGCGTCTCGGGGTCGGATGAGGCGTTGACCAAGCGCACGGCCGATTTATACCAAGCTGGTGCCAACATCTTCAAAGGGCATCGGGCCAGCAATGTCACCGGGGCACAGATGGTCGTCCTCTCGTCGGCCATCTCCGAAGACAACCCCGAGATGCAAGAAGCGCGTCGCTTGGGTGTGCCCCTGCTCAAACGGGGCGATTTGCTGGGCAGTTTGATGACCAACAACACGGGCATTGCCATTACGGGAACGCATGGCAAAACGACGACGACGGGCATGGTCGCCCAAATTTTGCTGGAGGCGGAACTGGACCCAACGGTGATTATGGGGGGCACGCTGGCCAAGATGGACAGCAACGGCCGTTCGGGCACGGGCAAACATTTCGTCGTCGAAGCCGACGAATATGACCAGATGTTTTTGGGTTTGCGCCCCAAAATCGGGGTGGTGACCAACATTGAATACGACCACCCCGACAGCTACCCCACCCGCGCCCGCTACGAGCAAGCGTTTGTCGAATTTGCCAAGCTCCTGCCCGACGATGGCTGTTTGGTGATTTGCGCCGAAGATGCCAACGCTGTGGGGTTGCTCAAAGTCAATCCCAATCTAACCCGCTACGCCTATGGGATTGGTTTCCCCATCACCCCCATGCCGGGCTTAAACTTGCTTTTGGCGCAAGATGTACGGCCGAACGACAAAGGCGGCGTGGATTTCAGCGTAGACCTCAACCTCGAGCCAATTGGCGAAGTGAGTTTGCAGGTGGCGGGCGACCACAATGTGAACAATGCGCTGGCGGCGATGGCCGTGGCCTTGCACGAGGGGTTGCCCTTCGAGGCGATTGCCCGCGCCCTCGGCAACTTCCCCGGCGTGGAGCGGCGTTTCGAGCTACGGGGGCAAGTTCAAGGGGTGACGGTGTTGGACGATTACGCCCATCACCCCACCGAAATAAAAACGACATTGGCCGCCGCCAAGCAACGCTACCCCGGCCAACGGCTGTGGGCGGTGTGGCAACCCCACACCTACAGCCGGGTCAAGGCGATGATGGCCGATTTTGCCACCTGCTTTAAGGATGCCGATGGGGTGGTGGTGCTCGATATTTACCGTAGCCGGGAGCGAGATACCTTGGGGCTGACCCCCGAAGGCGTGGCCAAACAGGTCAAGCACCCCAACGTGCAATACGGCGGGGCATTGGCGCAGGCGACGAGTTTGTTGCTCGACCAAGTGCAAGCCAATGATGTGGTGATTACGCTCAATGCGGGCGATGCACGGGTGATGGGAGATTGGTTATTGGATGGTTTGCGCGAACGGCAAGCCAAAGTAGTACTCAGTCTGACGGAGGATTCGATGGGTGATGAGAAAGAAAAAGGCACGGCCGATGAGGCCCAAGAAAACGACCCCAACAAAATGTTCAAGCTCGATGCCACGGCCGCCCAAGTGCGCCGCTTGGTAGACCGGCTGAAAAAAGAAGAAGAGAAGAAGGGCAGTAACAAGCAGGATAATGATGGGGGGAAGAATTAGTGAGTTGTAAATAGTCAGTAGTGAGTAGTCAGGCCACCACTGACTACTCACGACTGACTACTAACGACTGACCAACAACTCACCTATGAACCTCCACCTCACCACCCTCAGCCAGCCGGTCTACCAGCAGTTTGTCTCCCTGTTTGGGGAGCAGTTTAAGGTAGACGAACCCTTGGCCAAGTACACCTCCGCCCGTGTGGGTGGCCCCGCTGAACTATTGGTGGTGGCGAAGACCACGGCCGAATTGCAACAAGCGGCCGAACTCGCCCAGACTCACCACATCCCCTTCGTCATTTTGGGTGGTGGCTCCAATGTGTTGGTGGCCGATGAAGGGGTGCGCGGATTGGTCATTTTTAATCGCACCAAAGAGATTCGCTTCCGCTCTTCGGGCGTGGGGGTGGTTTGCACGGCCGATTCAGGCGTGAACCTCTCCTCGCTGACGCGACAGTGCATTAGCAAAGGGTTGGGCGGGTTGGAATGGGCCATTGGCGTGCCGGGCACAGTGGGTGGCGCAGTGGTGGGCAATGCGGGGGCGCATGGCAGTGACATGAAAGAGAATCTCATCGCCGCCACCATTTGGGAACCCGACAAAGGGGTGCGGGTGTATGCGGCCGATGAGTTGCAATTTGGCTACCGCGACAGTGCCCTAAAGCGGGAACAGGGCAAATTACGGCCGCGCCGGGTCGTCCTCTCGGCCGAAATTCGGCTGAGACCCGAACCCGCCGAACGGCTCCGCGCCCGCGCCGATGGCTTTACGGCACGGCGCAAAGAGACCCAGCCGGGTGGGGCAACGGTCGGCTCGATGTTCAAGAACCCCGAAAATTACTATGCGGGCTATCTGATTGAAGCGGCTGGCCTGAAAGGGTTTCGCTCTGGCGGGGCGCACATTTCGGAAAAACACGCCAATTTTTTCATCAATGATGGCTCGGCCACGGCCGAAGACATCCGCGCCCTTGTGGCCGAAGCATGGCATGTGGTGCGCGAAAAATTCGGCGTAGAAATGGAATTGGAAGTGGAATTATTGGGCAAATGGAAATTTAGCTAGTCAGGGGGTCAGCCAGTCAGCTTTTTAGCTGACAAGCTGACAAGCTGATAAGCTGACAGGCTATTATGATTCGTGTAGGCGTGATATTCGGCGGCCGTTCGGGGGAACATGAAGTTTCGCTTCGTTCGGCCGAATCAGTGATGCGGGCGTTGGACCCCGCCAAGTATGAGGTTGTGCCGATTGGCATTACCCATGATGGCCACTGGCTGGCGGGCGAGGCGATGCAAATGCTCGAGGCGGGCACGGGCGAAACAACGGCCGTGCTTTTCCCCCCCGCGCCGCACAGCGGGGCATTGCTGGCCATGAACGGCCGTGCCGAAACAGCGTCAACACTCGATGTCGTTTTCCCTGTCTTGCACGGCACGTATGGGGAAGATGGCACGATACAGGGCCTGCTCGAGTTGGCCGATGTGCCTTATGTGGGTGCAGGAGTGGTTGGTTCGGCCGTGGGCATGGACAAGGCGATTTTTAAGCAGGTGATGACCGCCAACGGCTTGCCCATCCTGCCGTGGCGATTGGTGCAAAGCCACACATGGCGCAAGGAACCCGACAGGGTGTTGGATGCGCTGGAAGCGGCTCTGCCCTACCCGATGTTTGTCAAGCCCGCCAATCTTGGCTCCAGCGTGGGCATCAGCAAGTGCCAAAACAGGGCGGAATTGGCCGCTGGGCTGGCCGAGGCGGCGCAATATGACCGTCGGCTGGTGGTGGAACAAGGGGCGCAAGTGCGCGAGTTAGAGGTGTCGGTGCTGGGCAATGAGGAACCGATTGCCAGTGTGGTGGGGGAGATTCGGCCGCGACGGGAATTTTACGATTACGTGGCCAAATATGTCAGCGACGACTCCGAACTGCTCATCCCCGCCCCGCTGGATGAGGCCACGGCCGAGGCGATTCGCGCCCTTGCCGTGCATGTTTTCCAAGCCGTAGATTGTGCGGGCTTGGCGCGGGTGGATTTGATGCTGGACAAGGTGACGGGTGAGGTTTATGTCAACGAAATTAACACGATTCCCGGTTTCACCAGCATCTCCATGTACCCCAAACTGTGGCAAGCCACTGGCCTCTCCTACAGCGAACTACTCGATAAATTGATTGAATTAGCCATTGAACGACACGACACGAAACGCCAAATTAGCTTTCAGCTAGTCAGCTAGTCAGCCGGTCAGCTAAGAAGCTGAGATGCTGACAAGCTGAAATGCTCCTAATCCTATGTTTAACCGTCGCCCTGAAACCCGCAAATTAAAGCAACAGCCCAAGATGCAACGGGTGAATGCCGCTTATGCCCCAGCTCCTCGGTTGGTGTTGCCGCGTGAGACTGTGCAAGCGGCGCGTCAACGACAGAAGAGCCAGAGCCGGCTGAAGTTTCGCTGGCCGACGCAGTTGTTGTGGCGCATTGTCACCTCGCCCCGCTGGATTAGCTTGGGGGTGTTGGTGCTGGCCGTGTATGCGCTGGTGTTGGTGGGGGGCAGTGCCACCTTTTACCTGACGGCCATCCCTGTGGAAGGGGTGTATTCGGTGGCGGCCGAGGAAGTTGTTTCGGCCAGTGGGCTGGCGGGGCAACATATTTTCGCGGCCGACCCTGCCCGTGCGGCCGAGGCGATTGCCCAAGTGCCCGGCGTGATTTCGGCCGAGGTCGAACTCTCGTGGCCCAATGTCGTCCACATTCGCATCACCGAGGATGCGCCGATTGCGATTTGGCGGCAGGGGGAAGAAAGCTTCTGGATTAACCAACAGGGGGGGCTGATGCCCGCCCGCCTGAATGTGCCGGGTTTGCTGACGATTGAGTCGGACACGGCCGAGGTGGTGATGGGGCGGACGCTGAGCGAACCGACAGAAGAAGGGGCGGTGGCGGAGGTGATACACCTCGGCCGTGTGCCCGAGGACATTTTGCGCGGGGCGTTGCTTCTGAATCAGTTGTTCCCGGAGCAGATGACGATTCGTTACGGCCGTGTGGAAGGGTTTATTTACAGCGACCCCCGTGGCTGGGATGTTTATTTGGGCACGGGCGACGACATGGCCCAAAAACTAGCCGTCTACGAAGCGCTCGTGGAAGATTTGCGCCAGCGGGATTTAACGCCGACGTATGTCAGTGTGAGTAACCAAAAGAAGCCATATTACAGGGCGATTAGCAATTAATTTTTAACGCAAAGGCGCAAAGGTGCAAAGACGCAAAGGGTCTCGAAGCATAGCCACTCGCCACTAACCACTAATCACTACCCACTCTCCACAACCACATGCAAGGTATCGTCTTCGCTCTCGACATTGGCTCCAGCAAAATATGCGCTCTCGTAGGAGAGGTGCGTAACCGTGACCTGCAAATTATTGGATATGGGGTTGCGCCTGCGCGAGGAGTTTCCAAGGGGATGATTGTGGATGTGATGGAAGCGGCCGTGTGCATCAGCAAAGCCATCGCCCAAGCGGAGCAAAGCTCGGGCTACCAGTTGGCGCGGGTGTTTATGAACGTTTCGGGCGAACACATCCAATCGCAAAACAACAGTGGCATTGCCGCCATTAGCAGTGGCAAGCAAAACTTGGGCGTGACGGGCGAAGACATTGCCCGCGCTCTGGACACCGCCCAAGCGATTGCCATCCCGCACAACCGCCAGATTTTGCACCTGTTGCCCCGCAGTTACACCATTGATGGGCAAACCAATGTGCGTAGCCCGCTGGGGATGCACGGCTTCCGCCTCGAGGTAGAGGCGCATATTATCACGGCCGCGACCCCCGCCCTGCAAAACCTGACCAAATGCGCCCAAACAGTGGGTATCCAAGTGGAAGAGATGGTGTTGAACAGCTTGGCCTCGGCCGAGGCCGTATTGGCCCAAGCTGAAAAAGATATGGGCGTGTTGCTGGTGGACATTGGCGCGGGCACAACCGATGTGGCACTTTATAACCAAGGCGCGGCCACCTTTACGCGCACCTTGCCCATCGGCAGTAGCCACATCAGCAACGACATTGCCATTGGCTTGCGCGTGCCGTTTGATGTGGCCGAGGAGATTAAGCTCAAATACGGCGATTGCCGCCCTGAGCAAATTAACCCAACGGCCACCTTTTCGGTGGAGCAATTTAACGACGAAAAGATACAGGTCGGCCGCCAAGATTTGGCTTTTGTAATTGAAGCGCGGGTGGAGGAGATTTTCCAATTTGTGTTGCAGGCGGTGCAAGATTCGGGTTACACGGGTTTGCTCCCTGCGGGCATTGTTTTAACGGGTGGCGGCGCACAACTGAAAGGAATGCCTGATGTGGCCAACAAGGTCTTAGGCATTCCCGGCCGTGTGGCCGCACCACGCAATCTAAATGGGCTGGTGGAAAACATCAACAGCCCCACCTTTGCCACCAGCGTGGGTCTCCTGCGCTGGGCAATGAGCGAACACAATGTTTACAAGCCCGGCGAACGCCCAGCCGAATGGGGGCGCCGTTTAACGAACTTTTTCAGGGCGTTGTTGCCCGGCTAATGGATTGCGGATTGGTGATTAGGGATTGCGGATTGAGAACGTCTGGCAATCCGCAATCCACAATCCCTAATCCGCAACCCATATTGAGGAGAGATGATGAACAGAACGAGTAAACCAAGAGTAGAAAATCGCACGGCCGCGCCCGTGTCTAATGGGTATGAAGGCACGGCTTTAATTCGGGTCGTGGGTGTGGGCGGCGGCGGTAGTAACGCCATCAACCGCATGATTGATGCGGGTATTGCGGGGGTGGATTTTGTGGCGGTTAACACCGATAACCAAGCCCTCATCCAAAACCGCGCTCCCAAACGGGTGCATATTGGCGAACGCGCTTCGCGTGGGCTGGGTTCGGGGGGCAATCCCGAGGTCGGCCGTAAAGCGGCCGAGGAATCGGCCGACGATTTGCACGAAGTGCTGGCTGGCTCCGATATGGTTTTTGTGACGGCCGGCATGGGTGGCGGCACGGGCACGGGCGCATCCCCGATTATTGCCCAAATTGCCCGCGAAGAAGGGGCACTGACCATTGGCGTGGTGACACGGCCGTTTGCCTTTGAGGGAAGCAAACGGGCGCAATCAGCCATGGAAGGCATCGAACTGCTCAAGGAGCAGGTGGACACTCTCATTGTCATCCCCAATGATAGGTTGCTGATGGCGGCCGATAAACGCAGCTCTCTGCTCGACTCGTTCAAATTGGCCGATGAAGTGTTGCGCCAAGGCATTCAGGGCATTAGCGAATTGATTACTGTGCCCGGCCTCATCAACTTGGACTTTGCCGACGTGAAGGCGATTATGTCGCTGGGCGGCGCGGCCCTGATGGCTGTGGGCGAAGCGGAAGGGGATGACAAGGCGGAGAAGGCGGCAAGGCAGGCACTGGCCAGCCCCATGCTGGATGTGACCATTGACGGGGCGCGAGGCATTTTGTTCAATGTCACTGGTGGCCCCGACCTGAGCTTGTTTGAGATTAACCAAGCGGCCAGCATTATCCGCGAGACGGCGCACCCCGATGTGAATCTCATTTTTGGGGCGGTGGTGGATGAGCGGATGGGCGACCGGATTCGCATTACGGTGATAGCGACGGGGTTTGACCACGGTGGTGGCCCAGCGATGCGGCAATTTGCACGGCCGATGCGGGAAGCTCCTGTACAGGCTCCGCGTGTGCCTGAGCCAGTGGCGGCGCAAGCGGCACAAACACGGCCGCAAGTGGCCCCTCCACCCAGCCAGCCCCCCCAACGGGCACAAACCACCCCACCCACCTTCCGCACGGATGATATTGAAATTCCTGCCTTTTTGCGGAAGCGCAAATAGGGCAAGATGAGTGAAACGTAAAAAGTAAAAGGGGAGAAGTGGAAACTCGGTTTCGGTTCGGAACCGAGTTTTTGTTATATCTAATGGGTGTGTTTCATTCGGATTGAAGGGAAATCGTGGCGTAGTGGCGCAATATATTGCGCCACTATACGGTTACGGCACTATAGTGGCTAAAAAAAACCATGCCACACGCATGGTGTTTTTTTGTCGGGGTAGTCGGATTTGAACCGACGGCCTCTGCGTCCCGAACGCAGCACTCTGCCAAACTGAGCTATACCCCGTATTGAACTGCGGATTGTAAGCGAAAACGGCCGAAATGCCAAGTTAAAATTCTCATTTCGGGCACACTTTGGATGACAGCCCAGAGGGATTGCCGTATAATTACAACTTCGTGGCTCCGACTTGAAAATGGCCACGCCACTGGAGAATTAACCTGTATGACGCATAAAGTTGTCTTTCCATTTACCGCCATTGTGGGGCAAGAACGCATGAAACGCGCCCTCGTTCTCAATGCGGTTAACCCCCAATTGGGGGGCGTTCTCATTCGGGGGGAGCGGGGTACGGCCAAATCCACCGCTTCCCGTGCCCTTTCGGCCCTGTTGCCCGACAACACCCCTTTTGTGAACCTGCCTGTTAGTGCCACGGAAGACCGGGTGGTGGGCACGTTGGACATTGAGAAAGCTATCCAAACAGGCGAAAAGCATTTTGAGCCGGGCGTGCTTTACTATGCTTACAACGGCCTGCTCTATGTGGACGAAGTGAATTTGCTCGATGACCATGTCGTAGATTTGCTGTTGGATGCGGCCGCGATGGGGGTCAACATTGTCGAACGCGAGGGGATTAGCCACAGCCACCCCTCCCGCTTTATTTTGGTGGGCACGATGAACCCCGAAGAAGGAGATTTACGGCCGCAACTCCTCGACCGTTTCGCCTTTGCGGTCAACATTCAGGGCATTAACGAGACGCGCCAGCGGGTGGAAATTATGGAGCGGCGCATTAACTTTGAGGTGGATCCGCAAACTTTTTGCGCCAAATGGGCGGCTAAGGAGCAAGCCCTCAGCGAACGCATCGCCGCCGCCCGCGAGGTGGTGAATTTGGTGAAATACACCCGGCGGGATATGGCTTCCATTGCGGGGCTGACAGCCTCGCTGAAGGTGGATGGCCACCGGGCGGATATTGTCATTTTGCGGGGAGCGCAAGCGAATGCGGCTTTCCACGGCCGTGACCACATCACCGATGAAGATATTGTGGCGGCGGCCGAGTTGGCCCTGCCCCACCGCATGAAATCACGGCCGTTCGACGACACGGGCGACGTGAGCAACCTCGACGACCGGCTGGCCCAAGCGCAACAAGAAGTGAGCGATGGCGAGTACGACGAAGAGGTGGAGACGGAGGAGAGCGATAAGAGCGGGGAAAAAAAAACTCCGTAGAAAGTGACAACGAGGCGGATGAGGTCGAAACAACGGCCGATGAGACCGCCCAAACGGAAGCGGGGCAACAAAATGTGCCCCAGCAAGTGCAGGATGCGCCGTGGTGGGAAGGCGGCCGAAAAGTGGCCGCCCAACAAGAGTTTGCCGCACGCAAGCTCGATACCCAGCTCGACAGGCTGACCCGCGACAGGGCGGGACGGCGCTCCTACACCAAAACTGACCGCAAACGGGGCCGCTACATCCAATCGCGCCTACCCAAAGGGGACAAAGTGCGCGATTTGGCCTTCGATGCGACGCTTCGAGCGGCCGCGCCCTATCAGGGTCGCCGCGAATCCCACCTCGCCCTCGCCCTCACCAAACAAGATTTGCGCGAAAA
Organism: Candidatus Hadersleviella danica; assembly: GCA_016711405.1. Taxonomy (GTDB): domain Bacteria; phylum Chloroflexota; class Anaerolineae; order Promineifilales; family Promineifilaceae; genus Hadersleviella; species Hadersleviella danica. The sequence goes on along the minus strand of JADJSZ010000017.1, from coordinate 67,649 downwards.
AGTACGCGTGCGCCGCTCCTCCAACCTCATCCTTTTTGTGGTGGATGCGAGTTGGAGCATGGCCGTCTCGGAGCGCATGGAAGCCACCAAAGGAGCCATCATGTCCTTGTTGACCGATGCCTACCAACGGCGCGACCGAGTGGGGCTGATTGTGTTCAATAAAAACCGCTCGAATCTGGTGCTTTCACCCACCAACTCGGTGGATTTGGCCAAAAAAGCGTTGCAAGATATTTCGGTCGGCGGCAAAACGCCCCTGTCGGCGGGTCTATTCATGGCTTTGGATGTGTTCAAGCGGGAAAAGTTCTCCCACCCTGATGTGAACCCGATGATGATTTTGCTGACCGATGGGGCGGGCAATGTCAGTTTGGGCACACGGCCGCCACAAGAAGAAGCGCACAATTTGGCTACCCAAATCCGCGAATCGGGGATTAAGGCGGTGGTTATCAACATGGAACACGCCGCTTTTGACCAAGGTTTGGCGCAACTGTTGGCTGATAAATTGGATGCGCCTTGTTACGCCATGTCTGAAATTAAGGCGGACAAGCTGTATCAGGCGGTGGTACGGGAGTTGGATGTCAAGAGATAAAGATAGAGACGAGAGATAGAGAAAAACACAGGAGGTCAGCCAACTAAGTTTTCCTCTATTGTGTAAAGGATTCCTCTACTCGAGTAAATAGTAAGTAGTAAATAGTAAGTAGTTCCCCACTATTTACTACTCACTACTCACTTTTCATCCGTGCGTGTGTGACCATTCTCGTACTCAACTATCTCTATCTTCGTTAGCACGGCCGTAAGACCCGCCGACTATGCTTAGGGGTCTGTGCTGGTTATTTGTTATTTGTTATTTGTTATTGGTTGTTTGTGTCCCGCAATAACCAAGTAACTTAGTACAAATAACCATTAACGAATAACCATTAACCTCTTATGATGCAACCAACAGGCTTAAGCTGGCGGTTTGGGCTGTTCTTAGCCCTTGTGGGGGTGGGGCTGGGGGTGCAGTGGTGGGCCGCTACCCAATGGGCGGGCAATTTTGGGGGCGATGAAGCCACTGTGGGTCTTGTCGCGCGGCAGATTTTGGCTGGGGAGTCAACTCCTGTTTACCTTGAAGGCGATAGCGGGGCGGGCACGGCCGAGGTATGGCTGGCCGCGGCCGTGCTTGATTCCCCCTACCAGTTTAGCTCCCCTGTGCTGGCATTACGGCTGGGCAATGTCTTGCTGTTTGGCGTGTTCGTGCTGTTGCACGGCTGGCTCATTTATAAATTATGGGGGGGGGAGCTGGCGCTGATTAGCACCATGTTGGCGGCCGTGCCGGGGGCGATGGTGCTGTGGTGGACTTATCGGCCGTTGGGGGCGTGGGGGATGTTGCTCGTGTGTGGCACGGCCGCGCTTTTGCTCAGTGAATTAAATGTGCAAGATGGGGTGGTGCATATCGGCCGCTTGCTTTTGCTCGGTGGGGTGATGGGCTTGGGCGTGTGGTCGAACAGGCTCATGCTCGTCTATCTGGGGGTCATTCTCATGTTGTGGCTCCTGCGCACCCCCGAGTGGCGCATCATTTACCTGCGCGTGGGGGCGCAGGTGTGGCCAGTGGCGGGTGTGGCGTTGTTGCTTTTGGGAGGAACGGCTTTGTTCACGGCCGCCTGTCCCACGTTCACCACCCTGCATACTTCCGCCCAAATTATCTTGCTGGCTAGTGTGGGCTGGACGGCCGTGGGCTTTGGCTGGGTGAGCCAGCGCAACATGTCGCTTTTGGGGCAAAGCATTGCTTTGGGAGTGGGGTTTGCGGGGGGCAATTTCCCCCAATGGTGGGCTTTCTTGGCCAACACAGAACCCATCCCGCCCCTGTTACCCCCCGTTTGTTCGACCCATTTAGGGGTGCGGGCTTATCAATTGGCCACCGAAGTGGTGCCCCATTTGTGGGGCGGGGTATGGGGTGTGGCGGGGGATGGGTGGTGGTGGCGGGTAGGGGCGTGGGCGGCCGTGCCGCTCATGCTGGCGGCCGTGCTCTACTTTTTGTGGCACTGGCGCTATATCTGGGCGGCCGTGTTCACCCTGCGCCCCCTCGCGGCCGATGATGTTAAAATTTTGCTCCCCGTTTTGCTCTTTGTCCTGCCCTTGGCCTTGCTTTGGCTGAATGGCTCCCCACTGGATAGCTTGGCCACGCGCCATTTGCTCCCCATGTGGCAAGGCGGGACGGTGTTGATGGCGTGGGGAGTGGTGCGGCTGGCGCGGGAGTGGCGCAATTGGGCGGCCGTGGGGCTATTGCTGGTGGTGGGCTACCAACTATTGGGCTATATCGCTTTGGCTAATCTTTGGAGCCAGTAAAAAGCGGCGGTCGCCGGGTTTTTCATTTCTGAGCTTACTGAAGACCCGCCCATTTAGACACGAATTGCACGAATTACACGAATTTTCTCTCGAGAATTTTGCCTTTTAGCTCTTTTGCCCTTTTGCAATAAAACCTTTTCACGTCACTTGACCACCAAAGGCAAGTAAATAACCCACGACGGAGCCACCACGGGGGGAGCCAATTGGATGAGGTAGCCACTGCTGTCTTCGCTGAGGAAGATACGGCCGTCGGCCGTGCGGAGCACATCTTCCACCCCGAGCAAACCCGTGCAAAGCGGCACGGCCGCACCCCCCGCCGAAACCTCGCTCAACCGCCCCACATCGTTTTGCTGTGCGCCGCTAATATCCTCTTCGGCCGCCAACAGCGGGAAGGAGCCATCTGTGCCAAAGCGCAACCCCTCGGGGGTGATGAGACCTGTGGCAAAGGTGGTCAGGGTGCTGGGCGGGTCACTCGCCAGTGGGTCGAGGCGCAAAATGCCCTCGGGCGAGAGGAATGTGACCGTCACGGGGAAGGGGATGCCCGGCACATTGGTCGTGGTAATAATCTCCAAGCCGCCTAACTCATTGCTGGCGTAAAGCAAGCCATCCCGTTCGGCCAACCCGCCAAGGCTGACAAAGTGGCCTGTGAAGGAGATGACGTTGAGGGTGGGCGTGGTCGTGATGAGCCGGGTGACGGTGTAGGGAGCAGTCAGTTCGACGGCCGTGACATGGGAGCGCAACGCTTGAATGTCGGCCAAGGTGGGGTTGGCGGGCAACAGTTGCAGATTGGATTCGGTGACATAGACGCGATTGTGGGCGGGCACAACCACCACTCCCTCGGGGGCATCTAGCCCTGTGGCCAAGGTGGTGGTGATGCCCTCGGCCGTGCGCTGAATGAGACGGCCGTCGGCCGTGTCTTCCACCACATAGAGCGTGCCCGCCGCATCTACCGCCACCCCCTCGGGGCTGGCCAAACCAGCCAGCAGGGGGGTGATGGTTCCCGACGCGCCAATTTGGACGACGCGCCCTGCGCCTTCTTCGGCCGCAACCAGCAACCCATCTGCCCCCATGCCAGCCCATCTGGCCCTGCCAACCCTTCGGCGTAAAGGGTGGCGGTGTAACCATTGGTGCAGACGACACGGGGCAGTGGGTCGCCCACGGCCGTGGGCTGGGCAGAGAGCAAGAGGGCACGGCCGCCCCACATGCCCATCAACAACCAAACGAAAAAAGGTAAAAATCGCTTTGACATGCTTGAACGATAGCCAAGAACAACAAAAAAGCCCAGTTTTCACTTAGAAAACTGGGCTTGCTCTTTAGAAAAAAAGTGAGGCGGAGAAAATGTCTGGCGACATCTCTCCGCCTCGAGGGGGGGGAGCCTGAAAAAAGTATACCCGAATCAAGGGGGTGGGCAAGGAATGGGAGGAAAGTTGTGAGTACACTCCCAAGAAGAAGAGAGAAAAGAGAAGAGAGGGATGCTTTTCTCTTCTCTTTTCTCTCTTCCCTCTTCTCTCCCCTACCGCCCAAAGTGCATGGGCATAATCACATGGGTGAAGTTGTCGTTGCCGACGGGGCGAATCACGCCGGGATCCATGGGGCTGAGGGTTTCGATGGCCACTTGGGGTGTGCCGACGACGTTCAGCACGTCGGTCATGTATTTGACATTGAAGGCGATTTCAATGGCATCGCCGTCTACGATGGCATCCAATTGGGCCATGTTGCCACCTGTTTCAGTGCTGGAGGCGGTGATGGTGGTATGGCTGGGGGTAATTTCGTCGCCGGGTTCGATGCGGACGCGGGCGGTGTGGCTCGCTTCGCGGGCAAAAATGTCGGCCATCTTGCACGCTTTGGCGAATTCGGCCGTGTTTAGCACGGTGCGGGTCTTGCGCTTCTTGGGAACCACGGCCGAATAATCGGGGAAGGGGCCATCTGCCACCAAATTGATGATGACGACGATGCTTTCCATGTCGAAGATGACTTGGTTGCGCCCCTCGGGGAAGCTGATGTAGACATATTCTTGTTCGGGGCCAGCCACCCGCGCCAACTCATTGAGCGATTTGGCGGGGATGATGACTTCGACGGGCTTTTCGACGATTTGGGGGAGTTTGGCGGTCCGCACGGAGAGGCGGAAGCCATCGGTGGCGGCCATCGTAATGGTATCGCCTGCAAAACGGGTGCTGATGCCGGTTAGGGTCGGCCGCGTGTCGTCGGTCGCGGCCGCAAACGTCACTTGCCCAATCATCTCTTTCAGCAGAGCGGTCTCAATTTTAATCCGATTTTCTTTGTCCGCCTCGGGCATGAGCGGGAATTCTTGGTAATCAATGCCCTTAATGGTCGCCTCGGTGCGGTAGCAGGCGATGTGCATCGTGTGCGTTTTGTCGTCCAGCGAGAGGATGACTTGCTCGGGGGGCAGGTTGTTAACCAAGTCGCTGAGGGTGCGGGCGGGAATGGTAATCGCCCCTTCCTCCTCTACTTTGGCGCTGACCCAGCACATAATCGAGGTCTCGAAATCGGTGGCGGCTAGTTTGAGTGCGCCCCGGTCGGAGGTGAGCAAAATGTTGGCGAGGACGGGGTAAGGAGACCGCGTGGCCACGGCTCGGCCGACGATGCTCAGACCTTTGGCAAAATTTTCTTGGAGGCAGGTGACCTTCATGGGAATCTCCTTAGGAATTGTGAATTGTGAATGGGGAAGTTTTAATTGTGAATGAGGGGTAAATCGCAAAAAGGCGAGTTTTGTTGTAATGCCCCGCATGTCTCAATGGGAATAGTATAGCAAAGGCCAGCGGCCGTGGCAAGGAGTTTTGTTGTAGTACCCCGCATGTGGATTGCGGAATGCGGAATGGGGATTGCGGATTGAATGCTGACCGACTGACCGACTGAAAGACTGACCGACTACCGACTAACTCCCCCATGCAAGATGTGATACACGACGATGCTGAGGGCGACGTGGACGTTGAGGGATTGCCCTTTGCCGTACATGGGTAGGAACACGGCCGCCTCACACTCGCCCAACACCGCCTTGGTCACACCGTGGTCTTCGTGCCCCACCACGAGGCAGACTTTGTCGGCGTAGCTGAATTGGTGGTAGGGCACGGCCGTATCGGTCAGTTCCACGGCCACCATTTGGTAGCCCGCTTGGCGCATGGTCACGGCCGCTTGCACGGTGTCTTCCATGTAGCGCCACGGCAGGCGCAACGATTTCAGGCGGCCGACTTTGTCTATGGTGGGGTTCGGGGGCCGTGGGGTAATGCCCGCCAGCATCAGTTCGGCCATGTTCGCCCCATCCGCCATGCGGAAGATGGAGCCGACGTTGACGGGGTATTCGACGCTTTGCAACAGGGCGGCGATGGCCTTGGTGGGCTTGTGTGCCCGCCGATAATCGCGCAAAAAACGCTTGAGGTCTGTGCCTTGGAGGGGTTTCATAGGGGAGTGGTTAGTGGCTAGTGGTTAGTGGTTAGTGGCGAGTGGTTAGTGAGTATTCTCCTCTGCTCCTCCGCCCCTCTGCTCCTCTGCCCTATTTAACGGCCAGTACCCCAAACGCCGCTGGGCGTGGTTCCACGCGGCGGAAGCCAGCGGCTTGGAGGCGGCGGATGGCCCCACGGGTGGTGGTGGCACCCGATTTGCTGGCGGGGTTGCCGATGTAGTGGAAGAGTCGGCCGTTGCCTTTTAGCACCCGGTACAACTCGGCGTAAAAATCTTGGGCGTAGAGTTCGCCCGCCATGTTGAACATGGGCGGGTCGTGCAGGACGACGCTGAAGTGGGCGGCGGGCAACTCCTCCACCACATCCCACGCATGGCCGATGCGGCGGCTGATGCGCGGGTTGGTGAATAGCTCTTGCGACCACGGATTGAGCCGACAGACTTCTTCCACGGTGGGGTCGAGTTCGATGGTGAGGACGGAGGCGGCCGTTTGCGCGGCCATGATGGCCGTGTAGCCCAGCCCCATCGTCGTGTCCAACACGTCGCCCGTCACCTTGCCCACCGCCTTAATTTTGTTGAGCGTGTCCTCGTGTGGGTCGCAATCCACAATGCGGTGCATGGTGATGCCCGAGACGAGCATGGTGGGGGCGCGGTGGGTGGGGTAGAGGGTGTAGGCGCGTTGCAATTCTTCGGAAAAGAAGTTGATTTTGCGTAGGGTGGGACGGCCGTCTTCACCTGTGGTGATGTGGAAGCAGGCGTTTTCGCTTTCGGCCGCTTCTTCCACCGATGGCCAATCGAGCACGCCGCCTGTGGGCAGGTGCAAGCCAGCGGCCGAGAGGTCGCAGGGGGTGAGGGTGCGGTTGAGGTCGAGGGAGATGGCCACGGCCGTGGCTCCTGCTTTGTGGGCGGCGAGGAGAGGGGTGGCTTGGATGTGGGAGAGGGTGAGGAGCATGGGAGGGAAGATGGGGAGCAGGGGAGCAGGGGAGCAGGGGAGCAGGGGGCAGGGGGGAGGATACACCTTGTGATTGGGTGTTGACAAGGGGGAAAGTGAGGATAAAATTAGTTAGTCAAACTAATTAAAAAAAGGATGTGGTATGGACAAAATTCTCGTTGAATTTATCAATACGCTCGAGTTATCGCTCAAGAAAGTGCAACAGGAGGTGGGCGATGGCGCAGGGATGGCCAAGTTGACCATCAGCCAGTTGCAGTACATTGAGGCGATTGGCTCATTGGGCGAGCCGACGATTACGGACATTGCCCATCAGTTGGGCATTACCAAAGCGTCGGTGACGGCCGGGGTGAACAAGCTGGTGCAGATGGGGTATGTGACCAAGGCGCAATCGGCCGAGGACAGGCGCGTTTTCCATGTGTCGCTCACGGAAGCGAGCCAGCAACTCGTCCAGACCAAGAAGCAAGCGTTGCAAGCGTATGGGGCGTTTATCGAGGCGGCACTGACGGCCGAGGAAGCTGTGCAATTGGAAGGGATTTTAACCAAACTAGTCCACCATTTTCAGGCGAATTAAACCTTGCAGGCTGGTTGATTAACCAATCTCTTTTTCGCTTTTTTAACCGCGGAGAGCGCAGAGGGCGCGGAGGGTTCTCTGGAAATTTCTCTGCGTTCTCCGCGCCTCCGCGGTTCAATAAGTTTTGTCAGTCAATCTACCTTGCAGGTCTCTAAGACCTGAGAGGTCTTGAGGAAACAACGATGACCATTACCATGTTAGCCATTGGGACACGGGGCGATGTTCAGCCCTATATTGCGTTGGGGTGGAACTGCAACGGGCGGGCTACGCGGTGCGGGTGGCCACTTTTGCCAACTTCGCCTCGTTTGTCACCCAGCACGGGCTGGAATTTTACCCCATTCGGGGAGATGTTACGGCCGTGGCCGCCAGCGACCAAGTGAAAAGCGCAGGGCAAGCGGATAGCCCGCTTAAATTTATACGGAGCTTCAACACGCTCAAGTCGCTCGTTTTTGAGTTGCAACAAGATTTTTGGCGGCGTGTGAAGGGAGCAACGGCCGTTATTTACCATCCCGGCGTGGCCATTGGCTACTTTATCGCCCAAGAGCTGGGCATCCCCAGCATTTTGGCCACCCCCTTTCCCATGACCCCCACACGGGCGTACCCCAATCTTATTTTTTACGACAGGGTGCGGTTGGGCGGGGGGTGGAACTGGCTGACGCATAAGCTGTTTGAGCAGGTCATGTGGCAGACCTCTAAATCGCCCATCAAGCGGTTTTGGCGGGAGAAATTCGGCCGTCTCCCCGCCCCTTTTGCTTGCCCATACCCCCAGCAAAACCGCCCCACCCACCCGACCATCACCTCCTGTAGCCCCCATGTGTTTGCCCAGCCCGCCGAAGCCCCGCCCCATGTGACCTTTACGGGGTATTGGTTTTTGGAGGAGGAGGCGGGTTGGCAACCGCCGCCCGCGTTGCAGGCGTTTTTGCAGGCGGGGCCGCCCCCTGTGTATGTCGGTTTTGGCAGTTTGGGGGATGCGGCCGAGGCGGAGCAAACGACCAAGCTCATCATCGCCGCGTTGCGACAGGCGGGGCAACGGGGGGTGCTGGCCACGGGCTGGAGCGGCATGGCGCAGATGGCGGATTTGCCGCCCGAGATATTTATGTTGGAGAGTGCCCCCCATGCGTGGCTGTTTCCGCAGATGGCGGCCGTGGTTCACCACGGCGGAGGCGGGCACAACGGCCGCTGGCCTGCGGGCGGGTGTGCCCAGCATTGTCATTCCGCACAGCAATGACCAGTTTGCGTGGGGGCGGCGGGTGGCGGAGTTGGGGGTGGGGGCACGGCCGATTCCGCGCAAGGGGTTGACGGCCGAGAAGTTGGCGGAGGCGCTGGGGGTGGTGGGGCAAGCGGCCGTGCGCGAGGCGGCGCGGGTGCTGGGAGAGAAGATTGCGGGGGAGAATGGGGTGCAAAGCGGCCGAAATCATTGTGCGGAGTTTAGAACCTGTTTGTAACCCCAATTGACCCATTGCTCGGATGATGAAAACCCCCTTGTGTGGCGGTATACTTTGCCTTGCAGGAATTCCGCACACCATTTTCATCACAGGAGCACCATGAGTTCCAATCAATTTGATAAAGTGAGGCTTTTTAACGAACTCCAACGCTGGTCGTTAGAAGATTTGCAAACGCTTTGCTTTTATCTCGAACTGGGTCAACCCTCCTTGGCGTTGTCCTATGATAAATTGGCTGGACAAACAAGCCCCGAAAAAGCCCGCTCTCTCATTCGCCACCTCCAAAAGTATGAGCGGTTCCAAAGCTGGGCGCACTTGCGGCACACCATCGAAGAACATTTTACTTTTATGGATGCTACCTTCCTGCCCGAGCTAACCCAAACGCCACCGCCTCAGTTAGCCAGTGAACCAGACCGCCCCGAGCGCGCGCCTGACCCAAAACCAGCGATACAAGAGAGGTTGCGCCAAATACCCTGTTTGGGGCTGGGCGGGCGGCGGTGTTTTGGCGGTGATAGCCTTGTTGCTGATGTGGCCGTGGGCGAGACACCCCCAAACCCCACCCCCACCGTGGCCGCGACCCAAGTTGCGGTGGCTAGGTGGAGGAGCCAACCTTCAACCAACGCAAGAATTACCGCCAACAGGCCCCCAGCCCCCCCACCCCGGCGACATTAGACCCAAATGTGCCGCCGCCCAACGCCCAATTGGGGGATGAATGGGTGCGCCCCAAAGATGGCATGGTGATGGTCTTTGTGCCAGCAGGAACCTTTAATGGGGAGCTGAGGTAGATGAGCCGTTGCAGGTGACAGAGGGTTATTGGATAGATAAATATGAAGTGACCAATGCTCAATACCAACTTTGTGTAAACGACGAGGCTTGCGAGCCATCACGCTGCCGATGATGGCGATTTTAATGGTGCGAATTACCCCGTCGTAAGTATTTCGTGGTACGATGCGGAGGATTATGCCGAGTGGGTGGGGGCAGAATTACCCACGGAAGAGCAATGGGAATATGCCGCCCGAGGTGAAGATCGGCTCATTTACCCGTGGGGCGATGAATTTGATGGGACAAAGCTCAACTTTTGTGACGTGAATTGCACGAATAGTTGGAAAGATGAGGCGGTGGATGATGGCTATCAATATACTGCTCCAGTTGGAAGTTATCCTGCAAGGGGCGAGTTGGGTGGGCGCATTGGATATGGCGGGCAATGTATGGGAATGGACGAATTCGCCGTATGATAGTGACTCGTTCGTGCTTCGCGGCGGTTCTTGGTACGACAACCAGCGCAATGTGCGTGCCTCGGATCGCATCTGGGACAATCGTGACAACAGGTACTACAATGTTGGTTTCCGTCTCGTGTCCCCCATTTTTCTGTCTCCTGATTCGGATTCAGAGTAAGGGCTTTAGCCGTCCCTATCCTCCCCATCCAAACGCTGGCCACCCCCAAAATGCGTTGTAGGGGCGGGCAGGAGCGGCAAGGGCTTGTTGGGAACATAGGACGGCCGTTCCACGACCTCTCGCCCACGCACGGGGCCAACATCATATGCCGCATCCCGCCACCGTGTCCAGCCAATAATGCGCCGCGCCATGCGCCAGCCCCAGCGCACAAACCACGGGTACTTCATCAGATAGGCAAATTTCGCGAACCACACACGGGTGGGCAAACTGCGGAGCAACGGGTCGCGGATAATGCGCTGGCGGTAATCGGCCATGCTGAAATCGCCACTGGCGAAGGCGTGTTGCACAGTTTGGGCGGCCACCAACCCATACCCCAAGGCAAACGAAATCCCCTCGCCAAAGAGTGGGTCGGCCCCCGCCGCATCGCCTTCGAGGAGGATGCGCGGCTGGGAAAAACGGCCGTTTTTATCGAACCAACGGATGGGATGCCCCTTTATCGTGTAGTCGTCCAAGTTGCGCTCCCGCTCGGCCAGCGCCTCGCGCAAGGTCTCTTTGAGGTCTGCTTTCGGCCGTTCGGGGCGGGCGCGGCTATCAAACACCCCCCGATTCATCTGCAACGTGCCCCCCACAATGCTGGGAAAATCCCAGTAATACCCCTGCAACCCCGCCCCCGTCATCTGGCTAAAATCGAAAATGGCCACCCCGTCGCGGAATTCCCATGCGTGGGGGCTTTCGGGGGTTAGCACTTCGATGAGCCGGGCGACGCGGGAGTCGTCGTCCCATTTGAGCTTGGCGCGGATGCGGGAGCGGGAGCCATCGGCCGCGACCAGCACCTTGGCGTGGTAAATCGCCTTGTCCGTCACCACCTCGACATGCGTTTCGTGGGGTGTCACCTCGAGAAGTGTCTCCCCTTGGTGGACATCTACCCCACGGCCGATGACCTGCTCTACCAGCCAATGGTCAAACTGGGCGCGGTGGACGATGCGAAAGGCGGGGTTGCCCCGAAACGAGTAACTTTCGTTTTGGTAGACAAGGCGCACCTCGCGCACGGGGAAGTTGGTTGGCTCGAAGGGCAGACCAAGGCGGGTGAGCACGTTTTCGCCCAAGTGGGTAATGCCCCCCCCGCACAGCTTTTCGCGGGGGTGCACCGCCTTGTCCACCATGATGATGCGCCCCGCCCATGCAGGGTCTTGTTGGAGCAAATGCAGGGCGGTGGAGCTACCCGCTGGCCCTGTGCCAACGATGAGAACATCTATGGAGGAGATGGGGAGGGACATGGAGACCTCGGGGAAGGGGATTGCGGAATGGGGATTGCGGAATGAATGAGGTGTTGGTGGGGCGAATTATTTGCCAATGACGAATGGCGAATGACAAATGACTAATCTTCCCAAACAGCCAATAGTTCCCTCTTTAGGGTTTGCCGTTGTTGTTCGTGGGCGCGTTTGGGGAGGGGATGTTGTTCGTGGGCCGCGTCGAGGGCGGCGAGGGCTTGGAGCAGGGCATCACGCGGGTGGAGGGGGGGCGGGCTGGTGCGCCAGTGGTAAACGGTGTAGACGGCCGCACCCAGAGCCAATCCCAACGCCCCCAACCCCAGCCACAACTCCTGCTGGGCATCCCGATTGGGGAGCAAATTGCCATCGCTGTCTGTTACCCACGCGGGGTGGCCGCTGAGCGAGATGGCCAAGGATTGGCCAGCGAGGAGAGACGGCCGCTGGTACTGCTCAAAATTGGGCACGAGGCTGGTGGTGGGTTGCCACTCCCCGGCCGTGCCATCCACCGCCACCGCCCCTTGGGGCACAAACAAATTGGCTTGGCCGATGGGGTACGGGGCGGGGTGGCTGATGGTCGCTTGGCGGTTGTAGGGCAAATCGTAGCGCACGACGAGTTGCAAAACCGCTTCGCCCGCGCTGACGGGGCGGGCGAACGCCCATGTGGTGGCGGAGAGGGGGCGCATTTGCTCATCGGCGGGCACAAAATCGGCCGCGCTGGTTCCCAGCCCCCGCCAAAAAGAGACATTTTGCGCCCCTTCGGGCACGTTAATCTGCACAGTGCCCTCCGTAAAATCCCCTGTTTCCCCCACAAAAACGGCGTTGGAGCGGTTGTCCAGCAAATACAGTTCGCTGACCGAAACGGCCGCTGGGCTGAACTCCACGAACACATCGAGCTGGGCAATGGCCAAGACGGCCGCATCTTGGGTCGGCGCATACGTGCCCAAGGCCAGCTCGAGGGTGGGCTGATTGGGACTCAGTTGGCCAAATTCGCTCCCAAATTCCAGCCCGTCGGCCGTGCGGATGATGACGCGGTAGACCCATTGGGGGGGCACATCTTGCAGGGCAAAGTTGAAGCGGCCGTCGGCCGTGAGCGGTTGCTCGAGGCGCAACCCCTCCTCAAAATCGGCCGTGAACGCCTGTAAAAAGACAGTTCCTTCGGTCACAACTTCGCCCGTGGTTTGGTTGGTGACTTGCCCCTGCACGGCCGCTGTGGGAATGGGCTGGTTCAGGCTGGGCAGTTCGGTCAGGGCGGCGATGACATCCCAAATTTGCGTTTCGCTGAGTGGGTTGCTGTTTTGCCCTTCGCCAAAGCCGGGCATACCGCTCTCTAAACTGCCGTTTTGGATGGTGTCGAACATCAGAGCGGGGTCGGCCGTTTCCCAATAGCTGGCCACCCCGAATTGAGTGGGGGGCAGGAGGGCTTGGGCGGCCATTTCGCCATCGCCCATGCCTGTGGTGCCGTGGCAAACGGCGCACCGCTTCGTTGTAAATGGCCAGCCCGCTGGCGGGGTCGGCCGTGGGCGGGATGGGGTCGGGCAGGGTTTGATTGGGAAGAGAGAAGAGAGAAGAGAGAAGAGAGAGGGAGAGAGCAAGGGAGGAAGAGAGGGTGAGCGAGATACTCCCCTGCTCCTCTGCTCCTCTGCCCCTCTGCGCCCCTGCGCACTAAAACAGCCCCCCGCAACTGGCACAAAACTTATCCCCCACCCCCACGGCCGTGCCGCATTGGGGGCAAAAGCGGCCGTGCCCTTTTTGGCGCAGGTCGCGCACGGCCGCTTCGATGGCTTGGGCGGAGGGGGTGGCGGCCGTGGCTTCTAGCTCGGCCATGATTTGGGCCGCTTGGTGGAGGAGGTGGTGGCGTTCGGCCGTGTGGTCTTCGGGCATCACTTTGCCCGTTTCGACATCAAAGTCAATGGCTTGGATTTGGGCCAGCAACGCCTCTTGCTGGGCCAGCAAAATTTGCCGCTCGGATTGGCGGGGCGGCCGTGGGGCGGGGAGCAAAAACGGCCGTGCAATAAACAACCCCACCAGCAGGAGCAGGGCGAGGGAGAAGAGAATGGAGCCTGTGGTCATGGGGAGAAGGGGAGGAGATAGAGGATTGAGATAGAGATAGAGGGAGCCATGGTTGTTTGGCCGACGAAGGGTTCCTCTATCTCTATCTCTCGTCTCTATCTTTGTTAATCGGCCGCCGCCGCTTGGAGTTCATGGCGCTCATCATAGGCGCGGACTTGTTGGAAGGCGGCGATGGCCACCTCGAGCATGTCGTGGTCAGGTTCCCGCGTGGTTAGCTTTTGCATGGCCAAGTTGGGCTTGGTAATGGCGCGAATAAACGCTTTGTCCTGATGGCGGGCGGTGAAGCGCAAGAACTCATAGGAGATGCCCGCAATGACGGGGATGAGCAAAATGCGGGACAAGATGCGCACAAGTACGGGAAGAGGTGGGAAAAAGCTAAACAGCACGATGGAAATGAGGACGACGGTGAGCAAAAAGCCTGTCCCACAGCGGGGATGTTCTAAGGGAAACCGCGCCACGGAGGCGGGGGTGAGTTCCGCGCCTGCTTCGTAGGCGTTAATCGTTTTGTGTTCGGCGCCATGATAACCATAGACGCGCTGAATATCGGGCATGAGGCCGATGCCCCAGATGTAGCCGATGAAAATGACCAGCCGTACCAGCCCTTCGATGAGGCTACTCAGCAAATTGGCCTCTTCACTGCTGACGATGAGGTGGGCGATGAAGGCGGGTAGGGCGATGAACAGGCCGACGGATAGGCCAAGGGAGAGGAGGATCGTGCCTATCATGGCGGGTTCGCGGAAGATTTCGTTGGGGTTGCGGGGAGGAGCGGCCGTTTTATCGCCTGCCTCGTTCTCTTTGGCCTCTTCGGGTTCGGAGACTTCGGCCGAGAACATGAGACTTTTCATGCCCAAACCCAACGCATCCCACAACATAGTGAGACCGCGCAAAAAGGGGGTGCGGCTAATGGGGCTATCATAAATGCGGGCAGGCAATGGCTCGCTGTGGATGACAATTTCTTTTTGGGGATTGCGCACGGCCACGGCAAAAGATTGTCGGCCGCGCATCATTACCCCTTCTATCACGGCTTGGCCGCCGTAAACGGGTGGTTGTGGGTCAGTAGAGTTACTCATAACAAGGATTGTAGCGCAGAGAGCGAGAGTGGGGGAGGGGGGGGGGCAGGAGGGGAGGCAGGGGGCGGAGAGGCAGGGGAGCAGAGGGGCAGGGGAGCAGAGGGGCAGGGGAGCAGAGGGGCAGGGGAGCAGAGGGGCAGAGGGGCAGAGGGGCAGAGGGGCAGAGGAGAAAGAGAGAAAGAGAGGAAGGGACTGAAAGACTGAAAGACTGAAAGACTGAAAACTCCCTACCCGTATGGCCCAAATGGCCTATTCACATCAGGTAGACAGTCAACTAGAATACACACATTATTCATTGACAAGCTACAACCAACGAGGGCTTCAACAATGTTCGGTACACTCATCTTCTCCTACATGTTCATCAGCACAGCGGTAACTTTATCAGTTTGCATGATTGCTGGGCGCGCCGCTCGCCTCGAGGAGCAGATGGAATTGTCCGCTATATCGATTCATTGATAAGTGATTTTCCTGTGTGATTGTTGACCTGAGTTTCTCTAACAAAAAAGGACGATCCCCGCAAAGGGTCGTCCTTTTTTGTTGTTGGTTATTCGTTACTGGTTATTCGTTATCTACGTCGAGGGTGAATTCGGCCGAGATTTCCCCGACCACCACCGTATATGTCCCCGCAGGGAGTCCTTGGATGTCGAGCGACACATTTTCCTCAAAGGGCACGAGCGCTTCCGTACACATCATATCCGCAGGGCGGGTAACGATGGGGGTGAGCGTAAATTGGTTGCCTTCGCGCATCGTTTCAACCTTTGCCAGCGAGGTGCAACCATCGGCAAAGTTGCCGACGAGGCGGGCACTGGCTTGCAAGGGGAAGGATTCCATCAGCGACACATCCACACTATCCAAATAGTAGATCCCGTTGGTGGTTTTGGATTCGGTACGGCCGATGACCAATTTGTACGCCTCGGGAGCAACATTGTCGGTACTCAGCGGCTGTGGCTCGGCCGTGATGACTTGCAACAGGTGGCCCCCCAGCACATTAGAAACGACTGCTTCCAGCGTGGTCAGGCGCAAGGTTTCGGTGAGGCCAACGGCCGTGGCAATTTCCACCTCGGCCGCTAATTCACCCGCCCACACACAAGTCACATCGGGCGGGCAACGAGAATCCTCGAGACGGATGAGGGTGATGGTCGCGCCATCGGGCATGGTGGCGGGTTGGGCGAGCGAGAGGGGGAATTCCCCTGTGGCGGGCAAAAGTTGTTCGGGCATGGGTTCGGGGTAGGGGGATGGGTCGGCCGATGAGACAGGCTGTTCGGGGCTGGGGTAAGCGGGCTGTGCCGTGGCGGGAGCCACATCTGGCGCGGGGTAACTGGTGGGTTCGGCTGTGGTGCTGGGAGAGCAGGCGGCCAAAAAGAGCAATGTCAAAAGTAGGTATCGTTTCATGGTTAAAATCTCCTTGTCGTGGTTAGACACCCCTTACAACGACACGGGAACGGCCGAAGTTCCAAATGACAAAGGACGAGGGACGAGGACGAATCACTTCTCCCGCTTAAACCAGCGCACCAGCAATTCGGGGATGCGGGTGGTGGGTTGGCGGATGGTGGTGCATTCGGGGAGGGCATCGGTGAATGCTTGGCCGTAGCGTTTGGAGAGCACCCGCTTATCCAGCACGAGCACCACCCCTCATCGCTTTTGCGGCGAATGAGACGGCCGAATCCCTGCCGCCATCTCAGCACCGCCTCGGGAATCGAATACTCGAAAAAGGAGTTGTCAAACGTCTCCGAACGCGCCGCAAAAACGGGGTCTGAGGGCACATCAAACGGGATTTTGACAAGCACCACCACCTGCAAATTGTCGCCGGGGATGTCCACCCCCTCCCAAAACGACTTTGTGCCCAGCAAAATCGTCTTGCTATTGGGGTCGCGGAATTGGTCTGTAATTTGCTGGCGTGAGCCGCCATCGGATTGCGCCAACACGGTGATGCCTGCCCGGCGCAACGGCTCCCGAATTTGTTGGGTGATTTCGCGCATGTGCTGGTAAGAGGTGAACAGAGCGAGGGTACGGCCGCTCATTGTCACCGCACAATCTATGAGCGCTTGCGCCACGTACCGGTCATAGCCGGGCTGGTTCGGTTCGGGCATGTCGGTGGCCAAATAGAGCAGGGCGTTGGCCTTGTAATCGAAGGGCGAGCCGAGCGCGAGTTCATAGGCATCGTGGGCGTGGAGCCGTTGGCGAATGTAGCTGAACGATGGCTCTGTTTCGCCAAAAGCGGGGGCTGTGCGAAGCGTGGCACTGGTCAGCACAACCGTCTCTTTGGCGTGGAAAATATATTCCTCCACCAGCGGTCCCACATGCAATGGCGCGGCGTGGAGCGAGAGCTTGTCCTTCATAATTTCCGCCCAATAAATAAAATCGGGCTTGGGGTCGGCAATGATGTTTTCGATGTTGGTGCGCGTCTCTTCCAGCCCCCGCAAGGCGGTGGTGACGCTTTGGATGAGCAATTCAACGTCGTCAATCTCGTAGCTCTCGGCCAACTCAACCACCACCTCGGCAATGCTTTTGAGCGATTTGACCATGTTGTAGAGCGGTTTGTTGAGGTTGTCCCAGCCCAAGGTGACTTCGTCGAAGTTGGGTTGGGCGCGTTCGGCCGCTGTCAGGCGCACTTGTTGGGCAAAATTGCTACGGCCGCGCACATAATCTTGCAAAAAGTAGTGTAAGGTGGCGAAAAACTCATCGAGGCGCACCATGGCCAAACTGGCCGCCTCTTGCACTTTGTTGACGAGGCCATTGAGGGCGGCGCGTTGGTCGGGGGCAATCATGTTCGTTTTGCCCGTCATCTGGTCGAGCAGACCCGCATTCGGCCGTACCACATCCTGCACCGTGCGCTCTAGCACGCGCTTATCCGCCTCAAAACTGAGGCCGCTGGTCACGGCCAACTCGAGGTGGTGCGCCTCATCCACGATTAAATCTTGGAAGGGGGGCAAGATGTGGTTCTCGTTGGCCAAATCGGAAAGCAGGAGGGCGTGGTTGACGATGACCACATGCGACGTATCGGCGCGGCGTTGGGCGATGTGGCGCGGGCAACGGTTTTCGGCGCACAGTTCGCTGGTGCAAATGTCGTTGTCGGCGCTCAGCTTGTCCCACATCAGCCGCTCGTCCAAGTTGCGCAGGGTGATTTCCCCTTTGTCGCCCGTGATGGTTTGGGGGAGCCAGACGAGCATACGGCCGTACAAGGCCATCTCCTCGGCCGATTGCGGCCCTTTGTGGCGCAATTGTTGGAAGAGCCGCGTACACACGTAGTTGCTCCGCCCCTTGCGCACCGTGGCGCGAAACTCGAAGGGCAAGACGCGCTGGAGTTCGGGGATGTCTTTTTGGACGAGTTGGTCTTGCAGGTTGATGGTGTTGGTGGAGACGACGACGCGACGGCCGTTGAGCACTGCCCAAAAAGCGGCTGGCAACAGATACCCAACGCTCTTGCCTGTGCCCGTGCCCGCCTCGATGAGCAAATGTTTGCCCTCGTTGAACGCCTGAATAACGGCCGAGACCATATCCACCTGCTCTGCCCGCGCCTCGAAGCCTGTGAAGGTGCGGGCGAAGTTCCCCTTGGGGCCAAACATGCCCAAAATTTCCTCGCTGGGGATTTGGTCGGGCTTTTCTTTGGGGGTTAGGGTTTTGGCTTCGATGGCAGGTGGTTTGAACAGCTCTTTTTGGTGGCGGCCCGCTTTGGCGGGGGCTTTTTTGCCGCCGCTATACGCTTCGCGCACGGCCGTTTTGAGCGCCTCCTCAAAAAAACGCGCCTCGCCCCAGCCCACCCGCAAGCCCGCTTCGGCAATTTCGCTCAGGATGGCCACATCGAGTTTGGCCGCTTGCTCGTGGAGGGCGAGGAAGAGTTCGGCCGTGAGCAGGCAATCATCGAGGGCGCGATGGCTTTGGCCGTGTTCGGGCAAGGGCAAATTGAGGTAGTTGGCCAGATATTCCAGCCCATACCGCCCCGCGTTGGGGAGCAAAACCGAGGCGAGGGTGACGGTGTCAATGGTGCGGTTGTGGAGCGCCATCTCTTCCTGTTGCAAAAAGCCCACATCAAAGCTGACGTTGTGCCCGATGATGACATGGTCGGCCAGCAAGCGGCGCACTTGGGCGCGGAGCTTGAACAGGCTGGGGGCATCGGCCACCATGGCATCGGTAATGCCCGTAATGTCGGTGATTTCGGGGGGGATGGCGGTGTGCGGCCGAACGAAGGTGCTGTATTCCTCCACCACTTCGCCATCTTGCAACAGCAAAATGCCAATTTCAATGATGGAGGAAGTGCGGGGGTCTAGCCCTGTCGTTTCGAGGTCGAGAATGGCGTATGTAGACATGCGAATGGTGAATTGTGAATGGTCAATGGTGAATTGTGAATGGAGCAATAAACCAATGACCAATGACAGAGGCCAAATTGTAGCACATCCGTTTTAAGCACCCTACCCTGATTGGTTGAACAATCTTTCTATGAGAATAGGTGTCGTTTCTTGCTTTTGAAAAATCCCCCAAAATGATTTGTCACGCAATCAGCCCCATCTTCAATCATATATCCCCCAATTGGCGGAGTTAAATGCTACCTGACTGACTGATACCACGGCGAAGTGTTAGCACTATGATTAACTTACCCTCCATCTGCGGAGTCGCCGATTCCCTCATTCAATGTCATTCTGTTGTGGGTCTTCTATTCGCTCAAATCCTTTTTTGGGGGGCTGAGTTTACCCAAAAGACTCGCTATCCCATTAGGCCTTTTACCCCGTCACCCCAGAGCAGTGCGCCGCAGATGGGGATTAATTCTCATGCCCGAAATAACTTTACCTACCGACCCTTCAACTGACCCTTCATTGGTGATCATAACCAATAACCTCACCAAAGAATTTGACGGTGTGGCGGCCGTTAATGAGATTAGCTTGGCCGTGCCCCGAGGCAAGATTTTTGGCTTTATTGGGCCTAGTGGCTGTGGCAAAACCACGACCGTGCGCTTACTCGTTGGTACCCAACAACCTACCTCTGGCGAAGTGTCCGTGTTAGGCCGTGCCCCCCAACAATTTCGCCGCCAAGACCGCGAAAACATTGGTTACATGCCCCAACAATTTGTCCTGTACCCAGACCTAACCGTGCGCCAAAACCTGAATTTTACCGCTTCACTCTATGGTCTGGGCTGGCGGGAAACGTCAGGCCAGCCTAAAAGCCATGCTTGAGCTGGTGGAATTGAGCGAACATGCCCACAAAATTGCTCGCAACATCTCGGGGGGATGCAGAGGCGTTTGAGCCTCGCTCAACCATGATGCATGACCCTGAATTGCTGTTTTGGATGAACCGACGGCGGCGTAGACCCCATTTTGCGCAATAAATTTTGGGATTATTTCCGCACATTACAAGAAAGAGGCCACACCCTGTTTATTACCACGCAGTATGTCAACGAAGCGGCTTATTGTGACTATGTGGGGGTGATGGCCAACGGCCGTCTGCTCACCGTAGATACACCCGCAGGATTGCGCCACAACGCCATCGGCGGCGACATTCTTCTGATGCAACTGGCCCAACCGCTCCCGATGGAGAAGCTACTAGCCCTTACCGACCTCCCATTTGTCTCTGGGAGATAAATCCCGTAGGTGACAACACTTGGCGGATACTGGTTGAGGATGCCAGTGTGGCTCTCCGGGACTTATGGAGTGGACGCAAACGGCCGCCTTAGAAGTGGTCTCATTGCGTGAGGATCAACCTTCCTTTGACGATGTTTTTCTAAAACTGATGCAGGAGAAAGACAGTGATAACTAGCGTTCTCCGAACCATAACCCGCATTTGGTGCCTGTCAGCAAAGAATGGGCTGAAGTCATGCACCAACCCCGCCTCTTATTAACCCTGATTATTGGCCCCTTTTTAATTCTATTGCTATTTGGCATTGGCTATCAGGATGAATCGCGCACCTTGCGCACCTTATTTGTGGTGCCTGAAAATAGCCCCATGGAAGAATGGATCGAAACCTACAGCGAGCAATTTGAAGGGCAGTTGGAGTTTGTGGGCATTACCCATGATGCGGACGAAGCCGATAGTCGTCTACGAAATCAAGATGTGGACTTGGTCATTGTGGTTCCAAAGGATCCTTCTGAAGGAATAAATAACAATGAACAGGCTGTGATTACCCTCTACCACTATGAAATTGACCCGTATGAACAGGCCTATGTGCGGATACTCGGCCGCATCTATACGGATAAGATTAATGAACAAGTGTTGATGTTTGTGGCGGAGCAGGGCAAGGTAGAGGCAGAATCGCTTCAGGAGCAGACGGAAGTAGCTTTGAGCAGTGTGACTATGATGCGGGAGGCGTTAGAAGAAGGTGACACAGCCGCCGCAGAGAGTTCCCAACAAGAGTTACACAATTCGGTGGCTTTTTTGCGCCTAGCTACAGCTTCCAGCCTCGCTTTTTTAGGTGCCATTGAACAAACCAGCGAGTCGCCCCTCGATGGCGAATCCCAATTAGTCTTGACTCATCTCAACAGGTTACAAGAAAAAATAGACGCGCTAAGAGAACTTGATGCGGATACGGCCGATTTCAGTGCCGAAATTGCCCTCACCCAAGAGATAGAGATTGAGTTAGACGAAGCGGCAACCTTGCTAACCGATTTCCAGCGCGTGGATTCTCATATTTTGGTTAGCCCTTTTCGTAGCGAAGTGGTCAGCATTACCAATGTCACCCTGCAACCCATCCATTTCTTTGTGCCAGCGGTTATTTCCCTGTTGCTTCAGCACATGGCGGTGACGATTGCCGCTTTATCCTTGGTACGAGAGCGCCGCAGTGGAGCCATGGAACTCTTCCGAGCCTCGCCTGTTTCCGCATTTGAGACGCTCACTGGCAAATATATCAGCCATTTTTTTCTGGCAGGTTTGTTGGCCACCGTTCTGACCCTGCTCATTATCTACGTGCTCAAGGTTCCTATGCTGGGTGATTGGGGAGAATATATTCTCATATTAGCCGCGCTCCTTTTTACTTCGCTGGGCATCGGTTTCAATTTCTCCCTTTCCGCCCGCACCGATAGCCAAGCTGTGCAATCCTCCATGGTTTTACTGCTGGCCAGCATCTTTTTTGCGGGCTTCTTTCTGGCCTTACACCGCTTCTGGTGGCCAGTACACATCGTTTCGTGGTCTTTGCCTGCCACCTACAGCACCTCCCTTTTGCAAAATGCGATGCTACGGGGGCAAGGTGTCTCACTCATATTGCTTCTGGCTCTCACCGGGATAGGTATTCTCCTCTTTTTGTGGCATGGTTTCGGCTTAAACGCGAGATGGCCTCAGGATAAACAGGGAAGAATGTTGCGATTATGATTTCCCACCAAACCATCTACCTACGCAGTCACCAGCAAGAACTGGCGGAAAAGAGTATTGAACAGCAGTATCAGGGTCAGTCCCAATTATGGGAGTCGTATGGTGAGGGCGGCCGACAAAAAAGCATCCGTGACACCATCTACCATCTGACCTATCTGGCCGAGGCTATCGAAGCCGATGACCCACTTCTGTTCGGCGAATATCTGGCGTGGGTCAAAGTGCTGTTCGCCAACCTTAACTTCCCCGACCACGTTTTGCCCACCACATTGGCCTGCATCCGCCAAGTGCTGGCCGAAGAATTGCCCACGGCCGAAAAAGAGGTGGCACTCAAGATGTTAGATGCTGGCTCCCAAACCATGGACAAGACCTCGCTGACCCTGCCTTCCTTTATTGAAGGGGATGGTCGCTGGACGTTTTGGCACGCCAATTTCTGGAAACCCTGCTGCAGGGCGACCGGCGCACCGCTGGGCAGATGATTCTCGATGCCGTGCAAGGCGGAACGAGTGTCAAAACGATTTACATGCAGGTATTCCAGCGCACCCAGCGGGAAATTGGGCGGTTGTGGCAAACGAATCAGATTGGGGTGGCCGAGGAGCATTTTTGCACGGCCGCGACCCAAATGATTATGTCCCAACTTTACCCCTACATTTTTACGGGCGAACGCAAAGACCGCCGCGCTGTTATTGCCTGTGTGGGCGGCGAACTGCACGAAATCGGGGCACGCATGGTTGCCGATTTTTTCGAGATGCAGGGTTGGGACACCTATTTTTTGGGCGCCAATACCCCACCTCATAGCATTTTGCAAACGGTGATGGAGCACAAGGCGGATGTTTTGGCCTTGTCGGTTACAATGACCTTTCATGTGAGTGAAGTAACCAGCATTATCAGTAGTCTGCGGGCCGAAACCCGTTTAACGACGCGGGTGCTGGTTGGTGGCTACCCGTTTAATCTTTCGCCGGGCTTATGGCGCAAGGTGGGGGCTGATGGTTATGCGGTGGATGCCGAGACGGCCGTAGCCTCTGCGGAGAGGCTAATCGCCGCAAGGTAAATAGAAATGAACGACAAATTAGGACTAGCCCTACTATGTGACACACAGGGCACTATCATTGACATTCTCCACAATTCGCCTGAACTGGAAATCCAAGTCCACAAAGGGAAATTTCTTTACCCGCTTGGTCGCCAGCGGATCCCTAGCCAATGCCCTCTTCTTTTTGGCTGATATACGCTCGAAAGGGGTGGCTTTCGAGCGGGAAATTAACATCACCACGACGGCAACTCAGATTAAAACCCTTCGTTTTGTGGGTGGCACAGTCGGCGAAACCATTTTGATTGTTGGCTCAGAAGATTTTGCCGTCGCCCAAAAGTTGTATGGCGAAATGATGCGCATCAACAATGAACAAACCAATGCCCTGCGCACTGTCCTCAAAGAGCAATCTCGCGGCGACAACATGTATAACGAGCTTAGCTACCTGAACAACGAACTGGTAGTCATGCAACGAGAAATTGCCAAAAAGAACGCCGAACTAGAGCGGCTAAACCGCGAGAAAAATCACTTTTTGGGGATGGCCGCCCACGATTTGCGTAGCCCCCTGCACACCATTCTGGGCTATAGCGATTTGCTCATCAGGATAAGTGACCAGCCCGCCCAGCAAGAATATTTACAGGTCATCTTCAACGCCACCCTATTTATGGCTCGTCTGATAGACGATCTGCTCGACGTAACCAAAATTGAAGGGGGCAATTTGCAGTTGGAATATGACACAGTCAATTTAGCCTCTCTCATCACTTCCAACGCGGCCGTCAACCGCTCCATAGCCGCCCACAAGCAGATTGAACTTATCTACCAACTCGACGAAACAGTTCCCAAAGCCGTGGTAGACAGCGCCAAGATAGAACAGGTGCTCAATAACCTGATTAGCAACGCCATTAAATTCTCCGAGCCGGAAAACAAGGTTGTCATCCGCTTAGAACGTGCGGAAGAAAACTTTCTAATCAGTGTCAAAGATGATGGCCGCGGCATTACCTCCGAACACCAATCCCATCTATTCCAGCCCTTTCAGCAGGGGCAAACAGGCACCGATGGGGAGAAATCTACTGGTCTTGGGCTGGCCATTGTCAAGCGTATTGTAGAAAGACATGGGGGCAAAATCTGGTTTGAGAGCAAACTGGAGCAGGGGACAACCTTTTTTGTCTCGATACCTCTACGGCCGCAGGATGACCAAAGATTTTCATAACGATTCAGGTGTGTTTTGTTTGTAGTGGCCGGTTTGCTATGTAGCCAGTGAATCTTCTCGGAACCGACCCAATTGCTCGAAAAACGATTTAGTCCCTCAGAATTGGGAGCCATGCAGTCGGGTCGGCGCAGCCGCCACTACGAACCGATGCCCTGCGGCCGGCCCGGGCAAAAAAAAAAAAACCCCCCCAAAATGCCCATTCGATGATGACCCGTTGATTCGGAAAATGATGCAGCGCATCCTGACGGACGCTGGCTATGAAGTGTACGTGGCTGGGGATGGTAAGGAGGTTTTACTGCAGGCACGGGTCCATCAGCCAGACCTCATTTTGCTGGATGCGCACATGCCCAACATGGATGGTTTTGAGGCATTGCGTCACCTGAAAGCCGACCCCCACTTGCTTCCATTTATGTCCTGATTATCTCAGGCGTACAAAAAGACATTAACAGTCAGGTGCAGGGTTTGGAAATGGGAGCCGATGGCTATCTCCTGCGCCCCATCACCAACCGCGAACTGGTGGCCCGCGTGCAGGCCATGATGCGCATTAAAGCGGCCGAGGATGCCTTGCGCGGCCAAAAAGCACAACTGCGCGACGTGATTAACGGCAATATAGACGGGATGCTGGTGTTGGATCTGGAAGGGCGCGTGTTGTTAGCCAATCCGGCCGCTTGCGAGATGCTCAATCGCTCGCCCGAGACGATAATTGGCCAGAATGTGGGGATTCCGCTCGCAGTGACCAACTATGCCGATATGGATTTGCAGCGGCGGATGGCAGTCGCTGTCTGGCGGAGATACGACTGGCGGAGATTGAGTGGGAGGGGCAACCCGCACTGTTGGCTTCTTTGCGCGATATAACCGAGCGCCGGCGAGTAGACGAGGCCATGCGTCGGGTGGAGAGACGTTCCCAAGCATTAATCGAGAATGCCCCCGACGGGATCGCTCTGGTAGACATGAGTGACCGGATTATATTCGCCAGCCCCTCCGCCTTGCGCATATTTGGTTACGAAGAAACCAGTGGAATCCACACCAGCCCAGCGGAATATACCCACCCCGAAGACCTCGATAGGGTGCTGATGACGATTGCCAGCACATTCGAGAATCCAGCCCTGACCCCGACGGTGCAATACCGTTTTCGTCACAGCAGTGGCGAGTGGTTATGGGTGGAAAGCACCTTTACCAACTTGCTCCACGACGATAGTGTCAACGCCATCGTGATTAATTTCCGCGACATTACCGAGCGCAAACAGGATGAGGCCGCGTTGCAGGCCAGCGAACAGCGCTTTCGCCACCTGTTTATGGCGGCCGTCACGGGCATTGCCATCGCCAATATGCGCGGGAATTTTCTGCAAGCCAACCCCGCCTTTTGCCATTTGTTGGGTTATACGGAAGAGGAATTCCTGACGCGGGACTTTTTCAGCTTGACCCACCCCGATGACCTAGCACCTAACCGGATTCTTTATAGGCAGTTGGTGGTGGGGGAAATTGACCATTTTGTGATAGAAGCGATTTTTGCCGAAAGACGGCCGTCTTGTCTGGGCGTGCGTCAGTGTCAGCCTGACCATGGGGAAGGAGATGTGACTCATCTGTTGGCTCTGGTGGAGGATATTACCCAGCGCAAGCAAGGAAAGGGAGCAAGCCGAGCAGAACAGCGTTTGCAAGAAATTCTGGATGCCGTACCGATGGGGTGGTGCTACTCGACAATGCCGGACGGGTGACGCTGGCTAATCCAGCGGGACAGACCCTTCTGCAACGGCTGGCCAGCGTACAGGTTGGGAAACTGTCACAACGTTAGGCTATCAATCGTTGACCAGCCTGCTTTCCTCGTCAGATAATCACAGCCACGCCTTGCAGTACGCGGGGGGGCATTTTGAGCTGTGGGCGCGGCCGATTACGCTGGCAACAGGAGATGGGGATTGGGTGTTACTTCTGCGTGATGTAACGACCGAACATGAGCATATGCAGTATATGGAGGTTCAACAACGTTTGGCGACGGTGGGTCAGTTGGCCGCAGGCATTGCCCATGACTTTAACAATGTGATGGGCATTATTATCTTGTATACCCAACTGGTGCAGAAAACGGCCGCTTTGTCCAAAAGCGACCAAAAGAAGATGAACATCATCTATGAGCAAGCCACACACGCCTCGAGCATGATTAACCAGATTTTTGACTTCAGCCGCCACTCGGTCATGGCGCGTCTGCCGCTTGACTTACTGCCTTTGCTCAAGGAAATGGTCAAACTGCTGAAAAACATCCTGCCCGAAACCATTCAACTTGAGTTGGCCTACGGAAGGGGTGAATTCGTGGTGATAGCCGACCCCACGCGCTTACAACAGGCCCTGATGAATATCCTCTTAAACGCCGCTGATGCGATGCCCGATGGCGGCCGTTTACACCTCGCCCTGTCCCACCTCTCTATTGCTCCAAACCAACAGCCACCCGTGCCTGATTTGGGGGCAGGCGACTGGGTGCAAATTGCCATTGCCGATGAAGGAACGGGTATCGCTAAAGAACATTTACCGCGCATCTTTGACCCCTTCTTTACGACCAAAGCTCCGGGCAAAGGCACTGGGCTGGGACTGGCGCAGGTGTATGGCATTGTCAAACAGCACGACGGCTCGATTATTGTGGACAGCAAGGTGGGCGAAGGCACCACCATGACGATTTACCTGCCCCTGTTCGGGGAAGCAGTGTCGCCAAACAGTGAGCCGTTTGTCATAGACCAAACCATCTTGGGGTCGGAAACGATTTTGCTGATAGAGGATAACAACATGTTTGCGGGGTTCTGTGGCCAGCATGTTGTCTGAACTGGGATACCGTGTCTTGGAGGCGGAAAATGGCACGGCCGCCCTCACTATCCTCGAAAGTGAGGATGATAAGATTGACCTGATCCTAAGTGATGTGGTGATGCCCGAGATGGGCGGCGTTGTTTTCTACCAACATATCCAGCAAAAGTACCCGACATTGCCGCTGATACTAATGACGGGCTATCCGCTGGAGGAACAAGCGCCAGAACTGGCCGATTTGCCGTGGATTGCCAAACCATTTGGTGTGTAGGTATTAGGGGCAAAAATCCGCGCCCCTGCTCCTGAACTCATCCAGTGTATAGGAATGACGATTTAATAACCTGCGCAATTTCAAGTGAGTTGAAGTTGCTTTTAAGCCAAAATCAAGCTTTATTGCAAAAAGGCAAAAGAACAAAAAAGCAAAGTTACTCGAGAAAATTTCATTCGCAAAAATCCCTTTGCCCCATTGCTCTTTTGCCCTTTTGCTTTAAAAATTTCTTCCAATCTGCGAAAAGTTCAGTTTGAATAATCGTCATTCCATAGCTCATAGCAATGCAAATCATCGCAGGCGGTGAGCGCTTTTTGGAGCATGGGGAGCCAGACCCATTGCGTCTCTTCGTGGTATTCGCCACGGCAATACTCCACGGCCACGTAAACGCCCATCGCCACACAGAGCCGATAATCATCCCACAATTGCTCCCATGAATAGCCTTGCACGCCACGGCCGATAAGCGTTTGGTGGTAATGGTGCAAAATCGGCCGTTCCCACTCCCGCCGAGCCTCCACCTCCCAACCCAAAGCGATGGCATAGGCCAAATCATACGCCCCCAGCCATGTGGTGAAGCTCCAATCGAACGGTTGGCGGTCAATGAGGTATAACGGCCGTTCCCCTTCACGCGGAACCATGATGTTGTAGCAACCCGCATCGCCGTGGAAGAGGGTGAAGCCGTTGGGGTTTTGGGTGCGGTCAATCATGGCTTGGGGAGGTGGGCGAATAACTCCTGCATGGCGGCTGGCCAGTGGGGTTGCAGTTCGCTGGCCACCCGCCCCAGAATGTGCGCCGCGCCCGGCTGGGCAATGGCCACCCAACGGCCGATGTGGGCGGCCGTGTGCAGGGGGCGTTGGCCTTGGCCAGCCGCTCCGCACCCCACCAATGGGCGTGCAAAATGGCGAACGCCTCGGCGAGGGCAAGGCCATAGGCCAGCGTGTGTGGTTTGTCGCAGGCGATGGTGTGGGTGGCGGAGACATCTTCGAGCAGGAGGTGGTAGCGGTGCAAGGTGGGGGAGTAACGGCCGTGGTAACAGCGCAACAGCGGCGCATCGGCCAAATCCACATAGTCGCGCAGGTAGTAATCTACTTCGGAGGAGCCGAAAAATTCGCCGTCACCCAAATCGGTGTTGACCATTTTGAGGAAGAGGCGGGGTGGCCGTTCGCCTGCGGCATCGGCCGTGTAGTGTAGGTGTAAGGAGCCGCTGGTAGACCAGTTGCCACGGCCGCTGTCGGCCGCAAAGCTGGCCACGCGGCCGTGGGTCAGTGCGCCGCTCTGGGCGAGCACGGCCGTGAGCCATTCGTTGGTCACTTGGTCTAAGCTGGTGATGACCTCATCCAACAT
The DNA here is from genome assembly GCA_016711405.1 of Candidatus Hadersleviella danica. GTDB lineage: Bacteria > Chloroflexota > Anaerolineae > Promineifilales > Promineifilaceae > Hadersleviella > Hadersleviella danica. The sequence goes on along the minus strand of JADJSZ010000017.1, from coordinate 39,216 downwards.
CGTGGTTATCTCCTGCTGATGGCCAGTTTGTTAACTGGACATTGGGGTTGGTAATAAACTTTATCGCTGTCGCTACGTTGGTTTGGGGGAGAGGGGGGGCGTTCGTCATCGCGCTTTTCAATTCTTTTCACGGGCATGGGCTTCAATCAGGTCAATGGCTCGCGCAAGGCCATTCTCTGCGCGAATGGTCTCGCCCAAGGCATGGGCGCGATGGCGCAAGGCGGGATCGGCCACGGCCGTTTGTATCGCCGCCGCCAATGGCTTGACCCGCAAACGCGAGCCTGATCCCACACATAAGCCCACCCCAGCCTTGACAACCAAATCTGCCCACGACCATTGGTCGCCGCCAAACAGGGCGATGATGCTGGGGATGCCCGCCCGTAGCCGCCGCTGTTGTGCCTGCGCCGCCGTGGTGGAGGACGGCCGTGCCCGGCAAACAGCCAATCATGGGGCACATCCTCGGCAAAACAGACAGTGGCGGGGACTGAACCTTGCTTTAACCCACCCCACCCTGTGGACAAAATAGCCCGTTGGCCGCTCAACGCCAAGGCATCCAAAACGACTTGCGTTTGTCGGGCGGCCGTTTTGAGGCTCATACTGCCAAAACCGACATAGATGGGTGGGGGGCCATCCTCTAAAAATTGGCGCAAGGCTGCTGGGGGTTGCCAATCGGCAAGGGCGGGCAAAAACCAGTAACCCGTCACATGCTGATGCTCATCCCAATCGGGCGGCGGGGGCAGGAGATGAGGGCTGTATCCATATAGAAAGGGAGTGTTGAGCCGACGCGCATAAGCAAACAACTCTTTTTCAGACCGCCACGGGGGTAAGCCCAAGCGGGTGCGCCATTCGTTGTTCAGCGAACTGCCAAACCGCCACAACAGGCGCGACATCAGTTTGTGGGTGAGCAAGTTGTAGCCCCCGCCTAAGGAAAAGCGGAAGGGGAGCCAAAACATGGGGAAGCTACGGGTGGGCGCAAAGGGGAATAAATAGGCGAATGCGGCTGGAATGCCGCGCAGAGCGGCCAACTCCATCCCCCCCATCCCCGTGCTCGATTGAATGAAAAAATCAGTGTCTTCGGCCGCTTGCCACACATCCGCTTGTGCTTCGGCCATGCCCGTGCGGATGATTTTGAGCATTGCGCCCATTGCCCGTAGGCCGCCGTGCGTTTGCCCCGCTTTTGCATCGCCTCTTGTGGGTTAAATCGCACGGGGGCCACGCCCACGCCATAGGATTGAATCCAAGGGGCGAAGGTTTGCGGGGCGGCTAGCGTGACTTTGTGCCCTGCTTGTTGCAAGCCGACGGCAAGAGCCAAATAGGGCTGGACATCGCCCCGTGAACCAAGGGTGGCAATGAGGATTTTCATGGGTTAAGTATTGGGCGGCCGAATATTTCCTGTTGGAAATGCGGATGATGCGGCCGTACCCCCTACGGCCGCTTATTGCCAGACCCACATTATAAGGCAAAATCCTCATGTGGTGCGCCCTTAATCGTATCCTGTTTCCTGCAAATTCTCTTCATGCCCTCCAATACATGATTATTTTGATTCTAATCTTGTTGCCCTAACTATAAATCTTGTTGACTTAAACCCTTATCGCGATGAATTTTTTATTCGTCTTGACTAAAGCATAGATTTCAGAAGGAAACGACAGTTTGTGTTAAAAATAGCCTATCTTATTCGCCATGTTTAAGTCCATGCGCCGCCTATCCGTTCAACTTCTCCTCGGGGTCTTCGCCGTTGTCCTGCTCACCACCCTCAGCACAGGCGTGCCCGCCTATTGGCTCACCCAGCGGGAACTCGAAGAGCAAGCATGGCGCAACGTGCGCAACGCCCAGCAAGCCACCCACGCCCTCATGCAGGCCGAAGCGGTGCGCTTGCAAGATTTGGCCACCTTGCTGGCCGAACGGCCGACCCTCCAACGCCTCCTGCGCGAGGCGAACACGGCCGAACTCACCCCCTACCTCGCTAACTTCCAAGCCCAGAGCGACCTCGACCTTGTGTGGGTTTGCCCCCTGCTGTGCGGCGCGATACCCAGCCAGCCCTACCCCATGCTCGATGGCCAGCCCACCCTATTAACCCAACGCACTGTGACCGATGCGCTTTCGGGCGAAGTGTTGGGGCAAGTTGTCGTCGGCCGTTGGCTAGATGCCCCCTTTTTGCGCCAATTAGCCCTTAGCACGGGAGCCAGCCAGAGCCTCGTCACCCTCGACGGCCGTTTGCTGAGTAGTGAAAGGGGCGCAACCGCCCTCATGCCCGCCCCGCCGCCCCAAGAACAAACCCTCGTCCTGAGCCAACAACCCGTCTACGCCACCTATACTCCGCTCGACAACGGCCAGCAACCACCGACATTATGGGTCGAAACGGCTCTTTCCACGGCCGCTCTGCAAGCCACTAGCACACGGGTCGTATGGTTGCTGTCCGCCAGCACCGCCTTGGTCGCCTTGGTTGGTGCATTCGGTGGTCTACTCTACATTCGCCGCCTCATCGCCCCCCTGCAACAACTTACCCATGTGGCCGAACGCATCCGCGATGGGGATTTATTGGCCACCATCCCCCTTTTCCACCAATCCCATGAGGTGCAAACCCTTTCGGCCGCCTTGCGCCAAAGCCAAGCCAGCATGGGGCGTGCCCTTGAGGAACGTTTGCAAGCGCGGGATTGGCTCAACACGCTCGTCCAATCCATTGTGGAGGGGGTCATCACCTTGGACGAGGCGGGGCAAATCACCTTTTTTAGCCAAGGAGCCGAGGCACTGACGGGTTGGACGGCCGCCCAAGCCCTCGGCCAACCGCTCGACCAATTGCTCCTGCCCACCGAAGAGGGGGAGCGGTTTAGCGACCAACTCCCGCCCGAAGGGGAAAAGCGGCTCATTCCGTTGCGCACGGCCGCTGGTAAAAACATCGTGCTGGCCGTCACCTCGGCCCAGCTAACGGCCGTGCCCCTCCAAATCGCCCTCGTCTTGCGCGATGTGACCCAAGACGAAGCGCGGCATCGCCTGCACAGCTACTTTTTGGCCAACACCTCCCACGAATTCCGCACCCCCCTCAGCACACTTAATGCCTCAATGGAGCTATTGCTCGACGAACAAGAAAACCTGAGCGTGGCCGAAATGCGCGAACTGCTCAAACCTTCCCACCTCAGTTTGGTGAGCTTGCAAACACTGGTGGATAATCTGCTGGAAAGTAGCCGCATCGAGGCAGGCCATTTCACCATCCGCCACAAAGCTGTTAATTTTTACCAGCTTTTGCAAGAGGCGTTGCACATTGTGCGGGCGTTGCTGGAACGCCGCCAGCAAGTGGTGCGGCTGACCAGCGGCACGGCCGTGGCCGAACTCACGGCCGACCCCACCCGCCTGACCCAAGTGCTGGTCAACCTGCTCACCAACGCCAGCAAATACAGCCCCCAAGGGACAACCATCGAGCTATTCATCAACCAAGGGGATGAGATGTTGCGGGTAGGGTAGCCGATAACGGCTCCGGCATCCCTGTGGGCGAGGAGGCCAATCTATTCCGCCGCTTTGTGCGGCTGGCCACGGCCGATACTGAACAATACGGCGTGGGGCTGGGTCTCTACGTCGTCAAAACCGCCATCGAAGCGCACGGCGGCCGAGTGGGGGTTGAAAATCGGCCGTCGGGCGGGGCGGTGTTTTGGTTTGAGCTTCCGCTGGCAACGGCAGAGGAGCAGAGGGGCGTAGGCGCAGAGGAGAAACTGACCACTACTAACCACTAACCACTAACCACTTTCCCCACCATGAAACTTCTCATCGTTGAAGACGACCTTGCCCTATCTGATGTTCTCCGCTTTACCCTGCGCCGGGCGGGGTTTGAGGTGTTGCTGGCCCACGACGGCCGTCAAGCCCTCGCCCAATGGGAGCGGGAAAACCCCGAATTAATCCTGCTCGACCTGAATTTGCCCAAGCTGGATGGGCTGGCCGTCTGCCGCCACATCCGCGCCCAATCCCAAACCCCCATCATCATGCTCAGCGTGCGGGGCGGGGATGAGGCGGTGGTGCAAGGGCTGGAAATGGGGCGGATGATTACATGGTCAAGCCGTTCAGCCCGACGCAATTGGTGGCGCGGGTGCGGGCAGTGTTGCGTCGCACGGGCAACGCCGCGCTTACGCCCGGCCTGCTCCACGCGGCCGACCTGACGCTTGACCGCGCCCGGCTGGAAGTGCAACGGCCGTCGGCCGAGCCAGTGCGCCTTGCCCCGCTGGAAATGCGCCTCTTGGAAGCGTTAATGCTCAACGCAGGGCAGGTGCTCACGGCCGAGAGCCTCATCACCACCATTTGGGGCGCGGAAGGGGGCGACCGCACGATGCTCAAGCAATTGGTCTACCGCCTGCGGGCAAAGCTGGAGCCGAATCCCGCCCAACCCCGTTATATCGAGACGGTGCCGGGGGTGGGGTATGCCTTGGCGGGGTGAATGGGTGAGGGGAAAAATCGGCCGCCTGTAATTCGTCCGTCCGTGGGTCGTCCGCCCGTGAACGGGGCAAGCCCCGATGGGGCTGGTTGGTTGGTGGGTTTGGGTGGATGGCGGGCAAAATCGGCTGTATGATTAGCCCTTCACGGGGCACCTAGCCCGCCCCATTCGGTGCGGCGAAACTGGAGATGAACGACGCACCTTGAAGGTGCGTCGCACTTGTTGTTGGGGGGGGGGGGGCCAAACCGCCAACCCTTCATTACCCCAACGACCAGCCCTCTTTTAGCGAGCAAAGCGCGCCTCAATGGCACGGCGACCACGTCCACCTCGTTGTAGCTCCCACCCACCCAAGCCTTTCCCAATTGTCGGGCAACAAAGGCGCATCCTCCTTCCAAATCATCACCACTGATGGCAAACGGTTCCCTGAAAAGCAAAAAGCGCACCTGCTAGCCACAACCTTCTGCCTTTTTAGAGCGATTCCCAGTCCGTGGGGGCCAACGGCCACCCACCACCACCGTGGTGGCAAGAATTGTGCCGAGTAGTTTCACCCCGCCAAAGCAGGAGCAGTATCGCTCAGCCCCGTTCCGGGCTTTGTTAGCCCGTCCCGTTCAGGGCGGGCGTTCCCCGCGGTCCTTACCAATCTGTTACCACCCCATAACCACCCCCGTGACCATACCCCTTTACATTAGAGGGTATGGCTTCTTATCTCAACATCGCTGTGGCCCTTGGCCAGTTGGATAAGCGCTTGCTGGCCCAGTTGCCACAAGCGTTAGCCCTTTACTATTTGGCTCTGCCGCTGGCGGTGGAAGAAGGCAAGGTGAGTGTGGCGATGGCGTACCCCGAAAACGAAACGGCCGTAATCTCTCTGTCCCATCTGCTGGGCAAGCCCGTTGTGCCCGTGCGCACGGCCGTTCAACCCCTCTACCAAGCCATTCTGAGCCAATATGTCCCCCCAGCCTTGCCCCCTGCTGCTGGTCGTGGGGCAACCCACGGCCAGCCTTGCCGTCCTTAGCCAGCGGTTGAGCCAAACCTTGGGCGCCCCGTTGCATCATCTGCCCGAGGCGAACAGCCCCACGGCCGCCTTGGCCGCCCTCCACACCACCCCTGCCAACTAGCCATCTTGCCCACCCCCGCCCCGCTGAGCGTGCCGCCTTGCTGGAGGGCGCGGCCGTGCCCCTCTGGTTGGTGCGCGAAAGCGAAGCACAAGCAGGGCAACATCTGCTGGCCGCCATGCGCGGCTTCGCCTCCGACTTCCAAATTTTGCACTGGGTTTCACGGCTGGCGGCGGGATGGTACACCCATGTCACCTTCATGCCCCTCAGCTCCGCCCCTGCGCCCGATTTGGAGCATTTTTTGCACCCCAACCACCACCCCACCGATGAACACATCCGCCAAGGCGTGGCCGATTTGCGCGGCCAAGGCATTGCGGCATGGCTCAAATATGGCGCGGGCCATTCGGTGGCCGAACTGGTGGCCACCTTGCGCCAACAACCGTGCGCAGTGCTGGTGCTGGCGGCCGAAGGGTTTGGCGAATTTGTCCTTTCTGTTCTCGAGGCACTCGACCGCGAGACAGGCCCCACGGCCGCGGCCGTCCTTATCCTCAAACCACCTATTTCTTGGGATAAGCAATTACTAATTACTAATTATTAATGACTAATTCCCCCTACACACAGGAGAAGAACATGAAGATACGCATTATTTTGGCCATCAGTTTGCTATTCCCCACCTTGCTATTGGCTTGCGGTGGGGGGGAGATTCGAGTGAGACGACTGAACCCACTACGATTAGCGTGTCGGGTGCGTTCGCGCTCTTCCCGTTGATGACTATTTGGGCAGAGGAGTATCAAAAGACAAACCCCAACGTGACCTTTGACATTCAGGCAGGCGGGGCGGGCAAAGGGATGACCGACATGCTCTCGGGCGCGGCCGATATTGCCATGCTCTCCCGCGAACCCCGGCAGGAAGAGCTAGACCAAGGCTCCTTCCTCATAGCCGTGACGATTGACTCGGTTATCGGCACGGTGAACGCCAACAATCCCCACCTCGCCTTGTTGCAAGAGCAGGGGATAACGGCCGAAGAAGCGCAAAAAATTTGGGTCACCCAAGAAATTACGACATGGGGGCAACTGCTCGGCACAGATAGTACCGACCCGATTAACGTCTATACCCGCTCCGATTCGAGTGGCGCGGCCGAAATGTGGGCCTTGTTTGCCCTCGGTGATTCGCAAGAATCGCTCAAGGGCACGGCCGTCAACGCCGACCCTGGCTTGGCCGAAGCCATCCGCCAAGACCCACTCGGCATTGGCTACAACAACGTCGGCTTTGCCTACGACCAAACCACAGGCGACCCCATTGCCGGCTTGCAAATCATCCCCCTCGATGTGGATGGCAGTGGCCTCATCGAACCCGCCGAAGCCTTTTACGCCACCCGCGACGACTTTTTAGAAGCGGCTGGCCAAGGGTTATACCCCTTTCCACCCGCCCGCATCCTCTATCTTGTCACCAAAGGTGAACCCAGCCCCGCCATCGCCGATTTATATCGCTGGATTCTGACCGAAGGGCAAGTCTACGTCCCCAGTGCGGGCTACGTCGCCCTCAGCCCCGACAACATTCAGGAAGGGCTGGATTTGTTGGGCGAATAATAGTGGTGAGTGGCTAGTGGCGAGTGGTTAGTGCGCACTAGCCACTCGCCACTAATCACTAACCACTTTCCGGAGGTATTTATGGACATTACCACCAAAGAAAAACTGGCCGATAAATCATCGGCCGTGCCCCCGCCCCGTATCGGGCGGATTGGCGGCTGGCGGTTGGCCAAGGAACGCATCGCGCACAATACCATGCGCCTGCTCACCCTCATCACCTGCGGCCTTGTCGTGGTGGTCATTGGGGCTTTGCTCTACAGGGCATGGCCCCTTTTCGCTATCTCTTCCCTGTGGGATTTGTTGCGGGGGCGAGAGTGGCTCCCCTCGCGGGGGTTGTTTGGGTATGCCCCATTTATCGTGGGTAGTGTGACCGTCACGGCCGTGGCCATGTTCTTCATCTGCGTGCCCGCCATCTTTAGCGGCATCTATTTGGCCGAATACACCACCCGCTACCAACGCATCTTCCTGCGGCCCATTCTCGATGTCTTGGTCGGCATCCCCTCGGTGGTCTATGGCCTATGGGGGGTGCTGTTCATCGTCCCCCTCATTCGGGATGTGATAGGGCCGTGGTCAGATGCGACACTCGGCCAAACATGGGTCTTCTTCAGCCGCACCAACCCCAGCGGCTATGGCTTGTTGGCTGGCGGTTTTGTGCTCGCCGTCATGGTCTTCCCCTTCATCGTCTCTGTCACCGAAGAGGTTCTGCGGAGCATCCCCCGCGAGGCGCGTGAAGCGGCCTTGTGTGTGGGGGCTACTCACTGGGAAGCGACCAAAATGGTGGTTTTGCACCAAGGTTTGCCGGGCATTATCGCGGCCGTCATCCTTGGCCTTTCCCGCGCCTTTGGCGAAACCTTGGCCGTGATGATGGTCGTCGGCAACGTCGCCCAAATTCCCCGCTCCTTGTTCGATTCCGCCTACCCCCTGCCCGCCCTAATCGCCAACAACTACGGCGAACTGATGTCCGTGCCCCTGTACGAGGCGGCTTTAATGGGGGCGGCTCTCATTTTGTTGCTGGTGGTGCTGGTCTTTAACGTCATGGCTCGCCTAATTATCGTGCGGCTGACCCGCATGAGGTCCGCCAAAGGAGGTTGAAATGGAACGCAAAACGAATCGCAAACGGCGCTGGGAGCAAACCTTTTTTGTGTGGCTGATGCGTACTTTTTTGGCCACGGCCGCGCTCATCCTCGGCCTCATCCTCTTCACCATCACCCGCCGGGGGCTGGAATCATTAAGCTGGGAGATGATTAGCCAACCACCCGACGGGGATTATTATGTGGGCGGCGGTGGCGGCATCCTCAACGCCATTCTCGGCTCCGTCTATTTGGGGCTGGGGGCGACGGTGCTTTCCTTAGCTTGGCCTTGCCGCTGGTGCTTTATTTGCATGGCTTCAGCCCCAATCGGCGGGTGGTCAACTGGGTGCGCCTCACCCTCGATGTGATGTGGGGCATCCCCAGCATCGTCTACGGCGCATTTGGCTTCGCCCTGATGATTTTTCTCGGCCTGCGTGCCTCGCTGCTGGCGGGCATTTTAACGCTGGCCTTGGTTGTCTTGCCCATTTTGGCGCGTACCTTGGACGAGGTGATGAGCCTCATCCGCCCCGAGTTGAAGGAGGTGACGCTGGCCTTGGGCACAACGCGGCTAGAACTGGTGGGGGTGCTATTGCGCCAATCTCTGCCCGGCTTGCTAACGGGGATTTTGCTCGCTTTTAGCCGGAGCATTGGGGATGCCGCGGCCGTCCTCTTCACGGCCGGCTACACCAACAACATGCCCACCTCGCTCCTGCGCCCCGTGGCCTCGTTGCCGCTGGCCGTCTTCTTCCAGTTGGGCACACCGTTCCCAGAGGTGCAAGCCCGCGCCCATGCGGCCGCGCTCATCCTCACCCTCATCATCCTGACCATTAGCCTTGTCAGCCAATTCATCATGCGCCGCGTCGGCCGGCATGTCATTCGGTAATTGGGTTTGGTAGGGGCAGTGCCTTGTGCCTGCCCAAGGGCGACCACAAGGGTCGCCCCTACCCGCTCCAAGGAGTAACCATGTCCTCTCTAAAAATAAAAAACCTCAACGTGTGGTACGGCGGCCAACACGCCCTGAAAAACATCAACCTCGAACTGCCGCTCAAACAAGTCACGGCCATTATCGGCCCCTCGGGGTGCGGCAAATCCACCCTGCTCAAGAGCCTAAACCGCCTGCTGGACGAGAACGAAGCGGCACGGGTAGATGGCGAGGTGTGGCTGGAAGGGGAAAATGTGTACGCCCCCTCGGCCGACATCACCGAAACGCGCACCCGCATTGGCTTGCTGGCCCAAAAACCATTCCCCCTGCCCATGTCCATCTACGACAATGTGGCCTATGGGCCGCGCATCCACGGCCGCCCCCGTCCCCAATTGGCGGGCATTGTCCAAACCCATCTGCAAGCAGTCGGTTTGTGGGATGAGGTCTCGGCGCGACTTAAATCGCCTGCCACCTCCCCTTTCCGTGGGGCAACAACAACGGCTCTGCTTGGCGCGGTCTATGGCGGTGGAACCCGATGTGTTGCTGTGCGATGAATCCACCGCCTCGCTCGACCCCATTTCGGCGCGGGGCATAGAAGCGTTGTTGAAGGGGTTGCGCGGCCGTTACACCCTCGTCATGGTGACGCACGACATTGACCAAGCGCGGCGCATGGCGGATTATGTGGTGTTTATGTGGCTGGGAGAGGTGGCAGAGCATGGCCCAGCGGCCGACTTTTTCGCCAATCCCCGCGAGGATTTGACCCGTGCCTATTTAGCACGGGAAGTGGGGTAAATCAGTGGTTAGTGGCTAGTTGGCTCATTCAGCCCCGTTCACGGGGCTTGCGCCCTCTAGCCCGCCGCTTAAACGGCGGGCGGGCGGATGGGTCACGGCCGGGCTACGCATCAAAAATTGGCTTGAGCGCAGGATAAAGCTGGCCATAGAGCGCGTAGGCACGGTCATAAACGGCCGCATCCCCCCCCACCGCCGTCCGCCCCGTCACCTGAATCACCTGCTGGCAAGCGGCGGGCACAGACGCAAACACCCCCACCCCCACGGCCGCCAACAAGGCCGCGCCATACGCCGCCCCTTCGGCCGTGTTAATCGTCACCATCTCCACCTGCAACACATCCGCCAAAATTTGCCGCCACAGCGGGCTACGCGTGCCCCCGCCCGAAACCCGCACCTGCGCCACATCCGCCAACCCCGTCGCTCTCATCAACTCAAAACTATCCCGCAGGCCAAAAGCGACCCCTTCCAGCACGGCGCGAGCCATGTGCGCCCGCGTGTGGCGCACCGTCAGGCCGACAAATGCGCCCCGTGCGAGCGGGTCGGGGTGGGGGTGCGCTCGCCTGTCAGGTAGGGGAGGAAGAGCAGGCCATCACTGCCCGCAGGCACGGCCGCCGCCTCGTCCAGCAACGCCTCGAACTCCATGCCCGGCGCACAGGTATCGCGGAACCAGCGCAAACTGCCCGTCGCCGAGAGCATGACCCCCATGAGGTGCCATTTGCTGGGGACGGCATGGCAAAAGGCGTGCAGACGGCCGTCTGGCTCCACAATTGGCTGGTCACTGCTGGCAAAAACCACCCCCGACGTGCCGAGGCTGAGCGCCACCACGCCATCCACCACCGCCCCCGTGCCTACTGCATTGGCCGATTGGTCGCCCCCCCCGCCGACAACGGGGATGCCAGCGGGCAGACCCGTGGCACGGGCGGCCGTGGGGGAGAGGGTTCCCGTCACGGCCGTGCCCTCAAACGTGGGGGGGAGCCATGCGCGGTCAATCCCCAGTGCCGCCACCACCTCATCCGACCAATCCCGCTGGCCAATGTCGAACAGTTGTGTGCCCGATGCCCCCGCCTTGTCGGTGGCATAATCGCCCGTTAGCTGGAGCCGCACGTAATCTTTGGGCAACAAAATGTGGGCGATGCGGCCGTAAATCTCGGGTTCGTTGTTCTTCACCCACAAAATTTTGGGGGCGGTAAACCCCGTCAGGGCATCGTTGCCCGTGATGGCGATGAGCCGCTCCTTGCCGATGATGGCCCGCATCTCGTCACATTCGGCGGCCGTGCGCTGGTCGTTCCACAAAATCGCGGGGCGCAGGGATTGGCCAGCCGCATCGAGAAGGACTAGCCCGTGCATCTGCCCTGTCAGGCCGATGGCTTGCACGGCCGTGGGGTCAACGCCCGTCTCGGCCAACACCTGCTTGATGCTGTTGACCGTGCCCGTCCACCACAACTCAGGCTGTTGCTCGCTCCACAGCGGGTGCGGCGTTTCATACCCATAGCTGGACGAGGCCACGCCCACAACCACCCCCGCGGCATCCATCAGCAACGCTTTGGTGGCCGTGGTGGAACTATCTATCCCCAAAAAGTAGTGCATAACACCCTCTTGTAATTGGTAATTGGTGTATTTCATCTCAGTTGAGGTGGGTGGTTGTAGGGGCAACCCTTGTGGTTGCCCTAAATTGTGGATTGACCAAGATTTTAGGGTAGGCACAAGGCCTACCCCTAATGTGCCAACCCAACCAACCTGCAATTTTGCTCGAGGTAGAGCTAATTACCAATTACCAATTTATCTTACGCCCAAAAGCAGTTCGATGGTCAGTTGGTCGAGCCGTTCGTAGGGCTGGCCGCGTCGGCCGAGGGCGGCTCTGTCGAAGGGGTGGGCGCGGAGGGCGGCCGCTTTGGCGGCACTGTACTGCCCCATGAAGGGGGTCAACTCGCCGTCGTCGCTGTTGATTTCGGCCAGCAGAGCCTGAATTTCGCCATCGGCCTTAAACTGGGCCGCTTTTTCTTTGAGGATGAGATACGTCCGCATACAGCCACGGGCAAACGCTTTAACATCGTCGTAATCGGCCGTGCGGTAAGCGTGCGCGTCGAAGTGGAGATTCCCATCGTAGCCATTGTCTGCTAACAACTTGACGAGGAAGAAGGCGGATTTGAGATTGACCGAACCAAAGCGGTAATCTTGGTCGTAACGGCCGAACGCTTGGTCATTCAAATCAATGTGGAACAGTTTGCCCGCTTCCAACGCCTGCGCCACCTGATGGGTGAAGTTCAGCCCCGCCATATGCTCATGCGCCACTTCGGGGTTCACGCCGACCATGTTGGGGTGGTCGAGGGTTTGGATGAAGGCCAACATGTTGCCCGTGGTGGCGTTGTAAATGTCGCCGCGTGGCTCGTTGGGCTTCGCTTCGAGGGCAAATTTCAGGTCGTACCCCTTGTCCATGACGTATTCGCACAAATAATTCATCGCTTCGCGGCTACGCTCAATGGCGGTGATGGGGTTCTTGCCCGCGTCTGTTTCGGTTCCTTCACGGCCGCCCCAAAAGACGTAGATTTTCGCGCCCAACTCCACGCCCAAATCAATGGCGTTCATCGTCTTTTGCAGAGCATAGGCGCGCACATGGCGGTCGTTGCTGGTAAACGCCCCATCGCGGAAAGCGGGGTCGGAGAACAAATTGGTGGTGGCCATTGGCACGACCAGACCTGTATCGGCCAAGGCTTGCTTAAAATCGCGCACAATTTGGTCGCGCTGGGCGGCCGTGGCATCAATCGGCACAAGGTCGTTGTCGTGGAAGTTGACCCCGTAGGCGCCGACTTCGCCCAAGAGGTGGACAATTTCGACGGGGGAAAGGGTGTGCCGCACAGCTTCGCCAAAGGGGTCACGGCCGGGGTTGCCGACAGTCCAGAGGCCAAAAGTAAATTTGTTTTCGGGTTGAGGGGTATACATGGGTGCTTACGCTCCTGTTTCGTTGTGTAGGAACAAGTTGGTTATTTAACGCGAAGACGCAAAGGGGCAAAGACGCAAAGAAGTTTCTGTGTCAAAAAACCCCTTTGCGCCTTCGCTTCTTGGCGACTTTGCGTTGAAAAAATTCATCATTTACTGATTGAAACTTGGCTGAAGAAGGTTTTGTGGGTGATGACGGCCGTGTCCCCCACCACCTCTAAGTCGGCGGTTAAGGGCAGGTTGTCGGAAGAAGTGCCAATCATCATTCGCACAGTGCCGGGTTCCACCACAAAATCCATCGCCCCATTGTAAAAGCCAAATTGGCTGGCGGCTAAGGTAAAGGTGATGGTTTGGGTTTCGCCGGGGGCTAGGTGGAGCCGTTGGAACCCTTTTAACTCTTGCACGGGGCGGGTGATGCTGGCAAAAAGGTCTTGAATATACATTTGTACCACCTCATCGCCTGCTCGCTGGCCGATGTTGGTGATGTCGAGGCTGATTTCGACTGTTTCGTCGGCCGTCAGCGTCGTTTGCGAGAGGCGCAAATTGTCCAATTGGAATTGGGTATAGCTCAGGCCATAGCCGAATGCGTAGAGCGGTTTGTTGCTGGCATCTACGTAGGCTCCTTTCCAGTGGGAACGGCCGCCCGACGGTTTGTGGTTGTGGTAAATGGGGACTTGCCCCACATGGCGGGGGAAGGTGATGGGGAGCTTGCCGCCGGGGTTCACATCCCCAAAAATAACTTCGGCGAGCGCTTCCGCGCCCTCTTCGCCGGGAAGCCATGCTTCTAAGATGGCGGGCACGTTTTCCTGCGCCCAGTTAATGGTCAGGGGACGGCCGTTGAGCAGGACGACAATCGTGGGCGTGCCCGTGGCTTGCACCGCCTGAATGAGTTCATTTTGCACACCCGTCAGGTTCAGGTCTACGCGGTCACGCGCTTCGCCACAGGTGCAGGAATCGGTCAGCCCCGATTTGCCCCCCACAAACAGCAGGGCGACTTCCGATTTTTGGGCGGCGGCCACCGCCTCCGCAAAACCCGAGGTATCGTCGCCCATAATTTTGCACCCCTCGGCATAGTGGATGGTTGTTTGGGGGCTAACCCGCGCTTGCAACCCCTCGAGGACGGTGTGCATGGGCACAAAGCCTTCCACAATATCTACGCGGTCGGGGATGGGGATGTTGAAGACGTTTTGCTCGGCCGTCATTTCTTGCAGAGATTCGGCGTGGCACAAATAGGCATAGTCGCCAATCATGTGCCGAATGGTGTGGGCGTTGGGGCCGATGACGGCGATGTTGGCCAAATTGGGGGAGAGGGGCAGTAAATCCCCTTCGTTTTTGAGCAGAATAATGGATTTGCGGGCGATGTCGCGGGCGAGTTGGCGTTGGGCGGGGGTGTCGAACACGGCCGCCACAGCTTCTTCATCCACATACGGGTTCTCGAAGAGACCCAATTTGAACTTCATGGTCAGGTGGCGGGCGACAATTTTGTCCACCAACGCCTCGTCTATCTCGCCCGCCTCCACCGCTTGGATGAGCGATTCGCCGTAATAGTCGGTGCTGGGCAGTTCCACGTCTATGCCCGCTTCGAGGGCGATGGCGGCCGCTTTGGCGCGGCTATCGGTCAGGCGATGGGTGCGTTGGATTTCAGCGATGGCGAAATAGTCGGAGACGACGAGGCCATCAAAACCCCATTCGCCGCGCAAAATATCGGTCAGCAACTCTTTGGAGGCGGCGCAGGGCACGCCATCTAACTCGTGGTAGCCGTTCATCACCGATTGCAGGTTGGCTTCTTTAACGGCCGCTTCAAACGGCAACATGAACACCTCGCGCAATTCCCGCCGCGAAATATGGGCGGGGGCCCAATTCATGCCCCCTTCGGGCAGGCCATAGCCGACAAAATGCTTGGCCGTGGCCAGCACACCCGTGTGCCAATCGTCCCCCTGCAAACCGCGCACAAAATTGACCCCCATCTGTGAGACGAGGTAGGGGTCTTCGCCAAATGTCTCTTCCACCCGCCCCCAGCGTGGGTCGCGGGTTACGTCTATCACAGGGGATAAGCCTTGTTGTGCGCCGGCGGCGCGCATTTGGTGGCGCACGGCCGTGGCCATCGCCTCGGCCAAGGCGGGTTCCCATGTGCTGGCCACGCCGATAATTTGCGGGAAACAGGTTGCGTTGCGGGCCATGTAGCCACTGCAACACTCTTCATGCACAATGGCGGGAATGCCGAGGCGTGTTTCCTCCACCAAAAAGCGTTGGATTTGGTTGGCCACCCGTGCCCCATCCTCTGGTTTGAGACTGCTGGCTCCCGCGACGCGGGTAATTTGCCCAATGCCGGCCGACATTAAAGTGGAAGCCTTGGCGGGGTCAAATGCCATGTTGCTGAGCAATTGAAAGACCCATGCACTGCCCAACTGGGCCACTTTTTCGGTCAGGGTCATTTGGCACAATAAATCTTGCACCCGAGCTGGTATCGGTTGTTGTGGGTCGCGGTATACCGTGGATGGCGAAATGAGTTGGGTCAGCATCTTGTTTTCCTTGGGTGGCGCGGTTTAACGGCCGAATCCCACGCGAGGTGGGTCGGTTTTAATCGTCAAAACCTGTTTTTTCGTGATGGGTAGATGGGTTGGGCAAGGCTCCCTTATTCTTTGACGGAGCCTAGGGCGATGCCGTTGATGATGTATCGGGAGAAAAGGGCGTAGATGATGATGACGGGTACGGCCGTGATGGCCAACCCCAAATAAATCGCGCCATACTCGGTGCGATACACATCGCCGCGTAGGGTTTGCACCAGCATGGGGAGTGTATATTTTTGGATGGATGAAATCAGAATGAACGGATTAAAAAAGTTATTCCAAGAGGCAATAAATGTAAAAATCCCCAAGGTTACAGCACCGGGCATGGCAATCGGCATCATAATTCTGTGGAAAATGGTGAATTCGCCCGCTCCATCCACCCGCCCCGCGTCAACCAAGTCGTGAATCACAACCGATTCCAGATATTGCATGGCGAAAAAGACGGCAAAGGGCGAGGCGATGGAGGGCAAAATGAGCGAGGCGTAATTGTCTACTAAGCCCAAGCGGGACATATATTGGAAGAACCCAATAATGGAGAGTTGCAAGGGGATTAAGACCAATAAGACGACAAAGCCCGCAAAGAACCGCTTCCCCTTAAAGTTATAGACAACGATGCCATAGGCCGCCAGAAACGAAAAATAGACCGCCAGAACCGTTGTGGCGACGCTAATATAGAGGCTGTTGAGGAACCCTCGGCCTAAATCTAACCCTTTACTGGCCAAGATATTGTAATTGGCCAGCATATATTTGCTGGGCAAAAAACTAATCCCTTGCTGTATTTCGGTGGTAGACCGCGTCGCATTGACCAGCAAAAGCCAGATGGGCAGGACGGTGATGGCCAACAACAAGGCAAGAAAAATATAGACAAAAAATCGAGAAATTTTGTTTTGCAAATTGTAATTTTTGGTCATCATGAGTTCCTCATGTGGTAATTGGTAATTAATGCTCCCTCGAGACAAATCAATTACTAATTACTACTTACTATTTATTATTTACCACTCGCTTCTTCCTTTCAACCGTATCTCGCTCTCCTAAAAAGTAGAAGATGCCAATGGCAATGACGGTGGTCATGATAAAAATTAGAACGCCGACCGAAGCGGCCGAGCCAATGTGCCCTCTGTTACTGCTGAATTTCAGGTACATCAGCATGTTGTTTGTCAGAATCGAGCCACTGGGAGAACCCCGCCCATCGGTTAAGAGGAAGGGAATGTCAAACATCTGCATCCCACCCACCAGCGAGGTGACGAAAATGTAGATGAGAATGGGCTTGAGCAAAGGGAGGGTAATGCGCTGGAACATCTGCCACGCATTGGCGCCATCTACCATGGCCGATTCATACAGAGAGGTTGGGATGGCTGTCATGCCCGCCATGACGATGATGACTGTTTGGCCAAACCACATCCACCATTGAATAAAGACAACGATGCTTCGGGTGATGGTCGGGTTTTGCAGGTAATGTACGGCCTCGGGTAGAAACCCCGCCCGAACCATAAATTGGTTCACGGGGCCATAGTAAGAAAACAGGGTGAAAAATAAGGCGGCCACGGCCGCTGGCATTAACAAATTGGGCAGAAAATAAATGGCTCGCCAGACACCCACCCCCCCTAATTTTAATCTAGTGCTGGTAAACCAGACCGAGATAAGCAGGGCAATGCTGATTTGGGGAATAAAATTGAAGAGCCAAATCTGCCATGTGTTTTTAACGGCGTTTAAGAAGGTGTCATCGGCAAACAGCCGCTCAAAATTATCTAGGCCAATCCAGTTTGATTCCCTGACATCAAAGTGGAATCTGTAAAGCTCAGATATAACGTATTGTAGACGGGATAAAGGCCAAAGATGAGGAAGGCAATGACAAAAGGCGCAATAAAGAGGTAGCCATAATAATCTTTGTGCCACTTGATGGCGGGTCGCTTAGGCACTGCTTGGGGGATGGATACGCGGGTGGCCATAATATACTTCCTCAGGTGGTGAAAATTAGTAATTAGTAATTGATATTTCTCGAGTTGGAGCGAATGACCAATTACTAATTACTAATTATTACTAGATACGCGAATGGCTAGGGGATAATAAGGTCGGGGAATTCAATCCGCAGATTGCTTTTCCAAGAATCCCACATCTCTTCTTCGGTAATTTCGCCGTTCAGGTATTGGGCAACTGGGTCGTTCAACGCACGTTGAATCGCATCGTCCGAGCCAGTCATCAGCTCGGCATTGACGGAGGGAGCGGCCGTGGCAAACCCTGCATAGGAATTTTGTCCACCCAAAAAGGCGCTCATTTCGGAATCATCAAACGAGGAGACGATTTGCTCCACGACCACTTGGCTAGAAACAAAGTCGCCGGGGGCTTGTTGTTGGTCGGCGGGCACATTGGGGTCACAGGTTTTGAGATACTCATTGGTATACACACCCGTTGCCCAATTGGTCAGGTTCTCTTGGTCCAAAGCGACAAAACGGACGAAATCGGTGGCCAAATCGGCGTTGGGGCTTCCGTCAATCATGCCAACCCACGTGCCACCCCATTGGTAGGGCAAGGGGCCTTCGATAACAGCCCAGTCACCACTGGTGTCGCTGGAGCCATCGGCCGCGACTGCGTTGGGAGCCAACACATAGGGCAGACCCCAAGTGGGGAGGAAGTAGGCGAAAACTTGCTTGGGATTACCAGCGGCATCCACCAAGGTGTCGTTCATCCCTGCAAACCAACCTTCTTGCCATTGCTGAGCTTGGGCTTCATATCCTTCGTCACGGAATAGTTTAGCCGTGTTGATGTATTCGGTGACCATTGGGTCAATGACCAACTCACCATCCACAATCCATGGCTGTGCCCGATTGGCGAAGTAGGGATTTTGGAAATCGCCATTCGAGGCCACCATGTAGGTATTACCACCAGACATCTCTTTAATGATGGCGGCCGCTTCGGTGAATTTGTCCATGTCCGACAGCAAAGCTTGAATTTCCACGGGGTCGTCGGTGCCAAAATACTCTAGGGCAAGGCTACGGCGATAGAACAAAGCGCCGGGGGTCGCTTGGTAGGAGAATGCTTTGGCTACGCCTTCGTCGGAGCCAACCTCAATCACAAATGGGTAGGCGCCAGCCGTTTCAGCTTCGGGCAACAGTGTGCCCAAATCCGCCAGAAAATCACTTTCCACATACTCTTTCACAAAAGAGGCTTCGAGGGCGATGACATCAGGAGCATCGGCGGTTCCCAAAGAGGCCAACAGTTTGGTCTGGTATTCGCCATTGGTCATGGGAATCATGGTGTAAACAACATCCACATTGGGGTTGCGGCACTCATAGGCCACGGCCATCGTGTTGATTTCGTTGGTGAAAGACCAAACGTTCAAGACGGTTTTGCCAGCTTCGGCGGGGGGAGCGGCCGTTTCCTCCACGACAGTTTCGCCAACAGATGACTCAGTGGTCGCGGCAGGGGCTTCGGTGGTTGCTGGGGTCGTGCCGCCACAACCAACGAGCGCCATGCCCGCCAACATCACAAGGACTACAAGCAAATTTAGAGACTTACGCATTTTGTTTCTCCTCGCTTATCCTAACTAAGTATTGCAAGCGTTTGCAACAGTGTGTAAAAAAACTCCTCCCTAACACATATGGAATTAATTTGTTGACCGAAACACCTCCTTGTTGGCCGAGCAAGATTGTCGAACTTACTATAGGGCAACCCTTGCGGTTGCCCAATTCTAGGGGCGGCACGCAACCTACCCCGACAGAGCCAGTCCGCCAAAACTTGACGGTTAGACGATTAGACGAATCGGCAAGCAATTTTTTTGCAAACGCTGTCACAAATCGCCACCAGAAATTTGGTACAAATGACCAATTTCAAGAACCCTTGTTTGTGGAACAATAGCAATCTGTTGACCTCATATCGCTTTTTGCTTTATAGTGGTCTTGCAAGCGTTTGCAAAAATTATAAGTTAATCATTTTCAATTGTCAAGATGATGCTTATTCACCACAATAGATAGGATATGATGCACGAACAGCCTCGCCCTAATAATGTCACCATTGTGGATGTCGCCCGAGAAGCGAACGTTTCGTATTCGACAGTCTCGCGGGTCGTCAATAATTTTCCCTACATCAAGCCAGAAACGAGGGAGCGGGTGGAAGCCGCGATGATGAAACTTGGCTATGTGGCCAATCTGAAGGCACGCAGTCTGGCAGGCGGCCGTTCCCAAATCGTGGGCATGTTAATCTATGAGCTGGACACGAGTTACCACGTCGAAATTGTGAAAGGGGTGGATGCTGAAATCGCCAATTCGGGCTACGACTTGATGCTCTCCACGACCCATAAGCGGAAAGGGAAAGAGTCTACCTATGTGACCCAACTGACCCAAGGCATGGCGGATGGGCTTCTGATTGTGTTGCCGCGCAATTTGGAGGCTTACAAGGGGGATTTAGACCAGAAACGGTTTCCTTATGTGTTGATTGACCATCCGGGGCTGGGATGCAACACCGTGTTGACAGCCAACTGGCAGGGAGCGTATGACGCGACCAAATACCTCATCGAGTTGGGGCATCGGCGCATTGGGTTTGTGACGGGGTTGATTGAGATTGCCAGCGCCCAAGACCGTTTGGCGGGCTATCAGACAGCGTTGAGGGATTATGGGTTATGGGTTGACCCAGAGTTAATCTGCAAAGGGGATTTTTTGGAGCAGAGTGGCTATGAGGCGGTGCTCAAGTTTTTGGCCTTGGCTCAGCCACCCACGGCCGTTTTTGCCTCCAGCGATATGTGCGCCTTTGGGGTCATGAAGGGAGTTCAGGAAGCTGGTTGGCGTGTTCCCGAAGATATCTCGGTGGTGGGGTTTGATGACATTCCCGAAGCGTCGTATATGCGGCCGAGGTTAACGACGGTGCGCCAGCCCTTGCGCCGCATGGGTCAGGTGGCCACACGCATCCTCATCGAACATATTGAAGACCCGACGTTACCCATCTCGCAAATAGAGTTCCCCACCGAGTTAATTATTCGGGAAAGTTGCCTAGCACCCACGGAAAGCCAATTCTTGTGAGGAGAGGGCACACCATAGCATGAGAGCGCGAGGTTATTAACCTCGCGCTCTAATTCCTCCCCCCAGATAGTTTAAGCGGACGACGCACCTGCTAGTTACGCCGCCCGTTTTTTTAGAAGGATTAGACGCGCATACGCTCGCCAGTGTACCGATTGCGCTCACTCTCAATTTCGTCTACGCCGTAAGGTTTGGCGTTGGGATCATGCATTTGCCAGCCGCTTTCGCGCCATTGGGAAACGCGGTCTTCGACATCGATGGCATTGTGGCGGTTCAACACATCCATGACCTGTTTGCTCATGTTTTCGGGTACGTGAACCGTTAACAGCGTCCCGCCGCGACGGATACCTTCGGCGTAATAGCCGGCCGCCTCTTCACTCACACCCATCTCGGTGAGTGCGCCAACGATGCCGCCCGTCACTGCACCCACACCAGCACCAATGCCAGCCGCAATCAAGGCACTGGCCAGCGGGCCAGCCGCCAAAACTGGGCCAATACCGGGGATAGCCAAGGCCGCCAAGCCGACGACCAAACCACCTATCCCGCCGAATGTTGCTCCAGCCACAGCACCTTCGGCCGCATCACTCTGAGTCGAGATGCCATTGCCGTTATCATGGCTGTACGTGCCAGCGGCATCGCTCGCTATTAGGCTGATGTTGTCGCGGGAAATATTCATATTTTGTAAATCACGCAACGCGCTCTGGGCATCTTCTGTCCGGTCATATAAGGCCGTGATGGTTTTTGTGCCATTCATAGTTTTTGAGCCATTCATAGTTGTTGTTCCATTCATTGTATTCGTCTCCTTGTTTTCAGAAGATAAACTTCTTCTTACTTTTTCCAATCATCAATCTTGTGTGGCTGAATTACCCTACAATTCATGACAATCACTTGTTATCTTATAAAAACTTGTGAAGACTCGAAACCCCCATCGGGGGAGTATTGACCTCCCCCACATGGGGGAGCCAGAGCCGCCGTAACCCTCACCCACCTCTTTCCCCACGCCCTCCAAACGATACCCCCTCGCACGGTTGACGATAAAGTGCGATAGGCTTATGCTGTTATTAGTAGTCAGTCTGTCAGTCTGTCAGCTAGTCAGCAAATACCACTCCCCACTAATTAACTAACCACTATGAAACGCTACCTCCCCCTCCTCCTCATTCTCCTGTTGGCCGTGGGATGCCGCCGCGCCCAGCCCACGCCCGAGGCGACGAACACGGCCGCCCCACCCCCTGCCACCGCCACGGCCGTGCCCGTCCCCACCAACACCGCCATTCCCCCCACACCCACCCCTGCCCCACTGGTGTTGGATTTAACCGAGAGCGACCCCCTCGCCCCGCGTGTCATCGGCCGTAGCCCCGAGGCGGGGCAAGAAGTCGGCCTCGACGGCCGCGTCGAACTCTACTTCGACCAGCCCATGGATCGCGAAGCCACGGCCGAGGCCCTGACCATTGTCTCGGCCGACGGGCGCATCATCGAAGGGGAAATAAGCTGGCCGCAACCGCGCATCTTGCGCTTCGAGCCAACAGAACCCCTTGCCCCCGATACCAGCTTTGAGGTGGCCTTGGCCGAAACGGCCGCCAGCGAAAGCGGCCGTAATCTCCTCGAAGGGCTGACCCTCGACTTTGACACGACAGGCAGTTTGCAAGTCGTTCAAGTCTCGCCAGCGGCGGGTACAGAAGAGGTGAACCCCGAAACGGCCGTGACCGTCATCTTCAACCGCCCTGTCGTGCCTTTGGTGATGAGCGAGCAGATGGCCGAATTCCCCAGCCCCCTCCAATTTACGCCTGAAATTGAAGGGACAGGCGAGTGGGTCAATACCTCCGTCTACGTTTTTCGGCCTGATGCCAAATTTATCGGCCGTGAGACTTATAGCGCCCACGTTTCGGCCGAAATCGTCAACGAACTCAGCGCCACTGGCTCGACCTTGGCCAACGATTACCGTTGGAACTTCAGCGTAGCCGCCCCCACCATTTACGGGCTGGAACTGCCCAATGTGACCCAATGGCCGAGTACCGACTTTGAACATTTGCGGCTGAACCAAGATTTTGTGGTGCGCTTTAACCAGCCCATGAACACGGCCGCGACCGAATCGGCCATCAGTTTCGCCTCTGAAAACGGCCAAGTGCCTTTGCGCTTTACATGGAGCGCGGAAAACACCCACGTCATTTTTACGCCCACCCAATCCCTTGCTTTGGGAACCCGCTATGTGCTGACAGTGGCCGACACGGCCACGGCCGAGGCGGGCGGCCGTGTGCGTGATAGCCTTGTCTGGTCGGCCACCACCGCCTTGCCTCCCCGCATCACCTTCACCTCTCCCATAGACGGGGAGCGACAAGGTAATTACAACAGCGTCTTCACCATCGAATTTGCTTCCCGCATGGACCGCGAGAGCTTGCTGGGCAAAGTCCTCTTCGAGCCAGCCATTACGGGCGACCCCGACGGGCAATATAGCAGTGGCGAATGGTCTTTGCGCTTCTTCGGCCTAGTTCCCTCCACCACCTACACCGTGCGCATTTTGCCGGGCATGGCCGACATATACGGCAACGAAATCACCGAGGAGCAGGTGCTGACGTTTACCACGGCCGCTTACCCCGCCCGCGCCAGCCTGCAAATGCACACCCCCCTCGCCCTCTACCGCGAGGGCGGCTCCACCGCCATTTGGGCCAGTTACCGTAACATCAGCGAAATTGAGGGGCGGCTGTTTGCCCTCACCCCCGGTGACCTCGATAGTTTGATGAACCTGACCCGCTACTACTACGAAGGCGATAGCGTGAGTTTGGGCATGGAAAATGCCCCCTTCTGGCGGCAATCGGTTGCGGTGGAAGCGAACCAAAATAGCACGGGCTACAAACGGTTCGATTTGCTCAATGAAGATGGCTCCCCTCTACCGCCGGGGGTTTACTACTTTGAACTCGACTCCCCCCAAATCCCCCGCGAGTTTTCTAACAACCCCGTGGATAGCCGCTTTATTTTGCTGGCCAACGCCAATGTCACCCTCAAAACGACCGCTACGGAAGTGATGGCATGGGTGACCGATTTGGAGACGGGCGCACCACTGGCCAACGTGCCTATTACCGTGCGGGCCATGTTTGAGGAGCGCCCTGTGGCCAGCGGCCGTACCGATGCCGACGGCGTGTTCTATGCCGATGGCCTCGAGTTAGCCGTGGGTTATGATGCCGTTTACATTGCCTTGGCGGAGGGCGACGGCCGTTTTGGGATGGCTTCCAGCAGTTGGGACGAAGGCACCCAGCCCTACGACTTCGGCATCTACACCGATTTCTACCTGCAACCCAACCAACCCACCACCTATATCTACACCGACCGCCCCATTTATCGCCCCGGCCAAACAGTGTCCATCAAGGGCATTGTCCGCACCAACGACGACCTGACCTACAGCTTACCCCAGTTCAAACAAGTCTACGTGCGCGTCGGAACCTACTCCAACAACATTTTTGAAGGCGAAGTATTGCTCAATGAGATGGGAACTTTTGTGGTGGATGTGGTTTTGGATGACGAAGCGGAATTGGGTGGCTATTTCTTAGATGTGCGAAGCTCGGCCGAGGGGGAATACCTCGGTTATGGCAATTTCAGCGTGGCTGAATACCGCAAACCCACCTTCCAAGTGGCCATCAACCCCACCCAAACCGATATTGCCCTTGGCCAAACTGTCAATGCCACCGTGCAAGCCGATTTCTTTGCGGGTGGCTCCGTGGCGGGTGGGGATGTGTACTGGGGCGTGCGCTCGACTCGCTTCACCTTTAACCCCGGTGGGCAATACACCCCCTACAGCTTTACCAGCCCTGAACCAGACCGCAATGGGGTTTATTTCGACTACTCCTACGATTATTACAGCCAATTCATCGGCGAAGGGACAGGGTTGACCGACGGCCGTGGCCAATTCCCCATTAGCGTGCCATCAGCCCCCTCGGCCGACCAGCCGGGGAGCCGCGTATTCGAGATTGAAGCGACGGTGAGCGACATTGCCGCCAACGCCGTTAGCGGCCGTACTCAAGTCATCGTCCACCAAAGCGCCTTCTACCCCGGCATCAAACCCAGCCAAATTATCGGCGAGGCAGGCGAAGAGATGGGCTATGATATCGTTCTGCTCGACTGGGAAGCCAACCCCGTGCCCAACCGCACCGTCCAAGTCGAGGTGGTGGAGCGGCGTTGGAACAGCGTGCTAGAAGAGGACGAATTTGGCAACACCATCTGGACCAGCGAGGTGGAAGAGTTGCCTGTGGCCAACTTTGACGAGGTGGAATTGGACGGCAACGGCCGTGCCTCCGTCACCTTCACCCCACCCAAATCGGGCATCTACCGCGCCTATGTGCAGGCCACCGATGGGCAGGGGAATACGGCCGTCTCCACCACCTACACATGGGTCTCGGGCGGCGACTACGTCCCGTGGCGGCGCACCAACGACCACGGCTTCGACCTTATCACCGATGCCACCACCTACAAGCCCGGCGACACTGCCCAAATTCTGATTGCCTCCCCCTTCCAAGGGACGGCGCACGCCCTCGTTACCGTCGAACGTGGCCATATTACCCAGCACGAAGTGATTGTGTTGGAGAGCAACAGCACCATCTACCGCCTGCCCATCACAGGCGACATGGCTCCCAACATCTTCGTCTCGGTCATGGTCATGAAAGGGGTAGATGAGTTTAGCGAGGCACCCGACTTCAAACTGGGCATGACCCAATTTACCGTGGAGCGCGAAGAGCAGGAACTCAACATCACCATCACCCCTGACCGCACCACCTTGGGGCCACGCGATACGGTGAACTATACCGTGCGCGTGACCAACCATGCCGGCCAGCCCGTGCAGGCAGAACTTTCGGCCGCGCTCGTAGACCTCGCCCTGCTCTCGATTAGCGAACCGAACAGCATCCCCCTGATTGACTTCTTCTACTCCACCCGCTGGCTCAGTGTGCGCACCGCTTTGTTCCTGACCAAGAACATGGACAGCTACAACGCCGAACTACAGGAGCAAATCAAAGGCGGTGGTGGCGGCGGCGGCGACGGCGGCATCATGAGCATCCGCGAGGATTTTAAGGACACCGCCCATTGGGTAGGGCAATTGCAAACCGATGCCAACGGCGTGGCCACTTTCTCCGTGGAACTGCCCGACAACCTGACCACATGGCGGCTGGATGTGCGGGCGATTACGGCCGATACCCTCGTTGGCCAAGCGACGAACGACGTGCAGACGACACGGCCGCTCTTGGTCAGCCCCCAAACGCCCCGCTTCTTTGTCCAAGGGGATGCGGCCAGTGTGGGCACGGTGGTTCGCAACACCACCAACCAGAGCATGGAAGTAGACGTGACCATGCAAGCCACAGGCGCGGTGGTGGATGAATTGACGGCCGCCACCCAAACTGTCACCGTGGCCGCCAACGGCTCCGCCTTAGTCCTGTGGGACATCACCATTCCCGAGATAGACCGGGTTGATTTTGTCTTCTCGGCCAGCAGTGGCGAATACAGCGACGCGGCCCGGCCCGAAATTGCGACCTTAGAAGGCGGTGGCATCCCCGTCTACAAATACGAAGTGCTGGAAACTGTCGGCACGGCCGGCCAACTCCTCGAAGGCGGGACCATTGTCGAATCCATCGGCGTGCCCATCCTGCCCAACTTCACCCTGACCGAAGGGGATGTGCAGGTGCAAATCGCTACCTCCTTGGCCGCCGCCATGACCGAAGCCCTCGACTACCTCGAGCATTACCCGTATGAATGCACCGAACAAATTGTCTCCAAATTCCTGCCCAATGTGCTGACCACCCAAGCCCTGAAAACGGCGGGGATTAGCAACCCTGCTCTGGAGCAAGCACTCGAAACACAGGTCAGTGTCGCCCTGCAACGGCTCTACACCCGCCAAAACAGCGACGGCGGCTGGCCGTGGTGGAGCGACTACCAAAGTGACACGCTCGTTTCGGCCTATGTGGTGCAAGGCATGGTCGAGGCCAAGCAAGCGGGCTACAGCGTGGACGATGCCGCTCTGGAGCGGGGCATTGGCTACCTGCAAAACAACCTCGGCACGGTAGACAATTTGAGCGGCCGTTTTAAGCTCAACCGACAGGCGTACCTCGTCTATGTCCTTGCCCAAGCCGATTCTAACTTCAATATCGCCACCTATCTGGATGAGTTGTACGGCCAGCGGGAGAATTTGGACTTGTACGGCCGTGCCCTCCTTGGCCAAGCGATGTGGACAATTGATGCGGCCGACCCCCGTTTAGCTACCCTGACCAGCGATTTTGTCAGCTCGGCCGCCCTCTCTGCTTCGGGCACAAGCTGGAGCGAAAACCAGCGCGACTACTGGAACTGGAACTCCGACACCCGCTCGACGGCCATCATTTTGAGCTACATGATTGCCATTGACCCCGAGAACCCCCTCGTGGCCAACGGCATCCGCTGGCTGATGGCGCACCGCGAGGCGGGCTATTGGCAAGGCACACAGGAGACGGCGTGGAGCATCATGGCGCTGAACGATTGGATGGTGGCCACGGATGAGCTACAGGCGGATTACCAGTACGAAATCGCCTTTAACGGCCAACTGCTGGCGCAAGAAACGGCCTCGGCCGAAACCCTGCGCACACCGCTGACGCTCGAGGTGGGCATAGACCAATTGCTGACCGATGAGTTGAATCGGTTGGCCATCGGCCGTACCGAAGGCCCCGGCAACCTCTACTACACGGCGCACTTCCGCGCCTCGCTCCCCGTGCCGCAGGTGCAACCGCTGGATAGGGGCATTGCTATTTCGCGCAGTTACTACGACCCGAATGATAGAAATACGGCTGTGAGTTCGGCCGTGGTGGGCGAGACGTTGCTGGCGCGGCTGACCATCGTTGTGCCCGACGACCTGCATTACGTGGTCATAGACGATTACCTGCCCGCTGGCCTTGAGGCGATTGATAGCTCGCTCCGCACAACGCAACAAATTGGTGCGCCTGACCCGTACACCGAAGAGCAGGGGGCGTTTGGCTCGCGGGGCTGGGGTTGGTGGTATTTCAACCATGTGCAATTGCGGGATGAGCGGGTGGTGATTTCGTCGCGCTATCTGCCGGCAGGCACGTATGAGTATGTCTATCTGGTGCGGGCAACGACGGCCGGGCAGTTCAACACGATTCCGCCGACGGCGTTTGGGTTCTACTTCCCCGAGGTATACGGCCGTGGGGCGGGCCAACTGTTCACGGTGACGCAGGAGTAATGTTTCGAGATTCGTCACAGGTTACAGGTTACAGGTGGTAGTGCGACTTGTAACTTGTAACCTGCAACCCGTTTATTTGCCAATCTAATGTGTTATGTTAACTCCATCCGATTTCTTTGACCTAAACCACCCCATCTTGGCGGATTTGTTCGCCGATTGTGCCTTTGTGTGGGAGGTGTTGCCCAAGCTGGAAACGGCCGTCGCCCGCCTCACCCACAACACCCAAACCATCTTGGGCGAAGTCATGCCCGGCGCGTATCTCAGCGAACGGCCGATTTACATCGGCGCAGGGGCGCGGGTCGAGCCGGGTGCGTACATCCACGGCCCCGCCTACATCGCCCCCGGTGCCATCGTGCGCCACGGTGCTTTTGTGCGCGAAAACGTCATTGTGCTGGAAGAGGCGATTGTGGGGCACACCACCGAAGCCAAAAACAGCCTCTTCATGCCCCACGCCCACGCCCCCCACTTCAACTATGTCGGCGATAGTGTCTTGGGCTGGCACACCAACTTGGGCGCGGGAACCAAACTGAGCAACCTGACCCTCGTCAGTGAGAAAGATGTGGCGACGGGCAAACGGCCGACCATCCAACTAAGTATTGACGCTTAATACACAAATACACGAATACACCTCTACACTCCTATCCAACAACCAAATCCACCACCTTAAACTCGTTCACATTCACAATCCCCATATCCGAAATGCGCAGTTCGGGGATGACGACGAGGGCGAGGAGGCTGAGTTGCATGAAGGCGTTGTTGAGGTGGCAACCACAGGCGCGGAAGCCGGCCATCATTTGGTCCGCTTTGGCGGCCACGATTTCCGCCCGTTCGGTAGACATCAGCCCCGCAATGGCCAATTCCACAAGGGCAATTTCCCGCCCTTCTTGGTAAACCACCACCCCACCCCCAATTTCCGCCAACCGATTGGCCGCTAAGGCCATGTTGTGCTTGCTCGTGCCCACCACAATCAGGTGGTGGCTGTCGTGCGCCACGGTGCTGGCGATGGCGCAGGGCACATTGAAGTTGAAGCCCGAGACAAAGCCGTTGACCACTTTGCCTGTGCCCCGATGCCGTTCTACCAGAGCGATTTGGCACACATCTTGGCGCGGGTCGCCGATGAGCAAGCCGTGTTGGACGGGAACCACCCGTTGCAGGGCGCGGGTAGGGGCCTGATTTTCGACAACCCCAATGACGTTAACCATAGCGGGTTGGGGGGTGGGAGCGGGAATGTCGAAATCGGCCGCTTGCAACATTTTGCCCACCCGCACTGTGTTTTTGGCCATAGCGGGGTAGGCGTAGGGGGGGATATCGGCCGTCAGCCGCCCATCCTGCGCCAAAATTTTGCCCCGTGCAATCACCAGCTCAATGGGCAAACTGACCAAGCTAGAGGTCAGAATAATATCGGCGCGACGGCCGGGAGTGATGCTCCCGATTTCGCGGCCGAGGCCGAAATGTTCGGCCGTGTTCAGGGTGGCCATTTGGATGGCCGTGATGGGTTTTAAGCCTTGGGCGATGGCGTGGCGCACCACCCGATTCATGTGCCCCTCGTTCACCAGCGTACCCGAGTGGCAATCGTCGGTGCAGAGGATGAAATAACGGCTGTCCAGCCCCCGCTCGGTAATCGCCCGCACAGTTTCGGCCACATCGTACCACGCCGAGCCGAGGCGGAGCATCGCCTTCATGCCCCGCCGCACCCGTTCGATGCCGTCTTCCATGCGGGTCACTTCGTGGTCATCGGCGGGGCCGCCCGCCACATAGCCGTGGAACGGCAGGCCGTGGTCGAACGAGGCGTAATGGCCACCTACCGTTTTGCCAACCAGCATCGTCTCTTGCACCTCGGCGTGCATTTGCGCGTCGCCGCTGAACATGCCGGGAAAGTTCATCATCTCGCCCAAGCCGATGATGCCGGGCAAGCGCATCGCCTCTTGCACTTCGGCCGGGCCGATTTCGGCCCCCGCGTTTTCCAGCCCCGGTGCGCTGGGCACGCAACTGGGCATCTGCACATAGATGTTGACGGGCAGGGTTTGGGCTTCGTCGTGCATCAGTTTGACCCCGTCTAAGCCCAAGTACGTTGGCGATTTCGTGGGGGTCTATGAACATGCTGGTGGTGCCGTGGGGGATGACGGCGCGGGCAAATTCCGTCACCGTGACCATGCCGCTTTCGACGTGCATGTGGCCATCGCACAAGCCGGGGACGAGGTAACGGCCGTTGGCATCCACCACCTCGGTCTTTTCGCCGATGGTGTGTTGGGCGGAGGGGCCGACGTAGGCGATACGGCCGCCGCTAATGGCCACATCGGTGTGGGGGATGATTTCGGCCGTGTGGACATTGACCCAACGGCCGTTGGTGATGACCATGTCGGCGGGTTGGCGGCCCATGGCCACGGCGGTCAATTGTTGCGTGAGTTGGTGCCAAGGTTTCATAGGGTAGGAATTGGTAATTGGTTCTGTAACGACTTAGTGAGGCTTTAGCCGCCCTTAGTTCACATTGCGGGGGAGGGGAAATGGCCAGGGCCACATCGCCCCCTTGTGGGGGTGGTGGGGGAGGGGGAGGGGGCGAAACCCCCCGTGGCCCTGGGGGGGGGGGCGCCCCCCTGGGGCGAAGGAATAAATTTCCCCCGGACAATACAACCCCCCCCCCCAATCAAATTGGGGGGGGGGTGAAACACAATTTGTGCTTTATTTACAGGGTGCAAGGGAGAGCACTTTGTTATTGTGGTGAACAATCAGCCATTGGCCGAAATAAAGCCCATCACTATCTTGGCTTCGGGCGGGGGGGGGGGG
The DNA here is from genome assembly GCA_016711405.1 of Candidatus Hadersleviella danica. GTDB lineage: Bacteria > Chloroflexota > Anaerolineae > Promineifilales > Promineifilaceae > Hadersleviella > Hadersleviella danica. Next base: position 8,873 of record JADJSZ010000017.1, on the reverse strand, counting down.
GGGCGGGGGGGGGGGGGGCGGGGGGGGGGGGGGGGGGGGGGGGGGGGGGGGGGGGGGGGGGGGGGGGGGGGGGGGGGGGGCCGCCCCGGGGGGGGGCCCCGCCCCGGGGGGGGCGGGGGGGCGGGGGGCGGGGGCGGCGCCGGGGGGCCCCGGGGGGGGGGCCGGGGGGGGCCGGGGGCGGGCGCGGGGGGGGGGGGGGGGGTTCAAGGGGGGGGGGGGGGGGCCCCGCCCGCGGGGGGGCGGGCGCCCGCCGCCGCCGGCCGTTATTTTGGGGGGGGGGCCCCCGCTTAAGGGCGGGCCCCCGCCCCGCCCCACACCAAATTGATAGTTTGCAGTTAGATGAAGCAAGTGTGAGCCAATTAGCCCATCTCCCAGACCACCATCGAGACCCTTTTGACAGGATGCTGCTTTGTCAAGTCATGGCACATAGCCTGACATTGATGACAATGGATCATTTGCTAGAGCAATATAAAGTTCGCCAGTTTTCGGCATCGTCATAATGTCGCCTCATTTTATGACAGGTCCATCTTATAAGAGCTATTTTGCCCCAGCCACGGCCGCAATCCCGCCACTGCCCCCCGCCACCACAGGCCACACCCTGCCGTGGCCAACCAGCACGGCCGATGAACAACTGCTCCGTGTGTCCACCACCCCCTTTTGGGTGTTAGATGTGACCACAGGCGAGCCGTTCGAGGGCAATGAACAATTCCTCACCTTTGCCCACACAGCATGGAGCAAAAAGCTCAATTGTGTGTTGGCGGCGCAAGACGGCCGTTGGCAAATCCACCTCCAAACGCACCACCTAACTTATTGGGGCCTGCCCACCATCCCCACAGACCAACCTTACACACAACACGAACTCGAGGCCACGGCCGCTCGCTTCCATTGCGTTCGCCTAATTGGCGATGGCTTAAAAGATTGGCACATCTTCCAAGGGAGCCATAATCCCGTGCAAAGCTACCTTTCCCTTGCCACCGACCATTACCTCCTCTTCTTCACCAAACGCACTGACGGCTTTCTCTATAAAAAATGGGAGCTATACGAGGGCATTCAGCTTTCGGGTGGCCTCCTACGCCAAGGGTTGGTGCTGGCCAACGAAGGGTTTGGCATCAACGATAGCACCCCAGTTAAAATCGTGGCCGAAACGGGGAGATTATAAACAGAGACCCTTGTGTCAGTTGGAAATTGCAAACATTTAGCAGATAGAGAGGGAGATAGGGTTGGCGATGGTTAAGCTGTCTCCCAGCACCAGTGAAAGTAAAGAAAGTGAGAAGCACCAGTCGGCCACCTTTCACCTTTCACTTTTTACTCGTGTGTGCGACTAATCTCTTACACAACTGTCTTCACAGGAGAACGATATGGGAATTTTAACGGCGTTGTATGCGGTGGATAAGGCTGTTTTTGAGACGTACAAATCCCAAAAACGGCTGAAGGAGATGCTGGATGAGTTGGTTGGGCTGAGCGACCACGAGGCGACCTTTACCAGTACCCGTATTGGCTTGGACAAGGCGTGGGATGATTTTCGGCCGTTGCTGAAACCGTTTTTGGGGGGCATTGAGTTCGACCCTCCCCATGCCATTGCTTACCGAGATATGGATGTCGCTTATTGGGAGAAGCCAGCGGCCGTGTGGCTGTTGTGGGCGGTGGCCGATATAGCGGGTTCGATGGATCCGTTGCCCAAAGAACAACTACCTGCCGCCTTTGAGGTGCTAAAAAGCAAGATGGCCGAACGGTTGACCAACCCTCGGCCGTGGCGCACCGAATGGGATGGCCCCTTTACCCCGCAAACGGCCGACTATGTCTATTCACACATCGTCCGCGCCACCCACTTTTTAACCGAGTTGGTGGAATCGCAAGCCGATGTGGTCATTGTGCGGGTATCGGCCTAAGGTGGGGGCGTGGGTATAATCGCCCCATCAACCACCACCCACCCACAACCATGCAGGAGCAACCATGAGCAACATGACCTTTGTCCACGGCGGCGAACTCATCGGCCGTAGCCTATCAGCGCAAGGCGTGAGCGCCCTCTACACCCTCTGCGGCGGCCACATTGCCCCCATTTACGAGGGGTGCTTGAACCACAACATTGCCGTGATTGACTTTCGGCACGAACAAGCGGCCGGGCACGCGGCCGATGCCCATGCCCGGCTCACCCGCAACATCGGCGTGGCGGCCGTGACCGCTGGCCCCGGCGTGACCGATGCAGTAACGGCCGTGGCCAACGCCTACCAAGCGCGTAGCCCCATGATTCTGCTGGGCGGGGCGGCGCCCCTCAAAACCAAGGGCATGGGGGCGTTGCAGGAGATGCCCCAAACGGAGATGTTCGCCACCTTTACCAAGGCCAGCTTTACTATTGAAAACACGGCCGACATCCCCGCCCGCATGGAAGAGGCGTTTCGGGTGGCGTTAAGCGGCCGACCCGGCCCCGTTTTCATCGAACTGCCCTTCGATGTGCTTTTCAACGCCATCGACGCGCCGAATGAGGCCCCATCCAAAGTGACCATTGCCCCCGTGGAACCCGAGGCGGGGCAAATACAGGCCATGTTCGCCCTGTTGCGCGAGGCACAAAAGCCGCTCATCATTGCGGGCACGCAGGTGTATTGGGATGAGGCGCACGACGCACTGCGGGAGCTGACCGAGCAGACGGGCATCCCCGTGTACACCAACGGCGCGGGGCGGGGGACGCTGGCCATGAACCACCCCAACTGCTTTAAGGGGACGCGGGGCAAGGCGTTGCGCGAGGCGGATGTGGTCTTGCTCATCGGCACGCCGCTCGATTTTCGGCTGAAATATGGGCAAGGGTGGAACCCCGCCAGCAAGCTCATCCAAGTGGAAAATGACGCGGCCGAACTGAACCACAACCGCACGGCCGACATTGCCCTGTGCGCCAACGCCCGCTTGGTGCTGGAGGCTCTGGCCGAGGGGTTGCAGGGGGTGCGCTATGACCCGTGGCTGGCGCAGGTGGGGGAATGGGAGGCCGTGGACAATGAGAAGTTGGCGGGTTGGACAGCTCTCGAGGATGTGCCCATCAACCATTTTCGCTTTAGCGCGGCCGTGAACGAGTTTATAGACGAGGATGTGCTTGTGGTGGGGGATGGCGGCGATATTGTCAGCGCGGCGGCCAAGGTGGTGCAACTGACCTTGCCGGGGCAGTGGCTCGACCCCGGCCCGCTGGGCTGTTTGGGGGTGGGCGCCCCGTTTGCCATCGCCGCCCAACACCTTTACCCCGCCAAAAAGGTGCTGATTATCAATGGGGATGGCTCGTTTGGGCTGAATGGGTTTGAGTTTGACACGGCCGTGCGCTTCAACCTGCCCATTGTCAGCATTGTGGGCAACGATGCGGGCTGGGGGCAGATTCGGGGGCCACAGGTGCAGATGGTCGGCCGTGAACGAGCCATTGCCACGTCGCTGGCTCCCACCCGCTATGACAAGGTGGTGGAGGCGTTGGGCGGTTATGGGGAGTTGGTGGAGCAACCTGAGGAAATTTTGCCCGCCCTGCGCCGCGCTTTTGCCAGCGGCAAACCAGCTTGCATCAATGTGATGTTGGACCCCGATGGGATGGCCAAGACGGGGGCGAGTATGCCGTATATTGTGTAGGGTAGAGAGGGGAGATAGAGATAGAGGAGCCTTCTCCTCTATCTCTATCTGTACGTTGTGTTTTACTTAACCACCAGCGGCAAGAAGATGCGATAGCTGGTGGGTGGGGTGGGTTCGAGGGCAAACTCGGCCGTAATCGTCATGGCCATCTCCAGCGTGACCGTAATCGTCGGATTGGTGCTGGTGAGGGGGCCGCTCCAACCTGTGAAAGTCGAACCTGTGTCGGCCGTGGCTGTCAGGGTGATGAGTGTGCCGTGGGAGAAAGCGGCCGTGCAACTCGCCCCGCAGGCAATCCCTGCGGGGATGCTGACCACGGAGCCATCGCCTGTGCCTGTTTTGAGGATGGTTAGCTCGTGTGTGTTGAGGGCAAAGGTGGCCGTCACCACTTTGTCGCTGTCCATCGTCAGGGTGATGGGGTTGGTTGTGCCCGTCACAGCCCCAGACCAGCCTGTGAAGGTGTGGTTGGGGGCGGCCGTGGCGGTCAGGGTGACGACTTGGCCAGCGGTGTAGCTGGTTTGGGCGGGGTCGGCCGTGACTGTGTCCCTCGCCAATGGTGTGCAAATTCAGGGTGTAGGTGATGGTCGTGTTGGTGAAAAATTCGTAGGCTCCTAAGTCTACGGCCGTGCCTATGATGCGCGGGTTGCCATCCAAATCAGTGGCCATCGTCACCACCGTGTCATCCCCTGAATCAATGGCGGGCGAACCAGCCAACAGGCGTACATTGCCGTTGGCATGGGGGGCAGTGCTGGGGTTGGGGTCTCCACAAAGAGCGGATCCGCGTCGGCCAAGTTGTTGCCCCCATCTGTGCCGCAACTAGCTACCCATGCCCCGCTGGGGTTGCACCCTTGCACGAGGCTGTAGCGGAAGATGGCCGTTATGGGGTATTTATCATCATGATTGCGAACTGAAGAGCTGGCCGTGCCTATACCAGTTTGGTCTTCATTGTTCCAGAAGATGACATTTTGCATGGTGAGGGTACTCCAGAAATTAGACATGCCTCCACCCGTTTCACCAGCTTTATTCCCACTGAAGGTCACATTGGTCATGACAATGCCACCGTTGCTCCCGTTATTTGATATTGCGCCACCATTCGTTGTGGCACTATTGCCCGTGAAAAGAACATTGTTCAGTGTGGCTCGGCTCTCGTAGTTGACCATTCCACCACCGACATGAGCAGAATTGCCTAAAAAGAGGACATTATTTAGCACTGAGTGGCTATTAGTGTTTGCATTCCCCGTCCTGTTTGGTGATAAAAACGGACATTTGTTAAGGAAGGGGTGCTGTTTGCAACATTGGTCATGCCTCGGCCACTGTTACTATCGAAAATGACCTCATTTAGCACAGGACTGCTGGCGGCGTTGTTCATCCCGCTTGTGTTGTGAGCAAACACCACATTGATGAGAGAAGGAGAACTGTTTTGGTTATACATGCCTCCTCCCGCACCGGGCATGAAGCCGCCCACAGTGTTAAATGTGAAAGCCACATCAGTCAGGGTTGGATTGCTATTGCTTTTGTTATAAACAGCTCCCCCCCTTTCTACAGCCCTGTTACTATCAAAAGAAACATCGGTTAAAGAAGGGTGACTGCTGTTGGTGTTATACATTGCCCCCCCCACCACCGCCAAATTTCCACGGAAGGTGAGATTGGTTAAGGTGGGGCTACTCATTTCATTGTACATCCCACCTCCACAAGATTGGCAGTAGCCAATGCTTTGCCCACCTCCGCCTTTACCGGCAGTGATAATAAACCCGTCTAATACCGCTGTATGGGTAATGTTATGTCCCGTTACCACATTGGAGCTGTTGTTGCCAATGATATTTATCGTTGTGGTAACAACGCCATCAGGGTCGGTAATGTCATTCCCATCTATGTCCCCACTAAGGACGGTGGGGTTCGCGATCCAATCCCGTTCCTCGAGAATTGTTTCTGTGCCAGCAAACCCACCATAAATGGCAATAGAATCTCGTAAGTGGAAGGTCTCCGTGATGTGGATGCTGGGTGTATAAACCCCTGTAGCCACCCAAATTTCACAGGAAATGGTGTACGCGAGGGGCGTTTGTAGCTGGTGTAGGCATCCGCCCATGAGGTTCCCGTGTTATTCCCTGTGGCGGCATGGTTGACATAAACTCGGCCGTTGGCAGGGCATTGTTCAAACCATTCGTAAGCTCCCAAATCTACGGCCGTGCCCAAAATACGCTGGTTGCCATCCAAATCGATGGTGGTGGTGACGGCGTTGTTGTCCCCTGCATCAATGACGGGGGAACCCGCCAATAGGCGCATATTGCCGTTGGCATGGGGGGCGGTGCTGGGTTGGGGGTTTCCACAAAGAGCGGATCCGCATCGGCCAAGTTGTTGCCGCCATCTGTGCCGCAACTGGCCACCCATGCCCCGCTGGGGTTGCACCCTTGCACAAGGCTGTAGCGGATGGTGGCGGTGGCGGTGGGGTCGTTGTAGATGGAGGAAGCGGCCGTGCCCACCCCACTGCTGTCCTCGTTGTTCCAAAAAATGCTATTTTTGATGGTTATGCACCATTTAATACGGTGTGCATTGAATAATGTACTGCTCGTATGGGCTAAATTCCCAGCCAAAGACACGTTAGTCAAAAGCGTGTTAATGGTGCCATTTTGCCCACTACTGTTGTATATGGCTGACCCTTCGTCACCGAAGTTGCCCACAAAAACAGCATTGGTTAAGGTCAGGTTATTGGTCGCTTCTAAATTGCCATCAGCATAACTACCATTGTATATTGCGCCACCAGGGCCACTGCCACCAGGGATAGCGGCTGAATTGTCTAAGAAATAAACTTGGTCTAAGGCTAAATGATTGGTTCCTCCATCCGCCTCATTGAGGATTGCACCGCCTTCTTCGGCACTATTATTGGCAAAGATGGCATGGTTGACTGTAGGTTTCGTCATTCCCCCCCAAGCCAAATTAAGTAGCGCACCACCAAAATCCGCAGAGTTACCTGTAAAGCTGACATGGCTTAATACAGGGCTACTTTCACCTGTACTTTGTACCCCTTGGGTAACTAAAGGTGCTTGAAGAGACCGAAAATCCATCCCATTTTGCAAAAGCGTATCATCATAAACACTCAGGTTAAATAAAGCACCCCCAGCATAAGCTCTATTGTCTATGAAATCGACGTCCGTCAGAATAGGATTGCTCATGCCATTTTCAGAACTCTGATTGAGCAACCCCCTCCACCCCAACCATTATCAGCTATAGTCGTCGTATTGGCTCTAAAAATGACATGTGTCAATACGGGGCTACTTTTGCCATTCTCATATCCATTGCTGACCATGCCTCCTCCCCCTGCTGTAGCAAAATTCCCCGAAAAAATAATGTTGGTGAGGGTAGGGCTACAGTTATTACCAAGCCCTGACCATTACAGTAAAAACCCTCCTCCAGCTTGGTTGCCCAAACTTGCCATTTGCTTGGCCAGCGGTGATGATAAAACCATCCAGTATCGTTATACCTGTGATGGATGTGCCGGTGGTGCCATCGGCCGTGACCACATGGTAGCTGTTCGCCCCCACAATATGTCCCGTCGTAATCACCACCCCATGCGGGTCGGTGGTGTCATCCCCGCCAATATCGCCACTCAATACGGTGGGATTGGCTTCCCAATCTCGCTGGTCGCGGGCTGTTTCGTTCCCCGCAAAGCCACCGTAAACGGCCGCTTTAGGAACCAGCGCAAACGTATCGCTGACAGTTGTGCCGGGGGTATAAATGCCCGTAGCTACCCAAATCTCATCAATGCCCGTGGCCGATGCCAAGGCCGCTTGTAAATCGGTGTAGGCATTGGCCCATGTGGTGCCGTTGTTGCCTCCTGTTGCGGCGTGGTTGACATAAATGATGGTTCTTGAATAGGGCGATTCATAAGCACCCAAGTCTACGGCCGTGCCCACAAAGCGCGGGTTGCCATCCAAATCGGTGGCAACGGTCACAACACCCTCATCCCCCGCATCAATGGCGGGCGAACCTGCCAATAGGCGCACATTTCCTTGTGTATGAGGTGACGTTTCGGGGTCTGGCATCTCTATAAAAAGCGGAAGGCTATCTTCTAAATTTCCTCCGCCATTCGTCCCACAAAAGTTGAGCCACACCCCATCTGGATTACATTTTTCGATGAGGCTATGAGAAATGCGGGGCGCACCCGTAAAACCCCCATTATTAAAAATAGAGGGTGAGACGGGCAATCCGACAATCTCCTCATACCCTTTGTTATTCCAAAAGATGCTGTTGTGGATATTGGGGTAATTCTCCGCCAAATTAGCATTGGTATAAATAGCGCCGCCATAGTTGTTGGCCGAATTGCCTGCAAATGTGCCATTTACCAAGGTAAAGGTGGTATAAGCCCCATTATAAAATGCCCCGCCATACCGATGTGCGTCATTGCCAGTAAAAGCCACATTAATCAAGGTTAAATGGCTCTGGTGGGACATATTATAAATAGCCCCACCGTCGTTATTGGCATAGTTACCTGTAAAAACAACATCTTGCAAAATGGGAGAACTACTGCCGCCAATATGCAAGGCTCCTCCATTGGTACCCCAATTTCCAGAAAACGTGACCTGATTAAATTGGGGGTTTACCGCACCAGCAAAACCACCCCCAGATGAAGCAACATTTTCCTCAAAGACGACTTGATGGAGCGTTGGACTGCTGTTGCCCTCGCTATACATCCCCCCCCCAGCTGATGCGCTTGAGTTTCGTACAAATGTCACATTGGTGAGTTGAGGGTTGCTACGGCCGCCATTAATACCATTGCTATACATCCCTCCACCCCGTGCCATGAACGGGGCATAGTTAGCGGAAAATATAATATTTCTCAGTGTTGGGCTACATTCATTATTAGCCCCTTGGCCATTGCAATGAAGCCCACTCCCCATTCACAACAGTGAAGCTGTTGCCGCCCAACCCGCCGTAATAATAATCCCATCTACCACTGTTGTTTCTGTAATGGGTGTGCCCGTTGTGCCATTGGCATAGATAACATGGAAGCTGTTACGGCCGACAACATTCAATAGGCTGGTAACAACCCCTGTGGGGTCGGTTATGTCATTGTTATCAATATCGCCGCTGAGAACCGTGGGGTTCGTTTCCCAATCCCGTTGCTCACGCTCACTTTCTGAGCCAATAAAACCGCCATACAGCCCCGCGCCCGGCACAAGTTGAAAACTTTCGGTATAGATAGCACTCGGGGTGTAAACCCCTGTGGCCACCCAAATTTCATCCCCAGCCGCCGCTTCCCCCAGCGCATCCTGCAAATCGGT
>JADJSZ010000016.1 GCA_016711405.1 Candidatus Hadersleviella danica | reverse complement strand
CAGCAATTCGAAATATGAACTCAGTCAGGTTCCAACTCAAGTTGGTCAAACATAAATCTCAGCACCGAACTCCAATCTGGGAATATCAAATAACGTAGCAACGCTTCCACATCGTTAAAAAATGTACGCCGCGCACCCAATGCTCGTCGAATTTGTTGATAAATTAAGTCGGCGACTTGGGCAATCGTATGCATGAAAAAAGCAAGGAGGTTCAGCGTTAACAAAGTAGTCGCGAGATGTTCTTTCCCATGACCAAAGTTGTGGTCAATATGATACCCATGATTCTTGAGGACATTGTTGTTTTCGTTTTCGCTTTTCCAACGGGCGCGACCACAAGCCACAATCTCTGCAACATTCTCCTGCTCGAGTTGGAGGCTGGTTACCCACTCGTTGCGGTAGAGAATTTCACAAGTTTCTTCATGGACGATCTGCAAGTCGCACCAGTTGACGGACAAGGCGTCCTCGCCAGCGCGTAATGGCGCGTTGTTGAGAAAGCGATAAGTCCAGATTTCACCGTGCCGCCCATTCCACTGACGCTGGGAGAAGCAAGCGAGACGGCCTAAGTTAGCGATGGCATCCACGACGGTATATAAGGCTGTATGACTCTCTCGATGACAGACAAAAATAAAATCAAGGCCACTGCCCAATACTTTTTCGCACAACGGCTGTCTGCTGTACAGGTCATCGCCGAGCAGAATGGCGCGGTGTTGACGCAAGACCGTTGCTTCTCGTTCTACCCACCGTTTGGCGGCGTTTATCTCACAATCCTGCTTTTCCGTGCCGTCTTGCGGGGTGATAAATTCAGGCACATAGGGCAGGACGTGGGGCTGCCCTGGTGCCACAACCACTGGCGTAATCGCACTGTGCAAGTAGACCGTCCCGTGTTCATGCTCCTGTTTTTGACAGTTGGCGCAGGAGATTTTCTTGGAGCAAAAGTAATACACGCCATCAAGGCTAAACGCCAGCCGTCTATCTAACACATGCCATTGGCTTAGATAGCCGCTATCAGCCAATTGCCCCAATAAGAAAGGAAACTCGTCGCTTAATTCGTAGGGGCTGACTGGGTCTAATAGGTTGCGGATATGGGTGTCGGTCGGAATTCGCTCCATTTTGAAGACCGTTTCCGCGTTACCTTTTCCTTTTGCTTGCCTTAGATGGCGTTGCCCTGCAAGGAAGGAACCGCTTTGCATAAAAAAGATGGCAAAGGCGGCTTGGGCTGCATCATTGACATCATATTGTGCATTTTGACCAGTGCGCTTGTCGGTTAGCTTTTTGGATTTCAAGCGCTGAATAAATGTATCAAGGCTTAGTTCTTGTCTCATCTACCCAATATTAGCTCACCCTATTCATATTTCGAATTGCTGTGAATTGTTAAGATGCGCGGCCGAGGGGGTGGTTGGTTTCTTGGCGGAGGGCTTCTGTGAACAGAAGTTGGGCAAAATCTTTGGTTTGCCAGTTAATCGTAGCCACAAAGGTGGATGGGATCACTTCGCAACGGCCGACGGTCTCGAATTGGGGGATAAACGGCCGTAAAACCACCCGTGCCCAAAAGCGGGTTTGGTAATAGCGAGGCAGGCCAGCAGGATTGGCGGGGTCTTCCACCAATACCGCTCCCAGATATACCTCCTCGGTGACTTCGGCACACGCCTCTTCCCACAGCTCCCGCCGCAGGGTTTCTGTAATCGTTTCCCCCTGCTCCACTGTTCCACCGGGTAAAGTCCACTTGCCCGCCTCATTGGCAATGAGAACGATATTCCCCTCAGGGGTAAACGCCACGGCCGAGGCTTGGGTGATGGGAATATCAGGGGAAAGGTCGGCTGGGGTTCCACCCTGCCAATGCAGAGTTAATGTACGGTCAGGAAAAAATAAGGTCGTGCTTAAACTCATTATGTGTTGATTACCACCACTTAGTTTCATCAATTAACACAATTTTTTTGTTGATGAATTGGGAAACGATCCCTGCCACCAAATCTGCTTCTACATAAGAGCCATACCACATCAATCGAATTGTGCGTTTGGGGTTGGGAAAAGTGATTTCTACCCGACCTAAAGATCCCTGTCTACGATTGTAGGTTTGTCGAAGCTCAATCCGCCGAACATCTTTGAATTTGCCGATTTTACGGCCGTTCTTGAAAATATCTCCATTCTCCCGCTCAAAGCGATAGGCTTCTCCCCAAAGAACTACTTTGATATTGGTTACAAAAATATATCCCGCGACAAGAGTAATGGGCAATAACACACAAGAGTGATTCCAAAGGGCTGACCCTAATTCGTTTAAGGTCATTTGTTCACTCACATTAGAGGAATTTGACAGAACGAGGGCGACTGCGAAACCGATTGCCATGGAGGCTCCCAATGCCTGAGAAAGATAATGTACCCAATACTTGCGAATAATGAGGACATCTTCATTGGGCAATTCCCATACCAGAGATTTCGTTAGGTGATTTTTCTCAATCAGTTTCATCTGTCTGGATAAACATAAAAGAGTGTGATTGTTGCCCAACACGCCCTTCAGTATAGCAGTTTGACCGCCATCTTTGTAATCGTTAGTAGACCTTGGAGGTCTTTAAGACCTCCAAGGTCTTGGCTTAAAACGGTGAAGAACGGCCGACTGGGGGGTGAGGATTATCACTGAGTACGGCCGTGACTGGCTAAGCCATAATGACGTGGAGGAACCAAGTAACAAGTAACCAATAACCCATAACGAGTAACACCATCATGGAACACGATGTATTAATTGTAGGGGCAGGGCTGGCAGGAACATGGGCGGCCGTAATCGCCGCCCAACAGGGCGTGCGCGATGTAGCCGTGCTATCCAAAATCCACCCCTTGCGCTCCCACAGCGGAGCGGCGCAGGGAGGCATTGCGGCCGCGCTGGGCAATGTGCGCCCCGTGCCGGGCAGTGGGCCACGCGGCCCGCTGGAAGCCACCCCCGCCAATGCCGAACCAGCCGATAGCTGGGAGCTACACATGTTCGACACCATCAAAGGCTCCGACTGGCTGGGCGACCAAGATGCCATCGAGATTTTGGTGAAAGATGCGCTGGATGTGCTGTACACCTATGAAAAGATGGGGTGCGTGTTTAGCCGCACGGCCGACGGCCGCATCGCCCAACGCCGTTTTGGGGGCCACCAAGCCCCCCGCGCCAATTACGCGGCCGACCGCACAGGCCATGTCCTGCTCCACACCATCCACGAACAAGCGTTGCGCCACGGGGTGCATTTTTACAGCGAATGGTACGTGATGGATTTAATTGTGGAGGAGAACATTTGCCGAGGCGTAGTCGCCATGAACGTCTTGGATGGGAGCATCCATACCATGCGCGCCAAGGCGGTGCTGTTTGCCACGGGGGGCTACGGCCGTGCCTTCCAAATCACCTCCAACGCCTACGCCAACACAGGGGATGGGGTCGCCATTGCCTACCGCAATGGGGTGCCGCTGATGGACATGGAGTTTGTGCAGTTCCACCCCACGGGTTTGTATCGGCACGGCATTTTGATGAGCGAGGCATGCCGGGGCGAAGGGGGTTACTTGCTGAACAGCGCGGGGGAGCGTTTTATGCAGAATTACGCGGCCGACAAAATGGAACTTGCCCCCCGCGATTTGGTCAGCCGTTCGGAGCAGACGGAGATTGACGAGGGGCGCGGGGTGATGGCCGACAAACAAGGTATCTATTTGGATTTGCGCCACCTTGGGGCAGAGCGCATTTTGGCCAAACTGCCCGAGGTGCGCCAAATTGCGATTGATTTTGTGGGCGCCGACCCCATCACCGATTTGGTTCCCATCCAGCCGACGGCGCATTACAGCATGGGTGGCATTCCCACGGATGTGAACGGCCGTGTGCTGGCCAACGCGGCGGGGGATTGGGTGCAGGGTTTCTTTGCGGCGGGCGAGTGCGCTTGTGTCAGTGTGCATGGGGCCAACCGGCTCGGCTCGAACAGTTTGTTGGAGGCTTCCGTGTTCGGCCGTCGGGCAGGCTATGCCATTGCCGAATATGTGTTGGGCGGGGCGCAACAACAGGCGGTGGCGGGCGACCCAGCCGAGGCGAACCGCCAGCGGGTGCACAAATTGTTTCGCAATGAGGGGGAGTTGGCCGAGCAAATTTTGGTGGAATTGCGCCAAACGATGACCAACAAGTGCGGCATCTACCGCACGGCCGAAAAATTGGCCGAAGCCCAGCGGGAAATCCAAGGCTACCAAGAGCGCATGAAAACGGCGCGGGTGATGGATAAGAGCGGCCGTTTTAACACCGATTTGCTGGCCGCCCTCGAAGCGGAACATTTGGTGCTGTTTAGCGAGGCGATTGTGGCGGGGGCACTCGCCCGCACCGAAAGCCGAGGGGCACACTCCCGCGTGGATTTTAAGACGCGGGATGATGAGCAGTGGCTCAAGCACACCCTCGCTCAACGCAACGGCCGCTCTGGCCTCGCCCTCAGCTACAAACCCGTCACCATTGACTACGAAAAATACCCGCCCCAAAAGCGGCAATACTAAAAACACGAAGTACGAAGTACGAAGGACGAAGTATCCGCCGAGAGGGTATCGTAATTCGACTGTAACCCTTTAACGAGTACCCCCCATGACAAACCAAGCCATTATCCGCGTTCAGCGGTTTAATCCCGATGTGGATGAGAAGCCGTATTGGCAAAATTTTACGGTGGCGGTGACGGATGAGACGACATTGCTGAATGCATTGCAGGAGGTGAAGACGACGCAGGATGGCAGTCTGACCTTTCGCAAGTCGTGCCGACACGCGATTTGTGGCAGTTGTGCCATGAATGTGAATGGCCGTAACCTGCTGGTGTGCAATACACCGCTGAGAAAGATGTTGGACAGCAGGGGCGTGGTGGAAATTCGGCCGTTGCCCTACCTACCCATCATCAAAGATTTGGTGGTGGACCGCACAGCTTTTTGGGAGCAGTATTTGGCCGTCAAACCGTGGCTTATTCCGCCCGAAATGGAGGCGGAGAAGGAGTACCGCATGAGCCAAGAGGAGGTGGATGCCCTCCATGAGGCGGAAACGTGCATCATGTGCGGGGCGTGTTACTCCGCTTGCCCCGTGATTGCCACCAACAAACGGTATCTCGGCCCCCATGCGTTGCAAAAGGCGTTCCAACGGGTGATGGATCCCCGCGATGGCGGGTTGGCGGAGCGGCTAGACATGCTCGAGCAAGACCATTATGGCATTTACAACTGCCACACCATTACCGAGTGCATCACCGCTTGCCCCAAGGGGCTGAACCCAGCGCGGGCGATTAGCATGTTGCGCTATTTGGCCATGCGCCGGGAACAGTTTGAGGCAGAGCGGGTGGAGCGGCAGAAGGGGTTGGTGGGGTAGGGAGGGAGAGGGGGAGTGGAGGGGCAGAGGAGCGGGGGAGAAAGAGCCTATGGCTTACAGCTTACGGCTTATAGCTACGGCTTAAAGCCGCCATGCGGCGATGGCGACGCAGAGCCAGCCCGCGAGGAAGGCAAAGCCGCCGATGGGGGTGATGGCGCCGAGCCAGCGGATGCCTGTGAAGACCAAGAGGTAGAGCGACCCCGAGAAAATCAGCACGCCGATGATGAGCAACCAGCCCGCCCAGTTGAGCCACGGGCTGGGGTGTTGTTGCGCCAGCCATGCCACGGCGAACAGGCCGAGAGCATGGTACATCTGGTAGCGCACGGCCGTCTCAAATGTCCCCTCCCGCCCCGTGCTTTTGAGCAAATCGGCCAGCGCATGTGCCCCAAACGCCCCCGCCCCCACCCCGATAAACATGAAAATTGCGGCAAAGATGATGAATGGTTTCATAGTGGTTAGTGGTTAGTGGTTAGTGGTTAGTGGTTAGTGGTCGTCTGTCCCAAGTCCCCAGTCCCCTTTGTTCATTGCTCATTGTCATTGCTCATTGCCTGCGCCACATGGCGCAGAATGTTTTCGGCTACGGCCGCTTTGCTGAGCAGGGGCAGGCGCACGAGTTCGCCTTCGCGGTTGAGCAGGGTGACGCGGTTCGTTTCCACCTCGAAGCCTGCGCCGCTGGCGGTGACATCGTTGATGGCGATGAAATCTAGCCCTTTGCGGCGCAATTTGTCACGGCCGTAGTCGAACGCATTTTGCGTTTCGGCCGCGAAGCCGAGGACGATGTGGGGAAAGCCTGTCTCTTGGCGCTGGTGCTTGACAGCCTCCAAAATATCGAGGGTGCGCTCGAGGCCAATGGCCATGCCCCACGATTCCGCCTCGGTCTTTTTGATTTTTTGGCTGGCGAATTGGGCGGGGCGAAAATCGGCCACGGCCGCCGCCATGAGCAAGACATCGGCCGAGGTGACGGCCGCCACCGTCGCGTCGTGCATCTCCTGTGACGATTGCACATGGATGACCTCGGCGCCGATGGGGGGCGGCTCGGAGACGGGGCCGAGGATGAGCGTGACCCGTGCGCCCATATCCAGGGCGGCTTGGGCAAGGGCGATGCCTTGTTTGCCCGAGGAGCGGTTGGTGAGAAAGCGCACAGGGTCTACCGCTTCCCGCGTGGGGCCAGCGGTGACGACGATGTGACGGCCGTGGAACAATCCTTTGCGCCCCACGGCAATGCGCACACGGCCGAGCAACTCCGCTGGCTCCATCATGCGCCCCATGCCGCTTTGGCCGCTGGCCATGCGCCCCGCCACAGGGCCAAGAAAGGTCGCGCCCCGCGCTTGCAAAGCGGCCACGTTGGCTTGGGTAGCGGGGTGGCTGTACATGCCGCCGTCCATGGCGGGGGCGATGAGCAAAGGGCACTGCGCGGTCAGGGCGGTGAGGGTGAGCAGGTTATCGGCCGTGCCGTGCGCCAGTTTGGCCAAGGTGTTGGCCGTGGCGGGGGCGATGAGGAAAAGGTCGGCCGCTTCGCCCAGCCCGACGTGTTGCACATGGAGCCGTTCGTCCCACATGTCGGTGTACACCGGCCGCCCTGTCACCGATTGAAAAGCCAGTGGGGTGACGAAGCGACGGGCCGAGTCGGTCATAATCACATCCACCCGCGCTCCCGCTTGGGTGAGTTTGGAGGCCAAATCCACCACCTTGTAACAGGCAATGGAGCCAGTGACCCCGAGGAGAATTTGTTTTTCTTGGAAAATGGTCAGCATCGGTTTTGTCAGTGGTCATGGGTCAGGGGTCATTTGACCGCTGATTGTTGCAGTATATCGTTTTCATCTCGGCCGTGACAAATTGGGTTGCTCTCTGGCTGTGGACGGTCTCTGACCGATCCACCCGGCTAGGATTGGCACGTAAATAAGGTGAACAAATCTATTTTTTAACGCAAAGCCGCTAAGGTGCAAAGACGCAAAGGGTTTAAGAGTTTCTTTGCGTCTTTACATCTTTGCGACTTGGCGTTGAAAGAAGACTTGCCCAATCCATTTGTTCAGGTGAAAAACTTGGGGTTCCTTAGGTGGGAGAAGGTTACTTGGCAATGACAAACGGCCGAAGCCGTGACGGTTAAGAGTTCCAAGGGTTGTTATATCTGAATCTCAACCGCAAGAGGGGCATTCGGCAAGTTCGCTTCTTCACAAGATTTCTGAAAAGTCTTAGAATTAGGTGGCTACCAGCGGAAGGAGCCTTGAGGGTGCAGTTTGTGAGAATCCCCCCTTGCGGCGTGAGCCGCCTCTAACAGTTTACGGCCGCTGTGAAATGACTTGGCCAAAGGATGCTTTTACTCAACTTATAGGAGTTTTGCCATGCGTACATTCCATCGTCTCTCAGGCTTATTGGTCAGTTTGGCCAGTTTGGCCTTGTTGTTGTGGCTGGTGCCACAGGGGGAGGCACGGCCGACGGCCGTGCCCGCCACCCTCGCCACTTCCCCCCACCCCCCACCTTTCTTTTACCCCGAACCGCTCTACTTTGAACTCGGCCGTCGCATGGACGACGGCGCCCATTCCCTAACGGGTTTGGGCATTTTATGGCCAACAGTTGCACTGGGCAATGGCGACCCTTTCTCCTCGCTCAACAGCCCGTGGGAGCCGGGGTTATACACCTACCAATTCGCCATTTTTATCCCGCCCGATTATGAAACGACAGCGGGCACATCCCACCTGCGTGTCGAACTTTTGATCCCGATTCCCACAATGCCCCCAATACAACGGTGATTGCCCCCCATACCCAACGATGGATTAACGCAGGGGTGGGGCGGCCAGCAACAATTTCCTTGAGTTGCACCTCTAATCAAACTGAAACCTGTATTCGCCCCACAACGGAATTGCAGATCAATTGCACCCCTGCCCAGCAAAACGACCCTAATATCTTTTGTGCTGAAGATGTAGACCTGATTAATCCTTATTGGTTCTTCCGCATGGATGAAAACCGAGGAACCCCAACGGGTTGCAATGTACCCCCCTCTTATCGAGTAGATGCCAACACCCAAACCCACTACGAACTCGCTTATTACCAAGCTGGCCCCGAAGGGAGCCTCATCCGCACCGATTTGGCCAGTTACACAGGGCAAGCGGGTGACTCAGCCCGTGATTATGATGGGGGAACGAGCCACCAAACTGATTTGCAGTGGGTGGCACCGGGGAGCGGGAATGACTTTATGCCCGTCGAAGTACCCACCGATTGTGGGAGTATGACAGGTGGCTACAACCCGAGTTGGAACCCAGACCGTTGCCCCATCTTGCCCGAACATGAAGACGGCCGCCACCTCACGGCCGCAGGCAATGGCTTCGAGATTGATTTGAGCCAAGATGTGCTCAACATGGCCGTCGGGGAAGATGGGTGGCGCTATCTCCAATTCGACATCACCACCATTTCGGGTGCCTCGGAAAACGGCTTTGGCTTGTGGGCTGGGCCGCCCTCAGCTTCGGCTGGCATTCCTCCCAATGTCAATCTCCGCAATGTTTACATTGCCGATAATCCCAATGTGCGTTCGGCCGCAGGGGTGCAGGTGTTGGCCATTAACTATTTGCCCATGCAAGCCTCAGCAACTGGTTCGTTTGACCTTCCCTTGGCCTATATACCCGCCTCGGCCGCTGGCGAAGACATTACCATCTCTGTCTTCGACACGGATTCGGCAACCCAAACACCCTTAATTTTTAGCTTCAACACCATCTCTACCACCCAATTCAGCCTCACCTTTGGGGTCACAAACCCCGACCCCGAAGGGCGGTGTTTGACAATTGGTAATAATTGCCAAAACGAATGGGTTGAGCCACCGGCAACACCTCTCCCCTATACCATTACCCTGCCCCTCACCCTGACCGATAGCATCCTCATGGCCAATACTTGGCAGGGGAGGTGATACCTATGTCTGGGGCGGCTCGCGGGAAAAGCCCGATTTGGCCATCGGCGGCTTAGAGATGGTTTCGCCGTGGCCGGCCGAACCCAACAGCCCGCTCACCTTCACCTTGGCCATCACCAATACCAGCGGGGCGGCCGTGCCCGTCTCCATCACCCTCGATTTGTTCATCAACCCCACCGAAATCTACTCCACCCACATTCCGCTGGCGCAAAGCAGTGGCCAAACAGCCATCGCCAGCCTTGGCGCAGGGGAAACTCAGGTCATCACCCTCACCGCCCCGCTCGGCTTTGGCGATAACCAAGTGGATAACACGGTGTGCGTTATGGTCGATAGCGTCTGGACGATTTTTGAGACGGCCGAAACCAACAACATCGCCTGTCGCCTCATCGAACCCCCACCCCCTACACTGGCGGCTACCCCCACTTGCACCAACAGCGCCTTGTACGAAGGGCTGTTGCAAGGGCAATATTGGGGCGCAAATGCTCCCCTCACAATTTATTGGAATGGGGTTTTGTTTGCCCAAACAAACGCCTCTCCCAATGGGACTTTGGCTTTCAACTTTGCGGGAACCGATGCTCAATCAAGCAATACCTTAAGCGTTATCGAGGATGATGTCACCGTATCGGTCATTATTAGTCGGCCGTGCCCTCCCCAACCCGATTTGACCATCGCCACACCTGAATTGGTTTCAGCGTGGCCAACAGAACCATACACCCCGCTAGCCTTCACCGTGGCCGTCACCAACACCAGCCCCATCTCCGTCAGCGGCCCCATTTTTGTGGATGTTTTTGTGAACCCCACCGCCGGACCACATTCCTTAACCAAAGCGTGGTGGCTGGAAATTGGGGGGGGGGGAAGGGGCCCCCCACCTACACCAACCCAGATTCCCTTGACCAAACAGTGGCTTTACGGCAAGGGCAACTTGACGCAGGCGCAAATGCTCCCCTCACATTATTGGCATGGGGTTTGGTTTCGAGGACATACGCCTCTACCAAACCTTGGGGCTTGGTGGCTTTGCAACAGCTTGACGAAGCCGATGACACCAACAACGTTATCGAGGATGATGTGACAGTATCGGTCACCCTTACTCGCGCCCCACTCCCCGATTTGGCAATTGGCGAACTCGAACTGCTCACCCCCCTCGTCGCCAACCAGCCGCTCACCTTTACCGTGTGGATTACCAACACGGGCACAGTAACGGCCAGCGAGACCGTCTCGGTGGCGTTGTTCATCAACCCCAGCGAGGTGTACACCACCCACATTCCGCTGGAGCAGAGTGCGGCGAGTGCGGCCGTGGCCAACCTTGGCACTGGCACAAGCCAACTCATCACCCTCACCCTGCCCCTCGGCCTAACCGATGTGCCAACCAGCACACTGGTCTACGCAATGGTAGACAGCGGCCGAACCACGGCCGAAACCAACGAAACGAACAACCTCACCTCCCGCACCTTCACCACCACCCCTCCCATCCCCCCTCGGCGGCTCTATCTGCCGCTGGTGGTGCGCTAAAGCCATAAACGCCTGTAATGGCGCAATATATTGCGCCACTACATCTGCCCACCTCAGTTGACCCATTGTAGGGGTAGGCCTTGTGCCTACCCCCCAGCTTCAGAATTACCAGAGGTCAGGGCAACCACAAGGGTTGCCCCTACCTGCCGCTTTTAATTCAAACAAAACAAGCTCATCGCCAATCAGTCAATCTATCTACCACCCCCAAACAAAAGTGGCGACCAACTGGTCGCCACTTTTTTTTGCATTTATCTTTCTGGCTGTGGACGGTCAGGAGACCGCCCACAGCGCTTTTAGAGCTCGCCCGTGGGCAGAAACTCGTTGCTGTCCACCTCTTCCGCTTCACCCATCAATTGCTCAAACTGGGTGCGGTCGAGTGTTTCATGCTCAATCAACGCCTCGGCAAGGCGCACCATTTTGTTGCGGTGCTTGTCCACAATCTCGCGAGCGCGACCATAGTTGTGGTCAATAATGGCGCGAATTTCCTCGTCAATCGCCTTGGCTGTGTCCTCGCTGTAATCGCGGTCATAGGTCATCGAACGGCCGAGAAACACACTGCCCGATTGTTCGCCATAGCTCCGCAAGCCCATGCGCTTGCTCATCCCATAATCCATAATCATGCTTCGCGCCGTTTGGGTCACTTGGCGCAAATCACCACTTGCCCCCGTAGAGACGAGGCCAAAGAACGCTTCTTCGGCCGCACGGCCGCCCAACGCCATAGCAATGTAATCTTCAAACTGCTCAATGCTGGTCACTGTGCGGTCTTCGGGCAAGAAGAGGGTGTAACCCCCCGCACGGCCGCGTGGAATAATGGTCACTTTTTGCACAGGCAACGCATGGGGCAAGAAATGAGCCACCACCGCATGGCCCGCTTCGTGGTAAGCCACCACTTCCTTCTCTTCATCGCTAATCACGCGGCTTCGCCGTTCTGGCCCCATCGCCACTCGGTCAAACGCATCCTGCAAATCGCGCATGGAGATAATGGTGTTGTTGCGCCGGGCGGCAAAAATAGCCGCTTCGTTCATCAGGTTTTCAAGGTCTGCGCCTGCAAAGCCGGCCGTTAACCGGGCAATGTCGTTCAGGCTAATGTCCTTCGACAGCGGCTTGCCCCGCGCATGAACCTTGAGAATCGCTTCCCGCCCCGTCACATCGGGCAAATCCACAATCACTTTGCGGTCGAAACGACCGGGGCGCAACAGGGCTGGGTCGAGCACATCGGCACGGTTAGTGGCCGCAATGACAATGACATTCGTTTCATTGGAGAAGCCATCCATCTCCACCAAAATCTGGTTGAGGGTTTGCTCCCGCTCATCGTGGCCACCGCCTAACCCTGCGCCCCGCTGACGGCCGACGGCATCAATTTCGTCCACAAACACAATCGAAGGGGCATGTTCTTTGGCTTTGTTGAATAAGTCCCGCACCCGGCTGGCCCCCACACCGACAAACATCTCCACAAATTCCGAGCCAGAAATGTGGAAGAAGGGCACGCCCGCCTCCCCCGCAATGGCGCGAGCCAAGAGCGTTTTACCCGTTCCGGGCGGGCCAATCATCAACACGCCTTTGGGGATACGCGCCCCCACTTGCACAAATTTTTCAGGTTCGCGCAAAAACTGGACGACTTCCTCAACCTCTTCTTTGGCTTCTTGCACGCCTGCCACATCGTCAAAAGTGACTGTGGGGCGGTCGCCATCGTTGAGGTTTTTGGCGCGGCTACGGCCGAAGCCAAAAATGTTGTTCCCCCCCGATTGCATCTGGCGGAAACCACGGGTGAAGAGCCAGATGAGGAGCAAAATGGGGCCAAGCGTGAAAATGAGGTTGCCCAAAAGTTGCCAAGCTGTATTGTCTTGGAATCGAATGGTCGTTTCGCGCAAAACCTCGGCCGATACGCCCAAATCGGACAAATTGCCGAGCAAATCGTTGCTCTCTTTCACCGAACGAAATTGGGAGCCATCGGTTAGTTCAACGGTAATGACATTGCCGTTGATTTCCAGCGATTCAACTTCTTCGTTGTTTAGATATTGGGCAACTTGGGAGAGAGGAATTTGTTCTGGCCTTTCAAAACGGTCAGTCAGCCAAAATTGGGCGGCGACGAAAATGATGACAAAGCCAATAATCCACATCCATGCGGGTACTGGCGAGCGTGTGGGTTGTTCATCCATATGTTTGCGAACCTTGAGGTAATTTTATACCTGTCACGGCCGTGAGTTGGTGTGTTGGTATATTTGTGTATTGGTGTATTTTAATACACCAGTATACGAATAGACTTATACACCTATACACTATTTATGACCGTTGTGAATATAAATGGTTGGGGGCATTGACTCACTTCGCCAACTGCACCATATCGAGGCAACTTACTCTATCCATATAGGAACTACATAAAACAGATAGTTACCATACACTTCTCTATTTTTTAACCTGTGATTGTACGCCACACCAGCGAGGGGTACAAACGGGGTATCAGTGGTTAGTGGTTAGTGGTTAGCACTCTTCCTCGTCACACTTCGCAGGTGAGTTCTTCCTCGGCCGCATCTGGTTCTGCCTCACGCAAGGGCAGGGTGGGGGGCAGTTCCCCTTCCGCTTCGGCGAGGAGGTGCATGAAGACGGCCGTCTCCTTGCATTGCAACAGGGCGGGCAGATGCGCTTCCAGTTCGACCATGCCCGCCATGTACCGCTTGAGGTGTTTGCGGAACTGCAACAAGCCAAACGCCTCGCCGTGGTAATCGGCCATCTCTTGGGCGTGGCGGCGCACGGCCGCGAACAAATCGGCCACCGTTAAATCGGTGCGCCGCTGGCGGGCAAATATCCACGGGTTGCCGATGGCGCCGCGCCCAATCATCACCGCGTCGCACCCTGTATAGGCTTTCATCTCATCTATCTGGCTGGGCTGGCGCACATCGCCATTGCCAATGACGGGCACGGGCAACGCTTGTTTCAGGGCGGCGATGGCATCCCAATTGGCACGGCCGCCATATTTTTGCTCTTTGGTGCGGCCGTGCAAGGCCACCAATTGCGCCCCGTTTTCCACGGCAATGCGCCCAATCTCCATAAAATTAATTTGCTCATCCCAGCCCAAACGCATTTTGGCCGTAATGGGCACGCGCAGATGGCGACTGAGCGCGGCGAAGGTTTCGGCCACCAGCGCGGGGTCGCGCATCATGCCTACGCCTGCCCCACGGCCGCTGACCTGCCGCGTGGAGCAACCCATGTTAATATCTATGATGTCTGGCCCTAGTTCGCCCTCGATTCGCACGGCCGCCTCCAAAATTTTGGCGGCCGAATTGCCAAAAATTTGGAATGTGAGCGGGTACTCCCCCGGTCGTCGGTCTAAGCGTGTCCAAAAGCGGTTGTGCTTGCCCAGCAAAGCCTCCACAGGCACAAATTCGGTGTAATTCATGGCCGAGCCATACGCCCGACACATGGCGCGGTAAGGCACATCGGAATACCCTGTCATGGGCGAGAGAATCGCATCGCCGTAAATTGGAATGTCGCGCACGTAAAAGGAAGGAAGCATGGGGATTGCGGAATGGGGAATGCGGATTGCGGAATAATTGCCTGCTGGCGACCACTAACTACTAACTACTAACACTACTAACCACTTATGCGTTTGATGATGTTTTTGCGCGGGCTTTGCCCACATTGTGGCAGGGCTAAAATTTTTCACTCGTTTTGGGGCATGAATGAGCAGTGCCCCCAGTGTGCCATTCGCTTTGCTCGCGAGGAAGGCTTTTTTGCCATGTCTATCTTTTTGGGCTATTTGCTCATGGCTTTGCCCATTGGGTTGGTGGCGTTGCTGGCTTATCTGCTGAATGCGCCGACGGTGTGGCACTATTTTGCGGCGGTTAGTACGGCCGTTGTCCTCTCGGCCCCGTGGGTGTTCCGCTATGCCCGCATCTGGTGGCTTTATATTGATGAGTGGCTTGACCCGAGGAGATAGGAGAAGAGAGAGAGAAGAGAAAATCGTCCCTTGTCCTTGTCCCCATTTCTTCACTGGACCATCAAATCGTAATAATCCGCCAATTGTTCTTGGGTGAGCGGGCCGCGATGCACGGCCGCGACGGTGCCATCGCCCGCTACAAAATAGGTGGTGGGCATGTTAAACACGCCATAGCTGTTGGCCACCGCCCCCGCTTCATCGAGCAGAGGGGTAAAGGTTAGCCCCATCTCCTCATAGAAGAATTGGCGGATTTGGTCGGGGGTTTCTTCGCGGTTTAGGGCGAGAATGACGAGGCCATCGGCCGCTTTTTCCTCGTACAATGCCTGTAATTCGGGCATTTCTTGGCGGCAGGGAGCGCACCATGTCGCCCAAAAGTTGAGGATAACGGGTTGCCCTGCGTAATCTTGCAGGCGCACGGCCGCGCCCTCTAAATCAGCCAATCCAAACTGGGGCGCAGGGTTGCCCACCTGAATTGCCCCCATGTTATCTACAGGAATTTGGTTGATGACGGGGGTTTGCAGGGCAAATTCAGCGGCCGTCTCCGTGCCAGCGGGAGCCTCGCCCCACAATTGCCCCCCAAATAAGAGCAAAGCCAACAAAACCCCGAGCAAAGTCATGCCACCGAGGAAAAAAATGAGGTTACGAGTCGGAAGAGTTTGGTCGTTCATGGGCAAAAACGAAAAAAAGAGACAATTCGACGATTAGCCACTACCGATTTAAGCACAAAGCAGGGCTTGGGCAAACATTGGGGGAGATTTTTAAGCTATCGCAAACTGGGGCAAACACACACGGCCGCTGGTAATCTCCCCTCTCCCTCCCCTCTCGCCCATGCTATAATCTGCCCATTACCCCACCTACCCTTAACAGAGGAGATTATGGCCAAAATACACGGCATGTTGACCCTAGACGAACTGAGCCAGCGCGTGGCGCTGGGCGATATCGAAACCGTCGTGCTCGCTTTCACCGATTTATACGGCCGCCCAATGGGCAAACGGTTCGATGCCGATTTCTTTCTCGAGAGCGTCGCCGCGCACGGAACCCACGCCTGCGACTACTTGTTCACCGTGGACATGGAGATGGAACCCATCCCCGGCTACACCTTTGCCAATTGGGAACTCGGTTACGGTGATGTGCATCTTGTGCCCGACATGGCCACTTTGCGCGTAGCCAGTTGGCTGACCAAAAGCGCCATTGTGCTGTGCGATGTGGAAAGTGAACGCACCCACCAATTGGCCACTGTCGCCCCGCGCACTATTTTGCGCCGCCAAATCGAACGCGCCGCCGCCTCGGGCTTCACCCCCAAAGCTGGCTCCGAATTGGAGTATTACCTGTTCGAGGATAGCTACCGCACGGCCGCCCAAAAAGGATATGCCAACCTGCAACCCGCCAGTTGGTATCTGGAGGATTACCACCTGCAACAGGGGGCGCGGGAGGAGAAATTCACGGCCGTGGCCCGGCGCAATCTCCGCAATGCGGGCATTCCCGTCGAAACATCCAAGGGCGAATGGGGCCTTGGCCAACACGAAATCAACATTCGCTACGCCGAAATTTTGGAGATGGCCGACCGACACACCCTCTACAAACAATGTTTGCGCGAAACGGCCGAAAACCTCGGCCTGAGCCTGACATTTATGGCCAAACCATTCGCGGGGCAAGCTGGCTCCAGCAGTCACATCCACCTGAGCTTGTGGCAAGACGACCAAAACGCCTTTGTGGGCGATGGCCAAATCGGCCCCGTGCAATGTAGCGACACCTTTCGCTGGTTTTTGGGGGGCTGGATCGCCCACGCGGCCGAGCTAATGGTGTGCTACGCCCCCACAGTCAACTCCTACAAACGGTATGTGGATGGCTCGTGGGCACCCACGCGCTTGGCGTGGAGCTACGATAATCGCACGGCTGGCTTCCGCGTCGTCGGCCGTGGCTCCAGTTTGCGGATAGAGTGCCGCATCCCCGGCGCCGATTGCAACCCCTACCTCGTCTATTCAGCCGCCCTCGCCTCGGGGCTAGATGGCATCGCCAACCAAATCGAGCCGCCCGCTATTTTTGAAGGCGATATTTACGCCGCCCAACATTTGCCCCGCGTCCCCTATACCCTGCGCGAGGCCACCGATTTGTTCGCCCAAAGCGACTTTGCCCGCCAAACATTTGGCGATGAGGTGGTGGCGCATTACACCCACTACCTGCGCACCGAACAAAAAGCCTACGACACGGCCGTGACCGACTGGGAACGGCAACGTTACTTTGAGAGAATATAGAGGGAGATAGAGAAGAGAGAGTAGAGAAGAGAGAGAAAACCCCACCTATGACACCTCCTCTCTTCTCTCTTCCTCTTCTCTCCCCTTCCCCCCACACTCAGGAGATTCCCATGACGTTTTATTACAAACTCGGAGATTTGCCGCACAAGCGGCACACGCAGTTCCGCAAGGCGGATGGCTCATTGCACCACGAAGAGGTGATGGGTATTCATGGCTTTGCAGGGGCGCAATCCATCCTCTACCACCTCTACCCGCCCACGGCCGTCCACCAACTCGAGGTGGTCAAAAAGTGCCATTTGAGTATGAAGAGCAAGGGCCATTGCGCCACCGCCACTTCTTCACGGCCGATATTCCCGCGCACGGCGATGCCGTCGAGGGGCGCGTGCCCCTCATGGGCAACAGCGATGTGGTGCTGTACGTGGCACGGCCGACCGAGGCCATGTCCTACTGGTACAAACACAGTGCGGGCGATGATGTCCTCTTCATCCACGATGGCACGGGCATTTTAGAAACCCAATATGGCAACCTGCGTTATCGCCCCGGCGACTATCTGGTCATCCCCACAGGGGTGATTTGGCGGCTGTTGCCCGACGAAGGGAGCGAGCAACGAATGCTGGTTATCGAATCCATTGGCCACATTGACCCGCCCAAGCGTTACCTGAACAACTACGGCCAATTTTTAGAGCATTCGCCCTATTGTGAGCGGGATATTCGGCCGCCCGACGAACTTATCCCCCATGACGAAGTGGGCGAGTTTGAGGTACGGGTTAAATCACGCGGGATGATTACCCGCGCCATTTACCACCACCACCCCCTCGATGTGGTGGCGTGGGATGGCCATCTCTGGCCGTATGCGTTCAACATTGAAGATTTTGAGCCGATTACGGGGCGGGTGCATCAGCCGCCGCCCGTCCACCAGACATTTGATGGCCCCGGCTTTGTGGTCTGCTCTTTTGTGCCCCGCCTGTTCGATTACCACCCCCAAGCCATCCCCGCCCCCTACAATCACTCCAATGTGGATTCGGACGAGGTGTTGTACTACGTCGAAGGGGATTTTATGTCTCGCAAGGGCATCAAACGCGCCTCGGTGACAGTGCATCCCAATGGGATTCCGCATGGGCCGCACCCCGGCACCTATGAGGGTTCGATTGGCAAGAAGGAGACCTTGGAGTTGGCGGTGATGGTGGATACATTTCGGCCGCTCCAAATTGCCCGCATGACGCAAGATACCGAAGACCTGAACTACCCTTTTAGTTGGGTGAATCACTAAGACCATTCACCCTTTGCCCTTTCCCTCTTTTGCCCTTTTGCAATAAATTTTTATTGCAAAAGGGCAAAAGAACAATAAAGCAAAGGGATTTGGACTTGTTTTTCGCTTTTTGCTTTTGCCCATGCCATCCTGTTGCAACGCGAATAATTCCTGAGACTTGAGGGATTCGAGATTCCTCGCTTGGTTCGGAATGACAAACCAACCAGCAATTACCACGAGTGACGATGAACACCCCCTCGGCTCCAAATGTACCAATCGGTTGCCGTTTACCCCATTCATGGTTTATTATTTGAACCAATTCATCAATCGTGCTGTGCGCGTTTCGAGTAACCCCCAAGGTAAGCCGTGCCTTTTTACACTGTCAACAACCAAAAAATACATGTCATAGAGGCGGGACACCCCAACCGACAAGTCGCCCTAATGATTCACGGTTGGTCGAGTTCGTGGTATGCCATGTCCCCCTGATTGGGTTGATGAGCCAACGCTTTCGCGTGTTGGCCATAGATTTGCCCGGCTATGGCCAATCCCCCAAACTGCCCCAGCGCACCACCATTGAAGATTACGCCGATGTGTTGGCCGAACTTATCGAACAAGTGGCCGATGGCCCTGTTGTTTTGGTTGGCCACTCGATGGGTGGCATGACCAGGTTGGTCATCGCCGAAAATACCCCGCCCTTGTGGAGCGTATCGTGCTAATTTGTCCCACCATTACGGGCAAGCTCTCTACTTATATCAACGCTGTTGTTTTTCCGATTACGTTTATGGAGCGGTTTGGGCTGGCGCGGCTGATTACGGCCGTCGAAGGAGTCGTCGTCGGCATCACCGACCGCATCATGCGCCCCGCCTCCTTCGCCGAACGCACAGGCATCACCGAGCAAGATTACAGCCGCCTGCGGAGCGATGCCCGCCGCTCTGACCAAGGCTTGGTACGCGCCGAATGTTTTCGGGCGATGCAGACCAGTAATTTAAGCGGCCGAATCGGCAAAATCGAAATCCCCTCCCTTGTCATTTGGGGCGCGGAAGACAACACCGTTCCCCTGCGCGATTCGGGTGTAATAGCCGACGAATGGCCCCAAGCTGATTTGCGTATTTTGCCCAAAGCGGGCCATTGGCCCCACTTTGAACGGCCGGATGTCACCCGCCGCCTCATCGCCTCCTTTCTCGGCTTGCCCTTCCTGAGCGAAGATGGTTTGGCCGAACCTGTGGGCGACGAAGAATTGCAAATGGTGCAGGAGATTGCCCAATTTTTAGCCCATTCCGATGTGGGCAACGACCTGAATTTGACCCAGCGCACGCGCATGGCGGCACAGTTCAAGCGCCTGATTTTTGCCCCCGCGAAACCATTGTCAACATTCGAGACATGGGGAGCGAGATGTATCTCATCCAAGATGGCACGGTGGATGTGTGGAGCGACCCCCGACAACCCTGCGAATGGACGCAAAATTTTCGCAAGGTGGCCACTTTACGGCCGGGGCAAATTACAGGTGAATTGGCCCTCTTTGATGAGGGGTTGCGCAGTGCCGACTTGTTGGCGGGGGATTCGGGGGCGGTGGTGCTGGCGCTCGACCGCGACCATGTGCGCGATTTGTGCGAGGCAGACCCCGTGCTAGGCTCCCGCTTCCTGTGGAACATGGCGCGAGCCATGTCGCACAGGGTGCGGTTTATTCAGTGGCAGTTCCGCCGCGCCCGCCAGCGGGATGAGAGTGCCAAACAAGCTGTTCGATAAGCACAGAGCGAATCAGATAGATAGAACTAACGGCCGAAGATGAACTTGAATGGTTCCTTTTCGGCCGTTTTGGTTGAGGGGTGCTTGAGGGAGTGAGTTAGGTGTGCTAATTCACAAAAATTGGTTACAAATTACAGATGACATCAGGCACTCTCACTTGTAATGTAACCTGTAATTTGTAACGACATAGGAGAAATTGGTGATGAATGAAATAACGGAATACCTCCCCTTTTTAATTCCCATTGCGATTATCCAAATTGGTTTGGCGCTTACAGCCCTTGTCCATGTTCTGCGCCATGACAACTACCGCTTTGGCAACCGCATTTTTTGGATTCTGGTGGTGCTGTTCATCCAAATGATTGGCCCCATTTTGTATTTCACAGTCGGCCGAGGAGAGGATTGATGGCTGTTTTAACCCTGAGCCATGTGCATAAGCAGTTTGGCGATTTTAAGGTCATTGATGATTTGAGCTTTGCCGTGCCCGAAAACAGCGTCTTTGGGTTTATCGGCAAAAATGGGTCGGGCAAAACCACCACCATGAAGATGATTGTGGGGTTGCTTAAACCATCGGCGGGGGAAATTACGGTTTGTGGCGAGCGCGTGGCTTATGGCAACACCCCCACCAATCGCTACATTGGCTATTTGCCCGATGTGCCCGAGTATTATGGGTATATGAACCTCAAGGAATACTTGCGTTTGTGTGGCGAAATTACGGGCATGTCGGCCGCCAAAATCAGAGAAAAATCGGCCGCGTTGCTCGAAACTGTCGGCCTCAGCCAAGATGCCCACCGCAAAATACAAGGCTTTTCGCGGGGCATGAAGCAGAGGCTGGGCATTGCCCAAGCTCTGCTCAACGAACCCAAATTGTTGATTTGCGATGAGCCAACCTCGGCTTTGGACCCCATCGGCCGCAAAGCGATTTTGGATATTTTGGCCGTTGTCAAAGAGCAAACGACCGTCGTTTTTTCCACCCACATTTTGGCCGATGTGGAGCGGATTTGTGACCATATTGGCGTTTTAGACCAAGGCTCGCTCGTCTTAGAAGGCAAATTGGCCGACATCAAAAGCAACTACCGCCGCGATGCCATTGGGCTGGAATTGGATGGTGCGGAGGGAGCCATTGCCGAATTGGTCGCCCAAATGGAACAACTGCCGTTTGTCTCTCGCGTTGAGCGCCAAGGGGCAGGCGTGACAGTTTATGTGTCGGATTTGCGGCACAACGGCCGTGAATTGCTCGCTTTCATCGCCGCCCAACAACTCATGGTGCTGAAATATGAAGTGCTAGAGCCGACCTTGGAAGGGTTGTTTTTGGAGGTGGTAGGATGAGAGGCTATTACGCTTTTGTGAAGAAAGAACTGGTTGAAAGCCTCAAGAGCTATCGCGCCCTTATTTTGCTGGCCGTGTTCTTCGTCTTTGGCATGATGAGTCCGTTGCTGGCCAAGCTGACCCCTGAGATTTTGGCCAGCATGGCCATCGAAGGGGTTTCCATTACCGTGCCCGAGCCAACGGCCGTGGATGCTTACAGCCAACTGTTCAAGAACCTGACCCAAATGGGCATGGTCGTGCTTTTGTTGGTATTTGGGGATGCTCTCCAACGAAATTGCGCGCGGAACCTTGCTCAACATGCTGACCAAGGGTTTGTCGCGCCATGCCGTTATTTTGGCCAAATATACAGTCGCTTTGCTGTTGTGGACGGCCGCGCTAACCCTCGCCGCCCTCACCGCCTATGGCTACACCGTCTATCTATTTGGCAACGGAGTCATTGACCACCTGCTCTTTGCCTTGATTGGCTTTTGGCTGTTTGGGGCGTTTGTGTTGGCCTTTATTTTGCTCTCCAGTGCGGTTATCAAAGGGAGCTTTGGGGGGCTTATTTTGACGGCCGTTGCCCTTCTCGCGTTGCTCCTGCTCAACATCGCCCCCGCTTTGGTCAAATGGAACCCCATTTCGCTGGCTTCTAGTTATATGGGGCTGTTTTTGGGAGGCATAACCGTCGAATCACTCTTCCCCGCTGTGGGCGTGACGGTGGTGGCGACGGTGGCCAGTTTGGGGCTGGCCATGTTCCTGTTTGGCAAAGCAATTTAAAGACCCTTTGCCTTTCCCTTTTGCCCTTTTGCAATAAATTTTTATTGCAAAAGGGCAAAGAACAATAACGCAAAGGGTTTTTTCTCCCCTGCCCATTTACGGCCGTGTGACCAGTGGCAAATAAGCGGTGTAAATTTGCTCGGCAATGACAATGCGGAGGGGGATGTGGCGGGGGAAGCCTTCCTGTGCTGTTTCTACCGCAATCGAAAGGGTGCCTGTGTAAACGCCCACTGTGCGGCTGATGGTGGTGAGGGTGGCCGTGAAAACGGCCAGTTTCTGTCGGCGAAAGCACGGCCGTTAGGTGCCCGTCAACATGGGCATGACCTCGGCCGTTGGCTCGGGCCGAGACAGTGTAGGTGAGCCGGTCGCCGCCTGTGTTGGCTAGGGTGTAGGTTACTGTGCGGGTCACGGCGGGGGCATTTTCGGCCAGCAAAATCGTCCACTGACTTGGGCCAGCCACGGTTAACTCGGGGGGGATTTGCTCATATGCTTTGGGCATGTCGCGCAAAGCGGCTTCGGCGGGCGGCCAGCCACACTGTAAAAGCGCATCTGCTCACACTCATCGTAATAGCCCGCAAGGTTAAAGTTGAGGTTGAAGCCAATGGCAGCCCAGCCACGGCCAATTTTCGGCCGCATAGGTGTACGCCCCACCATGTTCTCGGCCTGTGTCTGCTGGCTGACAATTTGCCATTCCGCCCCTGCCAACCGGGTCGCTCAGGGCAACTGGCTAAATTTTCCTCGCTGGGGTCGGTGAGCCAGCCAAATTCTGTCGTCCACACAGTTTTTCGCCCAAGCCGTTGGCTTGCATCAGCGCTCGTAGATTTTTTTCCACGCCCGGAAACAGAAGCCGTTGGCGCAGTTGGTGACGGCCGTGCCCCCGTTCACATCGGGCGTGGCATCGTAAGCGGCACTAAAACCATAGTTGTGGTAGCCCACCCCATCGAGGCAATTGCCTGCCCGGCTGTAATCATCTCCAGCAAATACTCGCGGTCGTCTTGGTAGAGGCCATTATGTCCGCGTGCCCTTCCCAATTGCCCGTCACCCGCCCTGGCCAGTAAAGCCCCGCCGAAAACCACTTTGGCCGTGGGGTCGGCCGCTTTGATTTCCTCGTAGGCAATGCAGAGTAGTTGGGTGTAGTTGGCCGCGATGGGGGGCGCCGTCCACCCATAGCTGGCATCGAGATTGACTTCGTTGCCGATTTCGTAGGCATCAATATAAGCGCCGTTGTTTTGGGCAAGGTCGCGCATACTTTGGCGGAACCCGTCTAAATTGCCCATGTGGCTGGCGTTGGCCTCGACGCGCAAGAGAATGTGGAGCGATTCGGCCGCGCCGGGGGCGTTGAACACTTTCATCCAGTTGAAGCCCATCCCTTCTAAGCGCGCCCTATCCCATTCGGCCACGTTAAAGCCGTAGCCAAAGTTGGGGTTGGCGAGGGGCTGGGCGGCGGCCGTTTGCCCCCACCATAATACGAGCAAGAGCAATGGCCAGAACAGGGTTAGGGAAAATCGAAACAGTTTGGACTGGGTCATAAGTGCCTCCTGAGGGTAATGGTGAGATTTCTGAGTGGGTTTATAGATGGCAGGTGACTTGTAATTTGTAACCCAAAGCAAACAGGTTACGCCTCAATAAGTGCGCTATTTATCAGCAATCATTGTAGCATACTCAAATCTGGCTTAGGCGGTAATTGGTTGGTGGAGGGAGGAGCTAGATGATGACTTTGGGCTGTGGAGGTGGATGAGGAAACAGCCGTTTCCCCACAGGAAGCGGCCGTTTTTTTGCCTCCCCCACTGTGGTATCATATCCACATGGACGAGCTAGAAGAACTTCTCACGAAAACCCCATCCCGTCTATCCAAATTGGTTGATACCCTCAGCGCCATTCTCGATGAAGAACTGGACCCACTGTTTAACCTTGCTCTGGTGAGTGAAATGGTACTGGCACAAGATTGGGACAAGCTGGAAGAGGAGACCGCATGGCAACATTTGGCCTAGTTTCCATCGTTGTAGTCCCTTCCCTTTCTCTGAGGGTTGGCTTTAATATAATGTAAGGTGTTGGTGGCAAGCCAAAGCAAAGTGGAAAAATGGATTTGGCACAACGAATTGCGTCTTGACACTCTGGCAAAACCCTTAACTTATAACCAATGGTTTTATTCGCAAAATTTAAGCGAACCCAAAGCTTATAGTTTGCTAAGATGAAATTGCAATTCTTGGCTATTTTGCTAAAGCGGATGGCATTGTGCCTGATCAGAATCGACTTTAGGGAAATTATGACTACTGATAGTAATATCTACCTCACAATCTTGCACTATCTCCCTCGACCAACATTTCAATCTGGAAGAAATTTATGCCCTCTGTTTTGACCTAGACGTTGATCATGAGTACATAGCTGGTAGAGAAAACCGTCTTATATTCGGGAGATATTACTCGCATTGGGGCGCAACGGCCGATTGCCTGAACTCGTCGCCTTAGCCCAACAAGAACGCCCTCACGCTACTTGGCTCCCTGTGCCAGATGATTTCCAACTGCCCGAATCACTAGCGTCTAATAATGCTGTCCCTCTTCTCCAATACCATATTTACGGCGATGTAGTCCAAGGGGATACAATTTCCGTTGGTAATATTGAAGGGTCAGTGGTTGCCATAGGCAAAAATGCCATAGCTGTACAAGTCGTTTACCGTGTTGAAACCCCAAACTCTCTCCCAACCTATGTTGATAATAGACTAGCTGAATGGAAAAAACCAGAGACAACCACCCACCATATTCCTTTGACAGCCAGAATTACTCCCTATTCATTGAACCAAGAAATAGAGAACAAGGACAAGCCTGTTACATGGAGTTCAATCTCTGCTTTCGAAGAGGCATTGGAGCCTTTCAACGGTTGCTGCTTTGTGCTGGGTGATCCAGGCAGTGGTAAAAGCACACTACTACGGAGAATTGCATACCAAACAGCACTCAATTACAAAAACTTCCAGTGCTTACTTACCCGTCTTCCTGAAGTTAAGCCAGTGGCCTGAATCAAGTTGAATTTGAGGATTTCCTTGAAGGAGAACTATATCGAGAAACAGGATACCGAAAACCTGTATCGGGTAACAAGTTGTTCCTACTCCTGGATGGTCTCAATGAAATGGCAGGCGATGTTGAAGCGAAAAGAAAAAGCATTGTAGCTTTTTTGGAAAAACAGAATGTTGATTCCAAGTCGAACGGGGGAATGCGAGTCATTGCATCCTGTCGACATCATTCTTATACAGCAACAGTTGCTTTAAATTTACCGCAGGTCGTTATTGAACCACTGATGGCAGATCAAATACAAAATTATCTACAAATACACGGCATACAGCCATTAGATTTGTTTGATAATATTTCCCTAGCAAAACAGCCTTTTTATCTTGCCATACTGGTTGAGGAGTATAAAGAAAATAAATCCACCTATACGAATCACGCCCAACTCCTCGAAAATTTATAGAGCGCATATGGAAGCGGGAAAGAGATGCTCAAATTCGTCCCTATGCCCACAAGGTACCAGACTTGTCTTTTGTCAAACCTGCTTTAGCACAGTTAGGATATGATATACATGTACGAGACAAAGGGACGATGATACCCGCCCAATTAGCTCGCCAATCATTTTTAGAGGTAATAGCTTTATCTAGTAAGCCCCTTGGCAAAATACGGGCATGGTGGTTAAAAGAGAATCGCCCAATGGCAGAGGCTCAAACAAAATGCCGAGTTGCTTTTGCGTATAAGTGAAAATGCTGGGATACTAAAAATCAGTCAGGATGGCACCCAAGTGGAATTCTATCACGAACTTCTGCAAGAGTATTTTGCGGCATGTTATCTGTACAGAAGCTGGAATAACGGTAGGAATAGGCGTATATACCAATACTTAGGGGAAACACGGCTTTCACATACAGAACAATATCGTGAACAAGGCCATTGGGATGAGGTATGGTTTACATTTGCCAATCTATGTAATGGTGCTGCACTCAATACTTTCATTGAAGATATTATCAATAAAGAACCTTTTCTGGTGGTAGAGATAGCTTCCCGAACAGAACTAGACCAGAAGTTTTTAGACCGCCTCATCATACAATTGGTCAAATATGCCCGTGCCGAAGAAAAATGTGACAAGGGGTGGAATTGTCGCAAAACTGCCATTTATGCCTTAAGCAATTTCACCACCACCGAGCGATTAATGCCATTGCCCATTTACTGTATGAGCGTGATTTTTATCGCGTTAGCGGGCGGCAATCTGGCGAATTGGACAAACAGATAGGTATTCAAACCTTTACTCCAAAGAATACAAGCTGGGCGTAAAAAAGGGGATGATACAGTTTGGGGAGTATTTATTCACCATGACACTGGGGATACTCACTTTACCTTTGAATTTTTCAAGTTCCAGTGGCTTTTTGACAGCGACCTTTACAAACGTGACCAGTCTTCACTTTCATTGTTTTGTCAAAATGTTTTTGAGCATGGGTGGACATCTCTCATTAAAGAAGTTTTTGTGGCTGACGCACAAGAAATTGTTAAATTAGTAGAACAACTTCCCTCAATTTCAAGGTCAATTGAAATTTTAGCTTACACAGCAGATCGCTCAATTCTTGAGGCATGTTTACATCTATTACCTCACGCTCCAGCCAGCTATATGGCTTCGCTATTTTGAACAATCCTACACTTACAAGTGAAGACATTTTGTATTTATTGTACCATGAACGAACGAGTATCCGCGATGAGACCTATGTGGTATCAATCCAAAACTGAAGAAATATCTATCAAACAAGAACTACTAAATCAATTTCAAATTGCTTTTCGTTTAATCGAACTTTGGTATTCATCAGACCAGCTAGATGTATTGTCCATAGACGCTCGCTGGGCGTTGTTGTCTATAGAACCGGCTTATGTATTGCCCGCATTAGTTAAATTTCTTCAGCAAATGGATATTCCAGTCCAAAAAGCAGAAAAAATCATTGATAGAATCATTGTACCATTTGTGACTAGTTACCCTTTTAGTTATGAGAGTAACTACAAAGAGATAAGCGATTGGCTGCTTGACATATGGATGAACATGCCATCTAAACCAGAATCAGTGCACTTCTTAGCAATGCGTGCTCTACGGGTGATGAAACGACCTACGGTAGTGCCTGTCTTTATAAACTTGGTCAGTCAGGGCTGGTCAGATTGCATTGATCCCTTAGCAGAGATGGAACTGGGTGAATATGCAAGCAGGAAGCCAAAGACGCTTTATTATTAGCATTGAAAATAATGAAAGTGGTTCTGTCAGCCATGGCGTTAGCAAAATGCAAATATCTGAGGCTGTGCCTATCCTTGTCACTTTAGCAAAGAAGGGGAGTCAAAATAGATTACAAGGGAGTTGGAAACAATCACGAATCATAACCGCACTTTCGTTGTTTGAGGATCATTTATCAGAGAATGTTGAAGTGTTCAAGATGGAGCTGAATAATGTCCCAATAACACGTGATCTTAATTACACTCGTGATGTCCAGCCTTCAATTCGTGCGATAACCATCCTTGCACCAGAAGAAATTACTGGCGTTCTTGTAGACTTTCAATAGATTCTGCATAACTGTCGGCAGACAAACAAAATTCTACCGTAATTGGCATCAGGTTGAATATGAATCTGGGTTATCCCAAGTAATAGGCAAGGTTGTTGACCTTTTGAACAGACTCACTCCTTAGACAACCAAAGGGGCAAGTCTTAGAAAGAACAGTAACCATATTTCTATGCGACATCGTTAAAGAGCGTAGCCATACCATTTGCTGGGTTCGACGAAACTTTGAACGTCTTAATTCAATTATTAGGGGCAAACGAGTGGAAACGGCCGTTCTTCTCCGCGATATGCTAAATGATTCCAAACTTTCTTTTGAATATATGGGAAACTATTATTTCCGCATTAGGACAGATTGGAACGGAAGCCGCAATCATCGCTTTATGTGACGTATATAAAAACAGAGAAGTTATCTATCAGGAGTGGTATCATGACACTTTGAGTGCTTTAACAACAAAAGCTATCATCGAAATTGGGACAAAGTCTGCCTTTGACATTTTTTTCGAAAATTTGCCCGATATGTATTTACCATCGGGTGATGACTTATATTGGCTACTTAATTATGTTGGCAAGGAAATTGAGTCATTGAACAGGAGATAACCTTGACCATCTGATACAAGCGTGGATTGGTATTCGGTCCCAGCCTTACAAGAATTCATAGCTGATAAATATATTGGCTTATATACCAGAATGTACGCCTTTGTCATCAAATATACTGTTCCATCTCAAGAACGCGGAATTCGCTTTTTTGCACTGCGTATTCTTGACAAGTTTGATATTGGTCAAGCAACAGATGGAATCTATTTTACTGTGTAAGGATCAAGATAAGGACATTCGTCAACCGGCTATTGGTATGTTGGCACAAAAGCAAGATGTACGCGCAATAGATGGCCTAGCCTAAACTAATTATCAATCCACCACAAATCATAGATGATGAATGGAAGACATTCATGCGGTGGGACAAATGGAATCGGAATTATGGGTATAAGGAAGATGACGGATGGAATAGGTTCATGTGGTGGATTAAGCCGATGGCAAAAGGCTATATTTCACGTTACTCTGGCGAACATACTTCATAATCTTTCCGATTTTCTGAACGATAAGGCATTTAGAAAATCGGCAATAAATCTGCTAGTAAGAATTGATGACCCAAGAACAGATGAGATTTTACAAGCTTTGGTTAATAATAAGGATTCTGATGTGCGTTCGTGGGGAAAATATGGATTACAAGAGAGAAAGAGCATTGCCGAGCAGAAAAACCTTACAGAATACCCCAGTTGCGATTATAGTCGCTTGATCAATCATTCCTTAAATATGGAGAAAATCCTATGACCACAACATTTACCAAAGGCCATGCTGTACTTATTGGTGTTGGTGCCGATTTACCTAATACTGTAGACGATGCTAATGGACTGGCGGATATTCTCAAAGACCCTAGCCGCTGTGCTTACCTTGCCAATCAGGTACAGCTTTTGTCTGGCAACGGATGCCATTTGGCTATGATGTAAATTTCTTGTACGAAACGGCCGTCAGCGGCGACGAATTAGCAACCAGATTACGGGCTATTCCAGCCCGCCGGTTGCTACTTTTACTGGACTGTTGCCATGCTGGTGGCCTAGATGGTTCTAAAACGCCTTCAGACTGAGCCTGAGCAGCACCACTGCCGCCGCAGGCTGAAGCATTGTTTGCTCAAGGTAACGGTCGTGTCGTCATTGCATCGTCCCGTGCCGATGAACTTTCCTTTGCGGGCAAACCCTACAGTGCATTTACCCTAGCCCTAATAGAGAGCTTGGCAGGAGCCGGAGTTGCTAAAAAAGATGGCTATGTTCGGGTCGCCGACCTTGCTTTGCATACGCGACAAACAGTACCGCAGCGAACCAAAGACCGACAACACCCTATTCTTCACTTCGAGCAGGCCGATAACTTTGTTCTGGCCTACTATGCTGGTGGCAATAGCGAACCCAAGGGGTTGCCTTCTGCTGAGGAACCTGCCATCGAAGCTAAACCCGCATGTTGCGGTCATCCCATGCACAGTTATGGTAGTGGAGCCATCGCCCAAGGTTCGGGAGCTACGGCCGTTAGCGACCGGGGGAGTCCATGTCGGTGGCAACGTTGGTGGCAACATCGCCACTGGAGACCATAACATACAAGGGGATCGGGTTGGCGGCGACAAGATTACTGTGGGTAACATCACCAGTAGTTCAGTCGCTACTTTACCAGAGGACACACTCTACCATGATGAGCTACCAGCGTGGCGATGATGTCGAATCTATTACCACTGCCTTTGCACGACTATATCAATCAGTGACGGAGTCACAGGCTGCGGCCGCACAAAAAGCAGTAGCCCAACAAGCAATTGAGAAACTGGACCAGAGGCGCAAAAAGGCGAAGTGGCCAGTGAAGCTGAAGTCCAGCAGGTTTTGATGTTTTAGTAATGATGCTACCTGACATGGGTGAAGTCGCCATCGAGACTTTTCTCAATCCGATTAGAGGTTTAAGCACTGCTTTTCGTAAAATCGCCGCCAAAGCTCGCGAACGACGAAGACCCAATTCGAGTTCAACAAACCATCCAAACTAGAGGGGAACTGCTGATTCGCAATTTGCCCATTGAAAAAGGGCAATAAGTGGAATTTCTGCTCTTGTTCACCCCCACAAAACGGCCGTGCCTCACCGCCCGCCAATTGCGCGAACAAACCCAAACACGGCCATACCCGAATTAGTCACCATCGAACCGTACCAAAAAAGATGAGCCAAACGGCTGCTTTCCCACAGGAAGCGGCCGTTTTTTTGTGGTATCATCCCCTCCAGACCTCCGCCGAGGTCTTCTTTTTAACCACTAACCACTAACCACTAGCCACTAACCACTTTAACCAACCATGCCCAAACGAACCGACATCCACACCATCCTCATCATCGGCTCTGGCCCCATCGTCATCGGCCAAGGGTGCGAATTTGACTACTCCGGCGTACAAGCGTGCAAAGCCCTGCGCGGCGAAGGCTACCGCATCGTCCTCGTCAACTCCAACCCCGCCACCATCATGACCGACCCCGACGTAGCCGACGCGACCTACGTCGAACCCCTCACCGTCGAGATGATTGAGAAAATCATCATCGCCGAACAGCCCGATGCCCTTTTGGGCACAGTCGGCGGGCAGACGGGCCTTAATTTGTCCGTCGCCCTTGCCGACGCGGGCGTGCTAGAGCGGCACGGCGTGCAACTCATTGGCGCCAACCTGCGCTCCATCCGCTTGGCCGAAGACCGCTCCAAATTCCAAGAGGCGATGCTGGCGGCCGGTGTGCCCGTCCCGCAAGGCAAATTTGTGCATAGCTTGGACGAAGCACTGGCCGTGCGCGACGAAATCGGCTTCCCCATGCTCATCCGCGCCTCGTTTACCCTTGGCGGGACGGGCGGCGGCGTGGCCCACACGGCCGACGACTTCGAGGCGGCCGTCATCCACGGCCTCCGCGCCAGCCCCGTCAGCGAAATTTTGCTGGAGCGGTCGCTCATCGGCTGGAAAGAGTACGAACTCGAGGTGATGCGCGACAAGGCCAACAACTTCGTCGTCGTCTGCTCCATCGAAAACGTGGACGCGATGGGCGTACACACAGGCGACAGCATCACCGTGGCCCCTGCCCAAACCCTGACCGACCGTGAGTACCAACATTTGCGGGATTTATCCAAAACAGTGATGGAAACCATCGGCGTGGAGACGGGCGGGAGCAACGTCCAATTCGCCGTCAACCACGAGACGGGCGAGGTGCTGACCATCGAAATGAACCCCCGCGTCTCCCGCTCTTCCGCCCTCGCCAGCAAAGCGACGGGCTTCCCCATTGCCAAAATCGCCGCCCTGCTGGCCGTGGGCTACACCCTGGACGAGATTCGCAACGACATCACCCGCGAAACGCCCGCCAGCTTTGAGCCGAGCATTGATTACACAGTTGTCAAAATCCCCCGCTGGAATTTTGAGAAGTTTGCGGGGGCCAACCCCGTGCTGGGGCCGCAAATGAAAAGCGTGGGCGAGGTGATGGCCATCGGCCGCACCTTCCCCGAAGCGCTCAACAAGGCCATGCGCGGGCTGGACATTGGCTGGCTGGGGTTCAGCCGTACACTGGTGGATGAGGCCGCGCCGCCCATCACGGCCGCTGACCTCGGCCGCCCCACGGCGCAACGATTGGCCCATGTCGCCTCCGCCCTGTGCGCGGGCATGACGGCCGACGAGGTGGCCATCGCCTCGGGCTACGACATCTGGTTTGTGGAGCAGATGAAGCACATCCTCGAGGTGGAAGCGACGTTTGTCGGCCGTGAGGTTGCCCATCTAACGGCCGAGGAGTTGCGCCGCGCCAAAAAGTTGGGCATTAGCGACAAAATGATTGCCCGCGCCGTGGGGGTGGGGGAGATGGCCGTGCGCCAAGCCCGCAAAGCGTTGGGGGTGACGGCCGTCTATTACCGCGTGGACACCTGCGCGGCCGAGTTCGAGGCGCACACCCCCTACCTGTACGCCACCTACGAGCGGGACGACGAGGCGCAACCGACCAACAAGCGCAAGGTGATGATTTTGGGGGGCGGCCCCAACCGCATCGGCCAAGGGATTGAGTTCGATTATTGCTGTGTCCACGCCTGCTGGGCGCTCAGCGAGATGGGGTTTCGAGACGATTATGGTCAATTGCAACCCCGAAACCGTCTCCACCGATTACGACACGGCCGACAGGCTCTACTTTGAGCCGCTGACGCTGGAAGATGTGCTGAACATCTACGACATGGAACAGCCCGAGGGGGTCATCGTGCAGTTTGGCGGCCAAACGCCCATCAACCTGACGGCGGGGCTGGCCGCCGCTGGCGTGCCCATCTGGGGCACACCGCCCGATTCGATTGATTTGGCCGAGGACAGGGGGCGGTTTGGGGCGTTGCTCAAAGAACTGGACATTGACCACCCCGATTGGGGCATCGCTTACAGCCAAGAGGAGGCGTTGGCCATTGCCGAGCGGGTGGGCTACCCCGTGCTGGTGCGGCCGTCGTTCGTCCTTGGCGGGCGGGCTATGGCCGTGGCCGATGATGCGCCTGCGCTGGTGAAATTCTTTAATGAAGCGGCCGTGGCCATGCAGGAATTTGGCGCGGCCGAGAATCCCATCCTGATTGACCAAT
This sequence comes from Candidatus Hadersleviella danica, assembly GCA_016711405.1. GTDB lineage: Bacteria > Chloroflexota > Anaerolineae > Promineifilales > Promineifilaceae > Hadersleviella > Hadersleviella danica. Next base: position 56,699 of record JADJSZ010000016.1, on the reverse strand, counting down.
TTATCGAAGATGCGTATGAGGTGGACGTGGATGCCATCTCCGACGGCGAGACGGTGGTCATTGCGGGGGTGATGCAACACATCGAAGAGGCGGGCATTCATTCGGGCGATAGTGCCTGTGTGTTGCCGCCTTATAAAGTGGGCGAGTATTTCATCAGCATTATGCGCGATTACACGGAGCGACTCGGCCGTGCGCTCGAGGTCAAAGGGTTGATGAACGTCCAGTTCGCCATCAAAGATGAGGTGGTGTATGTGCTGGAGGTGAACCCCCGCGCCAGCCGAACGGTGCCGTTTGTGAGCAAGGCGACGGGTGTGCCTGTGGCCAAGTTTGCGGCGCAGGTGCAGGGTGGCAAAACGTTGGCCGAGTTGGGGCTGACCAAACGGCCGTCGGTGGATGGCTTTTTTGTGAAAGAGGTCGTCTTGCCGTTCGACAAGCTCCCCGGCGCAGACACCCGCCTTGGCCCCGAAATGCGCTCGACGGGGGAGGTGATGGGGCACGCGGCCAGCTTTGGCCACGCCTTTGCCAAGTCGCAAATGGCGGCGGGAACTCATCTGCCCACCAGCGGCGGGGTGCTGATTACGGTGAACGATATGGATAAGTCGGCCGCGCTGAAGCTGGGGCGGGATTTGCACCGCATGGGTTTTACGCTGTATGCGACGGAGGGGACGGCGGCGGCGTTGGCGCGGGTGGGGCTGGCGGTGGTGGTGGTTCCCAAGGCGGGCGCTGGCCCCGATGATACGGTGGCGCGGATTGCGCGGGGGGAGATTCAGTTGGTGATTAACACGCCGTTAGGCCAGCGGGCGTATGCAGACCAAGCGGCGATGCGGGAGGCGGCGATTCGGCATAAGGTGCCGCTGGTTTCGACGTTGTCGGCGGCGCAGGCGGCGGTGAATGGGATTCGGTCGGTGGCGCAACGGGCGTTGGTGGTGCGGAGTTTGCAGAGGCAACATGGGGGGTGAAAAAGAACGGCCGTCTCGGGAGGGAGACGGCCGTTTTGTTGTTAAATGCCCTCTATCTCTGCGATTTCTTGCGGCTCCCTGTAAAGGAAGGTGCAAATCGGAATAATGCCTATTAATGTTGACGATAAAATTATGCGTCTAATTCATCACTTTGCTTCCAAGGAGCGTCATGAGTTGAAATATATTGTGAAGTCGCTTTACGAAGCTCAGCAGTATATTTACTTCTCGCTTAATTCATCATCTGTTGGGTGATCTATTGATTCTATTATTTTTTGGCATACTATAAAAAGGCGTTCAAAATATCTTCCTTCATCTAAGAGGCTATCAATAATTTTCTTGGCTAACCTCCTAGCTTTGTTAGAGCCTCTGATAATTGCTTTAACTTCCCAATGTGTAGCGGCAATGATACAAATATGCAATATGCCATTTGTATTTAGTATAATTACGTGCGTTGACCCGATTACCATTTAATAATATATTGTATTTGTAGAATGTCAGCGCAGCACAATAATACAGTGATTCATGATCGTTATCCGAAAACAAGTTTTCGTGGTGATTCTGAAATATTGTATTAACATAGCGATAAGCATTGTGGGGTACTTCACAAAACATTGCCGGATATGCTCTAGATAACCTTTACGTCAAAAAATTTTAGAGGCTCTATAATTATTAGTTTTAAATTCATTTTCACGTCTCTCGAAGTATACAGTATGTTCAGAACTGCATAGCTCTGAGTTTCTAGCATTAAAATATGATTGCACAAGTTTAGCTTTAAATTTTTAATCCATGGAAAGATTCTGACTTAATCCCTGTTTGGCTGTTTGTTGCTGATATGATGCTCATAGAAACATCTGTATCTGGAGATTGAATAAACTTGACTACAACATTGACGTTATCTGTCAATAAATCTTTACATTCCCAAAGTGTATTGCTCGTCTGGCAACCGTTAATAATTTGATAATTAGCAATATCAATTTCTTTGGTATTTGGAGTAAGAGTTATTTCAGGAGCAACAACCGTTATACCATTGTTAAGAACTGAGAATAGTTGTCTCTGAGACTCACTTTTTAATGTCTCCGCGATATCTGCATTAACAGGGTTTTCTGATCCAAGGAACGATCTAATGTTTTCATCAAAAATCCCAAGCTTCAATCTTCCATTGTCTCCCGTCAAGAGGCTTTTAACGAAATTTTCTGCCTTAACTAACGCTATATAAGATTGAGGAATTCCTTTCATAGCCGGCATGCCAAGGTAATCAATTACCTTAAGTCTTGCCTCATTTTTTTCTGTAACAGCCGCCCACATCTTTAGTAGTTCTGGGCGGCCTAATGGGGTAACTGTAACGTCAGAAAAAAGATCTAAATCAGCTACAGATTCCTTAAGTATATCAAACGAAGCATGAATCTCTTTTTCTGCTCTATAAGTTCCTGTTGTGCAGTAGTAAATATCTATTATGGGGCGTCCCCCTTGAATTTTTCGTAAATTATCAAATACTATTTTTAGAATTTCGATGGCTTCTCTGTTAAGTGACCCAGATGGTAGCTTTGGTTCTAACGAAAGGAAATCGCATAAACCCAGTTGAAAAATTGGCATCTTATCTTTAGTAAATGATTCACTACTTTGCTTGAAGTGCAATATGTACAGGCATATTTGTTTTATGAGACTCAAAGGAACTTATTGCATCGTCAAGCTTTGTTATCAAATACCCATCGATGATTATTGCAATGCCATCAATTGACGCATCATTCTCAAACGTAGTGATCTCTTTAGGGTTAAATCGTCCTAAATAAACTTGTGATATCACACAGAAATTACACTACATCTCAAAAAGTTTTGATTCTTTAAAGCCAGTGAGTCCAGTTCAATGCTAAATCTTCTAGGTTTTTTTGATAATTATGCATTTTAATTCCTCGTAAGTCAGTGAATGTGGTTGTGTAAAATAGTGCGTGCCCGTTTTTACGCTCGTGTTTTGGGGCATACTATTCAGGGTTGGTGTCGTTAGATGGTGGCGTTATAACGCGAATAACTTACTTCAGCACATACATTATGGTCGTGTAAGACGCGAATACGCCCTGCAATCGGTTTAACATGTTTGCGCTCCATCATAGTGGGATTTACGCTCAAAATCATATCCGTAAACATGCACAGCATATCCATCCGCTCTTCTGCTTTTAGATTGGAACCAACCGGCTTTTGGCTTTGGCTCGTCTTCAAAGCTATGGGCGGAGCCGAGTAAGCGGCGTTGGTGGCAGAGGTAGGTAAAGATGGAGGTTGCAAGGTCAGCAGGTATAGCCAAGTTGGTAGGTGGACAATCACGGTCGTGCTTGCCGCACATTCAGACAGTTGGCAAACCGATTGGGCTTCACTTTAGCATAATCAAAGCGATACCGGGTAGCAACTCGGTCGTCAGCAGATTGGAATGGGTTAGAGGTTGACATTGAGTTAAAATCACCCAATCCACCTTAGGCTACAACACATCATAATCATCAGGCGGCACTGTCGCCACTTTACCAGAGCCTCAAACTTGGTTCTCCTACGCTGGGCGTGTTTCAAACAATCGGCCGGCCAAAACCGATACTTCTTTTTTCCGCCATCGCCAACGTGATGAGTTGGTTGCTGGACACATTTTCTTGGCCAGTAAGCCGTATTTGCTTGTGGCAAAGGAATCGGGTAAAACGGCGGCTGATGGTACTTTTAGTTACACTCCCAGTTGGTCAAGGGGAGAGTGACAAACCCCTAACGGCTGATGAGCGGCACAAACGAGCGGAAAATCTCGGCCGCCACCCGAATCGTAACGGCCGCTTCCGCCTGTTGCGTCTCCGTACTCACCGTATAGGTAAACACATCCGTGCCGATAAAATCGAGCGTGGGGGTGTAGATGAGCTGACTATCCAACAAACTCACCGTGCCGCTGATGGGGTGGCCAACGGCCGTAATCGCCAGCGTCTCCCTGTGGCGCGGCATCATTGCCGAGTGGGTTAAGCGTGACAGGCGTATTCACGGCCGTCAGCGCAAAATCATCTCCTACCAAAATCGCTTCGGGGAGCAAACTAAAAGGGGCATCGCTCTCATCGTACAGAGCGGGGTTAAACACACTTGTCACCCGAATGGTGTAGCCCGCCCCCAGCGGCAACGTGGCCTCGGGAACCCACACATACTCCCCGTCGCTGGGGATGTTGGTGGCAAGGGTCGTGTGGTATGCCCCATTGTGGTACAGGGCAATGTTCACCTCACCCCCCAAATTATCCGCCCATGTGAGGGGGTGGGCGAACTGCACAGGCCACGCCTCGCCCCCATTGGGGCTATGCACGGCCACGGCCGTAGGGACATCTACATTAAAGAAGGTTTCATACCCCCCATCGTTATAAGTCGCCTCAAAGCGCCATGTGCCCGCAGGCTCGCCCGCTGTCAAAGTTAGCGTCCACCAGCGGTAGGCGGAATAAAAAAAGACCTCATTGTCCGTGTAAGACCATGTTTCATAAACGCTTCCATCGGGGCGGTAAATGGTCAATTGGGTGGGCAATTGCCCTTGGTAATCGCGGTAATACACGTACAAATAGATGATGCTGGGCGTGCTGAAATTATCTTGGAAATTGGTGATGCTGGGCTGGCAAATGTCGGGGGTGCTGGGCGGGGCGGAATGGGTGGCGATGCGGTTCACGGCCGAATCCCGATACGGCCGTTGGTTGGCCCACAGCGATTCGGGTTGGCTGTTTGGCCCCGCAAACGGGTCGCGCCACGGAGCCGCCCCATCTGTGCCCTCGCGCACCTCAAAATGGAGATGGGGGCCGCTGGAAAAGCCCGAACTGGCCACTGTGCCCAGATATTCCCCCTGTGTCACTGTTTGCCCTACCCCTTTGCTGGTCAACGAGTTGTAGCGCATGTGCCCATAAATGGTCATGCGGCCGTCGGCATGGGTCAGAGCAATATAGTTCCAGTCGCCGCCACTGCTCCCATTGCAGTTATGGTCGGCCGGGTTGCTATCCGATTTAGCCACAATCAGCCCATCGGCCGCCGCAATCACCTCCATTTCGCCCGCATCCACTTTGTTCCAATTAAAAGGGTACAGCGCATAATCGGTTCCCCGATGGCCATTGTAGGTGCGCGTGCCGCCATTGTAATCGGTGGCTCCTCCAGTTGGGTTGTGGTCTGCAAAGGCGGAGACGCGAAAGCCGTCGTAATCGGGCAAGCCAGAGACCATGCGCAGGGGGAAGTTGTAAGAGACAGCGGCGGTATCGGCCGCTGGCCACAGCCCAGCGCGGCGGAGCCAAGCGAGGTTGTGCTGGATTTCGGCCCACATGGCCTGCTCTTGTTCGGCCGAAAATTCATCATGCGGGGCTTCCTCGTCGTTTGCGCCACCCCCGAATACGGGTGGGGCGGGCGGGGGTGGGGTTAAGGCGGCCGTGGCACTTCCCCATAAGCCAATGAACCAAGCCATGCCTAAAACGAGCCAAAACCAGCGTTTCATAGGTGTTTCCCTTAGGAATGACGATTGAATAAGTTGACCTTTTTAAGCGAAAATCAAGCTTTATTGCAAAAAGGCAAAAGAGCAAAAAAACAAAGTTACTCGAGAAAGTTTCATTTGCCAAAACCTCTTTGTACCATTGCTCTTTTGCCCTTTTGCTTTAAAAATTTTCTTCTAGTCTGCAAAAAGTTAAGCACCCCTGCTTTTCACTTCTCACCCATCAACCTCTTTCGCATATACACTTGCCCCTCATCGTTCACCCCGTAAAAATCGGGCAAGGTGGCCACAGGGGCAAACCCATTTTGCCCATAAAAGGTGATGTTTTGGGTGTCTCCCGCGTAGGTGGAGATGTACATGCACACTACCCCCGCCTCTCGCGAAAGCTGTTCGGCATATTTCAAGAGCCGTGTCCCGTGCCCCGCCCGCCGATGGGTAGGCATCACCCCCAAATCCACCAACTCACTGCGCCCCGCAAAATAAGGGTGGTCGTCAATGATGAGGCCCAACAAGCCGATTGGCTCATCGGCCGCAAACAGCCCGTAAAATTGCGCCCCAGCCCCCCAGCGCCGCGCAATTTTACGTTTGAGCCAGCCCACCCATTGTGGGTCGGCAAAATCAAAGGAATCTCCCGTTTCAATGTCGGCCATCAGTTCCAAGAAACGCTCCTCCACATCTTGCAAAGTCAATTGGCGAATTTCCATCTGCCCCCCCCCAAAAAATTCGTGCCCCCTGGCCCCCCCCCCCCCCCCCTACCCCCCCTCTTTCTTTTTCTGCCCCCCCAGGGGGTCTTTCCGGGGCCACCAAATAATTCCCCCCCCCCCCCCCCCACCCCCCCCGGGTAATAACCCCCCCCCCCCAGCCGGCCCTCCCCCCCCCTCCAACATTGTATACCCCATTTTAATAGGCTGATTGAACCGCGGAGAGCGCAGGAGTTCTCTGGAGGAATTTCTCTGCGCTCTTCGCGCCCATTCCGCGGTTCAATCAGTTTTGTCCATCAATCAGGTTGCCAATCCTTCTTCAAATCACACCCCCCCCCCAAGAAAAAAAAAAAACCTCCCCCCCTTCCCCCCCCCCGAGGGAAAAAAACAAAAGTTTGGGAACCAAACCCCCCCGCCCCTTTTTTTTTTTTTTCCCCCAGGACCCCCCCCAAGTAAAGGGGGGGGCGGCGCCACAATGCGCCCCCCCCCCCGGGGTTTTTTTGGGGTGTGGCCGTTTTCCACCAACGGCCGCTCCCCTGCCAGCAATGTTGCCCCCGCAAGGGCAAAATCAACATTCAGCGAGGACTCGTTTTGCCCCCCCATGTACCGATTTTCCCCAAACGAGAGAAAGAGTGTGCCCTGCACATGTTCATCCACCAATGTCCAGCCGATGGCGCGGTGTAAATGTGGGTTTAGCCCAATGCCAATGTGCCCCACGCGGCGGGGTTCGCCTGTGTGACGGCCGAATAAACCCTCCAACCACTCTTGGCCGTGCGCGGCCGTGACCTGCGCCACTCGCCCATCTGCCCCAAACGAGAGCAACACATCCCGCGCCTGCCCCGCTTGCGCCAGCCACACTTGCCCCGTCGTCGCCGCCTCTTGTACGGTGGTGTAGATGGAGCCAGCGGGCATGTTCGACACAATGGCTCCTTGGGCGCGGTCTTGCTCATCAATAAACCCATCGTCGCTGTGCCACGGCCGCCCCTCGGCCAGTTGCATCGTCAGCGTGTACTGTTCTTCTGTTCCTGTGCGAATTGTCAAGGTTTGGGCATGGGTGGCGTGGTGCAAGATGCGCTCGATGGGCAAGCGCAACTCGGCCGTGGGTACGGCCAGTGCAGGGAGCATGTGCGCTTCCAGTTCGGCCAAACTCAGGCCGAGTTCGGCCGCTTTTTCGGCTGTGGGGATACCGACCAACATGTAAGGCAGTTGGCGACTCTCCTCGAGTTCGGTTAGGGCTTGCTCGGCCGTTTGCCATGCCGCAAACCCCTCCTTGTTGACCCGCTCAAAGTTGGGGTGGGTACTGCCCAAAGTGATGATGCGGTCGGCCGTGGCCAGAAATTTTTGCCGCTGAGTGTGCCATTGCCCCAACCGCTCGGGCGAAACCTCATTCCACAGCCGTTCCATATAGCCTGAGCGATGCCATTCCAGCCACGGCGTGGCTCCTTGCCGTTCGATGGCCAGCAAAATTTCCTCCACCACATCCACCCGCCCCACATCATCGCGCAGGTAGATAATTTCGCCGGGGGCGCACCCCACGCCTGTCACAATTTGATGGGCAATTAGTTTCCAGTTGGTCATAGGTTACTCGTTAGTTGTTACTCGTTATTTGCCAATTTTGACTAGGGACGAGGGACTTGGGACGTTTGTGACCCCCAGTCCCCCATTTGGAATAGCATGTCTCTCTTTTTTCACCACGGCCGCATCCTACCCTATACTATTCCCATTAGGCCATTTCCAAAATTTAACTATCCTGAGGGGTGAAGGATTTTTAGACACGAATTACACGAATTTTCTCGAATCTATTTCGTGTAATTCGTAAAATTTGTGCAATTCGTGTCAGATTTTAACCTGATTGGATAATTGTTTTTTGGCAACAAACTCGCATACCCGCAGGAGAACAGACATGCCAATTCTACAAAATTACCACCAATTTGACGGCCGTCATTGGGAAACAGGAACCGTGCGCAACGCCTTGGATTACATGGGCATCAAAGCACCCCACACAGGCTTGCCCTACAGCGAAGCCTTGCTCATGGGGGTCAGCGGCGGGGCGGTGATGGGGTATTTTTCGTTTGCCTACGAAGGCTACGACCCCCACGCCCGCATTCTGACCCGCAACACATTTGACCCATTCGATACGATGCTCTCCCGCCTCGGCATTGGGCAACAGGTGCGCCAAACGAGCAAACCTGCCAAAGGAGTGGCCAATCTGGTGGATGCGTTGGAGGAGGGGTTGCCCACCCTTGTGTGGGCCGATATGTGGAGCTTGCCCTACAACGCCCTCACTTACGACGAGGGCATGTGGGGCATGTTTCCCATCTTGGTCTACGGCTACGACGAAACGGCCGACACCGTTTCCATCGCCGACCGCGCCCAATTGCCCCTGACAGTGACCACGGCCGAACTCGCCACCGCTCGCGGCCGTGTCAAAAAAGACAAATTTCGCACCATTACCTTGGAACGGCCGAATGAGGCCAAATTGGTCACGGCCGTGCAACTGGGCATCTGGGATTGCCTCAAACTCTACACCGAAAAGCCGCCCAAGGGCAGTGCCAACAACTTCGGCCTTCGCGCCTACCACACATGGGCGGAACTGCTCACCAAACCCACCGCCCGCCTAAGCTGGGCCAAAGAGTTCCCTGCGGGGCGCAAACTGCTCTCGGGCCTCACCAACGCCTTTGGCGACATCCAAATCTTTGGCAAGCAAGGCCAGGCCGAGCGGGATGTGTACGCCGATTTTTGATGAAGCGGCCGTGATTCTGTCCAAGCCTGCCTTACGGGAGGCGGCCGTACAATTTCGCCACAGTGCTCGCGCATGGGATGCGCTCAGCGAGGCTCTTTTGCCCGAGGACGTGCCCTTATTGCACGAGACCCGCACCCTGCTGTTGCGGCGGCGGGATAGCTTTGTGGCGCAGGGCAATGGGGCGGTGGCGGAGATGAAGCAGATTGACGGCCGCCTGCAAGCCATCCACAACGAGGCCGAAGCCAATTTCCCGCTGACAGCGGCCGAGGTAACGACCCTGTGCCACACCATTGCCGAGCATGTCTTGCGCGTGCACGACATTGAGACAGAAGCTGTGGCATTGCTCAAAGCAGCATTGGCGTAGAAACAAAAACCGCGGCTGTGGAGCTCGACCGTCCATCTGGGGGTCTGGAGACCCCAGACACTAATAAAACCGCGCAGGTCTTCAAGACCTGCGCGGTTTTTGGGGTTTTTGGGGGTGGGGGTTAGGGGTGGTCGCCGGCTGCCAACCGCCAGCCCAAAGCGCAGCCAACCGGGCTGGGGTAGTGTCCTTCCCCCCGCCCACAAATTGCCAAACTGCTCTGGCATCCCACCAGCCCGGGCACTCTGCCGGGCACAAAACTGGGGGCAGGTGGGAGCCCAAAGCTGCTTCCCTCCAGCCCGCCACCCTCGCTTGGGTTGCCCCGAATCCCAGCGTCCCAACGCTCGGCAGTTCGCCCAGCACTGGTCCCGGCCAGTTGTGAGGTCCTCGCCAGGCGCCGCCCGGCGGCATCCCCGAAATCGGGGAAGCCCACAGCCCGGGCCGCGACAAGAGGTGGTAACCCCAGCGGGTTCACAAAGCAGGGTTGCCCACCACTCCCCCCACGGCGCAAAAGGGGTAATGTCCGCCCGCGCGGGCCCCAGCAGGGGGGGGAGGGGCGCCCCCACTGAAAGGGGGCCAATCCCCGCCACCCCCCACCGTCGCCCCAAGGCTTTGGTGGTAACGGATTGAATACGCGCGCCGCCATCTCACGGCCGTATTCCCCAAAAAGAATTCATCGCAGCTTGTCGCCTAGCCTCGCCCCCTCGGGGGAGAAATTTGGAGTAGCTGTGGAATTTGTCCCTGCGTCCGCCGGGCAGTACTCCCCCCACCCCACGCACCAAAAGCTGCGCCCAAGCTCGGGAACTGCCCCCGCCCCTCAGGGCGCGCCGCCCCCCCCCGCCCGCTCCCGCCAGTCCCGAAACGTTCCATGTTAGGGGCCGGCAACTGCAGGGATGTCGCGCCAACCCGCCGGGGAGGGCCCAGGAGGACGCCAGGGGGCAAGGTGTCATTATTCTGTTAAAAAAGGGACTTGCCTTGGCCCATCCGGTTTAGTCGCCCTCGACCCGATAAATTTGCCCCCGAATATCCCCAAAATAAACATGGCCACTGGTGTGCAAATTAAAATACAACTCCCCTTGCCGGGCAATAAATTCCATCCCCGCAATCGTCTTAACTCGGTCAATACTGCCCAACTCCAGCGCCAGACTGGCGGGAATGGGGCAACCCATTGTCAGAGACCCCACCACACCCTCGCCCGAAGCGGCCGTGGCCTCGATAACAGCATTGGTTATTTCGATGGAATACACCCCATCCGCCATGTTCGCCTGAATGTCATCAATGAGCGAGAAATCCACAATAATGGGGCCGAGCATATCGGGACGGCCGCAATGAATGTGGAACATCACCACTTCTTCGTGATTGATATTTTCCAAATCAATATCTATGTAAGCCCGGCTCAAATCTTTGGTAAAGCGCACCCACGCATGGCCACGCCCCAAGCGGTCTTCGCGCAGGGTGGAAGGGGTGGTCGAACGGAATTGGCTGGGAATGTGCGAAGGCGTATCTTTTTCCTCGCCCGGTTCTTGGTGGGGGGCTAAATACGCCTCATAGACAGAGCCAATCTCCTCTGTTTGAGTGGCATCTAGCACAATCGGCAGGGGCGGGGTCTCCGTGTTGCCTTGCACGAACACAACCTCGGCCGTGTGATCCATACTCCCCTCGGTCATTGCATGTTGCTCTTGTGCTGGTTCTTCCTGTTGGCAAGCAACCAACGACAGCATTGCAAACAATCCAAACATGATGAAACGACTATATTTGGCAAACATCATTTTCTCCTAGAACGTGGATAAGATTTGATTACAAGAATGATATGACATATAGCATGTCATATTTGTGACACAAAATATAGCATAAGACACACATAAGTCAATACATGTGCTATAATTTGGTCGCACCAATACACCAATACCCACACCAATCACCAATACACCAACACCAACCACCAACACCAATACACCAATACACCAATACACCAATGAACGAATCAGATTTGCGCGGTTTACGCACACGACGCTTGCTCCGCGAGGCTTTTATTCAACTTGTTATTGAACGGGGGTATGAAGCTGTGGCTGTGACCGATATCACCCGGCAAGCACAGGTCGGCCACAAGACCTTTTATCGCCATTATCGAGACAAAGAAGACCTTGTTTACACCATTATGTGGGATATTTTGCAGGAGGCGCAGACAGTGCTTTTAGCACCCCATGCCGATGATTTTGCGGCCGAGCAAAACACCATCCACGCTGTGCGCTTTGCCGCTCAATACGCCGATTTGCTTCGGGCATTGTTGCAAAGCCCTGCGGCCGAAAAACTCATCCAGCCCCTCATCGGGTTTGGGATGGCCGAGGGGCGCCGCTTTTTTGCCAAGGGAGACACGCCCGAAGAGTTGGTGGCCTATCACTTTGTGGCCAGCATGATGTCGCTTGTGCGCTGGTGGCTGGAGCAAGGCATGGCCTATTCGGCCGAGGAGATGGCCGAATTTATCAATCGGCTCCTCATTCGGCCGCTAAAAGCACTGGCCTAACAACTTGTGGTGGGGCAGATTAACAAATTGGGAGATTGGCCGATTGGCAAAGAGGGGCTGGGGTAGAATTGGCCGTAAGCTGTAAGCTAATTCTTCAGCCGTAAGCCAAGCATTCACAATTAGCCATTCCCAATTCACAAATCACAATTCCCCATGCGCTTCTTCCTTCTCTTTCTCCTCTTATTTTCCACGGCCGCTTGCCGCCGCACCGACCCCACACCCGCCCCCCTGCCCATCAGCGACAACAAGCTCAAAATTGAGGTGGCCGAAGATGGCTTGTACGCCATTGACCTTGCCGCTGTGCAGGCGTTGGGGGTGCAACTCGAGAACTGGTCGGCCGCGCCCCTTGCCCTGACCCACAACGGCCAGCCCATTGCCCACCTGCTCCACGAAGGGCAACTGCTGTTTTACGGCCGTGCCAACGACTCCATCTACACCACCACCCGCGCCTACCTCCTCGAAATTGGCACCGAAGGGGTGGCGATGAACACCTCAGCCGTCAGCCCTCCGCCTGCCGCTAGTCCCTCGTCCCCAGTCCTCAGTCAACTGCATTTAGAGCAAAACACGCTCTATGTCAGCAACGCCCACACAGCCGAGTACCCCGACACATGGTACTGGCACACCATTCACGTCGAGCAGATGTTTGAGACCACCTTCACCTTGCCCGAGAGCGTGGCCAAGGGGGATGGAAGCGGCCGACTGCGCCTCCAATTCTGGGGCGCATCCCACGACCCCAATGTGCAAGATGACCACGATTTGGATGTGAGCCTCAACGGCCAATTCATCCAAAAAATAGTTTGGGAAGGGCAAGTCCATCACACGGCCGAGCTAGACATCCCCGCTGGCCTGTTGCGGGCGGGCGAAAACACGCTTTTGCTCGACAATCGGCCAGTCGGCAACACCTTTATAGATATTTCCCACCTCGATTGGATAGAGGTGAACTACCAAACAGCGGCCGAAGCGGACAACGATGCGCTGGCCTTCACCACCAGCGGGGGAGCCATCTCGTTGGCGGGTTTTAGTGCGCCGCCCTCGTTCTCAGCCTCGCCAATCCCGACCAGCCCGAGGTGGTGGGGTTGGCCACGGCCGCCTTTGACTCCACGGCCGACACCCCCTATTTGGCCGTCGCCCCCGCTGGCTACCGCCAGCCCGCCCAACTGACAGGCTTGCGCCCCACCACCTTAACGGCCGCCGACAACCAAGCTGATTTCCTCATCATCACCACGGAGGGCCTGCTGGCGGCCGTGGAACCCTTGGCCGAGGCGCGGCGCACCGAGGGATTGGTTACACAGGTGGTGGATGTGGCCGAAATTTACGACCATTTTGGAGCGGGCCACGCCACCCCGGAGGCCATCACCCACTTTTTGCGCCACACGGCCGAAACATGGGCCGACCCCGCCCCGCGCTATGTCTTGCTGGTCGGCCGTGCCACCTATGATTACCGCAACTATTTGGGTCAACACCCCACCCAACACCTGCCCGCCCTGATGATTCCCGTCACCCACAGCGGCGAAACGGTCAGCGATTCGCGCATGGCCGATATTGACGGCGATTACCACCCCGACATGGCCATCGGCCGTTGGCCTGTGGATTCGCCAGCGGCCGTGAGCGACCTCGTGCAACGCACCCTCGCCTACGAACAAGCGCCCCTCGCAGGCCATGCCCTCTTCGCGGCCGATGGCACAAGCGCAGAGTTTACCGACTTGTCCGATTACCTCGTCACCGAAAGCGCGGTGGGGGATAAGACGGCCGTCAACAAACTGTATGGAGCCACCCAAGAAACGGTCACGGCAGGCTGGAACGAGGGGGCGTGGTTGGTCAGCTATGTGGGGCATGGGAGCCTGAACTTGTGGGGCAAAGACAATGTCTTTAACGCGGATGGCGTGGCTGGCCTCCAAAGCAATGGCACGGCTCCCCCCATTGTCTTGCAATTCACCTGCCTGACAGGCTTTTTTGCCCACCCCACCGAAGTTTCCCTCTCCGAACGGATGTTGACCAGCCCCGACGGCCCCGTTTTGCTGGTGGCCGCCACTAGCCTGACCTTATCCGCTTACCAGCGGCCGTTCGCCCTCAGTTTGCTCAACCACCTGCAAGACCCCGCCATGACGCGCATGGGGGATGTGCTCCAAGCGGCCAAGCTGGAATTGCCCGTGGCCGACTTGGGCGTGCGCGAAATCAGCGACACTTTTGGCCTGCTGGGCGACCCCACGGCCAAAATTGTGCGGCCGTAGGGGGAGGGGGTTACTCGTTATTGGTTATTTGTTATTGAAGGGTCTTGTTAAGCCATCGCCTTGGTTAACCAGCAACCAATAACGAATAACGAATAACGAGTAACCATTAACCCCATTTCTCCCGCTTCATCCTCTTTTATCTCCCCTTGGTGGGCGAGGTACTCGAGGTGGGCGAGGGTTTCGGTGATGGCGAAGCGGGCTTCGTGGACGGTGAGGTGGTTGAGGCGAAAGACTGTTTTGGCGATTTCAGCCGTGGTGCTGTCGCCCCCCTGCACGGCCGCCAGCGTGTGCCCCAACCGCTCGGCGTGGTGCTTTTCCAGTTCGGCAAGGCGGCCGTGCCAGTCGTGAATCAGCCGCTTATGCCCCGGCAGGGCCAGTGCCACCTCAAACGCCTTTAATTCGCGTAGTGAATCTAGGTAACGGCCGAGCGGGTTCGCCCAGCCCCCCGGCCACAGGCTGATGTTCGGCGTAATGTCCATCAACACATGGTCGCCCGAAAGCATGAGCGCCTCGGCGGAACAGTGGAAGAGCAACTGCCCATCACTGTGCCCCGCGTAGCTGAGAATGTCGAAGGTGCGTTGGGCCATTTCGATGCGGCTTCCCGGCTGGAGCAGTTCGTGGTGGGTGGGGTGCGGCCGTGTGCGGGTGGCTACAAATTGGGTGTTTTCCGCCACCTCTTGCGCCATCGCGGGCGTTAAACCCGCTCTCAGCAAATGCCTTACCATGAGCTGTTCATGCTGGCCCCATTCGCCCCACGTGCGGCTGGCCACTTCCGCCTCGCGGGGAGAGAGATGCACGGCCGCGCGGCCGTCGCTCCACTGCTCCAACCAGCCCGCCGCCCCGTAATGGTCGGGGTGGGTATGGGTCAAAATGATGCGTTTGAGGTGGGCGGGCGTAATGCCCAGTTCGGTGAAAGCGGCCAGCCAGCCCGCTTCGGTTTGGCTGGTGTGTAAGCCCGCGTCCACGGCCGTCCACCCATCCCCATCATCCAGCAAATAGCAATGGACATGGTTCAGCGCAAACGGCAGGGGCAAAGTCACTTGGTAAATATGGGGGGCAACGGTTGTCAGGGTCATGGGGTATAATCGTTATTCGTTACTCGTTATTGGTTACTGGCTCACATCCACCACCATTCACAATTAAACATTCCCAATTCACAATTCACCATGTATCGTTCCATTTTTCGTCCAGATTTGTTCGCGGGGCAAACGTTTATTGTCACAGGGGGCGGCTCGGGCATCGGCCGTGCCGTGGCGCATGAGTTGGGCAGTTTGGGAGGGCAAATTGTGCTGGCGGGGCGCAAAGCTGAAAATTTAGCCCAAGTCGTGGCCGAAGTCGAGCAAGCAGGGGGCACGGCCGTCTACACCCTCTGCAACATCCGCGAGGAAGAGCAGTGCGCCGCCCTTGTGCGCTTTGCGCTCGACAAGTTTGGAGCGGTGCATGGCCTCGTCAACAACGCGGGCGGCCAATTTCCCAGCCCCGCCGAGTTTATCAGCAGAAAAGGGTGGCACGCCGTTTTAGAGACAAATCTAACGGGCACGTTTAGCATGTGCCAGCAGGTTTTCCAGCAGTGGATGGGGCAACACGGCGGGGTCATCATCAACATGGTGGCGGAGATGTGGCGGGGCTTCCCCGGCATGGCGCACACGGGCGCGGCGCGGGCGGCCGTGGTCAACCTAACCATGACGCTGGCCGTGGAATGGGCCAAAGCGGGGGTGCGGGTCAACGCCGTCGCGCCGGGAACCATCGAAGGGAGCGGCCTGACCAAATATGACCCGTCTATGAAACCCTTTATTGAGTTGGTCAAACAGGATATGCCCTATTTTCGCCTCGGCACAGAGAGCGAGGTGGCCGCGGCCGTGACCTTTTTTGCTCTCCCCAGCCGCCGCTTATATCAGCGGCGAAACGCTCAAGGTGGATGGGGCCAGTTCCCTATGGCGCAAAACATGGCTGATAGACCCGCATGAGAATGCCCCACGGCCGTTTGAGGGGTGGGAGGAGGATTAGTGTAGTGTACTGAAATACACTGCTACACCATTACACCAATATACCATCTCAAATTTCAGCTTATGCGTGTTGTGATTCTGGCGTCCGTAAAAAATTGTTTGCCAGCTTGTCGTGGATTATGTATAATTCCCCTTCGTGTTTTAAGCAAAAAAGTTAACCCCTGCCCTGTGCAGTTTATTGTTTGAGGAGATTAAGGCAATGGCAAGCAAGAAAAAAGGCGTTCGCATCGTCATCAAATTAAAGAGCACTGAAAGCGGTCACCAATACCTGACCTACAAAAATCGTCGGAATGACCCACAACGGTTGGAACTCAAGAAGTACGACCCCATGTTGCGTCGGCACGTCATGTATCGCGAAACAAAGTAACCCAACTTTCTCGCACAACAAAAAAGCCTTGGCATTGCCAAGGCTTTTTTGTTGCCGATTTGGGATGGGGGACAAGGGACTTGGGACTGAAGACTATGATGCGTGTGAGTCCCTTGTTCCCTGTCCCTCGTCCTTTTTACTTCACCCGTTCTCGTCCCTTCGCCAACGCCTCAATTTCTTCATGGGTGGTGTAAATTTGGGCCAGACGGCCGTCTACCATCATAATCACCCTGTCCACATAAGCGCACATCCGCAAATCATGCGTCACCATAATCCCCGCCCGCTTTTGCTCGTGGATGAGATTGGCGAACGTTTCCACCACCTGATAAGCCCGCTCTGTGTCGAGGCTGGCCGTTGGCTCATCGGCCAAAACAACGGCCGGGTTATGCACCAACGCCCGCGCAATGGCCACCCGCTGTTGCTGGCCACCCGAAAGTTGCCCCGGCAAATTGTTCAGCCTATCCCCCAACCCCAGCCGTTGTAGGAGCGACTTAGCCCGGCCGTGCCCATCCCGCCCATATACCCCATTCAGGCGCAACATCAGTTCCACATTTTCGATGGCGGTTAGGTAGGGAACCAAATTGTTGGATTGAAAGGTGAAGCCGATATTTTTCATGCGGAAAGCGGTGAGCGCGGCCTCACTCAGCCCGCCCACATCTTGGCCATTGATGAGGGCTTGGCCGAGGCTCGGCCGCAACAGCCCCGCCAACATGGCCAGCATGGTGGTCTTGCCCGACCCACTTGGCCCCACAAGAGCGACAAACTCCCCCGGCCGAACCCCAATCGAAACAGCATCCACAGCGCGAATCTCGGCCGTTTCCGTTTTATATAATTTGCTCAGTTCTTTCGTTTCCAGTGCGTACATAAAATTTAGTCTGTCAGTCTGTCAGCTAGTCAGCCAGCTAAAAGGCTGACTAGCTGAAATGCTGAAATGCTGACTAGCTAAATGCCCAGCCCGAGGGCGGTGAGGGGTTCGACTTTGAGCAGGGTGCGGACAGAGACGAGGCCGCCGATGGGACCGATGGCCAGCAAGCTGACCACGGCCGTGACAATGGCTGGCCCCTGAAATTGGATGGGAATGCCCGGTGGGAGAGCCAACGAGAGGAGCCATGCGGCCGTGCCTCCCAGCGTAATGCCAATAATCGTCGTCAGCACCACCTGCGCCACCAGTGTCACCCCTACCAGCCAATTAGAAGCGCCAATGGCCTTCAACATGCCGATTTGTCCCACCTTTTGCAAGGTTTGGATTTGGAAGAAGCCGCCAATGACCAGCACCGCAATCAGCAAGGTAAACCCTTTTTGGGTGTTGACAGTGCTTTGTTGGGCCGTGTAGCCGGGAACCGCCTCATAGGCGGTGACCAAATCGGTCGCTTCCACATTGCGCACCACGCTGGCAATGCGCTCGCCCATTATCTCGCGCTCGGCCGCGTTTTCCAGCCGCACGGCCGCCACATTAAAGACCAAATCGTTGGCCACCCCTTCCCCCTGCGGCCGAATTTTGTCCCATGTCAGCATGGGCACAAACAAGCCCGGCAAAAAGGAGTATTGCTTGCCCGTGGTGTGCCCCACCACCACCAGCTTGTAAATTTTTTCCTCGGTTCCTTGGGTCACGCGCAGTTGGATGGTTTCGCCAATGGGGATGTTGTTTTGAGCGAGGAAGTTTTGGTCGAGTACCACCTCATTGGCGCGTCTGCTGATGAGCGGTTGTCCCGCAAAAACAATGGGCGCACCGGGCAGGCCCGGCTCCACCCCAATCAGCGACACGTCCACCTTTTGCACATTTTCCCCTTCGCCAATGAGCACCGCGCCCACGCTGAAGCCGAGGGGCCCCACGGCCGCGACCCCCGGCACACGGCCGATGCTGTTCAGCGTCCCTCGGCCGAGCCGACTGGCGGGGATGGAAAAATCAACCCCCTCTTGGTAGACGAGCAACTCGGCATCTAAATTTTCGATGTACTGCTTGCCAGCTTGGGCGAGTCCCTCCCCTAAGGCGGCAATGAACAACACCAATAGGGTAATCAGACCTATCACCCCACAAACCGCGAAAAAGCGGCTTTTGTTACGGACAATTTCTTTGGCGGCGAGATAAAACGGCAACATAGGCTCCATTATGCCCCTTGTTGCGCCGTTTTGTCAAGGTTGTGTCTATGTTTTGTTTAGGATTTTAGTCTTTTAGTCTCTCGGTCTGTCAGTCCCTCAGTCTCTTACTCCCCTGCCCCCCTCCCTACTCCCACACCACCTCAAACAGCACATCCTCCCGCAAGACCAACTCCCACACCAGCCGTTGCCCCTCTGTGCGCGTCGGGGCGGGCACGGCCGAGGCCAACTCGGCTCCCTCGGGCAGTACCACCGCCACCGTCAGGGGGGAGGGTTTGCGCCCCGCCTGTTGGTAGACGTGCAGGCGGTAGCTGTTGTCGGCCGTCAGGCCATCAGGCAACACATAGCTGTAGCCGCTGGTCAGCGTCTGTCCCCGCTCGAGCAGGAAGAAATTGTGGATGCTGGTCAGCCCCAGCGCAGGTTCCTGCTCCACCCACGGCACACCTGCCCACGGCCGCCCCGTCAAAAACATCTCGGCAGGCACGGGATGGCTATCGGCCGTGCGTAGCTCTGCCCCAGCGGGGGCGAAGAGGCGCAGGTAGTTCCAATAACAGCGGTCTACCAACTCCTCATATTGCAACCCCCGCTCATAAGTGGGAATCGTCGGGTCGCAGGGCTGGCTGGTGTTGGGGCTGGCGTGGGTGTAGGTCAGGTTCAGCGAAGCGGTGCTTTCCACGCCCAGCACCACCTCATACGCCATCGCCGTTTCCACCAGCACATTGGCCTTGTTAAAACCCATGTTGAAATCCACCACGGCCAGCGTGTCTTCCCCCGCACGGCCGCGCATCTGCCCATCCCAGCCCAATTGACGCAAGGTAGCGGCCGTGGCTGGCTCGCGCACCACCAGTTGCAAATGCTTTTCCTGCACCGCTTGCGCCACCAGCAACCCCAAACTGGCCACATCCACCGACCCCAATTCTGTTTCGAGCTTGGTGCGGATGGCTGAAGCCATTGGCCCCATGAACGATTTGCGCGTAGCCAACCAGTTCTCGTCCGATTCGTCGCCACTTGTCCACGAATCGCGCAGTTGCTCATCCAAATTGGCGGCCGTCAGCGTCAGCTCGAGTTCGGGGATGGCCACACTGCCCAGCCCCTGCACCAGCGCCCGCAAAAACTCTTGGTCGAAGGCGATGACACCATCCACGGCCGTGCCCGTGCCATAGGTGTACAAAGCCATCATCTTCTCGGCCGAGGTGGGGAAATCGGGCCAATAGTTGCTATCGCGGAAGAGAAATAGCTCCGCGCCCATGAACTCGTACAGCGGCGCGGGGGGGAAGTCATACGGTTTTTCACGCCAATTGTCCACCTGATACGCATCGCTAAAGTCGAGGGCGAGGATTTGCCCATCTTCCACAATGAGCGTGCCCGCCCCGCTGATAAAGCCCCCCGTCGGCCGTAGCTCTTCCTGATTTTGGGCGACTATCAGGTAGGTGCGACGGCCGTTGCCGCCCGCCAACTCGGGCAGAACAGCGGCCAAGGCCAGCCCATCTGCCCCCAGTTGGGCGAACTTGTCAAATTGGGCGAGGAATTGTTGGGCGGTGAAGGGCCAATCAGCCGTCTCGCCCAACTGGGCGCGGGCGGCCAACACGCGGCCATAGCTCGCTTGCGCTTGGGTGATGGCCGCTTGGTTGGCCCCCAACTCCGCCACGGCCAAGGGGATGAGCGACTCATCCCCCGCTGGCTGTTGGGCGGCCAACAGGAGCGGTTGGAACGCCTCGACCATGATGGCGGCCGTTTCGGTTCCCGCATCCGCCATTTCCAGCAGATGTGGCGCATCGGGCATGAGTGGTCCGAATTTGGGCAACCAGCCCAAATAAGGGGTGAGGGGCATGAAAATAGCCACTTCGTCGCGCAATGCCACTGTGTCGGCGCGGAGGGCCAATACGGTTTCGGCCGCTGAGGCCATTTTATCCATGCCCATGTCACCCGCGCCCAAGCCTTGTAGAGTGCCTTGATGTGCCTGCAAGCTCATGGCCAAGTTATAAATTCGCCACCCCTTGAGGAGTAGCCATCCCAAAATGAGGAGCAAACCGCCCCAAAGAAGCCAACGTGTTAGGGTCATTTGTTATGGGTATCTTTTGTTTGAGTTGAGATTGGTTCAAGAGGAGCCAACTGATTTTTAGCGCAAAGGAGCCAAGACGCAAAGGATTCAGCGGGTTTCTTTGCATCTGTACATCTAACAGATAACTTGCCTTTTGCTCCATTTTCCCCCTTTTTCATCCTCGGCTATAATACCCTTATCTATCTATAACGAGAGAATCCTCGGAGGCATTATGAATTTTCGTGACCAATGGGCAACCCGTAGTGATGGGACGCAATTTGTTTTTACAGTGGAGATGCAACGCCGTTTAAGCGACCATGGTTTGCCCATCGAACCCGCCGCTTTGGCGCAATTGCCAGCGGCCGTGGCCGCCCCTGCCCGCTCCCACCAACCAGCCCAAGAGCGGCCGTCGCGTGAATCCGCCCCACGGGAAGAGCGGCCAGCACCAGCGGCCGTCGCGGCCGATTTTCAAGAACCCGATTCGATTCAGATTGACCCCAGCACAGGCAAATATATCGGCCGTGTCAAATGGTTTAACGAGGTGAAGGGGTTTGGCTTTATTGCGCGGGGTGGTGGCGAAGAGCTTTTCTTCCACAAGACCAGCGTCTTATGCAACCCCGCCGATTTAACGGATGGGGCGTGGATTTTGTATGATGTGGAACAAGGGCAAAAAGGGTTGGAAGCGAGCGAAATTGAGGTATACGACGGCGACGTATAACCCCCAATGCCCCGTTTATTCTAAAAGCAGACCTGCGGGTCTGCTTTTTAATTCCCGCGACCCAAAGACTGAAAGACTGACCGACTAAAACATGGAGGTTCTTATGCTGACTCGCACCGAATTAATTGCCGCCTTGCAAGCGGCGCTGGAGCCATTGCCCTATGTGTATGCATTGTGGGAGGGTGGCTCGGCCGCGTTCGGCCGTCTCGATGGCTACTCCGACCTCGATTTGCAACTGGTGGTAGACGACGAGCAGGCGGATGAGGCGATGCAAGTCATCACCGACACGTTGGCCGCCCTGTCGCCCATCACCCACCGCTACGATGTGCCCCAACCCGCATGGCACGGCCACACGCAGAGCTTTTTCCGCTTGCGCGACGCGAGCGAATTTTTGCTAGTGGATTGTGCTGTGATGAAGCTGAGTAACCCCAACCGCTTTTTGGAGCGGGAGATACACGGCCAGCCGTTGGTTTATTTTGACAAAACGGGGGTCACGGCCGCGCCCGCATGGGATGGGGCGGCGTGGGAAATGCGCGTGGCGCGGCGCCGTGCTGATTTGCGGGAGATGTTGCCCATCTTTGCCAACTTTCCCGAAAAAGAGCTACAGCGTGGCCAAGCAATAGATGCGCTCGGCTATTACAATGGCTTGTTGGTGCGGAGTTTGGTGGAGCTTTTGCGCTTGCGCCATGACCCCACCCGCCACCATTTTGGGTTGCGCTACCTGTACCACATCTTGCCTGCGCAGGAGGTGGCACGGTTGGAGCCGCTCTGTTTTGTGGCGGATGCGGCCGATTTGCGCCGCAAAACGGCCGCCGTGTTGGCGTGGTGTGAGGAGTTGTTGGGCTACCAGTAATCAGCCGAGTTCCACGAAACCTTCTTTCGGTTAAATACCCTTTGCCCTTTCCCTTTTTTGCCTTTTTGCAATAAAAATTTATTGCAAAAGGGCAAAAGAACAATAAGGCAAAGGGATTTGGGCTTGTTTGTGGAGCGGCTTCTAAAAACTTACTTATTGGAACCGCACTGTCCACGCTTGCAGGGCGATTAGCAAGCGAGCCAACCGTTCGCGGCTCTCTTCGTTGACCAAACGGCCGTCTACAAACTGGTCATTCGCCCGCGCCAGCAGGAGGGTGGGTTGGTTGAGTAGGTAGACGTTGTTGTGGAGCAAAATTTCGCGCAGGTGCAGTTGGGCGCGGAGCGTGCCCATCATACCGCCGACACCCATCGCCGCCGCTGGCTTGTCGTTCAGCGGCGGCCGTGCATCTGGCCCCTTGCGGGAAGCCCAATCAATGGCGTTTTTGAGCACGCCGCTAATCGAAAAATTGTATTCGGGGGCGGCAAACAGCAGGGCATCGGCCGCCTTGATTCGCTCGCGAAAGGCGAGAACGGGTGCGGGTGTGCCCTGCGCCTCCACATCGCTGTTGAATAGCGGGATGTCGTGCAGGTCAAAAATTTCCAATGTCACCCCTTCGGGCAACAATTCTTGCGCCGTGACGAGCAAGGCGCGGTTTAACGATTGTTGGCGAAGACTGCCGGGAATGCCGAGGATGTGCATGAGAAATTGTGAATGGTGAACGGTTAATTGTGAATTGTGAATGATGGTGGGAGTGAGCTTACAGCTTACGGCTAATGGCTTATGGCTAAAACCACTCCAATTTGGAAGGGGTCTTGGAAGAAGAGGCCTTTGGCGTGGGGTTGGGTGGGGATGTGGGCGGCCGTCAGTCGCTCCACCACCGCATCGCGGGTGGTCGTGTCGGGCAGGACGATGGTGTAATGGTTGAGTGCGGCTGAGCCAGCGGGAGGGGGCGTTGCCCCAGCACTGTTCCATGTGTTAAAGCCCAAATGGTGGTGGTAGCCCCCCGCCGAGACAAACGAGGCTTGACGGCCGTACCGTTGCATCGGGTCAAAGCCGATGATTTGGGTGTAGAACTGCTCGGCCGTGGGAATATCTGCCACTTGCAGGTGCATGTGCCCCATCACCGTGCCTTCGGGCAACCCCTGCCACACATCTTGCACCCCAATTTCGGCCAAGATGGCGGGTGCATTCAGTCGCGCCGTGACCATTTCCAACGCGCCGTTGGCCATCGGCCACTCGGCGCGGGGGCGGTCGCGGTAAATTTCGATGCCGTGGCCGTCGGGGTCATTCAGGTAAAGTGCTTCGCTTACGCCGTGGTCGGATGCGCCCAAATCGGCCCCCTTTTGGGCGAGGTGGCGCAAGACCAAGGCCAAATCCCGCCGCGTGGGGACGAGCAGGGCAAAGTGGAACAGCCCCGTGTGGCGCGGGGCGGGCTGCGCCCCTTGTTGCTCGTGCAGGGTGAGGAGTTCGGCCGTGCCTGCCCCTAAAACGGCCGTGTTGCCCTCTCGCCGCAACGGGCGCAGGCCAATGATTTGCTCGTAATAGGCCAGCGAACGGCTTAAATCAGAGACGGTGAGGGCGACAGCGCCCATGTGGGTTTGGGGAGGAAGCATGGGATTGCGGATTGCGGAATGGGGATTGCGGATTGGGTTGTTAGCCCATCGAATCTGTTATGAAGGGCGGCAGGTAGAAGGCGAGGGCGATGAGGGGGGATGCGGCCGTGTGTAGGACGGGGGCGGTGGTATGGGGGGTGGCCAAGGCCACATCGTATAAGTTGAAGGGGATTGACGGCCGTTGTGTTCGATGCTCCCCTGCCCTTTGACCAAATAGAGGAACAAATCCTCGCCGGGTTGAGGGAGTTCGAGGGTGGTGCGGCCGTGGGCGGGCAGTTCGATGCTGGTCAGCCGCGCTTGGCGCACATGGCTGGTGGTGGCTCCGTTGGGGCCGATGATTTCGCGCACGGCCGCCGAACCGACTTGGCGCAAGGGCATCGCCTTGAGGGCGATTTGCTCATAATGGGGTTGCACCTGTTGATGGGCGGGGTCGGCCGCAAACCAAATTTGGATGACCCGCGTAAATTCGTTGCTTAGGTTCAGCTCTTGGTGGGCAATATAGTTGCCCGAAAACATGCGCTGAACTTCGCCCGCGCCGATGAAGCCACGGCCCCCTGTCGTGTCCTCATGGTATAGCTCCCCTTCAATGACGTAGGTGTAAATCTCCAGCCCCCGATGAGGATGCCATGTGAACCCATTGCGCGGGGCGATTTGGGTCATGTGAGCCGTCAACATGCCCCCCAATCGTTGTAACGGGCTATACCCCCCCACAGCAAAGTGGGAGGTGAGCCAGTGGATGGGGTGGATGGTGGGCATTTTTTCAGCAGGGATGTGCTGAAAATCGGCCGTGGAATCTACCAAATCGGTGATGACGCTGGCGAAAATGTCCATGGGGAGTGGTTAGTGATTAGTGATAAGTGGTTAGTGGCATTACTAGCCACTAACCACTTATCACTAGCAACTGCTTTAAGCAACTGCTTCTGCTTCGGGTTGTTTTACAATTTCCAGTTCGATGGCGATTTCGACATCTTCGCCAACGAGCACGCCACCTGTTTCGAGGGCGGCGTTCCAGTTCAGGCCAAACTCTTTGCGGTTGACTTTGCCTTTGGCGGAGAAGCCAGCGCTGACAGTGCCCCAAGGGGATTTGGCAGTGCCTGAGTATTGTACATCGAGGGCGACTTCGTGGGTTACGCCACGAATGGTCAGATCGCCGATGAGACGGCCGTTGAACTCATCCGTCTGCTCTACCTTCTTGCTGACAAAGGTCATGGTGGGGTAGTTTTCCACGTCGAAGAAATCGGCCGAGCGCAGATGGCCGTCCCGCTTTTCGTCGCGGGTGTTGATGCTGTTCAGGTCGACAGCTATCTCCACAGTGGTGTTGGTGGGGTTGCTTTCGTCGAAGTTGACTGTACCAGAAAAGCTCTCGAAACGGCCGCGCACTTTAGAAATCATCATGTGGCGTACCGAAAATTGGATGTCAGAATGGGAAGTGTCAATTTGCCAAGCCATTGTATATCTCTCCTACTATTGGGGGGTTAAGGATAAATCGAAAGTGGACTGTAGTCCATATATGAATAAATCATATCGGACTACAGTCCACTTGTCAAGGAGTGGGGCGTAAGAGAATGATAAAAATAAGGTAGAGTGTAGAGATAGAGGTAGACGGGAACGTGGTTGTTCTGCCTATTACACTATGTAAAGGGATTTTCTACTCGAGTAAATAGTGAAAGGTGAAAGGTAAAAAGTGAAAAGTGGAGAACTACTCACTAACCACTAACCACTAACCACTTTTTGCTATTCGTTATTGATAGCGATGGTGATGACGCATTGGCCTGTGGTCGTGCCTGCGCTATCAAGGACAGAGAGACGTGCTTCGTAATCACCGTTGGTCAATGAACTGAGGTTGATAGCTCCGAGGAGGCCGTTGCTCACGGGAATGACTGTGTCACTGCCAAAGACATTGACCCATGCGTTGCTGGTTGCTTCGCCCCGAATTTCGACGAGGTATTGGGCAAAATCGGGGTCGGTGGCGGTTCCGTAAAATTCAACAGTGCCAAGAACGGCCGTGCCCGGCCGTGGCTGGCTGATGCTCACCGCAGGTGTGCACCCCCCTCCAGCAGGAATAAAACCATCGCCACCTCCTGTAATGAGGGAAGGAGTGGCCGTTGCCTCGGCCGTGCCTGCCACGACGACGGGCACGGCGACATTAGCTCCTAGCGTGGCCGTGGGGGCAAATTGGAGCGGGTCAGACGGCCGGGTGGCGTTATTGACCTGCTCGCCCAATGGGGTGGGGGAAGAAAAGGGGGTGGCGAATAGGTCGGGAGTGGGGGTTGGCGGCCGTAATAATTCGGCGGGCAAGGAGGGCGCAATTTGCAGGTTGACGTAGAGAACCGCACCCAAGACTAAGCCAAACAGGCCAATAAAGGAAAGCGAGCGATTGCGGAGGGCTTGTCCCTGCTCCCGTTCAAGGCCAAACATGGCTGTGCGCAAGATGCGCCGCGCCCGTCCCAATTGCACCAGCGCAAACAGCAACCCGACCCCACAAATAAAATAGATGGGAATATCCCACAGGATGATAGCAACGTACAATTGGGACATGATTGGTTATGGCGAATTTTGGGGCTGGCGGCTGGTCATGGGCAGTTGCAAGGTTGCCAGCGGCCGTGCTCATTTTCGCCAGAGGCACTCATGCACCCTATGCCGTTTCCGCTTCGTCCACGGCCGTGGGCAAATGGCGGATTACGCCGTGGAGCAAGGCAGTGAGGCGGGGCAAAACTTGTTGGCCCACTTCCAGCACCTCTTCGTGAGAGGTCACATCCCCCACTTCGGGGTGCAGTTTGGCCATGTTGGTAATGGTGGAGATGCCAAGGACGCGCATCCCCGCATGGCGAGCGACAACCACCTCGGGGGCGGTGGACATGCCTACCGCATCGGCCCCAATGCCGTGCAGGTAGCGCAGTTCGGCGGGGGTTTCAAAGCTGGGGCCAGCCACAAAGGCATAGACACCTTCGCGCGTCTCAAACCCGGCCGCCCGCGCTTGGTCATGGGCAATTTGGCGCAATTGGGCATCGTATGGCTCGGTCATATCGGGGAAGCGGGGGCCAAAGGAGGCATCGTTGGGGCCGCGCAAGGGGTTTGCGCCTGCCATCCCCGGCAGGTTGATGTGGTCTTTGATGAGCATTAAATCCCCTGTGTGGAAGGAGGGGTTGATGCCCCCAGCGGCGTTGGTGAGGATGAGGGTGCGAATGCCGAGGATGTGCATCACCCGCACGGGCAGGGTGATTTGGTCCATGTTGTACCCTTCGTAGAAGTGGGTGCGCCCTTGCAACACGAGGACGACTTTGCCTTCGAGTCGGCCGAGCAACAGCCGCCCTTTGTGGCCGGGCACGGTGGAGGTGGGCCAGTGGGGGATTTGGCTGGTGGGAATGACATCGGCGTTTTGCACCGCATTGGCCACATCATTTAGCCCTGAGCCAAGGATAATCCCGACCGTTGGCTGGTAGCGCGAGCGATTGCGAATGATAGCGGCCGTGCCCTCTACCTGTATCCGTGTCAAAAATTCTGCCATGATGCACCTTTGATTGTTTCTGTCAGCGTTCGCTGGTTATTTTGTGGAGGGTATTATGCCCATCTTTCCCGCTAAATGGGTATTTTTTCATGCTTTATTTACAGCCCAACTTTTGAATGGGGGCAAGTGACTGGGATATTTGTGACCATCAGCCTCTCGTTTCCTGTCCCTAGACAAAAAAAACCAGCGGTCGGGCTGGTTTTACAGGTGGATTTTTGGAATCGTCTTAGACGAGTTCCGCTTCACCCCAATTTTCTTCGATTTCTTCCTCTTCGTGGTCATCCACAAGCATGTCTAATTGGGTGTAAATTTGGGTGGTCGAGATATTCGCATGGCCGAGCAACTGTTGAATCTCTTGCAAGTTGCTCCCGTTGCTGAGTTTGTGGGCGGCAAAGCTGTGGCGCAGGGTGTGGGGGGTCACGGCCGATTCTAACTTGGCTTGTTTGGCATACGCCTTAATAATCAGCCACAGCCCTTGGCGGGTGAGTTGGTGGCCACGGTGGTTGAGGAAAAGCGCGCGTTCTTGGCCGCTCTTGGCCAGATACGGCCGTCCTTTTTCTAAATACGCCTGTAATAATTGGCGTACTGTGTCGTCGAAGGGCAACTCTCTGATTTGGCCATCTTTGCCCGCACAAGTCAGCCGCGAATTGGCTAGGTCAAGTTCCACCAAATCGAGCGTCACAACTTCAGTGACGCGCATCCCCGTGGCATACAGCACGCCCAGCAAGGCGGCATCGCGCAGGTTTTTCGGCCCTTTGGTTTTGCTCTCCATGGGGGCGCGGAGCAAACTTTCAACATCTTGATGGGTCAGTGTTTGGGGTTTGCGCTTTTTAACTTTGGGAGATTCAATATGGGTGGTGGGGTCTTTTTCAATGATAGCCCGCGCAAAGAGGAAGTGGAAGAAGGATTTGACGGCCGCAACCTTTCGCGCAATCGAAGATGAAGCGTAGGGCTGTGAATGGTGGCGCATGTCTTGGACATAATTTTCGACATGCTCTTCTGTTACATCGGCCCATCTATTTAGCTGGGTGAACCTTTCTTGCACAAAGCTGACAAACTGCCCTAAATCATTGCGGTAAGCGGCAATGGTATTAAGGGAGTAATTCTGCTCCGCCTCTAGGTGGGCGAGAAAGGCAGATAACTGCTCTTCCATTGAATTGCTCCTATATAAAATCTCTGCTTGCTTGGTCGTGATTGGGCTACTTACTTAGTGAGTGGGACTCTCTCCTTTCCCAAGCACTAATTTTCGCGTAGATAGCACAGTCAGTGTGGCACTGTTTATTGATTATGTAATCCTATTTATGTTTATTATAACCGTACTTTTCATAATATCAACCATTTGGTAAACATAAAATTAGGGCTTGTGGTGTTTATGTCAAGCAAAAAGGCGGCCGTAGCGAATTTACGGCCGCCTTTTTGCTCCCTCCAAATATCAAAAAATTCGCGTAGCAAATAGGGTGATTATCACCCTACCACGATTTCACGCCCAGTATCACTGCTCCATTCGCTCCACGAACCAACATAGAGACGGCCGTCGCCCAGCCCTGCGTGTGCCAGCGCCAGCAAATTAACACAGGCGCTGACCCCTGAGCCGCAATAGAACGTGGCTTGCGCGGGTGGGGTTTGCCCCAACACGGCCGTGAGTTGCTCACGCAACTCGGCAGGGGAGCGGTAACGGCCGTCGGCCGCCAAATTGGCGCGAAACGGGTAATTAATGGCTCGCGGAATATGGCCTGCGCGGGGGTCAATCGTCTCATTTTCGCCTCGGTAACGATCCGCATCGCGGGAATCTATGAGCAGGGGTTGGTGGGGAACCTCATCTAAGACGACGAGCCATTCGGTGCGGGGCTGGCCGACGAAAACAGCGGGCGCATTTTGCTCCACCCCCGCACGGGTGGGGTAGCCCGCCGCTTCCCACACTTGCCAGCCCCCATCCAGCACCGCGACAGCCTCATGCCCCATGTAGCGAAGCATCCACCACAACCGGCTGGCCACCATGCCACCTGCATTGTCGTAGGTCACTACTTGGGTAGTAGCGGTGATGCCTATGCGGCCGAATAATTCGCGTAGCGAATTAGGAGCAGGCAAAGGATGTCGCCCACTGTCTGTCACAGGGGTACTGCTCAGGTCGTTGTCGAGGTGGGCGTAGACAGCGGTGGGGATGTGCGCGGCCGTGTAGGCGTGTTGGCCAGCGGCCGTGTCCGCCAAACTAAAGCGGCAATCTACCACCACCCAATCGGGCGCGGCGTGGTGGGCATACAGGGTGGCAGGGTCTATCAGAGTGGTGTACATAGTCAAATTCACGCTCCAATTATCCAAATAATTCGCCATAGATGGAGTTCGTCGTAATCTACTTGGCCTTGTAGGGCATCGTAAATCGGCCGCAAATAATCGCCGCCGTGGGTGTCGAAGGCGGTCATCACGGCCGCTTGTTGCTCGGCGGTCAGCTCCGATTCTTCTTGCAACCGTTCGGCAGGCAACTTGTGGCCTGCTTTCACATAGTCACCCAAGTGACTGATAATGGTTTGCCGCTTAACCCCCTGCTCGCGCACCAAATCGGGGATGGTGCGGCCGTTGGTGAACGCCTGCGCCATTTGCAGGGCACGGGGCGAAAGCGAAGTGGGCGGGGGGGACGAGGGCACGGCCGTTGTGGGGCGTGCTTCCTCGGCCAGCCCATTGTTGCGGCAATACCATTGGATGAGCTTGATAAACGGCTCCCCATACCGCTTGAGCTTTAACTCACCCACCCCATGCACATTGGCCAGCGAGGCTGGCGATTGGGGCAGATAGGTGGCCATTTCGATGAGGGTGCGGTCGGGGAAGATGGCGTAAGGGGGATAGTTGAGTTCGGCCGCTAATTCGGCCCGTTTGCGGCGCAACACCTCGAATAGTTCGGGGTGGCGGGGCGATAGGTCGGCGGCCGATTCTTTGCGCGGCGAGCCATCTTCCCAGTGGGGGAGCCGCCCTGCTACGGGTTTGCCTTTTAGCACGGCCTCGCCCTCGGCCGTTAACTTTAGGGTTTGGTACTGTAAATCTGGCTCCAGCAAATCCATCTGCACAAATTGTTGGGCGAGGAATTGCCATTCGTGGTTGCTAAACTCTTGGCCGATGTTGTAGGTGGAGAGCTTGTCGTGCCCCCACTGCAACAATTTTTTATCGCGGGAGCCGCGCAAAATTTTGATGATGTGGCTGGCTCCGAAACGGCCGCCTGTGCGCTTGACACAAGACAGGAATTTTTGGGCGGCAATGGTTAAATCGGCCGTGGCGTGTTCCGTTTGGCGGCAATTGTCGCACTGGTCGCAGGTGGTGGGGCTGGCGGTTTCGCCAAAATAGGCCAGCAAGCGGTTGCGGCGGCAATCGGCCGCTTGTGCCCAGCGCACCATCTCATCCAAGCGGGCGTGTTGGCCAGCCTGCTCGGCGGGGTCGTTGCTTTCGATGAGTTTGCGTTGGGTGAACACATCGCCCAAACTGAGGAGGAGGCGGCAATGGGCGGGCAAGCCATCGCGCCCAGCGCGGCCGATTTGCTGATAATAGCTTTCCACATCTTTGGGCAAATCGGCGTGGAGCACATAGCGCACATCGGGCTTGTTGATGCCCATGCCAAAGGCGATGGTGGCCACCATGATGGGCACTTTGTCGTAGATGAAGGCGTTTTGGTTGGCGGCGCGGGTTTCGCTATCCATGCCGCCATGATAAGGCAGGGCATTAAACCCCGCATGGCGTAGGGCGGCCGTGATGTTATCCACCTGTTTGCGGGTGGCGCAGTAAATGATCCCGCTCTCGGTGGACGGCCGTTCGCGCACAAAGGCCAACACTTGGGCGATGGCATCTCGCTTGGGCAACACCTCTAAAAACAGGTTGGGACGGTCGAAACTGGCCAAAAACTCGTTTTCATCCCGAAAATGGAGGGTTTGCTTGATGTCTTGTTGGACACGCGGGGTGGCGGTGGCGGTGAAGGCGAGGCAGACGGCCGAGGGGAAGCGTTGGCGCACGGCCGCAATTTGGCGGTACTCGGGCCGAAAATCGTGCCCCCATGACGAGATGCAATGCGCTTCGTCTATGACCAACGCATCGAGCTGGGTTTGGCTGAGCAAATTGAGCGTTTCGTCGCGTAGGAGTGTTTCGGGGGCGGCGTAGAGCAGTTTGTAGCGCCCCGCCCGAATGTCTTGCACCGTTTGGCCGTAGGTGGCGTAGTCCAAACTGCTGTTCAAGTAAGCGGCCGAAACCCCAAGGGCGTGTAACTGCATCACTTGGTCTTGCATGAGCGAGATGAGCGGCGAGACGACCACCGTTAGCCCATCGAATAGCAGGGCGGGGATTTGGTAGCAGAGCGATTTGCCGCTCCCCGTGGGCATAATGGCCAGCGTGTCGCGCCGATTCAGGGCGTTGTGGATGATGTCGGCTTGGAGGGGGCGAAATTCGGGGTAGCCGAAGGTGTGGCGCAGAATTTCGGCGGGGGTGTGGGCGGCCGGGCGCGGCCGATTGGCTACAGTCGCATGGGGTTGCAGGCTCCCATCTTCTTCGATGTGCCAGACGGCCATGTTTTGCTCGGCAAGGGCGTGGCCGATGTGTTGGCCACGCGGGCACTGCTCGGGGCGGCCGTGCGGCCGAGCAAGGCAACCCGCCGCCGTTGGCCATAGGCGTTTTGCAATCGTTGCAAGGCGTATTGGTAGGCTGGTTCTTCCGCTTTGAGGCGGAAGGAATCGCCCAAAAAGAGGTAGCGCAAGCCTTGCTCTTGCAACTGGGGGATGAGGTTGGGTTGGTTGAAATCGGGCTGGGGGGTGATGGGGTTCGGGCGTACATCGACCACAAATTCGATGTGGTGTTGTTTGAGCAGGGCGATGAGGTCGGGCAGGGTGCGGCCGTCGTGCCCAATGGTGTAGAGGCCAAAATCTATCTCGGGCATAGGTGAGGAACTATCTCCTCTCGGCCAGCCATGTACGGAGGGCGGCGATGACCACCACGACCACCGTTAAGGGCATGAGCAGTTGGAGCATGATAAAAATAAAGGTGTCTAAACTCCCGCTTTGGGCGGCATTTAAGTACAAATAGAGATTATAGGCGACGTAATAGGCCAAAAATAGGCCGCCCACCCAGCGCGGGATTTCGCCCCGCACAAAAATGGGTAAGCAGAGCAAAGCCACGGCGACCATGATGGGCAAATCAATGGCCAATGTTTGGGCGGGCACGCTCATGCCGTTGGGGGAGATGGCACTGGCCGCGCCAAGTACCAGTAGTAAATTAAAAATGTTGCTCCCCACAACGTTGCCCACGGCAATATCCCGTTCGCCACGCAGGCTGGCCACGACGGAGGTGGCCACTTCGGGCAGGGATGTGCCCACGGCAACGACGGTGAGGCCGATAATGACTTCGCTTATGCCAAAGTATTGGGCAAAGGTGATGGCGCTCTCAACCAGCCAGTTGGCGCCCAAGACGAGCATGAGGCCGCCGATCACGACATAGCCGACGGTGAGGAGCCATTGCGCGGCCGTGGTCGGCGGTGTCTCATCAAACTCCTCCGCATATTGGGCTTGAATCGCTTTGGTCTCTTTGCGGCTCTGGCGAATGAGGAAAACTGTGTAGGCCACGGCACCGAAAGCGAGCAACACACCCTGCCACGGCTGAATCGTTCCGCTGAGGCTGAAGAGGTAAACAATGATAGAGATGCCAATCATAATTGGCACATCTAACCGCACCAACTGCTGATCCACAATAAGCGGGGCGGCCAGCGAAGCCAAGCCTAAAATGAGCAAGACGTTGGCAATGTTACTGCCGATGACGTTGCCAAGGGAAATATCGCCATAGCCTGTGAGGGTAGATTGGATGCTAACAGCCAGTTCTGGGGCACTTGTGCCATAGGCGACAACGGTAAGGCCAATGACGAGGGGGGAAACGCCAATGGCGGCCGCCAAGCGGGAAGCTCCGCGCACAAAAATATCGGCTCCTGCGACCAACAAAATGAGGCCGAGGACAAAAAACAGGAAGGTTGAAAAAGTCATTGAAGCATAGGTACAGCAAAAAGTGAAAGGTAAAAAGTGAGAAGGGGATTTACAAGCAACCCCACTTCTCACTTTTCATTTTTGACTTTTTACAGAATGCGGCTCCGCACCTTGGAGCTAACATAGTCAAGTGTGCCGACGACGATGGCAATGGCAATCATCATGACACTGGCTTGGCGGTATTGGAGCAGGTTAATGGCCTGTGCCAAGACGAAGCCGATACCACCGCCACCACCGAACCCGATGATGGTGGACATACGCACGTTGATGTCCCAGCGGTAGAGGGTGAAGGCGATGTAGGGGGGCACGATTTGGGGAATGACGGCAAAGACGATGGTCTGAAGCCGATTTGCGCCCGTGGCCGTAATCGCTTCGAGCGGACCTTCCGAGATGTTTTCGACTTGCTCAGAGAACAGCTTGCCCAGCGAGGCGATGGTGTGCAAGGTGAGCGCCAACACGCCTGCGAAGGGGCCAATGCCAACCCACACGGCGAAGATAATGACATAGACCAGTGGCTCGATGGAACGAATGACGTTCAGGATGGAGCGGATGCTGGTGTAGATAATCAGGCCGATGGGGACGGGGCGATTGGGGGGCCACAAGAGGGCGGTGGCCACGGCCGCTATCGCACCACCTATCAAGGCGGGGTAAGTTGTCCAGACCGCAGGCACATCGAACACATAAAGCCAATTGAGGGCACTGCCGAAGCCGTAGATGATGACGGCCGTGCCCAAACCTGCCAGCACCACCGTAATGACCTTGGCAAATGTGGTTCCCAGCCGCAAAATCGCCTCTTGCCCAAAATGGCTTCCCCACGACATAGCCACGAAGGCCACCAAAAACCCAACAGTGGCAGGTGAAAGCACTTGGATAAATTCACCACTCAATTCGATGAAACTCCCCATGAAGCTCCAACTGCCGAGTTGGCCAGCCAACCAGTTGCCAAAGATCATGCCCAAATCGCCCAACAAAGCCATGCCAAACATGAGCAGGCCAAAAAAGGCGAAGAAGCGCAGGGTGATGAGCAAACTCCCGCCTGTGGGCACTTCATCGGTGTTAAATAGGGGCGAACCGACGTTCATGACAGCATAGACGGCGACAATGACGATGGCCAACACGACGACCATCAGCCATGGTTGGCCGAGCAAGGTACTGACTTGGAGCATGGCGCTCATGATTTCGCGGCTAGCGATGTAGGCAATGGGCAGGGCGATAATGCCTGCCATAACGGCCGCTAAGGGCGACCCCACATTTTCCATGAGGTTGCGTGCCGCCAAAAAGGAGAGGGGAATGGAGAGCAGTGTGCCGACAGTCGTGGCCAAAAGCGCCAAGAGAATCGTCTCCAAGATTTTCTCGATAGTCGTTTTGGAAGCGTCGCTTAGGCCGCTAATGCCCGTTTGCCATTTTTCATCTACTTCAATGCGTTGTGGCTCATCCGTCGGCCGAATGTCGGGCATGGAGAAGCTCACCACAAAATTGCCCTCTAAATCGGTGCGAAAGCTGGTGAGGGCACGGGTGGTGGCCACCTCACCGGGGGGATGCCAACGAATAATGCCGCTTGTGCGCGGCCGAAAACCACTCCCTGTCAGGGTCAGCACCTCTTGGGTCGTGCTGGCGCAATTGGGCGACAAAATAACAACACGTTCCCCCTGTGTTGTTTGGGCACCCTGAATGCTTTCGGGGCAAGGCATTCTTATTAGAATATCTGTTGTCCGATTTTCTTCGTAGTAGGTGAAGAAATCAGGGCGAGCCAAGGCGCGTAAGGCTCGTAGGGCGGTTTCTTGCCGCTTTGGCTCTAGTGGCTCCTCTAAATTGATATTGGTCGCCTCGGTGGCATACGCAAACACCACAAATAAAACGAGAATGGTGACTACGGTGCGTAACGCCTTGAGTGCGGGGCTTAATTCTTCGGTCTTGCGTCCACGTCGCATGTTTGTTCTCCTTGGAACTTGTCAGCTTGTCAGCATATGGCTTACAGCTGATAGCTAATCTACCCAATGCGTTCGGCATCTTTGCCGTAGATTTCTTTGAAGCGGCGGTCGTCAATTTCGTCGGGGCGACCTTGGAAGACGAGACGGCCGTTGTTGAGCGCAATGACGCTATCGCCATACTGTTGCACCAAATCCAAAAAGTGCAAACTGCACAGCACCGTAATGCCATCTTCTTGGGTAATTTGCTTCAATCTCCCCATGATGCTGTGCGCCAGCACAGGGTCGAGGCTGGCCACAGGCTCATCGGCCAGCATAATTTCTGGCTCTTGCATGAGGGCGCGGGCAATGCCGACGCGCTGTTTTTGGCCACCGCTCAACTCATCGGCGCGGTTGTTGGTTTTATCGCCGATGCCCACGCGGGCAAGATTGGCTTCGGCGCGAGCGACATCTACCTTGGGGAAGAGATTAAATACGCTGGCAAGGGGTTGACATAGCCAAGACGGCCGCTCAACACATTGGTCAGCACCGAGGAGCGGTCTACCAAATTAAAATGTTGAAAGATCATGCCAATTTTGCGCCGGGCGCGGCGCAATTCTTCACCTGTGACATGGGAAAGATGGGTGTCGTTCCACCAAATATCCCCGGCCGTGGGGTGGATGAGCCGGTTGATGCACCGTAAAAGTGTGCTTTTGCCCGACCCACTGAGGCCAACAACGGCGAGGAACTGTCCTTTGGGAACTTCAAAGCTCACATTGTCAAGTGCCTGTGTGCCATCATCGTAAATCTTAGTGAGATTTTGTACACGTAACATGGGAATTTAGCTGTTTTGTTTGTGGTGGCTCTGGAAAATGGGAAATAGGAAGGGGCGCAGAAAGTGAGAAATAAGAAGTGAAAAGTGGAAAGTCAAAAGTGGAGGGCACTTTTTACTTTCCACTTTTTACAAAAAAGAGCTAGGAGAATGATTTCTCCTAGCTCTTGGGGGTCTTGGTGGCGACTATTCGCCCAAGATGTCTTCTTCGGTGTAACCCAAAGCGCTAATCAGGAAGCGGACGGGGTCAAAGAAGGAGTCGCTGACGGGAGCGGCACCAGTCCAGCCATAGAAGTCATCGGAGCAGAGGGTGACAACACCTTCGGCGGGGTTCAAGCAAGCATCGGAACCAATGTAGGCCGATAAAGCGGCGATGATTTCTTGCGCTTGACCCAAGGGGAATTGGGAGCCAAAGGAGACGGTGTCGTTGGGGATTTGGTCGGTGAGGGCCAAAATCGTGGTGGTATCGAAGATGTCGGGAGCGGTTTCCATTGCCCCTGCACGAGCATCCAAGATGCGGTAGCCACCTTCATCGGGGGTTCCACCAACGAAGACGCGCCCTTCAACACGTTCTGGAGAGCCAGAGGCGGCGCGCCACAGCTCGGGGTCATCTACGCCATAAGTCCATGTACGGCCGAGTTCGGCGGGCAACAGGGGGGGGCTGAAGAAAGAGGTCGCGAAATCAACGTCACCGTTGTAGACGGCCAAGATTGCTTGGGTGTGGCCACCCGCTTCGACGATTTCGCCGGGTTCCACGCCCAAGTCGCTCAACA
Source organism: Candidatus Hadersleviella danica (assembly GCA_016711405.1). Classification (GTDB taxonomy): domain Bacteria; phylum Chloroflexota; class Anaerolineae; order Promineifilales; family Promineifilaceae; genus Hadersleviella; species Hadersleviella danica. The sequence goes on along the minus strand of JADJSZ010000016.1, from coordinate 20,004 downwards.
TAGCGCTGGGGAAGAGGAAGCCAGAGGTGGAGGTGACGCTGGGGACGGCCCATGTCTTGCCTGCCAAATCTTCTAAGCTCTCGATACCGCTATCGGAACGGACGATGAATTGGGCGGCGTACCAAGGCAGGCCATTGCGCACGGCCGCGTTACCCACTTGCACCCCACAACGCTCGTTGGCCAACACATAGCCCAAGGCGGGGATGAAGCCGATGGTGTCGGCGGGGGAAGCGCACATCGCTTCGATGGTGGCGGCGTAGCTGGTGGGAACGCTTACTTCAAAGGTGTAGCCTGTGGCTTCCTTGAGTTGTTCGGCTAGTAATTCACCACCGCTGACAATGACATCAGCATCCACGGAGGGGACGAACAACACCTTGATGGGGTTGTCATCGGAACCCAAGGGGGCTACGTCGGTCATTACTTCCACTTCGACAGTTTCGGTGACGACTTCGGTAACAGTTTCGGTGACGGTTTCGGTGACGACGCGGGTCACTTCCACTTCAATCTCGACGGGTACTTCAACGGAGACCTCTTCGGTAACAACGCGGGTTACTTCGACGGTCTGGGGTTGACAGGCCACCATGACGACGGCCGCTAACAGAAGCATCAGCAGAGACCATTTGGTTTGCTTTTTGTGCATCTTTTTCTTCTCCTTAACTTTTGATTTTAATCGGGTTAACAAAACGAATTTGCTTACTTTTACCTTAAGCAACAGGGCGGATAATACTCTAATTAAATAGGCTGGGCAACCAGTGTTGGTTAAGGTGTTGTTAAGGAGAAGAGAGAAGATAGAAGAGGCAAGAGAAGGAGAGAAGAAAGGAAGGGGGCGGGTTAATACGGCCGAATATAGGTTATTTGCGGCCGTTCATCGCGCTCGGCCGTGGCAAACTGGAGGGTGGTGATAGAAGCCGTCTCGGGGTAAGGGTCGCTGTGGCCAATTTGGCTGAGATTGGCATTCTTGTGGGTGGGGTCAAACGGCCGCCCCGCTACCCACAACCAGCTAAAGGCGACCACATCGCCGTGGGTGACGGCCGCGACATGTTCACCCATGTGCCGCTGGCGCACCCGCCACAAGAATTGTTGGAGCCGGGCAAGCACATCTTCAGGGTGTTCATAGGGTGGGGTGTTGCCTGTGTACAAATCCCAGTTTTGCAGGGCTAGTTCGGCTTGGGTGCGCCCATCATGGGGGGTGTGTATCTCGAGCAAAAATTGGCTGTGGCGGATGGGTGGCTGGGGCTGGCACTGGGCTTGGACGAGCGCGGCCGTTTGCCTTGCCCGAAGCAACGGGCTTGTATAAATGGCACTAACCCTTGCCCGACATAAGTTCAGCCCAGCCGCTTCGGCTTGCGCTTGCCCCTCTCCACTTAGGCGGTAGCGAGGGAGATGGCCGTAGTAAATTTTCTGCGGGTTGTGAACAAGTCCGTGGCGAATGAGAGAGATGGTGGTGGTGGGCATAGGTGGATGGAAGATAGAGTGTAGAGATAGAGATAGAGGAATGCTTGGTTGATTAATCAACCAAGCATTCCTCTATCTCTATCTCATGTCTCTATCCTAATTGCGGATGGAATTGACGTAGTCCAGTGCAAACTGGGCGGGGTAGAAGAATTCGTTGAGGCTAAGGGATTGCTGGAAGGCTGTCGCCGCCCCGTTGAGGTCGCCCAAAAAGGAGAGGGCGTGGCCTTGGTAGTAGTAGGTCTCTTCCACATTACGGCCGCCGGGGTCGGCCAGCGTAGATTCGGCCAAGTCGAGCATGTCTTGGTAGCGGCCGATTTTCATATAGGCGATATACGGCCGATGCTGATACCACAACATTCGGCTGGGGATGCCCAAGCTGAATGATTTGTCAAAAGCGAGTGCCCCATTGGAGTAATACGCCCCCTCGGGGTCGCCCGTAATTTCGCCAAGGCGGGTGAGCGCCGTGCCCAAATTGAACCATGCAAACGGGTTCTCGCCGTTTTCTTCAATCTCTTGCTGGGCAATCACGGCCGATTTTTGCCACATCGCCACATCATCTACCATGTCTGGGCCTAAAATCTCAAACAAAGCCGCTTCTTGCTCGGGGCGATAGACCACATAAAAGGTGTAGCCAAATTCCTGCCAATACTTATCAACGTACTCATAACTATAAGGATGCCCATCGGCCAAGGTGTAGCCCGGCTCCGCATCCCGCTCGACAAACGGCCCGAGGAAGGTATCCAACGTGTAAAATTCGGCGCGGTCATCGTCGTAGCCGAAAACAGTTAGATAATGGCCATACCAGCCACTCGCTTGGGGTGATTCGGGTGGCTGATACCCTTTTTCGATAACCACAGGAAAATTGGCGACGAGGAGCCGTTTAATCAGCTCTTGCGTGCCATTCACTCGAGTAATAGATTTGAGGCCGGGGCCTTGTTCGTTCACGTAATCGCTAATTTGCCACGGGCTGACATTTCTATCTTCGGGATTGGGCTTGAGATAGGAAGCGACGGTCAACTGTTCTGCCTCTTGGCCATAATGGCGCAAAATGAGGGTCAGGTTGGTGGGGCCGCAGTTGTTGAATTTTTGGGCCTCAATGGCCGTGCCATCTAAATCGGGTAGGCGGTAGGCCACGGGCAAGGGCAGGGGGGTGGGGGATGGGGTGGGGCTGGGGATGGCTGTTTCGGTGGGGATGGCTGTTGGGCTAACATCCGCTTCTACCGTTTCCACCACCTCCGCCACTACCTCTTGCGTGGGCTCGGCCGTGGGCGATGGCGTGGCGGTCGGCACGGCCGTGGGAGCTGGGGCAAACACCAGCAAATCGGCCGCGTTCACCTCGGGCACATTTTCGGCCGCTACCACAGGCACATAATCGGCCCGTTCGCCCATCGAAGCAACCACCCAATCGGGCAAATAGCTCCAGTATTGCCCCGGAAGCCAGCGTTCCACGGCCGTGGGCACGGCAGGAATCGCCACCATCAACAACAACAAAATCAGCGCCACTCCCATAACCAATTTTTTCATTCGAGGATTCATAGGTTTAGCCTTTCAGCTTGTCAGCCACTCAGCTTGTCAGCTTTTTGTAATTCGTAATTCGTAAGTCGTCCTTAATTATCCGCCAACCGATTGTTGGGGTTAAACTGCACAGCATTGGCAAAATCGGCATCCGCCTCGGCCGTGCGGCCGAGGGCATTATAAGCCAGCCCGCGATAATAAAACGACTCCTCAAAATAGGGTCGCCTCTCCAGCGTCAGCGAGGTCAGGGTAATCACCTCTTCGTAACGGCCGAGTTGGTAATAGGCCTCATACGGCCCAAACTGATACCACAACATGCGGGCAGGCAAGCCCAACTCCCGCGCCTTGTCAAAGGCGAGCGCGGCCGATTCATACTGCCCCAACTCGGTTAGATTTGTGCCCAAATTAAACCACAGATAGGCGTTGTCGGGTTCGGCCGTCACCTCGGCCTGCGCTCGCGCCGCTCCTTGCGCCCACATCACCTCATCCGCCAGTTGGGGACCGATAATGGTTTGCACCACCCCCTCTTGCTCGGGGCGGTAAAGGGCGATGTAGGTGCGGTTGAATTGCCGCCAGTAGTTGTCAAACTCGGCGTAGGAGAGGGTACGGCCGTTGCCAGTTTGGCTCGCTTGCGCCACCACATTGCCCGCATCATCCACGTAAGTCTCCACAGTATCGGTCGTGCCCAGCCACGAATCGAACACCCACACGGTTTCGGCCGCATCGTCATAGGCCACCACCAGCAGGTAATGGCCGTACCACTCCATCCAACTAAAGCTCCCCGGCGGGTCTATACCCGTTTCAATAACCACGGGAATGCCATGCGACAAAAAGCGGCGCATCATGTCCCAATCCCCGTTGGCGCGGGTGATGGCTTTGACATTGGTGAAGTTGTTGACGTAGCTGACCATCTCGTGGGGGGTCACGTTGCGGTCTTCGGGATTGGGCTTCAGGATGGCGGCCGTTTCGATTTGCCGCTTGTACACCCCAAAATAGCTCAAACTCATGGCAATCGTGGCGGGGCCGCAATTGTTCCACTCCTGAAAATGGTGGGTGATGTTGTTCAGCCGTGCCGAGGCGGCGAAGGGTAGAGGGGTGGCCGTGGGTGCGGGGGTACTGGTGGGGATGGGGGTGTTGGTCGGCGGGGTGGTGGGGCTGGCGGTGGCGTTGGGCACGGCCGTGGCCGTCTCTGTGGGGCTGGTGGTTGGCTCGGCCGTAACCGTCGGTGTGGCTGTGGCCACCACCAGCAAAGCGGACGCATCTACGGAAGAAACGGCCGTGGGCAAAACCCCCACCTGCCCACTAACTGCCCACGCTTGGACAGGTTCGGGGAAATAGGCGGCCACATAGCGGCTGGGAATGCGCCAAATGAGGTGCGGCAGGAGCCACACCCCCACGGCCGCCACGGCCGCCAAACCAATTAAACTGTATCCAAGCCGTTTCATAGTCACCACACGGATAGTCAAAAGAAAAAAGTGAAAGGTGAAAAGCGAGCCGCACTTTTCACCTTTTGCTTTTCACTTCTTACGCTAAACCCCTGTTATAACCCACGGCGCGGCCGTTATCACGAATGTTTAACTGTTGTTAACGGCTGGGATATTGGCTCTCCTATTGAAATGGAGTTCCCTCACACCATTTTATTATCTCTCTAAAGACTCTCCCCGATTATTAATATCAATAACGAGAGAAGCATAACCACAACAAACCCCAATACCACATATGCCTGATAAGGATAACCCCCAAAAAGCCACTTGTTCTCTGGATTTCTCCATGCGATGACAGCGATTCCTATTAGAAGCAGAACAAAAAAGAACGTAAAAAAAGCCATGGGAAATCTAAGCATATTACCCTCCTATATCTCTTCTATTTCCATTGCCTGAGATGCCGCGAGTTCAGCCTGCTGAATAAGAAAGGTCGCCTCTATCTCTATCTCTCGTCTCTATCTCCCTATTCCCCCCCGCACAACGGCCGTCTCTCTCCCAGCCCCACATAGCGCACCCACTCCTCCCCCGTCACATCCCGATTGATACGGCCGCAAGCCAACACCCCCCAATCACTCGGCGACACCGCCCACAACAACACCGCCCCATCCTGCCCCCCCGAAGCCAACCACCGCCCATCGGGGCTAAACGCCAAGGCCAACACTCGGCCGTGCCGCGTGCGGAGCGCTGGCCCCAGCGGTTCCAGCCGACCCATATCCCACAAAATAATAATGTCATCATCCCCGCCCACATCCCCCGCTGTGCTCACCGAGCCATTTGACCCCGAAGCGAGGATACGGCCGTCGGGGCTAAAGGCCAGCGCATTGATGCGCCGCTCATGCCCCGCCAACGGGTCGGCGATGGGTTGCGGGGCAGAGTCCGTGTTGGTGAAATCGGCCGTCGCCCACAGCAAAATCGCCCGGTCTTCCCCCGCCGAAGCAAGGCGTGAGCCATCTGGCGTAAAGGCCAACGCCACCACCGCATTGTTGTGGTTGGCCAGCGGCAATCCCACAGGCTGGCGCGTGGCCACCTCCCAAACCATCACCAACCCATCTTGCCCCCCCGAAACGAGCCACTCCCCATTTGGTGTAAAGACCAATGCCCAGACAGTGCCTGTGTGTGCGGTCATCCCTTCGCCCAACAAGGTGCGGTTTTCAATGTCCCAGAGGGTGATATGCCCATCTTCATCTCCCGCCGCCAGCCGTTTGCTATCGGGGCTAAACGCCAGCGAGGTGATGGCTTCGCTATCGGGGTTGGGCAAGGGCGGGTCGAGCGGCCGTTGCGTGGCCACATCCCACAAGCGCACCTGACCCCCTATCTCGCCTGTGGCCAAATAACGGCCGTCGGCACTCAGGGCAATGGCATTGAGTGGGTTGCCCCCCTCCTGTATGGTTGCTGTCGGGGGCGTGGTGGTTATATCCCAAAAAGCCACACGGCCGTCTTGGCTGGCCGAAACGAGCAACTCCCCACTCGGGGCAAACAGCACCCCATTCACCCACTCCTCGTGGGCGGCCAGCGGCGCGGCCGTGGCCAGTGGCCCTTGGCGCGGCCGATTTTCGGTGTTCCACAACACCAAGCGCCCCTCTTGGCTAATCGAAGCCAAATGGCTCCCCGTTGGGTCATACGTCACTTGCCAGATTAAATCCTCATGCGCCTGTAACTGGCCAATGTTCACATCCAGCCGTTGGCGCACCAAATCCCCACACCAGAATGCTCGTGTCGCGGCTCCCGCTGGCCAAATGGTCGCCCGTCGGGCTAAAGGCGATGCTTGTCACCCAATCGGTGTGCAAAGCGAGCGGTTGGCGGATGCTCTCCCCTGTGGTTGCCTCCCAGAAGCGAATCGCGCCATCGTTGCCGGCCGTGGCCAGCCAATTGTTGGTGGGGTGGAACGCCACCGCCCACGTAATGCCGCCGTGGGCGCGGATGGGTTCGTAGGCGGGCTGATTGGTCGCCAAATCCCACACAATCGCTTGCCCATCCACCCCGCTGGAGGCGAGAAGTTGCCCGTTTGGGGCAAAGGCAAGGCTGGTGATGCTGTTGCGGTGGCCTTGGAGACGACTTAATTCGGCGTGGCTCGCCACATCCCACAACACAATCTCCCCATTGGCCAGCCCGCCCGCCAGCGTTTGCCCATCGGGGCTGATGGCCAGCACGGCCGCTGAATTGCCTTGTTCGCCCGCCAGCCGTTGGCTCACGGTCGCCGTGGCCACCTCCCACACAAACACATCGGCATCGTTGGCACTCGAGAAAAGCTGGGAGCCATCGGCCGAAAAGACGAGGCCGCGCACCTGCCCCGTGTGCCCCGCCAACACGGCCGTCGGCCGATTCGTGGCCACATCCCACAACGTAATTTGCCCATCCCCCCCGCCCGAGGCCAGCAAATCCCCCGCTGGGCTGTAGGCCACACTGCGGGTCAGTTGGCCGGGGCTTAGTTCGCTGATTAGGCGTGGATTGGTGAGCAGTCCCGTCAGCAGGCTTTGGCGGGCGGGGAAGGTGTCGGCCGTTTGCACGGCCGCAATGCTCAGGAGCAAACCCATGTCGAGGTCGCTCCCCAATAGGGCTTGCGCTTGGGTGGCCAACTGCCCCGAAAGCGAGTTGCGGGCTTGGTCGCGCTCGGCAATCGCCTCTTGCTGGGCGGCCACGGCACTGTTGCGCTGGAAGAGCGATACCACGGCCAAGGCCAGCGTGACCACAATGCCCACCCCCAACCCAACCATGATGCGCCGCCGCAGTTGCTCTTTTTCGCGCCGCAGTTGCGCCTCTTTCTCGAGACTGGCGTGAATATATTCACGCTCAGGTTCGGTTAAATCTTGCGTCCGCTGGCGGAGCCAATCGCTCGCTTCGGTGAGCGGTGCGCCACGCAAAAGCGTGCCTGCGTCCCGCTCGGTGGTTTCCCACTGGCGCAGAGCGAGCCGCACCCGCTCTTGCCAGAGCCGAAAATTGCGGTCGGCCGTCATCCACAGCCGTAAACGTTCCCAACTGCGGATGAGTGCTTCGTGGACGATTTCGGCCGTGTCGCTCCCCTCGGGGTCGCGGTTGGTCACGACCAGCCGCGCATCGGCCAATTTTTGCACCAGTTGCCAGCCACTTTCGCCGATTTCGCGCCGCAGGGCGAGGCGGCGGGTGTCTTCGGTGCCATCGCCGGGGCGCACCAATTGGATAAATATCTGGCGGGCAAGCTCTTTGTCGGCCGTGCTAAGGCGGCTGTATTGCTCTTCGGCATGGCGGGCGAGAGCGCCATCAACACGGCCGATGGCATCATACGCTTGGTGGGTGAGCTGGCCGAGGTGTTGCCTGTCCCACAGGGTGGTCAGGGCAAATTCGAGTAGGGGCAGGTTGCCCGGCTCACTGCCCACGTCGTCCAAAATGCGGCCGACCAGCCCCGCCTCGAACTGCACCCCTTGCAAGGTGGCGGGTTCGCGGATGGCTTGCTCTAATGCCTCGCGCCCCATCGGCCCCAAAATGAGCGGCAAGCGTTGAATCGTCTCCGATAGTTGGGGATGGCTGAGGGCTGTTCCCAAAAAGTCGGCCCGCATCGAAAAGACGAGGCGCAAACTGTCGCCGACTTGGGGGGCTGTCAGCAAATCTAAAAATTGTTGGCGCGTTTCGGGCTGAGGGCAAAGGGTGTATAGCTCCTCAAATTGGTCTATGACCAGCAGGAGGTGGTTGGCGTATTCGTGCCGCTCCAAAATGCGGGTGACTGTTTGGTTGAGGTGGGTCGTTTTGAGTTCGAGGGTGCGGGCAAAGCGGCGCGTCTCGACAAGTTTGTCTACTTCGCCCATTTGCGGCTCGAGGAGGGGCAGGAGGGCGGCCGCCAAAGCGGTGAAGGGTTGTGTGCCGGGCGGAAGCTGGCCACCAGCCAATCGGTTTGGCGGCGCAGGCGGGGAACCAGCCCCGCAAAAATAACTGAGGATTTGCCGCTCCCCGAGGGGCCAATAACGGGCAGGAGCGGTTGGTTATCCACCAAACTGACCAGCCGTTGGGTGAAGGTTTCACGGCCGAAAAAGAACCCCGCATCTTCCTCGCGGAAGGCGAACAGGCCACGATAGGGGCAATTGGCCTTAATGGTGGGGACGGTGGTGGGGTGGCTGTCGGTGTTGGCGCGGGCGGCCGTGACAGCGAACATGTCATTGTGTCCCCCTGTGTTCACCAAATCATCCACGGTAATGCCCACCGCTTGCCGAAACGCTTGGGCAAACTCCCCCGCCCGTTGGTAACGTGCGTCGGGGTCTTGCGCCAATACTTTTTGCAGGATGGGAACCAGTTGGGGGGGAATTTGGGGATGGGCAAAATCTATGGGGGCGGCGCTGGCCTGCTTGACCAAGATGGAGTAGGCCGTGTCGGACTGGTAGGGGGTGCGCCCTGTTAGCAATTCGTAGAGAATGACCCCGAGGGAGTAGATGTCGCTGAGGTGGTTGACGCTCTCCCCTTGCGCTTGCTCGGGCGACATGTAGGCGGGTGTGCCTGTGACAATGCCTGTGGCGGTTTGGCTGGGGGCATCCAGTTGGCGCACAAGGCCAAAGTCGGTAATCACCGCCTGCCCTTCGCGGGTGAACAAAATGTTGGCGGGCTTTAAATCGCGGTGGACGATGGCTTGGGCGTGGGCGTAATCTAGCCCGCTGGCGAGGGCGGTGAGGATGTAGGCCAGTTCGGGCAGGGTGTAGGAAGTGGCCGTTTCGTCACCGCTGTCCTTGGCTCGCTCCCTGCGTTGCTCGACGTCATCTTTGAGCGTGTAGCCCTCGATATGTTCCATGACCATATAGTAGAGTTGGTCATGGTGGGCAAAGTCGTAGACACGGATGATGTTGGGGTGGCGCAGGCGGGCCACGGCCGTGGCCTCCCGCTCGAACCGTTGCACAAAATCGCCCTCATTGGCCAAGTAGCTGTGCATGACCTTGATGGCGACGTGGCGGTTGAGGCTGGGCTGGTATGCCTTGTACACCTCCGCCATGCCGCCCTTGCCCAACCGCTCTAAAATTTGGTATTGCCCTAGTGTCGTGCCGACGAGTTTACTCATAGGCAGGAATTATACTGAGGACGGCCGTAATGGTGTATTGGTATATTGGTTTATTCGTATATTGGTGTATTACACTATTACACCATTACACCAATATACCCCCTACAAACGAATGGCTCTATAATTCGGGCATAACCACTAACCACTTCACCAAGGATTCCCCATGACATACTCCCACGAAGAACTTATCACCCAAGACCAGAAGCAACTGCACCCGTTGCACCACCCCAACACCCACCGCGACCCGCTCATGGTGGAGCGGGCGGAAGGGGTGTGGCTCTACACCACCGACGGCCGTCGCATTCTCGATGGCATGGCAGGGTTGTGGAATGTGAACATTGGCTATGGCAACAAGGAACTGCCCCAAGTGGCCAAAGAGCAAATGGAAAAGGTGGCCTACACCTCCAACTTTGCGGGGATGACCACCCCACCTGCCAGCCAATTGGCGGCCAAATTGGCGGGGTATGCCCATCCCAATTTGAATATGACCTTTTTTACATCGGGTGGCTCCGAATCGAACGACACTGCGTTTAAGACGGTGCGCTATTACTGGCGGCGCATGGGACGGCCGACCAAAACCAAAATCATCTCCCGTACCCAAGCGTATCATGGCGTTACCCTCGCCGCGACCTTTGCCACGGGCATTGAGCGGTATTGGCGCATGTTTGGCCCGCCCATGCCCGACTTTGTGCATATTCCCGCCCCCAACAGCTACCGCTTTACGGGCAACGTGGCCGAAGGCGAAAGTGTTGCCCAATCGGCCGCCCGTGCCCTCGAGGAGATGATTTTGCGCGAAGGCCCCGAAAATGTGGGCGCGTTCATCGCCGAACCGATTCAAGGGGCGGGTGGGTTGGTCGTGCCCCCAGCGGAATACTTCCCACTGGTGCGCGAGATTTGCACCCGCTATGAGGTGTTGTTGATTGTGGATGAGGTGATTACGGGCTTCGGCCGTACAGGCGAGATGTTCGCCTTGCCCCGCTATGGGGTGCAACCCGACATCATGTCGTTTGCCAAGGGCATCACCAGCGGCTACTTGCCCCTCGGCGGCATCCAAATTTCGGATGAAATTCGGGAGGCGATTATGAGTGCCCCGCCCGAAGAGATGTGGATGCACGGCTACACCTATTCGGGTCATGCCGCTTCGTGCGCGGTGGCCTTGGCCAATATCGAAATTATCGAGCGGGAGGGCTGGTGGAAAATTCGCGCCAGATGGGGGCGCGTTTGCTGGCGGGGCTGGAAGCGTTGGCCGAGGAGTTCCCCAAGGTGGCCAATGCGCGGGGCGTGGGTTTGCTGTGTGGAATTGAGATGGTGCAGGACAAGCAAAGCCGCCTTGCGGATGATGCGGCGGCCGTGCAAGTCGCCAATCGCGCCCTCGCCAAGGGGATGCGGACACGGCCGTTGGGCAACACCCTCGCCTTCTCCCCCTCACTCATCATCTCGGCCGAAGAGGTGGATCAAATCGTCACCACCCTAGGCGAGGTGTTTGCGGAAATGCACTAAAAGATAGAGACGGAAGATAGAGATAGAGGGGAAGCTGGTAAGCTAAACAACCACGTTCTCCTCTATCTCTATCTCTACACTCTATCTAGCTGGCAATCACCTTCACCCGATTGGCAATCTCCATGCACATCTCTTGCAGGGTGTCGTAATCGGGGTGGCGGATGTGGAGCCAGACGTTGGCCATGTAACCCGCTTCGACGGGTTGGGTGTGGGCGCCGATGGGGGGAATGTAGGCGTTGAAGACCCATTGGCCGTATTTGGCTTGCATCTCATCTAACCCACTGTAACGTTCAATGTGCCCGTCTTGGGTCGGCCGCAAGGCGAGGATGGCGGCCGAATAGCGGCGGTTGAGATGGCCCCATGTGCGGCCGTAGGTCAGCGCATCCGCCCACTCCTTGTAGATGTCAATCTCGTTGGCGGCGCAATACACGTCCCAATGGCTCACCCCCGGCGGCCGTACCCCAATTTCCGAAAATTTCAGCCCCTTGGCTCCTGCAAACCACTCCATATGGGTGGGGGTGGTGCTGAGACCCAGCTCGCGAATCACTTTTGCGCCCATCTCTTTGAGTTCGCTATAGCCGGGCGCATCCATGCGATTGGTGCAAACAATCATGGGCGAAATCCAGCGGTGGCGCATCCCCTCCAGCACATTGGGGTAGTAGTGGCAGATGAAATCATGCACGATGACCCCGTTGACGGTGAGGGTGTCGTAAAAGCCTTCATGCCCCTCGATGAACTCTTCGACGGCGACGGAACGGCCGTTGAGCACCCCCGTATCCCACAACGCTGGGGCTAAGTCGGCCTCGCTTTCCACCTTCCACGTTTTGCTTGCCCCCGCCCCATCACGCGGCTTGATGATAATCGGGTAGCCGACTTGGTGGCCAAATTGGGTAATTTGTTCGGGGGAATCGGCCGAGCGGGATTGGGCGCAGGGGATGCCATGCTCGCGCATGAACTCCTTCATCAGCGTTTTGTCGCGGCAAATGAGCGTTTGCTGGTAGCTCACGCCGGGGATGCCGCACATTTCGCGCACTCGTGCGGTGGAGAGCATGTGCGCTTCGATGGTCGCTTCCATGCGGTCTACCCAACCCCGCGACTGGACTCGGCGCACGGCATCGTACAATGCTTGCTCGTCTGTTACCGAGCGCACTTGCTCGTAACCATCCAGATATTGGGTCACTTCAGGGGGCAGGGCATGGGGCGGGGTTTCGCCAATGCCTGTGACCTGTGCGCCGACTTGCTTGAGGGCGCGCACAAATTGCCGCTGGGCGGCGGGAAAATTGGGTTCCACAAAGATAATGTGCATGGCGGTCTCCGAAACTGGGGTACTGGGTTATTGGTTATTTGTTATTGCTAAGTGCGGTGAAAAAGGACGAAGTACGAATTACGAAGTACGAAATTGCTTGAGGGGTATCGTAATTCGTCCTTAACTAGGCTCATTGCTCATTGAAAACAGGTTGGCATAAATGCGCCCCATTTCCGTGGGGGGATAGGACATGTCGTGTTCGAGCCACCACTTGATGAGAGCCATGATGCCGCTGACGATATGGTTGGCGAGGATAGGGCGGGGCACGGCCGTTTTTATCTCCTCTACTGACCCATTGGCCCAATGGCTTAATAACTCATCCACCCCATCCGCCTGTATTTTGGCCAAGATGGTTTGGGTGCCTTCACCTTGCAAAAGCACTTTGTAGAGCGGCCCATTTTGGGCGGCGTGGGTGAAAATGAGCGTGCCTTCGGCCGTTAAATCGCCACTACTCGGCCGAAGCAACACCTTCAACTCGCCCAACAACTCATCCAAGACATCGAGCAACAGAGCTTCCTTGTCATTGTAATGGCGATAAAACGTCGCGTAACCAACCTTGGCTTGCGCCACAACATCTCGAATCGAGATGGAATCATAACTTTTGGCCAGCACCAGCTCCGTAATGGCCTGATGCAATTTCTGGCGGGTGCGTTCAATGCGCGGGTCAAAATCCATGTGTTCATTGTAGCAGAAAGGGGATTGTTCGTTATTGGGTTATTCGTTATTGAGCCGAATAACCAACCACCCAATAACAAATAACGACTAACCAATACCCCCCTCCCCTTATCCAATCAGAATCTGCTCTTCTGGGTATTGCACCAACTGCACAGGGTTGGGATTTTGAGCCACGGCCACGACAATGGTTAGTGCCCCCAGCCGCCCCCATGCCATCACAATACACAAAACAACAAGGCCAAAGGGGTTGATTTGCCCTGTAAGGCCCAGTGACAAACCGCAGGTGGCAAAGGCTGAGATAACCTCGAACAGCACCGCCCCAAGGGGCAAATCATTGGTGAGCAAGATGAGAAAGGTGGATAGCATCACCAAACCGACTGAGACAGTTAGCACGGCACTGGCGCGGCGCACTGTCATAACTGAAATGGAGCGGCGAGCGACTTGGACGGTTGTTTGCCCTTTGGCATAGTTCCACAAAGCCAACCCCAATACGCTAAAGGTTCCTGTGGTAATACCGCCACCCATCGAGGCAGGCGCACAACCGATGAACATGAGCACCATTGTCAAAAGCTGAGTGGCGGGGCTAATTTGAGTAAAGTTGGGCAACCCAGCAAAGCCTGCGGTGCGGGAGGCAATGGAGTGGAACCACGTTTGGACGAGGCTGGAAAGAAGAGGGGCATCGGTTAACACCCCACGGCTGTTTTCGGCCGCAAAAGTCCCCACCCACCCCACCAACACCAAAATCCCCACAGTGACCAAGGTGACTTGGGTATGGAGCGAAAAACGCCGCTTCTTTTGCCATCTCAGCAACTCTGTTAGCACAGGAATGCCCAAGCCACCCAAAAAAATGAGCGACCCTAAGATAATCAGCGTGAAATTGTCGCGGGGCAAGCCATCGTATTGGGGTAAGCCTGTGAATAAATCAAACCCCGCATTGCAAAAGGCGGAGACGGCGTGGAAAAGGGCATAGAACAACAAATTCGGCTCATCTACCAACCCACTGAAACCCCAATGAAAAAAAAGCAACAACATACCCGCCCCTTCGATGAGGAGGATGCCATAAAACGACTGTTTGAGGATTTTGAGAATGGTTTCAGGGGTGTCGAGGCCGAGAGAGCTAGATAGGGCCAATCTATCGAGAATGTAGAGGCGACGGCCGATGATGCGCATGGCCAGTGAGGCCACAAACATATACCCAACCCCTCCCACTTGGATAAGTCCCAGCAGGACAAATTGCCCCAAAAAGCTCAAATCGCGGCTAATAGTGAGGGTACTCAATCCCGTTACGGTTAGGGCCGAGGTGGCTGTGAAAAATGCCTCCATGAAGGTCAACGGCCGTGTCTTCCCCATCCACGGTATCATCAGCGCCAATGTGCCGAGTACCATGAGAATGACCAGCCCGACAACCACGCGTGCGGCCGTGGAAAAACGATAGCGTACCCGCCTATCCCCTATTTCCCCTCCCGTATCCCGCACAAATGCCAAAATTTCTTGGTACAGACTAAAACGCTTTTTCATGGTACGGGTTGGTTAGTGTTATGGTTTTTCGCCATAAACTGGGGTGAAGGTTACAACAAGTTACAAGTGGTAAACAACCTGTAACTTGTAACCTCCTCAGTGCAATTCCGAAAAAACAGCAATTTCTTTCTGATGGCCGAGCATGACCAAAATATCCTTGGGTTGCAAGATAACATCCGCCCCGGCGAAACAATGACCTCACCCCACGCTTCACAACCAACACACTCAGCCCAAAACGGTGGCGGATATTTGATTGCGCCAAGCTCATACAAGCCACGCTGGAGGGCACCAAAAACTCGGCAATGCGATAATCTGTATCGGGGCCAAGGGCGAAATTTTCCAGCATGGTGGGGGCAATGAGACCCTCGGCCAGCCGTTGCCCCGCCTCTTGCTCGGGGCGCACCACCTTATCGGCCCCCACACGGAGCAAAATTTGCTCTTGGCGGCTGGTGGGTGCTTTACAAATGACCCGCTTGACCCCTAGCTCTTTGAGGGAAACAGTCGTCATCAAGTTGGCCTCAAAATCGGTGCCAATGGCCACAATCACCGTATCAAACGAGGCGATATCTACCGCTCGCAGAGCATTTTCGTTGGTCGAATCGAGGGTGACGACTTGGGCGATTTGGGTGGAGACCAACTGCACAATATCGGGGTTGCTGTCTATGCCCAATACGTTATGGCCATAACGCTCAAGCGTCATGGCCACATGACGGCCGAACCGCCCCAACCCAATTACAGCAAATTCTTGTCTTAACATATTTTTACGCTGGGAAAAACCCACTCACAAGGTACAGAAGAGAGAGAGAGGTGCGGGTGAGTTTCTCTCTTCTCTTTTCTCTCCTCTCTCTTCTTAAAGGTACTTATCCACCAATAAGGCCAATTTTTGCCGTGCAGTGGGGGATAGACGGCCGATGGGTGATAATCGCATCGCGCAACGCATGATGCACGGGTCGTTCCCCCGCCCATTCGGACATGTGCGCCACCACATGGCTAATTGCTTGTTGGGCAATTTGGGTGTTGTGTTGCAAAGTGCGAATCACCATCTCCACCGTCACAGGCTCCTCGCTTTCATGCCACACATCATAATCGGTCACATGGGCCATGCAGGCATAGGCGATTTCCGCCTCGGCCGCCAAAAAACGCCTCGGGGCACGCCGTCATGCCGATAATATCCATGCCCCAACGGCGATAAGTTTGCGATTCCCCCTTGGTGCTGAAGCGCGGCCCTTCAATCGTAATAAATGTTCCGCCAAGGTGTGCTGTTCCCCCAGCCGCCTGCACCCCCGCATACACCGCTTGGCTCAACACAGCGTCAAACGGCTCGGCTACCGAAACATGCACCACCAAGCCATCCTCAAAAAACGAACGGGCACGAAGCCCTTTGGTATAATCAAAAAGTTGGTTGGGTACGACAATATTCCCCGGCGCGTATGGCTCTTGCAATGAGCCACAGGCGCTGACCGAGATAATGGAGCGCACCCCCAGCGCTTTGAGCGCATAGATATTGGCGCGATAGGGCACTTGGGAGGGGTTGAGTTTGTGGCCACGGCCGTGGCGAGGTAAAAAAGCGACTCGTCGGCCGTGCAACGTCCCAATCAACAACGCATCCGAGGGCGCCCCAAATGGGGTATCCACCACCTGCTCCTCCACCTCGGTTAATTCAGCCATGTTGTACAGGCCGCTCCCCCCGATAATGCCAAGTTCAATTTCCTGCATGATGCTTCTTATTAGTCCTTTATCATTCTTTGCCAAATTGCCACTCGTAATCATACTTCAACTAGGCCGAATTGGGTAAAGCTGGGAGAGGGATTATAATGCCCCGTAGGGGGAATTTAGTAAGGGTTAACTCATCAGATAGAGTGTAGAGATAGAGATAGAGGGGGACTTGGATAGCCAATTCTCTATCTCTATCTCTACACTCTATCTTCATCGAATAAAGAGGTAAATATGATTGAAGTCGCCATGATGGTAGAAGGACAAAATGGCCTAACATGGCCACGCTGGCAGAATTTGGCCACGGCCGTCGAAGAACTCGGCTTCGTCGGCCTTTATCGCTCGGATCACTACACCAACGCCAACCCGCCCGACAAGGATTCCCTCGAGTTGTGGGTTTCGCTGACATGGTTGGCCAGCCACACCAGCCGAATTGAGTTTGGGCCGCTCGTCTCCCCTGTCTCATTTCGCCACCCCACCCTCACCGCCCGCATGGCGGCGGCCGTGGATGACCTTTCCGACGGCCGTCTCGTCCTCGGGCTGGGGGCGGGCTGGCAGGTGCGCGAACACACCAACTACGGCTGGGATTTGCTCGAAACCGCGCCCCGCTTCGACCGTTTCCAAGAAGGACTAGAGGTGATTACCCGCCTGTTGCAAAACGAGGCACCCGTAGAGTTCGAGGGGGCCTATTACCACCTCCACGAAGCTGTTTTACTCCCCCGGCCGCAACGGCCGAACGGCCCCCCTATCCTGATTGGCGGCAACGGCCCGCGCCGCACCTTGCCCCTTGTGGCTCAATACGCCAACGAGTGGAACGCCGTCTTTTTGCCCGCCAACCAATTCCGCGAACTGAGCTTACAACTCGATGAGTTGCTCGACGAAGCGGGGCGTTGGCCGCAAGATGTGCGCCGTTCATTGATGACAGGGCTGGTGTTCGGCCGTACTGAGGTGGATTTGCAGGCCAAGTTGGCCACTCGCACCACCCCAGCCGAGGTTTTGCGCGAGCGCGGACTGGTGGTAGGCACGGGCGCGGCCGTGCGCGACCAACTCGGGGCGTTGTACGAGGCAGGGGTGCAACGGGTGATGCTCCAATGGCTTGATTTGGACGACCTCGAGGGGCTGGCCGCCTTGGCCGAGGGGATTGGCCTGAAAGACGGGTTTGCTACTCTGTAGGGGGCATGGGTAAAACCTGCGAGGTCTTGCTGACCTCGCAGGTTTGCGATAACTTGTGCAATTTTTCGCATAGTTCTGATAAAACTTGCTCTTTCTGCAACACATTGCAATTTGTAGCGGTGCCGAAAGGTTAGAAGCATGTGGCGACCGTCTCGCCCACAATGAGTTGTAGGTTTTTGGTGTCGTCATTGTAGGGGCGTATTGCATACGCCCTCGACGATTATTGTAAGCAAGGGCGAAAAGGCGGCAAGACGAGGTTTGGTGGTTTGCGCTACAGCCTTGCGCCGCCCCCACCTGCACCTCCTCGCACTCGTTTATCTTCACTTTTGATAATTTAAATTATCAAAAGTGATGACAAGTAACACCAGCGAAGGGGAGGTAAAGGCAAAAAACCTGCGAGGTCTTCAAGACCTCGCAGGTTTTTTGCTTATGCGTTTCGGGATTACACGTCCACCTGAGTAAAGCGAAGAATCCCAAGAGCATTTGAGGTACAAGGGATTCCTCCCTTCGGTCGGAATGACAAATTTATTACCCGATTATTTTGTTAAACTGCGCCACTCATTTGCCAATGGAACGTGTGCAATTTATGGAAGAGTGAAAATCACCAGCCAGAGCAATTTATCCGCATGTTTCGAACTATGCGAAAATATGGCGGTTTCTTGCCCTAACCGCGCCTTTCGTGCTTAAATCCCACAACTTATTGTGTCCCCAACCCCACACAGGAGGAACGATGCCCACCATCACCATTACCCAAACGGCCGCTACCCCCATTGGCTATCGCGCCAACGTCCAATTCGACGGCGGCCCCACCTACCCCGTCACCATCGAAAACCCCTTTGACGAACGGCGCGAGGTTCCATTGGGAAGCGCTCAAAGACCCCCAGCGGGAACGCCCTTTTGCCGTGGAGTGCCCCTTTTTACGGCGCAACGACAACCCGCCCCCCATGCAGTTGCGGGTGCAACCCTCCCCCACGCTGAATGTGTTGCTGGTGACAGCCCGGCCGAGGGGCGGCCGAGACGTGGCCTACCGCACCATTGCCCGGCCGTTGGTGGAAGCCATTCGCTACGCCAAAATCCCCGTCCGCATCGACATGGTGCGCCCTGGAAGCTACCCCGCCCTTGTGCGCCATTTGGAGCGCACCCGCGACGAGCGGGGCACGGGCCATTACCACCTCATCCACTTCGATTTGCACGGTCGTTTGCTGACCCATGCCCAATATGAACGAGGGGGCGAAGCGGTCGAAACCACCCCCCATCTGTTCAAGGGGTACGGCCGGGGTGACCTCCCGACCTATGAGGGTCACCGCGCCTTTCTCGTCTTCAACGGGGCCGAGGTGGGGCAGAGCGACCTCGTGGCCGACGAACACATCGCCGCGCTGTTGCAGAGCCACCAAATCCCCCTCGCCATCCTCAACGCTTGCCAATCGGGGATGCAGGTGGGGGAGCAGGAGACCAGTTTGGGGAGCCGACTGATGACGGCCGGGGTGCAGATGGTGCTGGCGATGGGCTACTCGGTCACCGTTTCGGCCGCCGAACTGCTGATGAAACACCTGTATGAGCATTTGCTGGCCACCAAGCAACTCCACCAAGCGTTCCGCCGCGCTCGGCTGGAGCTTTATAACCACAAGCCCCGCCGCGCCGTCTTTAACCAGCAGATTAACCTCGAGGATTGGCTCTTGCCCGTGGTCTACCAAAACCACGATGTGGCCGAGTTGCCCATCATCCCCTTTGCCAACCCTGCCGAGGCCGAGGCGCATTACGCCGTCCAAGCCAGCCGCTACCGTGCCCCCGAATTGAATTACGGCTTTTTCGGCCGTGATGTGGACATTTTGGCCATCGAAAACCGCTTGCTGGGGCACGAAGGGGCGGATGTACCCCCGGCCGCTGGGTCGCGCAA
Organism: Candidatus Hadersleviella danica; assembly: GCA_016711405.1. Classification (GTDB taxonomy): domain Bacteria; phylum Chloroflexota; class Anaerolineae; order Promineifilales; family Promineifilaceae; genus Hadersleviella; species Hadersleviella danica. The sequence goes on along the minus strand of JADJSZ010000016.1, from coordinate 754 downwards.
CATGTTGCTGGTGCAGGGGATGGGGGGCACGGGCAAAACCACCCTGCTGAAACATGTGATGGAGTGGTGGCAGACGACGGGCTTGGTGCAACTGGTGGCTTATTTTGGCTACGACGAACGGGCGCACACCGTCACCCAAATTGTGGATAGCCTCGCCCGCCAACTGTATGGGGAGAAGGGGTATCACCGCGAGTTTGTCTTTTTGCCCGACCCCGCCAAGCAAGCCATGTTGGCCCAAACATTGCGGAGCGAGCGGCATGTGCTGGTGCTAGACAACCTCGAATCCATCACGGGGGAGGCGTTGGCCATCCAACACCTGCTCCCCGAGGCGGAGCGGCACAGCTTGCGGGCGTGGCTGGGGCAATTGGCGGGGGGGCGCACCCTCGTCTTGCTCGGTTCGCGGGGGGCAGAGGCGTGGCTGGTGGGGAGCGACCCCCATGCGCGATATGAACTGCCGGGGCTAGACCCTGAAGCGGCTTCGGGGTTGGCCAACCGCATTGTGGGGCGGCTGGGGGGGATGACCGCCCAATATCCCAGCCATCCCGAACACCAAGGGGCGTTCCAGCAGTTGCTGAAGCTGTTGGCGGGCTACCCGCTGGCTTTGGAGGTGGTGTTGGCCAATTTGGCGCGGCAAACCCCTGCCCAAATTTTGGCCGCCTTTGCCAGCGGCGCGGAGGGGTTGGAAGATACACCCCTACGGGGGATTTATGGGCGGACAAAACGGCCAGCATTGTGCGCTGTATCGAATACAGCC
>JADJSZ010000015.1 GCA_016711405.1 Candidatus Hadersleviella danica | reverse complement strand
GCCGATAATGAGTTGGCCGTCGGGAGAAAAGATAAATTGTGGAGGAGTCATAATCATTAATTACTAGATCGGCTGTTGCTAAAGACAAATTCATATTGTCCTTCAGCGAGCCGCCAAAGCTCTAAAGATTCTCCATCGCCAATTACCCTATCGCTAATAATTGTCCATCAGGTGAAACGGCTATGGCTGACGCACCGAGCGGTTCACTGATTAGCTCTTGCCAGATGATACTATTACTTGACCATAGTCTGATTGCTGGTCGAAACAAAGGTGTCATGGCAAATCAACAAAATTCTTGGTTGGGAACAAGGATGAGGTTTTTCCGCCATGACACCCTTTGCGTAAATTCTTGGTGCTGGCTTGTTTGCGTTAAATCCCAAAGATATGTCCTTTCGTCGTAGTGTGACATGACGACAAATTGGCCGTTAGACGAAATGGCAACCTCGGAGGCTCCTACATCCCCCCGTGGGCGCGGCGAGAGAGTGGTAAAACTATAGTCAGTCATGTTCCAAACGCGCACCGCATCATCGGCGGCCGTGACCAAGGTTTGACCATCGGCCGAAAATTCTAAATCAGCCACACGCGGATACGAGAAAAAGGCGGTATTGCTCCGCGAAGCACGCAAACTGGTCACCAATCCCCCATCTCGCAAATGGCGAATGTAGACAAAGCCATCCCCCGCCCCAACGGCCAAATGGGGTTGGTTGGGTACAAAAGGCAAGGGCAAAAATAGCCCCAACATGCTGGTTTAAGACATTGACAAAGCTGGCATCCGCCACCCGCCATTGAGCCAAGCTATCTCGTCCTGTCGCAACAGTAGTGCCATCAGGCGCAAAATAAACTTGGTTGCCTACATCCTGCAAACTTTGGAGTCAATTGACCATCGGCCGTGCGCCATATCGTGACCCCCAATTTACCTGTGGCCAAAGCCAACAATTGGCTATCTGGGCTGAATGAGATGGCACTAACACCCCCTCGCCCCGGCCCACTCAAGGCGGGTAATTTGCTCAAGCGTCGTTGCTTATCAGCACTCAATTCATACAAACCTCTCCATTGGTGCGACGTAACACAATGGCTTGCCCTATGCCATCAGGCATGGTCAAAACAAGCAACTCCCCATCGGGGCTAAGCGTAAATTGCTCACCCCATTGATAGGGGCCAGGGATGGCAAATTCGCCTAAAGCGGTTAATCCTGTTTCATCAACAGCCCAAAAACTGGCTATATTTTCTTCCCACACGGCCAAGATATTGTTGGTTGGCGCATAATCAAGGTCGTTCAGTTCATTGAAAGGGATGGTGTACTTGGCCATAGCCGAAGCAATATCCCAAACTGTCATTTGACTTAGTTGCCAAGAGGTGGTGAGGAGGGTGTTTCCATCAGCCGTAAACTGCATCCATTGTTTGGTATAGGAGGGTTAAATTCTACCTGCAAAGCACTCACCAACTCATTATCGGCCGTGCGCCGCACCTCGACATAAGTGGGCACATCCCATGATGTTGCAAAAGCCAAGGCCAGCAGTTGGCCATCGGGCGAGAGTGCCATATTGATGAGGGTGCGGTTGTAGCGTTGCACGGCCGTTTGCTCGGCCGTGGCCGCATCGTACCAATACACCCCTTCGGCCGTCAGGGCAATCAGTTGGGCGCCATCGGGGGTGTACGCGGCCGTTAAAATCCGCCCTTTGCCCCAGTGCCCAAGTTGGGCAATTTGGGTGATGTTCTCAGGGGAGATAACGGCCGAATTTGGCGGCATGGGCGTGCCAATCCCCGCCCACACATCGGGGGCAAGCGTTTCAGCGGGGGCAGGCAAAGCGGGCGAGGTGGCGGTTGGGGATGGCGTATGCGTGGGGAGGGGGTGGTGGCGGTGGCTGTTGCTGTCGCCGTTTTGGAGGGCGGCCGTAGGCGACGGTGGCGGTTAGATGGTGGGAATGGCTGATCAGTGGGTGTGGCGGTCAGGAGTCACCACGGTCGTTGGGGCACGGCCGTTAAAGTTGCGGGGGGGGTGGGCAAAGCCTGTTGACAGGCGACCAATAAAATGGCCAAAGTAAAAAGTGTGGAATACGCATCTGAATCACTCCTTCGCAGAAATATTTACAAGATAACCTCCAGTTTACCCCCTTTGCCCACCCACAATCCCTTGCAGGGCAATTGTAGGGCAAACACCCCCAAGCCGTCTTAATGCTCCGTGCCACCCCACGCAAAGCACGAAATTCCTTGCCGTGACATTCCGCGCCCCATTGCCTGCCCTTCCTCACTATCACATTTGCACAACATTTTAGATACTTTCCATAGGCAGTTTGCCCAATTCCTGAAAATTGAACCGCTACAAAAGGAGAAGAGAGAGGAGAGAAAAGAGAAGAGAAAAATTCACACCCATGACTCTCTCTCTTCTCTCTACTCTCTTCTCTCTTCCCCAAAGGATTTCATTATGGCCAGCGGACGTGTTGTGAATGGGCGAACTCGGCCGTGTCTTTCTGCAAGCCGAAAGCGAAGTGGCGGCCATCAACATGGTCTATGGCGCGGCCGCAGGCGGGGCACGGGTGATGACCAGCTCCAGCAGTCCCGGCATCAGCCTGATGCAAGAGGGCTTCAGCTACATTGCCGCCTCCAAAGTGCCCGTGGTCATTATTGATGTAATGCGCGGCGGCCCCGGCTTGGGCAACATCCAGCCCAGCCAAAGCGACTACAACCAGCTCACCAAAACCGCAGGGCATGGGGATTTTCGCCCCATTGTATTAGCCCCGCTACCGTGCAAGAGGCGATTGACCTGACCGTCTTCGCCTTTGATTTGGCCGACCAATACAAGACGCTGGTCTTTGTGGTGTTGGATGGGGCGATTGGCCAAATGATGGAACCCGCCGAACTGCCCCCCATGCAGGAGATGCGCACCGAACGGCCGTCTTGGGCACTGACAGGGAGCCAACGGCCGTGAAAAACGGCTGGTCAGCTCGCTCCACCTTGGCACCGATGGCCTCGAGGCGCTCAACATCGAAATTCAGGCCAAACTGGCTGCCATCGCCCAACATGAAACCCGCTTTGAAGTGCAAGAAACAGATGATGCCGATATTTTGCTGGTCGCTTTTGGCACGGCCGCCCGCGTGGCCCAATCCGCCATGCGCCACCTGCGCCGCCAAGGGTTGCGCGTGGGGCTGTTCCGCCCCATCACCCTCTGGCCCTTCCCCGAAAAGGCGTTGCGCCAAGCCGCCGCCTCCGCCAGCCAAATTTTGGTGGTGGAAATGAACATGGGCCAAATGGTGCAAGATGTGCGCCGCATTGTCGGCCGTGATAAACCCATCCACTTCTACGGCCGTTCTGGCGGGGTTATCCCCCTGCCCGAAGAGATAGAAAAGGCGGTGCGGGAGTTGGAATTTGTTATGAGTTAGTTGGTGAGTTGGGAGTAAATAGTGAGTAGTAAATAGTTCTACTCACCACTCACTACTACTACCACTCACTAACCACTAGCCACTAGCCACTAACCACTATGACCACCACCACCCTTCCCCAAGAAAAATTGGTTTACGAACGGCCGCACAGCCTGACCGATTGCCACACCCATTATTGCCCGGGATGCACCCACGGCATTGCCCACCGCCTTGTGGCGGAGGTGCTAGACGAGCTAAACATCCGCGAGGAGACGATTTTGGTCGCCTCGGTCGGTTGCTCGGTGTTTGCTTACAATTATTTTGATGTGGATGCGTGCGAGGCGGCCCACGGCCGTGCCCCCGCCATGGCCACGGGGCTAAAACGGGTTCACCCCGATAAAATCGTCTTCACCTATCAGGGTGATGGCGATTTGGCTTCCATTGGCATGGGCGAGATTATGCACGCGGCCGTGCGCGGTGAAAAAATCACCGTTATCTTCCTAAACAACGCCACCTATGGCATGACAGGCGGCCAAATGGCCCCCACCAGCTTGATTGGGCAAGTGACCACCTCGTCCCCGCTCGGCCGTTCTGCCGACCTAACGGCCACCCCATCCGCATGGCCGAAATTTTGGCGGGCTTGCCCGGCACCGCCTACAGCGTCCGCCGCAGTTTGCACGATGCCCGCCATGTATTGCAAGCCAAAAAGGCCATCCGCACCGCCTTCGAGACCCAACAAAAAGGTCTCGGCTTTAGCATTGTGGAACTGCTCTCCACCTGCCCCACCAACTGGGGCCTCACCCCCAACCAAGCCCTTGACTGGGTGCGCGACAATATGTTGCCGCAATATCCCGTGGGGGATTTCAAAGTTTAATTGCGGAACGCGGAACGCGGATTGCGGAGTTGATACGGCACTCCGCAATCCCCAATCCGCAATCCGCAATCCCCTAACCCCATGACTACCCTTGGAACCATCGTTACGCCCAGCGGTTGCACGGCATGGGTAGTTCCGCCATCCGGGAACTGCTCAAGCTGACGCAAAAGCCCGAAGTGATTTCGTTTGCGGGTGGGTTGCCTGCGCCTGAATTGTTCCCCATTGAGCGATTTGAGGAGGCGACGGCGCGGGTGTTGGCCGATAACGGCCGTTCTGCTCTGCAATACAGCACCACCGAAGGGTACTTGCCCCTGCGGGAGTTTATTGTGGAAAAGATGGGGCAATATGGCATTGAAGCCACGGTAGACAACATCCTCATCACCAGCGGCTCCCAGCAAGCATTGGATTTAATCGGCAAGTTGCTCATCAACCCCGGCGATTTAATTTTGACCGAACGGCCGACCTATCTCGGCGCGTTGCAGGCGTGGAACGCCTATCAAGCGGAATACACAACCGTGCCGATTGACGACGACGGTTTGCAGACGGCCTTGCTGGAGGAGGCGTTGCAGGGTGGCCCCAAGTTCATGTACATCCTGCCCAACTTCCAAAACCCCGGCGGGGTGACGTTGCCCCTTCAGCGGCGGCTCGATTTAATCCACACGGCCGATAAATACGGCTTGCCCATCATCGAAGACGACCCCTATGGCGAGTTGCGCTTCGAGGGGAGAGCATCTGCCCCCGCTGGTGGTGCTGGATGCCCAAGAGTTAAACGGCCGTGCCGAGGGCTTCTTGCGCGGCAACGTCATCTACCTCAGCACCTTTTCCAAAACGCTCGCCCCCGGCTTGCGCTTGGGCTGGATGGTCGCCCCCAAGAGCGTCATCCAAAAATGTGTGATGGTGAAGCAGGGCATGGATTTGCACACCAGCACCTTCAACCAAGTGGTGGCGTATGAGGTGGCCAAGGATGGCTTCCTGCGCTCCCATGTGCGCCGCATCCGCGAGGTGTATCGCCAGCGGCGGGATGTGATGTTGGCGGCGATGGAGACCCATTTCCCGCCCCAAGTGCGCTGGACACGGCCGCAAGGTGGCCTCTTCCTCTGGGCGACATTGCCCGAGGAGATGGATGCGGCTGAATTGTTGCCTGCGGCCGTGGCTCAAAACGTGGCCTTCGTGCCCGGTACCAGCTTCTTCCCCGCTGGCGACGGCCGCAACACCATGCGCCTCAACTTCTCCAACGCCACGCCAGAGGCCATTGAGGAGGGGATTGCAAGGTTGGGGAAGGTGTTGCGTGAGGCAATTGGTAATTAGTAATTGGTAATTGAACGGCGTGTAGGGGCGTATTGCATACGCCTGACTGTCAGCCTAAGCAATACGCCCCTAAGAAGGGCTATCATGGAAACCTCAATCATTATCGCAGGATTTGGCGGGCAGGGGGTGTTGTTGGCGGGGCAATTATTGGCCTATGCAGGGATGGATAACGGCCGCCATGTGACGTGGATTCCCTCCTACGGCCCCGAAATGCGGGGCGGCACTGCCCATTGCGTGGTCATCATCAGCGACGAGCCGATTGGTGCGCCCGTGGTGGCACGGCCAGATGTGGCCATCGTCCTCAACCAACCGTCGTTCGAGAAATATGAGCCACTGGTGCGCCCCGGCGGGGTGTTGGTGGTGAATAGCAGTATTGTGGAAGTGGACAGCGACCGCGAGGACATCGAAATTTTGGCCATCCCCGCCAATGAGTTAGCGGATGAAGGTGGCTCGACCAAAATGTTGAATATGGCGGCCGTGGGTGGCTTGCTGGGCGTGCGCCCCGTGCTCCCCTTCGAAGTGGTGGAACAAGCCCTGCGCGACCATCTGCCCGCCCGCAAAGCGCACCTGTTGCAGAGCAACATTGACGTGTTGCGGGCTGGCTACCGCATGGGGCAGGTGCAGGAGTTGGTGTTGCGGGAGGCGGTGCCGTAGGTGGGAAGTAAAAAGTGAGAAGTAGAAAGTAAAAAGTGGGGTACTCAGACCGAGTACCCCACTTTTTACTTTCGCCATTATGTAAGGGGTAATTTGTAGGGGCAACCCTTGTGGTTGCCCTCACCTCTGGGCAACCACAAGGGTTGCCCCTACTTCACTCCTCTTACGGGAGCCACGCTTGCCATACGGCCGTGTTGTCTTCCACACACTTCGCCGCCGCTTCGTCGGTGGTCATGCCTTCATTGACCATGCCCAACATGGTGATTTGAGCATCGTTGTCGTAGCTCATCTTCTCCAGCAAGGCGTAGACATCGGGCGCTTTTTCTTGGAGCGCAGGGGAGAGAATCTTCATGAGGGCATCGGTGGGGTAGGAGCAAGCCACGCCACCGCTATCGGCCGTCGCATAGCACTCATCGCTGTAGGCGGGCAACTCCACACGGGTCAGCTCGAATTGGCTGAACAGGGCGTGGGGTTCGTAGAAGTAGAACAGGACGGGTTCTTGGCGGGCGTAGGCGGAGGCAACGGCCGCTACCAACGCATCTTCGGAGCCGGCCGTGACCACGGCCAAATTCAGCCCCAAATTGGTGATAATGTCGGCATCATATTGCACCCAGCTCGGGTCGCCAGCGAGGAATTGCCCTTGGTCGCCCGTTTCGGCCGTGGCAAAAAGCTTGCTCAACTCGGGGTCAGCATACCCTTCCCATGTGGCCAGTTCGGGGTGTTCCTCCACCACATAGGTGGGCACATACCAGCCAATAATCCCTTGGGGGCCGAGGGGGCCACCGTTGTTGACCACTTTTTGGTCGTCAATGTATTGGGCAATGCGTTCGCCGTGCCCCGATGGCCATACTTCGAGGCTGGCATCGGCATCGCCACCCGCCAGTGCATCCCATTGCAAATTCTCATCAAGGGCGATGATTTCGACGGGGTAGCCCAACTCGTTTTCGATGATGACCTTGGCCACGCGCACGTTGAGTTCGGAGGCGGGCCACGGGTTTTCGATGAGTTGGATGGTGGGCTTGTCGGCCGTTTCCGTCGTCTCAGTCGTTTCGGTTGTCTCCGTGGTGGTGGAGGTGGTGCTGGTGGCAGTTGGCTCGGCCGTGCCTCCGCAAGCGGCCGTGGCAAACAGCAAAGCCATAAATAACAGGGACCAATTAACAATCTTCTTCATGGTTTCTTCTCCTTAGAAATCAGTCTAGCAGGGAAATAAAGGGTGCGGATAGTATAGCATTAGTGCGGGGGAGGGTCATTTATCCTTCGTTCTTGGTTATTTGGACATGGTTTAAGCCAGCTTTACTCTTGGCAAGAGCTATCTATTGCCCACATCTTTTATAACTCGAGAGATAAAATCTAATTTTTATTGCAAAGGCGCAAAGATGCGAAGACGCAAAGGGTTTTCCGAGAATTAGCTTTCGAGGCCAAAATTCGACTCTAGGGCTGAAAGCCCGTCTCATACCAACCTAGGGCGAAGCCCTAGTACACGATGGCGGAATTAACTCGGTAGTTTTGCTTGTCATTCTGTTGCGAAGCGTGGCATCGCCACCTCAAAGCGAAGAATCCCTAAAACCTATGCTAACTCGGGGCCAATGCTATGCTCTAGGGATTCCTCACTTCGTTCGGAATGACAAACTAACAAGTTATTTGCGCCGCAATGTACTAGGAAGATGTGGGTAATAGATAGTTGGCAAGAGACTTTATGGACTATTCGGGTGGGGCAAGATAGAGTGTAGAGGTAGCTATGTATGGGATTTGTTGCATACTCGCGGATGAAAAGCGAGTATTGCATACGCCCGCAACCCAAAAAACAGACTTCCACCCATGTCCACCGAACTTTCCGCCGCCGTTCTTACCTTCCTCCTTTCCCTCGAGGGACAAACGGCCTTAACCCACCTACCGCCCATCAGCGAACAAACCCATTTGGCCGTGGCCATGTCCCTGCGCCAAACATGGCCGCCCGACTTGGCCAACGGCCTGCTGGAAATGGCTCTGTTGCGCCAAAAAGGCACCGCCAAATTCAGCCGAGCGGCCGACATGCTCTTCACTCGCGCTGGACTGGAACAGGCTTCGGGCGAACAGATTGCCGCGCACCACGCCCAACGGGTAGCCCAGATGGGGGCGCGGTGGGTGGCCGATTTGGGGTGTGGCATTGGCGGGGATGCGCTGGCGTTGGCGGCCGTGGCTCATGTCATCGGCGTGGATTTAGCGGCCGAACGGCTCCGCATGGCGCGGCACAATGCGGCCGTTTACGGCCGTGCCACCCACTTCCACCCCCTGCAAGCCGATTTGCTCACCCCTGCCCCCGTTGCCTGTGGACGCGCTTTTTTGCGACCCCGCCCGGCGCACGGCGACAGGCCAGCGCATTTTGCGGGTAGCTGATTACCAGCCCCCCCTGACCTTTTTGGCGCGGTGGCGCGAGCAAACGCCCAGCGTGGCCATCAAAATTAGCCCCGCTGTGGCCGAGGGGGAGATTCCCGCCACGGCCGAGGCGGAATTTATCTCGGTGGGGGGCGAATTAAAAGAGTGTGTCCTGTGGTGGGGGGAACTGCACAGCGGCGTGAACCGTCGGGCGACGCAATTGCCCAGCGGAGCGAGCATGGGCTGGCGGCCGTTGTCTGCCCCTGTCCCCATCACCCCACCCCGCGCCTACCTGTATGAACCCGACCCCGCCATTTTGCGGGCGGGATTGGTGGAGCAATTGGCCGAAGAGCTGGGTGCGGCCAAAATCTCGGCCGATATTGCCTACCTGACCCATGACACGGCCGTGCCGACACCGTGGGCGCGGTGCTTTGCCCTCGAGGCGTGGTTCCCCTTCCAACTCAAGCGGTTGCGCCATTATTTACGTGAGCAGGGCATCGGCCGGGTGACGATTAAGAAGCGGGGTTCGCCGCTGGATGTGGATTGGTTGCAACGACAGTTGCGGCTCAAAGGCGGCCGTGAGGCGATTCTCTTTTTGACACAGGTGGGGGGAGGCGGCCGTGTTGGTGGGCAAAGCCGAGTAGTGGGTATATGGGTGTACTGGTATAGTGGTGTATTTTAATAGACCATTACACCAGCACACGAATAAACCTCGAGTAGAGCGATGTGGCATAAATTCCGACAATGGTGGCACGGCCGAACCTCTCCCAGCCCCGCTGAGGCGGCCGTTTTGCACGCCATCGGCCGTGGCTCCACCCTTAAATCGCACCGCGATGTGGATGGGCACAAGGTGTACCGCCTCCACCCTTTGCAGGGGGAGGCGGCCGATGTGCCCTATGCCGTGGTGCAAACCCTCCTGCACCAAAATTATCTCACCACCAACCAAAAATTTCCCGCCGCTACGTTTTTGCTCACCAGCAAAGGCAAAGCATGGCTAACCACGCAGGGCGATACCCTCCACGGCCTCAGCGACATTGGGTAGGAATTGCGTCAGCGGTCCGCCATCAGCCAATCCAAAATCGCCTTATTCTTCACCCCCCCCCCACACCTTCACCGCTCCAGCGGGAGCGGCGTGTTTGGTGGCCACAAACTCAAATTCGCTTTGTCCCACCGCTAATTCACCCTGAAAGCCAACCGCACTCAGCAAGTAATGGGAGGTGACGTTGTCCAGTTTGCCCTCGGCGTTGTAGGAGGCGGCAATGACGTGGGGGTTGAGGCAAGGAACCCGTCCCACGCTTTTGAGTTCCCGTCAGTGTCACACAAATATCCAACTCCGATTGGCTGGGGTTTTCACAATGGCTCGCTGGCCGTTATCTGCGCTGGGGATGGCCGAGATGTCGGTGATGCGGTAAGAGGCGTAGGTTCCATTTATCTCGCTCAGACTGCGGATAAAGCTGAACACGGCCGTTGCCCCCGGCGGCACAAGCTCGGGTTTGGCATAGGTCCACTCCGTGACAAGGGGTTGTCCACTAGCATCCAATAACTCCATTTCGATGCGAATGTATTGCACCCATTCGCCTGTTTGATTGGTAATTTCCCCCGCAATCGTCACAAAATCTTCATCCACGGCCGTTACCCCCTCCCGTAGGGCGAGGGTGCCATCCACTGCAACCGTCGTGTCGGGCAAATTCGCCTCAGCCACGGGTGTCACCACACTGGTCGAAGCCAGTGGGTTAGACGAAAGGCCACAAGCGGCCGTAGCCAATAAACAGACCAAAAGAGCCAGTGAGAACTAAAATAACGAGACATGATGTCAATTCCTTGTTTTTGAGAAAGTAGCTTTATAAATTTTGACGAGGGACAAGGGACTGAGGTCATAAACGGCCCCAGTCCCCAGTCCCTCGTCCCAGTTACGGTCGTGTGACCAACGGCAAGAACACCTGCCGCCTTGTTCGAGCATAAAG
>JADJSZ010000014.1 GCA_016711405.1 Candidatus Hadersleviella danica | reverse complement strand
GAGTTCTGCTGGCGCTGGCATGTGAGCAATGACGGCCGAGGAACGCGCCCATGACCCCGCGCAACGGCCGTGTGGACTATCTCGCCCAGCACGCCTCTTTGCAGGGCGACGAACGGGTGACGCTGTTCCGCTTTTGGCTGGCACGGGATGGCTACCAAGCTGTTTCGCCCGCCCAAAGCCGCCTCTTCCTAAACATGGTGCAACACTACCTCACCACACCCCGCCTCGCCTTCAGCTTCGTGCCCTGTGCCGACCCCGATTTTTGGGCACTGGGCTTTGCCTTTGCCGATTTACAGCGGCTGGCGGGGGCAGATTTTGTGATAGACGGCCGCTCTTTTGGCGTATATGGCCACGATTGGCGGGTCACGCCCCCGTTGGAATGGCTGGCTCTGTTGGCCAAACGGCAGTTGGGGCAAGCGATAGACATCTCACCAGCACCCATCCCTCCCCCCACCCCACCCCTAAGCGAGGAGGAGTTTGCCACGGCCGTGCGCGAGGCGTTGCGCCACTACACCGATGTCGTTGCCTTGGGGCAAATCGGTTGTGGCACGGCCGTTTGCTGGCGGGTGTGCCCCCGAACAGCGCGTGGCGGCATTGCAAAAGCTGTTATTGGAAACGGCCGCCCTCCTGCAAGCCAACCCCCGCCAACTCAAGGCGTACCGTGCCCTCACCCACACCTATTTTCAGCCCGCCGCCACGCAAGAACAAGCGGCCGAACAGCTCGATATGCCCTTTAGCACCTACCGCCGCCACCTCAATCATGGCCTCTCTTATCTGGTGGCCTATCTCTGGCGGCAAGAGGTGGAAATCAATCGTTTGTAAGTGTCGGTGGGGTGGCCTCTCTAATTCGCAATCCGCCCAGTAGCTCATCATACTGCCCCGCCAGCCGTTGCCAGTCGTAAACGGCCGCTACCTCCCCCAACCCCCGCGCCACCTGTTGCGCCTCGGCGGGGTTCGTCAGTGCCCAGCGCAGGTGAGCCATCAGTTCGGCCGTGGAGTGGTAAAGACACCGGCCGTGATAAGCCTCGGGGAGCAGTTCGGGGTAACTTAACGCGGCGGGCAAGATGGGAAAGGTGTGGGCATACATCGCCTCTAACATGCTAATGCCGAAAAATTCGTGTTTGGCCGTGGAAACGACGACATCCGCTTCCCAGAGGAGTTCGCGGTAGACGGCCGCCTCCGCAAAACCAAAATGGATGATGCGCTCACCCAACAATTCCTGTGCCTGCACAAATTCAGCGGGCGGCCGTAGCCCGCTCTCCCCACAAATGGCTACCCGAAAATCAAATCCCTCCCGTTGCAAACTGTACAGAGCACTAAAAAAGCGGGCGGGGTTTTTATCAAATTCCCAGCGCTGGTTCCAGAGGATGAGCGGCCGTGAATCACCGCTCTTGGCCAGCGGGGGAGCCAAGCGTTGCAAATCAATCCCCACGGGCAACACCCGGCTCTTGGCCTCCAGTTCAGAGATGCTGTCGAGTTCGTTGTCTTCTTGGTAATGGCTCAGAAAGCGCGGCAACGCCTCAAACCAGCTTTGGCGGTGGTAGGCGGAGTTGAATAGGATGTGGTCGGCCGCCCACATGCTTTTCCAGTTAATGAGCGGGTATTGCCGCTCCCGCAGGCCCCAATTATGGCGCATCGGCCCTTGGCCCGCTGAGGGATGGAGCGGGTAGGTGAGTTGATTTTCGTGCATGTAGAGCACAATGGGGGTAGCGGCCGTCTGCCTGCGAGTGATGGCCAAAAAGGTGGCCAAATCGAGCATGTCATCGGCCAAAATGAGGTCGGGGGTGGCTCCACTGGCCAGAAAACGGCGGCCGAGGGTCACGGCCGCGCCGTGCATGCGCCACTTCCACAACCGCCCCGGCATCGTCAGCAGAGTAACTTCGTGCTGACTGGCGCGGGCGTATCCCTCCGCCCATGCGCGGTGGCTTCCAGCATGGTAAGGGGAAAGTAAGGTGAGGCGCATGGCAGGGAAGGGGGGGCTAAATTGAGCGGGTTAGCGGCCGTGCCTGACCCAATACATCCCTAAAAACATTTCCAGCATCTTCTCAAGGCATGGTTCACGGCTCTCGAGAGAGCATTTTTACAAATTTTAACTGGCGACAATGGACTTGGGATGCTTGTGTCCTCCAGTCCCTTGTCCCCAGTCCGAAACGGTACAAAATCAAAGTGGCCTCTGGAGATTGGTAAATTTCCAGAGGCCACAAGAAAAATTAGCTCGTCACTAACAGGAACAATGTCTAGAGTTGGTCGCGGGCAATCGTGTACATGTCGAGCGCTTCTTGCAACTGCCCATTTTGCATATACGCATCCCCAACAAGCGGCGCAAAAGTGGGTGTCGGCTGAGACCCGAGACAACATGCTCGAGTTCATCAATCAACACGGGTGCTTGGCCTTGTTGAAGGTAGTGTTGGTATTGCTGTAACGCCGTCGGCACATCCCCTTTGCTCAACAAGTGCCGCGCTGGCTGGAAGATGGCTGGGTCATAAACGGGTTTAACGGGTGCTTGGCTGACTGATTCAGGAGTGGGCACGGCCGTTGGTTTGCGCCGCTCAGGTGTTGCCGGTGTTGCCTTCGGTGGCACAATCGGCATATCCATATCCATCTTGGGAACCCCACCCTTCTTGGTCACTTCTTCTTCGGCCGCCAACCAGCCCAAAACCCCCGAGTCGCCGCCCCCAAAATCGGCATCGAGCCACGCCAAGGGGTCAAAATCACCACCCCCAGCAGGTTCCATGGACAGCCAATCGGGCAACGAACTCGAAACATCGTCGCTAAACAACTCTTGCACATCCGATATATCCCCGTCAGGCACAACCGATGCTTCCGCCACGGCCGCCGCCGCAAGTTCGCCTTCCAAGGCTACGGCCGCCAAATCAGCAGGCGTCTCTTTCAGTCCGTCAAAGGCATCCCAATCATCCAAATCGGGCAAAGCGAGGAAATCATCGTCAGCATCTTCATCGCCATCTATATCGGCCGTGTTTTGTGCGGCCGAAAGCCGTTCCAAAATAGCCATCGCCTCGTCGGGGTCTTCAGGCAAATCCCCCAACTCCGACACAATCAACCCATCTTCTGAGTCATCGGTCACCTCATCCAACCAGCCGAGTGCATCATCCTCTAAGCTATCAAGGCCAAAATCAGCCAACAAATCGCCCGAGGAAGCGGGCGTAGCCAACTCAGCCTCCTCTTCCCAATCTTCCTCGAATGCCCCACCCAATTCGGTTGGAGCCAATTCATCCTCATCCATCTCTTGCGAAGCGGCCAACAGTTCCAACAGCCGCATCGCCTCTTCAGGGTCATCGGGAAATCGCCCAAATCGGCAACAATCAGCCCCTGTTCGTCCTCTTCCTCACTCATCTCATCCAACCACGACAAGTCGCCATCCCCCTCTTCTTCCTCTTCTTCTGCGGCGGTCGCCAACAAAAGCTCTGGCTCAGGTTCGGCGATGGGTTCAGGGGTGGGCACGGCCGTTGGCTCGCCAAACAAATCGCCATCCCCACCCAACAACCCTTCCAGCCATGCCATCGCCGCCTCGTCATCGTCGGGCATGTCAAACCCTTCTAATTTGGCTCCACCCGCCACGGCCGCCGCCAACTCCTCATCTGTAATCGAAAATTGCTCTTCTGCGCCAAACATGCCCCCTGCCTTTTTAGCAGGTGGCGCAGGCGGGGCAACTGGGGGTGCGGGCACAGGCTCGGGGGCTTTGGCCACCACAGGTGGTGCAGGAGGAGCCTCCTCCAACAACGCCTCAACCATCAAAAATCCTAAATCAACCTCTTCCACGAT
Organism: Candidatus Hadersleviella danica; assembly: GCA_016711405.1. GTDB lineage: Bacteria > Chloroflexota > Anaerolineae > Promineifilales > Promineifilaceae > Hadersleviella > Hadersleviella danica. The sequence continues at coordinate 79,202 of JADJSZ010000014.1, read as the reverse complement.
GGGTTCGGCGATGGGTTCAGGGGCGGGCACGGCCGTTGGCTCGCCAAACAAGTCGCCATCCCCACCCAACAACCCTTCCAGCCATGCCATCGCCGCCTCGTCATCATCGGGCATGTCAAACCCTTCTAACTTGGCTCCGCCCGCCACGGCCGCCGCCAGTTCCTCATCCGTAATCGAAAATTGCTCTTCCGCGCCAAACATCCCGCCCGCTTTTTTAGCAGGTGGCGCAGGCGGGGCAACAGGGGGCAGGCACAGGCTCGGGCGCTTTGGCCACCACAGGCGGCTCGGGGACAACCTCTTCCTGCAACGCCTCCGCCATCAGCGATTCTACATCAAGCTCTTCGACAACTGGCTCTGGCTCGGGTTCGGCGATGGGTTCAGGGGTAGGCGCGGCCGTTGGCTCGCCAAACAAATCGCCATCCCCCCCCAACAACCCTTCCAACCATGCCATCGCCGCCTCGTCGTCGTCGGGCATGTCAAACCCTTCCAGCTTGGCTCCACCTGCCACGGCCGCCGCCAACTCCTCATCCGTAATCGAAAATTGCTCCTCCGCGCCAAACATCCCGCCCGCCTTTTTGGCAGGGGGTTTGGGTGGGGCAGGGGCAATTTCTACAGGGGGAGTGATAGGTGGTGGCGCAGGCACAGGTTCTGGCGTAGGGTCTGGCACACGGGCAACAGGTGGTGCGACTGGCTCGGCGGGCGGTTGAGCGGCCAACTCATCCAGCCAATTAATCGCCGCCTCCATGCTGTCTTGCTCACTCTCTTCGGCCGAGGTGAGCGGCAAAGAAGGGGAGAGCAAATCGTGGAGCGGCCGTGTTTGGTCCCAACTCAGTGTCGGCGGCTCATCCAAGGGGTCATTCCCCCCCGAAACTTGGTCTAGCCAGCTCAACCCTTCGTCATCGTCCAAAAATTCGACTTCGGCAGGGACACCCGCAGGCAGGCTCGGCTCATCCAAGGCCAACTCTTCTAGCCAAGACAGAATATCTTCTAAATTTTCAGATTCTTGTTTTGGTTTTCCAGACAACTGCTTTTTGTCAGCCATGTTTGCAATCCTCCACCGCACGGAGCGGGTCAATCTCACAGTTACTTAATCGTCCGCCAAAGCTAATTCTTCAAGCCACGAAAGCGTATCTTCCAAAGAAGCCAAATCAATTTTGGCCAATTTGGCAGGAGCCAACGGCTCAGGTTCATCCACGGGCACGTTTAACAACCACTCAGGAATCTCTGGCTCATCTAATTCAGCGGCCGATTCTGATTCCATCAACCGCTCGTCGAGCGCAGACAACAACAAGGGTTCACTGGCCGCCAAACCACTATGCTCAAGTTCCGCCCACTCCTCCAACCAATCAGGCGATTCACCCTCGGCTACTGGTTCGTCCAAGGGGGCGGCCAACAAAGCGAGGTCTTCGACCCACTCGGCCGCATTCGCATCCCCTGCTAACGCTTCATCGGGCAAATTGGGGATGGCTTCAATTTCAGCCATATCCACAGGAGAAGCCATGCCGAATTTATCGGCCGCCACTGGTTCATCAGGGTCAGCAAACTCAACCAGCCAATCTTCTAAGGGTGATAAATCGGCCGTTGGCTCTTCCTCGGCCGCCATCAGCCACGACAAATCGGCACTGACGGGGGAATCACTGTCACTCAATTCAATCAGTTGTGCCGCAAAAATCTCATCATTCAGGTCGAGCGGGTCTGGGCTGGGTTTGGCCTCATCCACTGGATGAGCCACAGGGGCAACCGGTTCGGCCGCTACCACAACCTCATTGGTGGGCGCACCCAGCCATTCCATCTCAAAATCATCGTCCTGAACCAAATCGGCCGTCTCTTCTTCTTCGATTTCGGCCGCTGGCTCGTTCAGCCAACCCGCCAAATCGTCTAAATCGGTTTCCGCTGTTACTTCGGCGGTTGCAGGTGTGCCCAACCAATCGGGCAACTCGTCCGCCGCGCTGGCCACGGCCGCGCCGCCCAGCCAGTCGAGGTCATCGGTCGTTTCTTCTTCTTCGATTTCGGCCGCTGGTTCATTCAGCCAACCCGCCAAATCGTCTAAATCGGTTTCGGCTGTCGCTTCAGCCGTTGCAGGTGTGCCCAACCAATCAGGCAACTCGTCCGCCGTCTCTTCTTCTTCAATTTCGGCCGTTGGCTCGTTCAGCCAACCCGCCAAATCATCTAAGTCGGTTTCGGCCGTTGCTTCGGCCGTTGCAGGTGTGCCCAACCAATCGGGCAACTCGTCCGCGGCACTGGCCACGGCCGCGCCGCCCAGCCAGTCGAGGTCATCGGCCGTTTCTTCTTCTTCGATTTCGGCCGCTGGCTCACTCAGCCAACCCGCTAAATCATCTAAATCGGTTTCAGATGTTGCTTCGGCCGTTGCAGGTGTACCCAACCAATCGGGCAACTCGTCCGGCGGCCCCCGCCTCCCCCCGCCGTCTCTTCTTTAATTTCGGCCGCTGGCTCACTCAACCAACCCGCAAAATCATCTAAGTCAGTTTCGGTTGTTGCTTCGGCCGTTGCAGGTGTGCCCAACCAATCGGGCAACTCGTCCGCCGAGCTGGCCACGGCCGCGCCGCCCAACCAGTCAAGGTCATCGGCCGTTTCTTCTTCTTCGATTTCGGCCGCTGGCTCACTCAGCCAACCCGCTAAATCATCTAAATCGGTTTCAGATGTTGTTTCGGCCGTTGCAGGTGTACCCAACCAATCAGGCAACTCGTCCGCCGTCTCTTCTTTAATTTCGGCCGCTGGCTCATTCAACCAACCCGCCAAATCGTCTAAATCAGTTTCGGTTGTCGCTTCGGCCGTTGCGGGCGTACCTAGCCAATCGGGCAACTCGTCGTTGGCGCTGGCCACAGCTGCGCTGCCCAGCCAGTCAAGGTCATCGGCCGTCTCTTCTTCTTCGATTTCGGCCGCTGGCTCACTCAACCAACCCGCCAAATCGTCTAAATCAGTTTCAGTTGTTGCTTCGGCCGTTTGCGGCGTGCCCAGCCAATCGGGCAACTCGTCCACCGAGCTGGCCACGGCCGCGCCACCCAGCCAGTCAAGGTCATCGGCCGTTTCTTCCTCTTCAATTTCGGCCGTTGGCTCACTCAGCCAACCCGCTAAATCATCTAAATCGGTTTCAGATGTTGCTTCGGCCGTTGCAGGTGTGCCCAACCAGTCGAGGCCATCGGCCGTCGGCCGCTTCTTCTTCTTCGATTTCGGCCGCTGGCTCATTCAACCAACCCGCCAAATCGTCTAAATCAGTTTCAGTTGTTGCTTCGGCCGTTGCAGGCGTGCCTAACCAATCGGGCAACTCATCTTGTGCGGTAGCCACGGCCGCGCCACCCAACCAGTCGAGGTCATCGGCCGTTTCTTCTTCTTCGATTTCGGCCGCTACCCCTGGCTCGCCAACCAACCTGCCAAATCGTCTAAGTCAGTTTCAGTTGTTGCTTCGGCCGTTTGCGGCGTGCCCAACCAATCGGGCAACTCGTCGGCCGTGCTGGCCACAGCCGCGCCACCCAACCAGTCGAGGTCATCGGCCGTCTCTTCTTCTTCGATTTCGGCCGCTGGCTCATTTAACCAACCCGCCAAATCGTCTAAGTCAGTTTCAGTTGTTGCTTCGGCCGTTGCAGGCGTGCCCAACCAATCGGGTAACTCGTCCGCCGCGTTGGCCACGGCGCGCCACCCAACCAGTCAAGGTCATCGGCCGTTTCTTCTTCTTCTTCGATTTCGGCCGCTGGCTCACTCAACCAACCCGCCAAATCATCTAAATCAGTTTCGGTTGTCGCTTCGGCCGTTGCAGGCGTGCCCAACCAATCGGGCAACTCATCGGCCGCGTTGACCACAGCCGCGCCGCCCAGCCAGTCGAGGTCATCGGCCGTTTCTTCTTCTTCGATTTCGGCCGCTGGCTCACTCAGCCAACCCGCTAAATCATCTAAATCGGTTTCAGATGTTGCTTCGGCCGTTGCAGGTGTGCCCAACCAATCGGGCAACTCGTCGGCCGTGCTGGCCACAGCCGCGCCACCCAGCCAGTCGAGGTCATCGGCCGTTTCTTCTTCTTCGATTTCGGCCGCTGGCTCATTCAGCCAACCCGCCAAATCATCTAAATCAGTTTCGGTTGTCGCTTCAGCCGTTGCAGGCGTGCCCAACCAATCAGGCAACTCATCGGCCGCGTTGACCACGGCTGCGCCTCCCAGCCAGTCGAGGCCATCGGCCGTCTCTTCTTCTTCGATTTCGGCCGCTGGCTCACTCAGCCAACCCGCCAAATCGTCTAAATCAGTTTCGGTTGTTGTTTCTGCCGCTGCAGGGTGTACCCAACCAATCGGGCAACTCGTCCGCCGTGCTGGCCACGGCTGCGCCTCCCAGCCAGTCGAGGTCATCGGCCGTTTCTGAGATGGTTTTGGGTGCTGGCTCATTAAGCCAACCCTCTAAATCATCCATATCATCCGCAGGCAGGGATGAGGAATTCGCTCCGCCCAGCAATTCCAACCAGCTATCATCGGCTTGGTCGGTTAGGGCAGAGGCTGTGTCATCCCCCAACAAATCAAAGGCAAAACCTTCTAATTCTTCATCTTCTTCGGGCGTGGCCATGAGACCTTCCTGTTCCTCGTCCAACCAGTTTGCGGCCGTGACACGCGGCACATAAGCGGCGGCCGGGAAAGCTCGACGGGGTCTTGTAGCCAATCTGGCAAATCACTCTGAAAAGCAAAATCATCTTCCGCCACGCCCTCATCCTCAGCCTCCGAGCCAAGGAACATCGCCTCGGCCGTGACAGGAGCAGAACGCAATTCTTGCATCCAATCAGGCATGGGGGGAAGGGCATCGTCCTGTGCGGCCGTTGCTTCTTCGATGGGGGCGGGGTCATCTAAAAAGGAAAAATCATCATCCGCCTCGGCTACCACAAACACGCTGGAGGGTGGTTCGGCAGGCGTAGAGGTGGAAATGGGCGAACTGGGGCTATCTAAATCCATCAACCAATCGGGCAAATCATCCCCATCGCTGTTGCTGGCCACAAAAGCGTTCACATCCATCCCCACAGGCTTGCCTATCACCGCAGGGGTTGATGGGCTAGGGGTATCCCAATTGTCCAAGAAATCAAAATCATCTTGGGCGGCTGGGGGTGCAGGTGTGGCTGGGGGGGTGTTGCGCTGGTCAAAGGGGTCTTGTTCGTGGGAGAGGGTGGCCAGCTCTTCATCGCTCATAAAGAGATTGCTGGCGTAATCATCCTCTGCCATCGTTTCCATTTCCATCAACCAATCGGGGCGGTCGCCATCGGCCAAGGGAGTGTCGCGCTCGGCCGTGTCCCGAATCCAATCGGGCACATCGGCCGCCTCTTTTTTGGACAATGGCCCCGTATCCATCTCCACCAGCCAATCGGGCACATCCGCCTCATCCTCGGTTGGTTCCTCGGTGCGGTGCTCGGTTAAATCGAGGAAATCGAAATGGGTGGAGGGGGCCTTCGCCGTCTCCTCGCTTTCATCCCCCTCCAAGCCTGTCCAATTCGGGGTGCTATCCTCGTCATCGGCCGTATCAAAGGCAAAAAGGGAGCCGCCGCCGTCGTTGGAATCGAGCAAGGCAAAAAGTCTACTTCAACCCCTTCCCCCTCTTCACTGGACTCATACAGCCCCTCCTCCTCAAAGGCAAGGTCGGCCGACCACTCATCATCTGAAGTGGTTCTAAACGCCTCTTCTTCGACCTCTTTGGCGAAATAAGCAATTTGGAGTTGTTTGGCGATGGGAATAGAGCCTTTGGTTAGGAAAGCACGTCCCTCGGGTTGATCTGCATCACAACTGCTTTGGGTGGGTTGGGTCAGCCCTTGGAGCAGTTGAAGCGGCCGTCTAGCTCCTGCAACCCGCCCCGTGCGAAGCCAAACTTCGGCTAAAATGGCGTTGGCTTTGATGCTGTGGGGCAATTTGGCAAGGATTTTTTCGCTCAGGCTGGCCGCCTCAATCTTTTTATCGAGCCGCCAATATGCTTCGGCCAGCACCAGTTGCAAATCCACCCGCTCAGGTTGGTTTTGCAAAATAGCAGTTAACTCTTGGATGGCTTGCCTGTATAGCCCCGTCTTAAAATTGAGCACACCTAAAGCGGCCCGAGATGGGGTGGCGGGAGGGAGTGTTTGTTTGGCTTCGCGGCAAAGGGCTTCCCAACGGCCGTGCAAAGAGTTGTTGTATGGCTCCAACTCACACGCTAAGGCGAGTTGTTGAATCGCCTCAGGCAATTTGCGCTGGGCCTTAAACGCCGTGGCCAGACCCACACGTGCCCCTGTATCCAGTGGGTCAGCACTGAGGACTCGCTGGTAAATATCGGTGGCATCATCGTATTTTTTTTGGGAGAGGAGTGCTTTGGCCAACAGGCGGTAACTATCTACATGGCGCGGGTAGGCGGCCAAAATATGGCGACAATGGGCGGCGGCGGCCGTGTATCGCCCTTGGCTCAACATCTCCCGAATTTCGGCTAAATACTGATGCAGGTCAACCTGTGGCAAATTTCCTCACACGAATTAGAAATTAAGGTGGGCAAGATAGAGTGTAGAGATAAATGGAGAGGAAGACCTAGTAGGCAGAATCGCTATGTTCACCTCTATCTCTATCTGAATAGTTCCCTAATTTTATTTATTGTCAACTAAATTATGCAGAGTTTACCCTATTTAATCAAGTGGAGCTTATGTAATGTTGCGAGTAAGGGTTGGACATCCGTTTCGCTCTCCTCAAATTCGCCCAGAGGGTCTTTCATGGTGTCGCGCTTGAGCAAGGCGTAGGTGCTATTAAGCACGCCATAGGCGAGAGCATCTAATAGATAGCCTCCTTCTAAGACAAAGAGAATACGGCCGTTGCACAACTCGTCCGCCATTTCCACAAGTTGTTGGGAGAGGGTGGCATAGCCACGCAAACTCAACGCGGCCGAGGCCAGTGGGTCAGCCCAATGAGCATCATAACCCGCCGAAATTAAAATGAGTTCGGGTTGAAAAGCACGGGCGCGGGGCAAAATCAGGTCGCGGAAAATAAAATCATAACCAGCATTGCCCACTTGGGGTGGCAAGGGCACGTTTAGATTAAAACCAGCCCCTTTGTCGCGCCCTATTTCGTTGGCCGCTCCTGTGCCGGGATAAAAATAATGGCCATATTGGTGCAAGGAGATAAATAAAACGGTGTTGTCGTGGTAAAAAATGTCTTGGGTTCCATTGCCGTGGTGAACATCAAAATCCAAAATCATGACGCGCTGGAGTTTGTGGACACGTTGGGCTTGGCGGGCGGCGGCGGCCACATTATTGAAGAGGCAAAATCCCCCCACGCTTTTGTATTCGGCATGGTGGCCGGGCGGCCGAGCGACCACAAAGCCATTATCGGCTTGGCCTGTGACAATGTAATCCACGGCCGAGCAAGCACTCCCCACCGCAATGCGGGCCAAATCATAGCTTTCGGCCGTGGCATAGGTGTCGGCATCTAAACGGCCGCCACCGCGCCGCGAAACACCATGCACCACCTCCACCAAATGGGCATGATGGGTGCGCAGGAGTTGGGCATCGGTCGCGGCCGTGGGCGGCAAAACAAGCAAATCAGCAAATAGCCCCTCGCGTTCAAATACAGTTTGGATGGCCAAACCACGGCTGGGGTTTTCGGGGTGGTGAGGGAATGTATGTCCTTCAGCGGGGGAATAGATGAAGAGAGTGGTCATGGGCTTGGGGAAGGCGGCAAGTTGCAAGTTCATTATACCACCGTGGACAATAGGGGAGGGAGGAGTTGGCTGGCCCATTCACACAGATGCTCCCTCATCTCAGCTTCTAGGCAACAAAAAGCTCTCGCAGCTGCGAGAGCTTTTGAGCGGGAGCGACGGGGATCGAACCCGCGATCTTCGGCTTGACAGGCCGACGTGTTAACCACTACACCACGACCCCATAGCAAGGTCAGATAATATCAAAAAGGTGGGTAGGTGTCAAGAAATTTGGGCGATGAAAATTCCAGCGTGGCCAGCTACAGGTGTGAGATTGCCTCGGCCAGTGGGTGGGGCGTGAGGGCCGTTTTGCTATGCGCAGTTTTCGGATGTTTGCCAAATGACTTTGCCTCTGCTACCATTATCAACTGCAAAATTACCAGAGGAGATTACCCAGCGATGAAAGTACTGCTGAAAAAAGATGTTGATCATTTAGGATATACGGGTGAAGTTTTTGAGGTTGCACCGGGTTTCGGCCGCAATTTCCTCATTCCCCGTGGTTTGGCTGTGCCCGCCACCACAAGTGAACTAAAGCAAGCCAAAGTTTGGATGGAACAAGCGGCCGCTCGCCGCGAACAGTTGCGGAAAGAATTTTCGGCGCTCACGGATCGGCTCAACAAAAGCACTGTCTTATTTGTGGCCAAAGCAGGCGATTCGGGCAAGTTGTATGGCTCGATTACAGCGGCCGATATTGCCGACAAGCTCAACCAAACCCTGAGCATTGATGTAGACCGCCGCAAAATCGAAGTGGATGGCAAATCCCTGCGTCAAGTGGGCAACCACACCGTCGTGGTACGGTTGGACAAAGAGTTTCAAGCGCGTCTCAAGGTAAGCATTACCGCCGAAGGCGTTCAAGCTCCCCAAAAAGAAACGGCCGTTGAAGCAGTCGAGGCCACCACTGAAGAAACTGAAGCATAGTTCATTAGTAAGAAGTGAGAAGTAAAGAGTAAGAAGAAGATGGTGATACCATCTCTTTAGCTTTTTACTTCTCATTTTTCTTTTTAACGACTGTGGACGAAATTGGAAATATCCTACGCGAGGCGCGGGAACTGAAAGGGTTAACCCTGACTCAGGTTCACCAAACATTGCGTATCAGCATCAAATACTTAAAGGCTCTGGAAGCCAGCGAGTATCACCAGTTGCCATCTACCACCCATGTGCGTGGCTATTTGGGCAAATATGCCCGTTTTCTGGGATTAGAGCCGAACCCACTCCTTGAACGATACGAAGCGATGCGGGGGCAATTGCCTGTGCCAGCAGGCAAGACGGCCGTGGCGGCCGTGCCCAACTACACCCTCATCCAACCCGAACTGCCCGAATCGGAAAATGGTACATTTTTTGAATCGAGCGATTTGCAGATTGGGCCAATGCCCACTCAAAGTAGCTCCGATTGGGTCGGCCGCTTAATTGTGGTGGCACTGCTGGTGGCTATTGGTCTAATTAGCTGGCGCTTTGCCCCACTGGTCTTGAATTGGGGAGATGAGACGGCCGAATCAGTCGTGACGGGCACGGCCGCCCAAGATGTGCTCAACAGCTTGCCCACGGCTACCTTCAATACTCAAGCCCTAACCAGCACAATCACCTTGAGCGATACCGTAGGGTTCGACAGTTTGCCCACCAGCAGACCAAGCAACAGCACCAACAGCGGCTCCGCGCCCAGCCCGACCCGCTCGCCCTTGCCCGTCACCTTAGACCGCATCGAAATCGAAATCAATGTGACGGAGCGCACATGGCTTTCGGTGGTAGTGGATGATGTGATTGCTTATGAGGGACAAGCGAAGAAGGGAGATGTATTTAGCTGGACGGGAACCGATTTTGTCACTGTGCGCACGGGTAATGCGGCCGGAGTCTTTGTCAACATCAATGACGTAGATCTTGGCTCCTTGGGCGAACGCTCGGCCGTGGTTGAAGAAACTTGGCAAACTACACAGTAAAAATGAAAGCCCGCCCGTAGCAATCTGCCCCACTCTGGCTCGCCTAGCCCGCCCACCCCTTGTCCCAACTGAACCTATCGGCTACACTGTGCCCATGTTTTGGGAAAGACGTTTTGGTGTCCTTTTTACGGCCGTTGTCCTAACCATTCTCGTGGTGTTCATTGCCATGCGCGTGTGGGCAGAAGAGCCATATGGCGAGGCAATAACCCTTTGCCCCGGCCCTGATTTATATGGCTATACCTGTACGACCGAAGGCACGGCCGAATACATTGATGCTACCAACGATACCGCTCTCTATGTGGATGATGGGTTCATTGAACTAGAGTTGCCCTTCCCCTTTACCTTTTACGGCCAAACGTATACCACCTTGCAAGCCAGTAGCAATGGCTCGCTGACCTTTGGCGACGAAGGCAATGCCACGTTTGAAACATTCTGCCCTTCCCCGACAGATGGGGTCGTGCCCGAAATGGGGGACATGATTGCCCCCTACTGGATTGACCTCGACTTGACCTTTGTCGGCTACTTAGAATACGAAGTGGTTGGAACAGCACCTGAACGCATTTATGTGTTGGAATGGGATGATATTCCTTTATATAGCACAGGCGAACTTGTCACTTTTGAGGTGCAATTGCATGAAGCGGGCAACAATATCTTCATGCTCTATCAAAATGTTGATTTGGCAAGCGGCCGAGATGCTGTCGTTGCCATCCAAAGTGAGCAACAAGGGCTGGCTCTCACTTATAGCTGTTTGCAACCCGCCTTGGCGAATGGGTTGCAACTGGGCTTTTTGCACCCCGAAGAAGCCAACCCCGCATTAACAGCTCCTAGCCACACCACGGCCGAAACTCAATTGTTCCCCTGCCCAGCAAAGGAGCCGTGGCGGAATTGCACGAGGCCATCAGTGGAAGCGGCGAGCGGGGTTTGCGCCAATTGGCTCAGACATGGCAACAAAGTCAATCTCCCTCCCTTTTGCGCTGGGAATGGGCCGATGTTGCGGCCGACGGCCGCAACGAACTCATCGCCTTTTGGCAAGGGCGGCACAGTTACCCCCAAGCGGCTATCTTCCAACAGGATGAAGCCCAACAAATTACCCTTCTGTGGAGCGGGGCGTTAGACGGCCGTCCAAACGCCATCACCCAATGGGAATTAGCGGCCGTCACCGACCGCACAGGGGATGGCCAAGCAGATTTGGTGCTGGGTACGGGGAGCAACGGCCGTGCCCTCTTCTCTTGGGATGGAACCACCCTCCACCGAATGCGTTAAAAAGCTAATCAGCTAGTCAGCTAGTCAGCCCCTCAGCTAAAAGGCAAATAAGCTGACTAGCTGAAATGCTGAAATGCTATATTGGCATTCTTGTAGCGTTTTCGCTATAAATTGCCCCTTGCAAAAAACAGGTGGCTTGGGGCAAGCTTTATTCGTTCTGGGAATTCACCCATCCCGAATAAGGAATCCCCCATAATCCCTTCTCCCCCTCCCATTACCTAACACCCGCGAGGAGACAATGTTGTTTGAAATAAACGGAAATTATGCCAACCGCAAAGGCAAATACACAGTTCTCGGAATCGGCCGCGAAAAAATGCAGGTGCGCTATGAAGATGGCACCGAAGCCGAGCTAAAAATGAGCGTCCAAGAACGCATTTGGGAAAACATCAAAGCTGAAATTGAGGCTGAAACGGCCAGCCGCGCTCGCCGCCGCTCGGCTACCAATGCCCAGCACTTCATCAAATCCATCGCTTCGATTGGCGATGCGGAACTCAACCCCGTATCCATCCGCACCCTTGTCACCCCCACCAGTAGCCGCGCCCCCGAAATTAAAATCGGCGACCGCTTCATCTACTACGCCTGCGATGCTCGCTCCTTCTTCGCCGTGGCCACCATCACGGGCGACCCACGTGAGGCCAAATCGAAAGAATACGCCGAATTGCAATTTAACGAAGAACTTATCAAGGTCTACCCGATTGACATTGATGCTTACGCCATCAGTCTGGCTCAAGCGGTGTGGCTAGACAGTGTGGAACTGGAAAGCCAGCCCAAATTCCGCGACCTGCTCAATGAAAAAGAGGTTTATCTGCGGATTAGCGAAGATGATTTTGAACTGATGGCCGAACTCCTGACTGAGTTTGTGGAGGAGATTGAGCTAGAAGATGAGGAAGAGGAAGAGGAAGACGACGACGACAATGACATTGATGAAGATTTGGATGAAATGTAATAGCGAGTGCTGAATGCTGAGTGCTAAGTCCTGAGTACTTTGCACTCAGCATTCAGCACTCAGCACTCAGCACTTATGAACACCCCCATTCTCGTCTGCGTGGCATGGCCTTATGCCAATGCAGATATTCACCAAGGCAACGTGACTGGCTCCTACCTGCCAGCCGATATTTTCGCTCGCTATCATCGGCTGAAGGGCAACGATGTGTTGATGGTTTCGGGGTCGGATAGCCACGGCACACCCGTAACAGTGAAGGCGGAGGAGATGGGCAAGAGCGTGGACGAGGTGTTTAACTATTACCACGGCCGTTTCCTGCGCCTCTTCCAACAACTCGGCCTCGGCTACGACCTCTTCACCCACACCCACACCGAAAATCACGCCCGCGTTTCGCAGGATATGTTCCTCGCCCTGCTGAACAATGGCTACCTCTACAAAAAAATCACCCCGCAGATGTACTCCCCCACGGCCGGCAAATTCCTGCCCGACAGGTACATCGAAGGCACCTGCCCCAATTGCGGCTACGAGCGGGCGCGGGGCGACCAATGCGACAATTGCAACACCCTGTTTGAGAGTGCCGCCCAACTGCTCAACCCACGCAGTAAGACGGACAACAGCACCCTCGAGATGCGCGACACGGAGCATTTCTTCATTGATTTGCCCAAGTTGGCCCACGACCACATCGAGGAGTGGATTCAGGAGGGCAAAGCGCATTGGAAGCCGCATGTCCTCAACTTCACCAAAAATTGGATTTTGGACGAGGGTCTCATCGGCCGTGCTATCACCCGCGACATTGCCGAGTGGGGCATCCCCGTGCCCGTGCCGGGCTACGAACACAAAACCCTCTATGTCTGGTTCGAGGCGGTCATTGGCTATTTTTCGGCCGCCATTGAGTGGGCCCAAACAACAACGACCCCGAGGGGTGGAAGAAGTGGTGGTACAACGACAAGGCCAAGACAGTCTACTTCATCGGCAAAGACAACATCCCCTTCCACACCATTTTTTGGCCCGCCCAACTGTGGGGCGTTGGCCCACTCTACAGCACCGACCCCAGCCAAGAGAACCTCAACCTGCCCTATGATGTGCCCGCCAACGAGTTTATGAACATGGAAGGGCGCAAAATCAGCGGGAGCATGAATTGGGGGGTGTGGATGTTGGAAGCTCTCGAACGGCACGACCCCGACCCATTGCGCTATTATTTGACGGCCGTGATGCCCGAGAGCCGCGACAGCGATTGGAGCTGGCAAGGGTATGTGGACCGCAACAACAACGAATTGGTGGCCAACTGGGGCAACCTTGCCAACCGTGTCTTGAACATGATTCAGCGCTATTTTGGCGGGGTGGTTCCCGAGCCGGGCGATTTAACGGAGCGGGATGAGGCGTTGTTGGCGGCCGTGAACGAAGGCTTTACCACCGTGGGCGACTTCTACGAGGCGTGCAAATTCCGAGCGGCTTTGCAAGAGACGTTGCGGATTTCGACCCTCGTCAACCAATATCTGGAAGAGACCAGCCCGTGGACGACGGCCAAGACCGATTTGGGCACGGCCGGCCGTGCCCTCTACATTGCCCTGCAAGCGATGAGCGGCCTCAAAGTGCTGTTCTCGCCCGTGTTGCCCTTCACCAGCGAGGCGTTGCACCAAATGTTGGGTGAGGAGGGGCAATTGTTCGGCAACCCTGTGGTGCAGGAGTACGCCGAAAGCACCCGCACCCATGTCGCCCTGACCTATGATGCCAGCCCCGCTGTCGGCGAGTGGCGACGGATAGACATCCCCGCTGGGCGGCAACTGCCCAAGCCTAGCCCGCTGTTCAAGAAGCTCGACCCCGCACTGGTAGAGGAAGAGTTAGGCCGACTCGGCCAACGGCCGTAAGCGAACCAATCAACCCAAGACCTCCCTGAGTGGGGGGTCTTTTTTTTCAGGAGTAGATAGCGATGTTTGACTTGCTTTTACAATTACTTGGGTTAGGTTTGTTGCTGGGTGGGGTGAGTTGGGGATATGAACAATGGATACGGCCGCATACCCACCTCTCACTTGCTGGCCGTGGTTTGCTCCTGTTGGTCATTCTGACAGGCATGGGTGGGCTAATTGGAAGCCCGTTTTGGTGGTTAGATGAGCCGCGCAGTTTCTCGTGGGATTTGCCGCCGTTAGCGGGGCGCATGTTGGCTTCCGCGGGCTGGGCGTTTATGGTGGCCAGTTGGTTGGCACTGAAACGGCCGACCTACGGCCGTATTCGGCTTCTACTCTTGCTGTTGTTCATCTACCTTGCCCCGCTGGTGGTGGCTATGTTTGTCTTCCACCTCGACCGCTTCGATTTTGCCGCCCCGATTACGTATGCCTTTATAATCATTGCTGGGGGAATGAGCGTGACCACGGTGGGCTATCTCATTTGGCAACCCAAGTTGCTGGTGGATGAGCCGCCTGTTGTGCCTGCCCCACCATTGACGCGTTATTGGTTAACGGCCGTGGCTCTGTTAACAACCTTGTGGGGCATCGCCCTTTGCGCCACCGATGCAGGGCCATGGGCATGGGTATGGGTGTGGCCGGGCGATTGGCTGACCAGCCAATTGATTGGGGTAATGCTCTTGGCGCTTGGGGTGGGAGCGTGGTATGGCCAAAAAGCGGCCGATACGGCCGTGGTCATGCTGGCCATGCTCACCACCTATGGCGTGGGGATTGCGGTGGCCAGTTTGTGGCATGGGTTGGTGGGCAAGCCCATCCCTGTTTCTTATCTCATCGCTTTTAGCGTGTTGGCTCTGGGTTCGGCCATCGTTTACAAACAAAGTACGATTTCCCCTCAACCCAAATAACGGCATGGTTCAATTTTGGACGGGGGACTGAGGACAAGGGACTGGAGGCCACAAGCGTCCCAAGTCCCTTGTCAAAATTTGTAAAAAGGCTACCCCGAATAACGAGTAACGCCCTTACTCATTGCCCACTAACCACGCCAGTTTGGCCACCGCCAACTGCTCTTCGCTGATGGGAAAATAGCCTACCGCGATAATTTCTTCGCTGACATGGGTCAGGTAGTAGTTGATAAAAGCGGCTACTTGGGGTTTGTTCTGCATAATTTCGGCCGTGCTGTAGATAAAAAGCGGCCGTGCCAGCGGGTAAACACCTGTCTCGACGGCTTGGCCAGTCGGCAAAATCCCCTCAATGGCCAACGGCCGTAACTCGGCCGCCTCCGCTTGGTAATAAGCATACCCAAAAAAGCCAACAGCATAGGGACTGCTTTCCACCCCACGCACTAACTCGTTGTCATCTTCGCTGGTCACCAAATTGCTGGCGGAGAGCAATGGCCGAGGGTTGCTCTCAAACACCTCTTCCGCAAAATAATCAAATGTGCCGCTATCTGTGCGGGAATAAAGCGCAAGATGGGTTCGGCTGGCCAAGATGGGCGCACATCGGCCCATGTTTCGGCCGTGCTAAACAGGTGGCGCAATTCCGCTTGTGTCACATCGGTGGCAAACCCGTTTTGTTGGCTGACCACGACCGCCAACGCATCCGTGCCCACCCGAAATTCGATGGGTGGGCGGCCGTTGGCCTCACACGCCTGAATCTCAGTCACCCGAATCGGCCGACTGGCATTGACCACATCCCCCTGCCCGCTGTTGCAAAACATCTCAAAACCCGCCCCCGTACCAATGCTTTCCACCGCCACATGGCCCCTAAAACCCGCTTCTTGCAATTGCTGGGCAAGGTGTTGGGTGAGGGGGTAAACGGTGGAGCTACCCAACACGGCCACATCGCCCTCCACGGCCGCCCAATCCACAGGGGGCAAGGCCACTTGGTCGAGTTGGGTGATGGTACTGGGCACGGCCGTAGCCTGTGGGATAGCGGTCATTGTCGGAATAGGCACTGGCGTATCCACGGCGACAGCCTGCGGCTGGGTGCAAGCCCACAACCCAGCCGTGAGCATCCCAACCACGAACAAAAGGAGGAGTTGTCTATCAATGACCATGAGTTTGGGGGAAGATAGAGTGTAGAGATAGAGATAGAGAAAACACGATAGGCTAGCCAACTAAGTTCCTCTCTATCTCTATCTCTCGTCTCTATCTTTAGCCTAATTTCCCATACGTCCCTTCCACCATATACACCACCCACTCGCCAATGTTCAGCGAACGGTCGGCGACCCGTTCGTAGTTGTGAGCCGCCCATTCCAGCTTGCTGGCACAGGCTACTTCTTGGGGATTCTCCAGCAGGTAGGCAATCATCACCTCATAGATTTGGTCATACAAAGCATCGGCTTGGTCATCGGTGTGGCGGATGGCTTGCGCCAAGGGGGCGTTGCGCTTGGCAAACGCATCTACCGCTTGGTACAACATCCCCGTGGAGATTTTGGCCAGCTCGGAGAGCAAGCCGACCATGTTGGGTACAAGGGGTTGGTCGCCGATGGCCACGCTAATTTTGCCAATGCCCTTCACGTAGTCGTGCATCCGCTCCAATTCGCGGGAAATTTCCATAAGGGCGGCGATGCGGCGCAAATCCCCGGCCGTGGGTTGCTGGGTGGCAATCATGCTCAGGCTATCTAAGACAATCCGCTTGTGGGTGGCGTTAATCTCTTTGTCCGCCTGAATGAGGTAATGGGCATACGCCATGTCGCGGTCAAGGAGGGCGGCAATGCTACGGCCGAGGTTCTGGTGTACCTGCAAGCCCAATTTCACCGTCTCATCGCTTAAATGGTCAAGTTGTTCTTCAAAACGTGTACGTTGCATAGGAGTGCTGAGTGCTGAGTGGAAAGTACGGCTTACGGCTTACAGCTTATGGCTTGTAGCCTAACCAAACCGTCCTGTGATATACGCCTCGGTTTGTTCGTGTTTGGGGTTGGTGAACATTTGCGAGGTGGGGCCATATTCCACCAAATGACCAGCCCTATCTTCACTATCCATCATTAAAAAGGCGGTGTAATCGGAGGCGCGAGCCGCTTGTTGCATGTTGTGGGTCACAATGACAATCGTGTACTCTTGCGCCAATTGGCGCATCAGTTCTTCGATTTTAAGGGTAGCGACAGGGTCAAGCGCGGAGCAGGGTTCGTCCATCAGGATAATTTCGGGCTTGATGGCAATGGCACGGGCGATGCACAGCCGTTGTTGCTGGCCACCTGAGAGAGAAAGGCCGCTCTGGCCGAGCTTGTCCTTCACCTCATCCCACAAGGCCGCCCCGCGCAAAGATTGCTCAACGAGGGCATCCATATCCCCCTTGAAACCGTTGATTTTAGCTCCCCATGCGACGTTGTCGTAGATGCTTTTGGGGAAGGGGTTTGGTTTTTGGAAAACCATGCCGACGCGACGGCGCACTTCGACGGGATCCACATCGGCCGCGTACAAATTCTGCCCGTTCAGCAAAATCTCCCCCTTAATGTGCGACCCATCAATCAGGTCGTTCATACGGTTAAAGGCGCGGAGGAGGGTACTTTTGCCACACCCCGAAGGGCCAATAAACGCACTAATTTTGTTTTGGGGAATGCCGAGGTTGATGTGTTTGACGGCTCGAAACTTGCCGTAAAAAATCTCCACATCTTTCACCTGAATCACATCGGCCGCTGGTGGGGCAGGGTTATGGTGGGGCGCAAACTCACGAGTCGCTGTTTGGGCTTTGGCTTTGATTTGAGGTTCAGTCATAACGTTCATAGTGGTTAAGGGCAAGTGGCTAGTGGCGAGTGATTATAGTGGCGAGTGGCGCATTTCACTAACCACTAACCACTCCTCACTAACCACTATCTACGCCAATTTGCGGGAGTATTTGTTGCGCAGAATAATGGCTGTGGTGTTCAGCATGAGCAGGAGAGCCATCAGGACGACGATGGCCGCCCCTGCGATGAAGCGGAAGGATTCTTGCGGCCGTGAAGTCCACTGGTAAATCTGGATGGGCAAGGTGGTAAATTTGGAAAAGGGGCCGCTGGGGTCCACGGGAATAAACGTGGAAGCCCCCACCACCACCAGCGGAGCCGTCTCGCCCAAGGCACGCGACATGGCCAAAATGGTTCCCGTGAGAATGCCCGGCAAAGCAGTGGGCAAGACATGGTGCCAAATCGTCTGCCATTTGGTCGCCCCCAAGCCATAGCTGGCTTGGCGCAACGAACTGGGCACGGCCCGAATCGCCTCTTGGGCGTTGATGATGATGAGCGGCAAGACCAACAAGGCCAAGGTGAGACCCGCCGAGAGAATGGTACGGCCGTTGGCCGTCGTGCCACTTTCCAACACCCCAAACGCCGCCCCACTCGTTAATGGCTCCAGCAAACGCACAAAAATGGCCAAGCCCAAAATGCCATAAATAATGGAAGGAACCCCCGCCAAATTGTTGATATTGGTCTGGATAATGCGATTGAGCCAGTTATCCGAGGCGTATTCTTCCAGATAGACGGCCGCGCCAACCCCAATGGGAAACGATGTGGCAATGGTGATGGCGATGACCCACAACGAGCCAAGAATGGCCGTGCGAATCCCCGCAAACTGCGGTTCATTCGATTGGGGGCTGGTTATAAAATTGGGCGAGACCCACGAGCGAAATTCGTAAGAGGGGCGGTCGTATTTCTCGGCCGCGTTGGCCAAAATTTCCCGCTGGTTCAGCAAAGAGTCTTGCAGGCCGTGGACTTCCACGATTTCTGGCTCAACCACCCGCTCCAGCACCAGCTCTAACACATCCGCTTGGGAACGTTCTGCCATAGGCACTTCGCTCTCAAAGCGGCGGAAGAGGCCAGCAGAAACATTGGCTTCCAAAATTTCAACCAACTCATCGCGGGAGAGTTCGTCCAAGGGGACACTAGCCAAAGTGTCGGGCTGGATTTTGCTGACATAGATGACCAAGCCAAAGGATTGGTTGAAGATGTTATAGAGCAAGGCGAACAGGGCGAGAATGGCGACCCCAATAGAGGCCATAAAAATAACGCGCCCTATCAACCCCCGCCGATGGCGGCGGTCGAGTTGGGGATCCATAACCAGTGGGGCAGATGGCGTGGAGGAATGAGTGGCGTTGGTGTTCATAGGGTTGTTTAGCCGTAAGCCATAAGCTGTAAGCCGTAAGCAACTCTAGCTTATGGCTTACAGCTTACGGCCTATGGCTCTATTCATATTGCTCGCGGAAGCGGCGCACGACGCGCTGGCTGATGATGTTCAGGGCGAGGGTCATCAGGAAGAGCATCATGGCGATGGCGAAGATGCTGTTGTAGTCAATGGTGTCGTAGCTCAGGTCGCCGCCGCTGATGCGGACGATGTGGCCTGTCATGGTTTCGGCCGCTTGGAACGGATTAAATGTAAACGCCGAACCAGCCCCAGCGGCAATGGCCACAATCATCGTTTCGCCAATGGCGCGGGAGAGGGCGATGATAACGGCCGCTGTAATCCCCGACAGCGCGGCCGGGAACACAATTTTGGTGGCCGTCTCCAGCTTCGTCGCCCCCAGCGCATAAGCCGCTTCGCGCAACGAACGGGGCACAGCACTCAACGCATCCTCGCTCATGGAGCAGACCAGCGGCAAAATGAGAATGCCCATCACCAAACCCGCCGAGGCGGTGTTGTAAATTTCGACGGTGTCACTCCCAAAAACATCCCGCAAGAGGGGGGTCATAAACGAGAGGGCAAAATAGCCATACACCACCGTCGGCACACCCGCCAACACTTCTAAAACGGGTTTAAGCGTATTGCGTACCCGCGCACTGGCGTATTCGCTCAGGTAAATGGCCGCCCCCATGCCCAAGGGCAACGCGACCACCATCGCAATAGTGGTGGTCATCATGGTGGCGTTGAGCAAGGCCAGATGCCAAATTGGCCAATGGCAGGTTGCCATGTGGTGGTGGTAAAAAACTCCACCAGTGAAACCTCATCGGTGGCAAAGAAAAGGAACGATTCACGGCCGAGGACATAGACAATGCCAATGGTCGTTAAAATGGAAATAGTGCCACAAATGAAAAGGAAGCCCTGAATCAAGGCTTCGCCGGGGCGCATTTGCTTTTTAAAAGGGGCGGCCGTGCTGGGATTCGCTAGGGGCGTGGTGGGAACTGGCGAGTGAATCATATCAGCTTGCATAATTTTCTCAGGGACCTTGGAGCTAAGCTAAGCCGTAAGCTAAATGCGATTGGCTTACGGCTTACAGCTTATGGCTTACGGCTTATAGCCTATTGCGCGTCGAGCCAGTTTTGTTTGGCTTGGTTGAGAGCATCCACAGGAGCGGGGTAGTAACCCACAGTGAAGATTTCCTCGTTGACATAGGTCAGGTAGAAATTGATGAAGGCGGCCACTTGGGGCTTCTCTTGCATAATTTCGGCCGTGGAGTAGATGAAAATGGGGCGAGCCAAGACATATGTCCCAGCGTCCACATTTTCAGCAGAGCCTTCCACGCCATTGATGGACAACACGTGCAAGCGGTCGGCGTTTTCTTGGTAGTAGGCAAACCCGAAGTAGCCGATGGCGTAGGGGGAGCCTTCCACACCTTGCACCAACACGTTGTCATCTTCGCTCAATTGCAAACGCTCGGCCGAGAGAATGGGTTCTTCTTCGCTCTCAAAAACCGCTTCGATGAAGTAATCGAAAGTACCGCTGTCGGTGCCGGGGCTGAAGCGCAGGATGGGTTCGTTGGGCCATTCGGGGCGCACATCGGACCAATTGGCGGCCGTGCTGGAACAGCAGTACGCCAACTCTTCCATCGTCATATCGGTGGCGAAATCGTTCTCGGGCTAACCACGACGGCCAGTGCATCTGTGCCGACGCGGAACTCGAGGGGTTCACGGCCGATGGCTTGGCAAGATTCGATTTCAGTGTCCTTAATCGGCCGACTGGCGTTGGAGATATCGCTCTCACCAGCCACACAGAACCGCTCGAAACCAGCGCCCGTGCCGATGCTGTCAATGGTGATGTTGTCCGCGTACCCTTCGTCGCGGAACCGCACGGCCATCGCTTCGCTGAGCGGGAACACGGTCGAGCTACCCGCGCTGACAATATCGCCCGTCACTTCGAGCGGGTTCACTTCGGGAAGCATCTGCCCTATTTTCTTCGGCATGCTCTCCTCCTGGCATTTCCGTCACTTCGGCCGAAATACCATCCAACCAGCTTTGCTTTGGCAACTTCCAATGCGTCGGCAGGCGCAGGATAGTAGCCAACGTTAAAAATCTCTTCGTTGACATAGGTCAAGTAGAAATTGATGAAGGCGGCCACTTGGGGCTTCTCTTGCATAATTTGGGCGGTGGAGTAGATGAAAATGGGGCGAGCCAAGACGTATGTCCCAGCGTCCACATTCTCGGGCGAGCCTTCCACGCCATTGATAGCTAACACGTGCAGACGGTCAGCGTTTTCTTGGTAGTAAGCGTAACCGAAGTAGCCGATGGCGTAGGGGGAGCCTTCCACACCTTGCACCAACACGTTGTCATCTTCGCTCAGTTGCAAACGCTCGGCCGAGAGGATGGGTTCTTCATCTTCGTCGAAAACTGCTTCGATGAAGTAGTCGAAGGTACCGCTGTCGGTGCCGGGGCTGAAGCGCAGGATGGGTTCGTTGGGCCATTCGGGGCGCACATCAGACCAATTGGCGGCCGTGCTGAACAGCAGGGCCAACTCTTCCATGGTGATATCGGTGGCGAAATCGTTCTCGGAGCTGACGACGACGGCCAGTGCATCTGTGCCGACGCGGAACTCGAGGGGTTCACGGCCGATGGCACGGCAAGATTCGATTTCGCTGTCCTTAATCGGCCGACTGGCGTTGGAGATGTCGCTCTCACCCGCCACACAGAACCGCTCGAAACCAGCGCCCGTGCCGATGCTGTCAATGGTGATGTTGCCCGCATACCCTTCGTCGCGGAAACGCACGGCCATCGCTTCGCTGAGCGGGAAGACAGTGGAGCTACCCGCGCTGACAATGTCGCCTGTCACTTCGAGCGGGTTCACTTCGGGGAGCATCGTGCCCGTCATTTCTTCTTCGGTTTCCACAGGCGCGGCCGTGGGTTCTTCCGCTGGTGCTTCTTCGGGAACGGCCGTGGCTTCCGCTTGCTCGGCGGGGGCGGCCGTGGCCTCTGGTTGTTCAATCGCTTGCGGCGCACTCGTGCAAGCCGCTATCAAAAGGCTCATCAAAGCCAAGGTCAAAATCGTAATTCTTAAACGCATTTCTTCTCCTAGACGAATAACAGTTTGCTAGATTGCTTGCTGGAGGGAGGAGTGGTTAGTGAATAGTGGTTAGTGAATAGTGAGTAGTGAACTACTTACTATTTACTATTTACTACTTACTAATTACTCGAGTCTTACTTCCTACTCTCAACTCATCCACAGCAAGATGGCTGTATCCTAGGGAGAATACCAAGGTGTATTTAATTTTGGTTCAATGGGGGGTTAACGCTCGGCTAAAGGTTTGTTAACAACAAGTTAAGCGGTTAGCGGGTCAGCTAGTCAGCTTGTCAGCTTGTCAGTCTCTCAGTCTTTCAGTCCCTTACTCTCTTACTCTCTTTCTCCTCTGCTCCTCCGCCCCTCTGCCCCCTCCCTCACCCCTTCGCCACGGGGAGGGTGAAGTAAAACACGCTCCCCTCTCCTTCGCGGCTTTGGACGCTGATATCGCCGCCGTGGATTTGGATGATGTGTTTGGCGATGGCCAAGCCCAAACCTGTGCCCCCGATTTGTTCGCGCTGGCGGGCGCGGTCGGCTTTGTAGAACCGCTCGAAGATGCGGGGAATGTCGTGTTCGGGGATGCCGATGCCTGTGTCGCGCACGGCCAGCTCCACCATGTCGCCTTGGCGCACGGCCGAAACCACAATGCGCCCCCCTTCGCGGGTGTACTTGATGGCGTTGTGGAGCAGATTGCGCAGAACCTGCTCCACTTGGTCCACATCAACCAAGACGGGGGGCAAGGCGAGGGGCAAATCAATGATGAGTTCGATGGATTTGCGCTGGGCGGCGGGCAGGAGCCGTTCGCTGGGGGGCAAGATTAAATCGCTGACGAGGGTGGGTTGGAGCCGCAGGGGGACTTGGCCCGATTCGATGCGCGAGAGGGTGAGGAGTTCTTGGACGATTTGCCCCATCGCGTCCACCTCGCCCGCCGCTTTGCTGAGGAAGCGCCGCGCCATGGGCGGGTCATCTAGGGCGGTGTCTTCGAGCGTTTCGACAAGCGCTTTGAGGGCGGTGATGGGGGTGCGCAGTTCGTGGGAGATGTTGCTGATGAAGTCGCGGCGCACTGTTTCGAGTTGGCGCACGCGGGTTAAATCTTGCAAGATGACGAGGCAACCAACACGGCCGTCTTCCTGAAAGGGCGAAATAACCGCTTGGACAAACACGCCTCGGCGGGGCATTTCGATGGCGGCCGTTTCCTCGCGGCGCGTTTGGCGGCACTTCTGCCACAAATCAATCAGTTGGTGCTGGTAGACCACCTCGGCGAAGGAGTGGCCGAGAGCCATTTCATGGGTGATGTTGAGGATGCGCAGGGCGGCGGGGTTGATGAGTTGGACTTTGCCGTAGCTGTCGGTCATCAACACGCCATCGGCCATGAGATAAAGCACGGTGGAGAGGCGTTGCAGTTCACCTTCCATGTGGCCGACGCGCTCGCTGTATTGGTCGCGCACTCGGTTGAAGGCGGCGATGAGTTCGCCGACTTCGTCGCGGGTGGTGGGCAGGATGCGGGCTTCGGTGTCGCCTGCGGCGAAGCGGCGCAGGACGGCCGTGAGCCGCCGAATGGGTTGGGTGCTTCGTTCGGCGAGGAACCATGCGAGGGCGAGGGAGACGGCCGTGCCGAGCAGAAAAATGGGCCACACGGCCGTGGGTTGCCAATGCACGGCCGCGATGATAAGCCAGAGCAGGAGGGTGTAGCTGAAGGCGATGCGCCAGCGGATGCGGGAGAACATGGGGAAGGGGGATTGCGGAATGGGGAATGGGGATTGCGGAATGAAGCTCGTGGGTATGGTAGCAAAAAGGTGTGCCATCGCCCAAGGCAACCATGAATTACGTGGTAGGGGCGGGAGGGCGGCACAGGGGGTTGATGCAAACCATAGAACCCCCGTTTGCCGCCCGCTCGCCCATGATGCCACCCCGCCAAAGGGCGAGCGGGCGGCGAGAGGCATGGTGGTGTTGTTCGTTGGCATCATGCGCCGCCCCCCACCCCTACGATATCGTCCCCCTACGAACCCCATTCACAATTAACCATTCCCAATTCACAATTCACAATTCCCCCCCCCAACAAACAAAAAGTGCGACGCACCTTGAAGGTGCGTCGCACTTGGGACAACAACGGGTAGCGAGTTACCCAGCTAGGTGGATCGGTCAGAGAGCGTCCACAGCCAGTAACCAATGGGTGTGTTTCATCGCAGTTGAAGATATGCCCGCTCCACCCGCCGCTAAAGCGGACGGGCTAGGAGGCCAAGCCCCGTGAACGGGGCTGAACGGCCGCTTAGCCCCGTTCACGGGGCTTGATAACGTTAGCCCGTCCCGTTCACGGGCGGGCGGATAAGGCCAACCATGTTTCAACTCAAATGAAACACACCCGTAACCAATAACCAATAACGAATAACACCCTAG
Source organism: Candidatus Hadersleviella danica (assembly GCA_016711405.1). Taxonomy (GTDB): domain Bacteria; phylum Chloroflexota; class Anaerolineae; order Promineifilales; family Promineifilaceae; genus Hadersleviella; species Hadersleviella danica. Next base: position 54,901 of record JADJSZ010000014.1, on the reverse strand, counting down.
GGCACAGGGCCGAAGCCGAGACCCTCCAACTTCTGCCCCATCCCCGCCAAGGCAATTCGAGCCACCGCCTTAAAATCGCTCATCCACTCATCCAACTCATCCAGCACCGCATCCCGCGCCTTCGTCGCGTCGTGCGCCTCCCCCTTCTCCCGCTCCTGCACCACATTGGCCGCCACCACCGCTTGCACCAAGGCGTATTCCGCTTCCCACTTGGCCGTGTCGTAGCCGTACTTGGTCATTTCGGCCTGCAAAGCGGGGCTGTCCAACAGCCCTTTGTAGAACAACGTCACTTGCTCCACCCAGCCCGAATAAGATTCTTTGCGACGGCCGTTTAAGCCCAACGCCGATTGCCCTTTGCCATTCTTCTTAAACGCAATCCGCGCCAATTGCAGGGAGTTGGTGTAGGCGGCATCGGCCGTGGCCCACGCCGCGTTCATCATCTGGGTCGCCTCGTACTGCTCGCCGTACTCCAGCTTTTGAACGGCCGTCAACGTTTGGATTTCGTCGTAGAGGGCGCGCGCGGCCGTCATGGCCGCCACATCATAGCCATAGGGGGTCAGCGCGGCTTGCACTTCGGGGTCGGCCAAGACAGCGTCAATGGCCAGTTGCGCGGCTGACAAACGTTCAGCAATGTTCAACTTGTTGTGATTCGACATGTGACACCTCCAATTTATGTGTCTGAATAGAATCCCTGTGACTAACGCACAGGTGGGGTAAATGAGAGTAGGTTGGCCGACTTTCCATGGTCGGCATTCAACTTTCCGTGGTCGGCATCCAACTTTCCGTGGTCGGCATTCAACTTTCCGTGGTCGGCATTCAACTTTCCGTGGTCGGCATTCAACTTTCCACGGTCGGCATCCAACTTTCCACGGTCGGCATCCAACTTTCCACGGTCGGCATTCAACTTTCCACGGTCGGCATTCAACTTTCCAAGTTCACCGTATGTCATTCCGAGCGAATGCGAGGAATCCCTAGAGCATGGCATGGTTCTGAATGGTGGGAGGCTTTAGGGATTCCTCACTTCGTTCGGAATGACAATTTGGCTTCGATGGCGGCCAAGGATTGACGGGCGGATTGGGTTTGGGTGACAGTGGATTGGTTATTTCCAAAATTGCCACCACTTGCGATTGCGTTTGCGCTCGATGGTGACCAAAGAGCGCCGAGAGGATTGGGTGTCGGAGTGGTTGGGGCCGAGTTTTTGTTCCCGAATGGCCACTGCCCGCCGCATGAGCCGTGCCGCTTCGGGAAAATCGTTCATATCATACGCCAAAACAGCCAAGTTGTTGAGGCTGTTGGCCGTGTCAGGGTGGTCGGGGCCGAGGGCGCGTTCGCGGATGGCGAGGGCGCGTTCGTAGTACGGCCGTGCGGCCGTCAACTCCCCATCGCTTGCAGGAGAGGGCCGAGGTTGTTCAGGCTGGTGGCCGTGTCGGGGTGCCCCAGTACCTTTCGCGGATGGCGAGGGCGCGGGCGTAGTAGCGGCCGTGCGTCCGCAACTCCCCATCGCATCGAGGAGAGAGCCCAGGTTGTTGAGGCTTGGGGTGGGCCGTGTGGGGGTGGTCGCCCGAGTACGCTGTTCGCGGATGGCGAGGGCGCGGGCATAGCGGTCGGTGCGGCCGCAACTCCCCCCATCGAATGAGAGGAGGGAGCCCAGGTTGTTGAGGCTGGTGGCCGTGTCAGGGTGGTCGTGCCCCAAGACCTTTTCATGGATGGCGAGGGCGCGTGCGTAAAGCGGCCAGTGGCCGTCAACTCCCCCATCGAATTGAGGAGAAGCCGATGTTGTTGAGGCTGGCGGCCGTGTTGGGGTGGTCGGGGCCGAGGGCGCGTTCGTAAAGGATGAGGGCGCGTTCGATGTACGGCTTCATTTCCCGCAACTGGCCATATTGGTTCAGGTAAAAGCCCACTTCGTTGTTCAGCCGTGCCAACTGCTTCGTTCTCCACCCCCCCATCCTCCGCCTCAGCCACGGCCACCTGCAAATGGGGCAACAAACGACCAGCGGCTGGCCATGTCTCCATGTCGTACTCATTAAAACGGTCCGCCCCGCGCAACCAATTCACCGTCGCCGCCAGCCACTCCGCCCGCCGCTCCGCCCCCATCTGGTCTCGCCCCACCGCCTGCACCAAGCGGTGCATAGACACCGTCTCCCCTTGCCGGGCCACCAGCGAATAGCGGCTCAACGCCTTCAACGCCCTGTTCAAGGCCAACACATCCCCCACCCACGCCCCCAATTCAGGCGGCAACCCCTCCGCGTGCTCGCGCAACAGGGCAAGGGGAATGCCCTCCCCATCCAAAAAGCAAAAGAGATTGAGCAACGCGGCGGCTCCCGCCTCCCGCCGCGCTTCGGCAAAGGCCAAATTCCACGTCGTCGTAATCGTGCGCGTATACGCATCGGGCGGCTCCGCCTCCGCCCACAGCTCATCCCGCCGCGCCCGAAAGAGGCGCACATAGTCGTCCGCCCCCATCTCGTTCTCGTGGATATAGGCGGCGGCGTGTTCCAGCGCCAGTGGGAAATGTCCCAATTCCACGGCCAACTCCGCCCGTGCCCTTTCTTGCTCGGCACTGCCCGCTCCCAGCCGCTTCTGCCAAAACGCCTCGCTCTCGGCGGGGGTAAAGACGGGCAAGGACAAGACCGCCATGTTCCCCCAACGCGGGTTCCTGCTGGTGATGAGGACACTCCCCTTGCCGCTGGGCAGGTAGGGTTGCAGTTCGTGGGGGGGCAAACTATCCACGTTGTCGTAGATGAGGAGCCAGCGTTGGGCCATGCTGTTCACCGCGCTCAGCACAATTTGGCGCATGGCGGCGAAATCGTCGGCGGGCAGGGGCAGGTTCAGCCGTCGGCCCAGCGTTTGCAAACCACGGTCTATGGCCAACCCATCGCTCCCATCCAGCCACCACGCCAACTCATAGGCTCCCTTGTGCTGGTGGGCATAGGCCAGTGCCAATTGCGTCTTGCCCACCCCGCCCAGCCCCGCAATGGTTTGGGTAATGGCCACCGTGGCCTCCTGCTGGCTCAGGGCGGTGTGCAGTTGCGCCAGTTGCGCCTCCCGCCCTGTAAAGTTGGGGTTGTGCGGGGGCAGGTAGTGGATGGGAAACTCGGGCTTGGGGTAGTTGTGGACGTTGAGGGTGTTGCCCTGCCCGCCAAGAACATTCCCCGCAACGGTGCTGTTTTCGATGTGGATGCTGTTCTCGCCGTGGGTGGTGCGCTCGTCGCTCATCTGTCTCTCCTTGTTGGGGCTGGGTGGTGGGGGGCAACCCGTCGTGGCTACCTGTGGCCTAGGATACCGAATGCGGCCGTTCACAACAAGACCCCAAGGGTTTGGGAAACCCTTGGGGTCTTTGGCTAACAGAAACTATGCTTCTTGGGCTAAACGCAATGTTTGCTCAATAAGGCTGGGGGCAAAATAGAGACCCTCATCCAAAAGCTGTTCTAAGAGTGGAGCCACGGCCGTGATTAGCCCTTGCTCTTTGGCCAACAGCAACACCCCCAACGTGCCCGTCAACGATAAACCCAAACGACGCGCATACCGTCGCCCCTTGCGCTCATCCATAATCACCAATTGCGCCCCATGCTCTACCCCCAAGGCCAATACTTCCGCTTCCCCTTGGTCTAACCCAACATACGTTAACGCATGGCGTGGGTCTGTGAGAGAAATGGTTTGCAACCAAGAGGATTCGGCCAATATTTGGCGGCGTACCACGGAACGGGTGGCCAAAAATTCCGCTTCCACGGCCGTGGGTAGCCAAACTGTGCCAAATAAATCGCCCAGCAAACCCAGTTTGCCCAATGACCAGAGGGCAACCAAGGGGGTGTTATTGACGATGACTGGCGGCGCGGGCATGGGCTAAATCCTCTTCCAGTTCATCGGCCGTTTGCCCAAAAGGAGAAAGGCCATACTCCCCCAGCAGATAAAAAAATGTCGAGCGGGGAACCCCCGCTACCTGTGCCGCCAACCCCGTCGAGAGCTTGCCCATCTCATACAACTTTACGGCCAGCAAAATTTGGGCTTGGGCGGCAAACTCCTCTGGCTCCTGTTGCAATGCCCATAGCAACTCTGGGGGGTATTCAATCGTGATTTGGTGGGGGGATAAATGGGTCACTGTGTCACTCATCATTCTCATCCTTTCAGGTAGGGCAAGCGGAATCGCATCATGGTTATGACTATAGCATAAACGGGAGAGGCGGGAATAGTGGCCGCGTTTAGGCAACAAAAAAGACCGCGCAGGTTTCGGAAACCTGCGCGGTCTGCTGGCTCCAGACCCGAAGGGTTTTAGAAACCCTTCGGGTCTTACTATGCACCTGCTACTCCACCCCAAACATCTCAATCGTCGCAAAATCCTCGGCCGTCAACTCCGTCTGCGACTTATCCGAGATGGTGAACGCCGAGAGCCACGCCTCCTGCTCTCCCACGGCCGGCCACACCATATCCAACACCCGCGTGTGGTTCGTCGCCCCTTCCGGTGCGCCGCCAAAACGCCACTGCTCGGCCGCCACACTCACATCCCGCACGCGCCACACCCCACTGCTGGGGAAGCCCTCCTGCCCCATCACAATCGCCGCATACCGCCACGCCTCGGGCGTATCGCCCAAAATCGCCTTCGGCACGCGAATCGTCACCCGTTGCTGACCCGCGTCAGCCAAGATGAAGAACTCGCTGGCCGTGGCCAATTGCACAGGGTCAGGGTCACCCGGTGTGTAAATCCCCGCCGTCCACCCCTCGGCATGGATGGCGTAATCCCACGCATACCCCTCAGCCAAGGCCAAGTTACGGCCGGGGAGCAACGCCACCCCCCCTTGGCCGTCGCCGTCCGTGTCCACATACACATCCAGCGTCAGCCCCGACATGCCGTTGGGCGAAGTCCAATGGTTTTCCACAGGGCCGCCCATCGTGAACTTAAAGACGATGTTCTCCTCGTCATACCCCACTTGGAAGTTGGTAATGTCGAAGTTGCCCCCCGCAAACACCCCATCGCTGGGATAGGTGTATGTGCCGGGGCCGTAATCGTCCTGCTCGGGGTCAGCCAAGTCCAGCACGACGGTCAGGTTGCCCAAATCGGCACACGCCAATGACGGCCGGGCCACTGGGGATTTGGGCCACATCCACCCCTTCGTTGTTGGTGTAGAAGAGGCGCATGGTCAGCACATCCCCCACATCCAACCCGCCCAAACTCACCAAGGGCAAGGCCAGCTCCACCCCACTTTCGCTAATGGCCACCGTTTCCACCAAATAGGGTTCCCCTCAACGGCCGCGCCTTCATACAAGAATGTCCCTCGCGGGAAAGCAGTGAGCAGGCGGTTGGCGGCAAAGCCCAACAGCGATTGGCTGGGGCTAAAGTTGCTCACGGGCACACGGCCGACGGGGGCTTTTAGCAAGATGGTTAGTTGGCCATCCAATAATCGCTCGGTGGCATCGCCGCTCATGGCCATGTTCAGGTAGAGGTTGTCGCTGTCAAAGCCATAGGTGATGCTTTCCAGTGGGTTATCGGCCGAAGCCATCACCCCGCCCTCGGCCAGATATTGGCCGCCGTTGTCCCACTCGCCCGCTTCGGTCACGCCGTCAATGGTCGGGCTAATCAGCCCCACCAACGGCCGATTGGCATCGGCCGCGCGTTGGGGAATGATGGGCACCGCCACAAAGGCGGGGGGTTCCACGCCCAGCGTGGTGTAGATGGCGGCCAACGTGTCGCGGAACTGCTGGTCAAACGACTCGTCGTTGCCCGAGTTTTGGTCGGCGCCATACCACCAGAACCAGTCAGAGCCTTCGGCGATGTACATTAAGTCCAACGCTTCGGCGAGGGCTTGCTCAGAGGGGGCTTCGCGACGGCCGCTTTCGTACAGCCGCACAAATTCGCGGGTCTCCAGCAGGTAATTCCACGCCGTGTTTTCTTCCTCTTCCCCAATCCATGTCGCAAAATCGTGGCTAATCCACGACCCCGCCCACAGCTCTTCGATGGCGGGTTGCTCGGGGGCAATGGCCAAAAATTCAGAGGGGGTGACGGTGATGATGTTGGGGTCGTTGCTCAGGCGGCTGTAGAGGCCGTGCAGGAACTCTTTGCCGTCGTTGGGGTAGTATTCCCACGCATTTTCGCCATCCAAAATGACCGAAACGAGGTGGGGGCCTTCCGCGCCATCGGCCGCCAATTGGTCGCGAATGGCGTGGATGCGATCCATGAAATCTTGCGCGGCCGCGTCGCCATCCATGCCCGAATAGATGAAGCCGACCCGGTCGGAGATGACCACATCGCGGAAGACGACGGCCACGGGGCCGCCGCGCTGGCCTTCCACATAATACGGCCGATAGAGCGTGTCCGCCTCCTGCACAGTATCACTGCTGTTGCGGGTGAAGCCATCAAAGCCGAGGCTGTTGGCCAGCACCCCTTCGTCGGTGGCCATCCATTCAATGCCATTGTCGGCCACCATGCTGATGATTTGCTGGGAGACGGAACCTTCGGCGGGCCACATGCCGCGCGGGGCACGGCCGAACAACTCCTCATACAAACTCACGCCGCGCCGCACCTGCTCCTGTGCATCTGCCCCAAATACAAAGCGATTGGGCATTTCTAGCTCGGGCAGGGCAACTTTCGCCGCAAGGGTATCTACCAACAAGGGCAAAATGGGGTGGGCATAGGGGGTCATCGTCACTTCGATTTGCCCGCTGTCTTGCAACGCCTTGTGGACGGCAATCACCTCGTTGATGAGGCGCAGATGCTCATCGAACAAAACAACCTTGTCCTCTTCGCTGAAATCTTGCCCCTTGGCCACTAAGGCGGCCAACGGTTCTTGCGCCAACCAGTCGGGGTCTACCCAACCGAGGTTGAACCAAATTTGCAGGTCGCGGTAATCGGCCGTCGTATATTCCTCGCCCCCGTCTCGCTTCTCGAGTAGCTCTTGGTAGCGGGGAAAGCGGGCGATAATGCCCCGGTTAATATCGAAGAAGCGGTCGAGGAGGTATTGCTGTTGCTCGGCCGTCAGCTCCTCGGCGGGCACAAGGGCGATGTTCCAATAATCGTCCCGCGCTCCCTCGCTCAAATCGATAATTTGGCGCAACAGGCTGGGGGTCAGGTTAAATGTCGCCTTGACGGTGGGGTAGTCGTTGAGGATGCTGGCCATGTCCACGTAATCTTTGGTGGCATGGACGCGCACCCACGGCCGCACGTAGCTGTTCGTCTCGGGGTTTTTGTAGTAGACGGGCTGGTGCTGGTGCCAAATAATGCTCAGGTAGAGCGGGTCGCCGTCGGCCGTGCTGGCAGGTTCGGCCGTGGGCGATTCACTTATGGTGGTGGGTGGGGCAACCTCGGCCGTGGCCTGCGGCGCAGGCGTGGCGGTCGGGGTGGGCGCATCGGCACAAGCGATGGCCAAGAGCAGGACAAGAAGTAGCAGGGGCAGTTTTCTCATGTTCTTCTCCGAGAGAGCTATAAGCCGTAAGCTGTAAGCCATAAGCTATAAGCTCCTTGCTTACGGCTTACGGTTTATGGCTTAAGGCTCCAATAGTTGATATGGCAACTATTATAACAGATGAACAATGGACAATGAGCAATGAGCAAAAGATAGCTGGCAACTGTGCGCCAATGACAAGGGACAAATGACCAATGACGAGTGACAAATGCCCAACACCCCATTGCTTGGTACAATCGCCAAAATTCCCAATCTCCCCTTTACCCCCCATTTTCCCCATGAGCTTTCCACCTTCTCCTTCCAATTACCCGCATGGGTAGATGATTTTTTGCCAACCAGCACACCATCTACCCCACGGCCGAGGCGCGGATGCAACTGGCCATTGCGCTGGCCGAGCAAAACATTGCCCACGGCACGGGCGGGCCATTTGGCGCGGCCGTGTTTCACATGGAAACAGGCCAACTCATCGCCCCCGGCGTGAACTTGGTTGTGCCCCACAACTGCGCCATCTTGCACGCCGAAATGGTGGCCATTACCATGGCCCAACAGGTGCTGGGCAGTTACGATTTGGGCGCGGAGGGGTTGCCCGCCTGTGAACTCGTCACCAGCACCGAGCCGTGCGCGATGTGTTTTGGGGCTGTGCCGTGGTCGGGCGTGCGCCGGCTGGTGTGCGGGGCGCGGGATGAAGATGCCCGCGCCATCGGCTTCGACGAAGGCCCCAAATTGCTCGACTGGCCCGACCACCTGACCCTGCGCGGCATTGAGGTGGTGCGCGACGTGTGCCGCCACGAAGCGGCGGCCGTCCTCCACAACTACATCGCCACCGCTGGCCACATCTACAACGCCCGACAAGGGGAGTTGTGAGTGCTGAGTGCTGAGTGCTGAGTTCACAATTAACCATTCACAATTCACAATTCCCATGTTAGAGATTCAACGCCAAGGACAACTGATTAGCCGAGTAGAGACCCCTGCCACGGTGGGGGAGGTGGTCGCTTTGTTGGCCGAATATCACGGCCGTGCCCGCATCATTGCGGGGGGCACCGACTTGCTATTGGAACTGGAACGCCGCCAACGCCAAGGCGTGGAACTGCTCCTCGACATCACCCGCGTGGCGGGGTTGGATGGGGTGGCGGTGGGAGCAGACGGCCGCATCCACCTCGGCCCACTCGTCACCCACAACCATGTCGTGGCCAATCCACTGCTGGTGCAAAAGGCATTGCCCTTGGCGCAGGCGTGTTGGGAGGTGGGGTCGCCCCAACTGCGCAACCGCGCCACCGTGGCGGGCAACCTGATTACGGCCAGCCCCGCCAACGACACGATTACGCCGCTCATGGCGCTCGGGGCGAGTGTCACGCTGACCTCGGCCGAGGGGGAGCGGGTGATTGCCTTGCGCGACTTTTACACGGGGGTGCGCCGCACCGTCATGCGCCCCGACGAGATGCTGACCGATATCAGTTTTGCGCCATTGGCCGAAAACCAGCGCGGAATTTACGTCAAGCTGGGCTTGCGCCGCGCCCAAGCGATTTCGGTGGTGCATTTGGCCATCATTTTGACACTGGAGGGGGAGGTGGTCACGGCCGCCACCCTCACCCAAGGGAGCGTCGCCCCGACGATTATCAACACGCCAGCGGCCGAGGCGTATCTGGTCGGCCGTGCCCTGACCGATGAGGTGATTGCCGAAGCGGCGCGGCTGGCGGCCGAAACGCCATCCCCCATTGACGATGTGCGCGCCACGGCCGAGTACCGCACCGCCCAAATCGCGGTCATGGTGCGCCGCGCCCTCACCGCCCTGCGGGAGAACCAGCAGGGGGCGCAGTGGCCGGCCGACCCGACGCTGTTGCAAGGGGAGACGGGCGGCCGTTGGCCGACGGGGGCGCATTTTGCCGCCAGCCACAGCGTCCCCAGCCCCATCAGCACAACCGTAAACGGGCAAGCGGTGACGGCCGATTGGCACGGCCAGCCCACTTTGCTAGATTGGTTACGCGAAGAATTGCACCTGACGGGAACCAAAGAAGGGTGCGCCGAAGGAGAGTGCGGGGCTTGCACCTGCTATGTGGATGGCCAAGCGGTGATGGCTTGCCTTGTGCCCGCCACCCGCGCTCATCAGGCCGAGATTGTGACGATTGAGGGGCTGGCGGAGGACGGCCGTTTGCACCCCTTGCAACAGGCGTTTATCGAGACGGGCGCTGTGCAATGTGGCTATTGCATCCCCGGCTTTCTCATGTCGGGGGCGAAATTGCTGGAGGAGACGGCGCATCCGACGCGGCCGCAAATTTTGCAGGCGTTTAGCGGCAATCTGTGCCGTTGCACGGGGTATTATAAGATTGTGGAGGCGGTGGAGAGGTGGGGGGGGAGAGGGGAGGAAGGGGGGGGAGAGGGGGGGGCAGAGGGGCGGAGGAGCAGAGGGGAATAACGAGTAACGAGTAACCAATAACGAGTAACTATGAAAACCGTAGGCATTTTGATTTTTCCAGATGTGGAGGTGTTGGATTTTTGTGGGCCGTTTGAGGTGTTTTCGGTGAGCCGGGCGGCCGAGGGGGAGGCGCAATCGCCGTTTGAGATTGTGGTGGTGGCGGAAACGGCCGCACCCGTCCGCGCTTATGGCGGGCTGATGGTGTTGCCGTCCGCCACGATTGACGATTGCCCGCCGCTCGACATTTTGGTGGTGCCCGGCGGGGATGGTACACGGCCGTTGCTGAGCAACGAACGGCTCCTCGCGTGGGTGCGGGCGCAGGGGGCGGCCGTGGAAACGCTAACTTCGGTTTGTACGGGGTCGTTGGTGCTGGCGCAGGCCGGCTTTTTGGATGGGCTGACGGTGACGACGCATTGGCTGGCCTTGGATTTGATGCGCCGTTTGTTCCCGCAAACGGTGGTGGTGGATGACCAGCATGTGGTGGAGAACGGCCGTATCCTGACTTCGGCGGGCATTTCGGCGGGGATTGATATGGCGCTGAAGGTGGTGGCGCGGTACCACGGGGAAACGGCCGCGCGGCGCACAGCCAAGATGATGGAGTACCCCTACCCTGAGACGAATGCGCGGCGGGTGGAGATTAGGGCTGAGTAGAGAGCTGAGGGCTGAGTGCTGAGTGCTGAGTTTTGTTCCGCATTCCGCATTCCACATTCCGCAATTCTGCCTTTTCTTGTAAAATGGCTATGTAGATGGCTATCTTAGACCTCGCAGGTTTTGGAAACCTGCGAGGTCTCGGCCGAAGGAGGTACATGACCATGACAACCACAACCTATTCAATTGCGGAGGCGCGGGATAAGTTTGCCGCGCTCATTCATCAGGTGGAAACGGGGTCGGAGCCTGTGCGGGTGACGCGGCGGGGGGAACCTGTGGCGGTGATTCTCTCGCTGGAGGTGTATGAGCAGTTGGCCAAGACCCCACCAGCCCAGCGGGATTTTTGGGAATCATATCAGGCATGGCGGGAGCGGTGGGCAGTGGAAGAGTGGGATGATGAGTTTGATCCATTTGCCGATGTGCGAGATAGAACCTACACAGGCCCTGAGGTGGAGCTATGGGCCGAGTAATCTACTTGCTCGATACCAATGTCGTTTCGGAGATGATGCGGCCACGGCCGAACCAGCCGTGCAGGCAAAGTTTGGCGCACCCACATCCACCAGATGGCGATTGCGGCCGTGACATGGCATGAGTTGTGGTTTGGAGTGGAGCGGATGCCGCTCTCCCAGAGGCGCAAGGGGTTAGAGAGTTTTTTATGGGAGGAGGTGCAGGCGTTTGTGCCTGTGTGGCCATATGACCAAGCGGCGGCCGAGTGGCATTCGGCCGAGCGGGCGCGGCTGGTGGGGGTGGGACGGCCGCCGAGTTATCCCGATGGGCAGATTGCGGCGATTGCGGCCGTGCATCGCCTGACGTTGGTGACGCGGAACACGGTCGATTTTGCTGTTTTTACAGGGCTGGCGGTGGAAAATTGGTTTGGATAGCTATAAGCTATAAGCCATAAGCCGTAAGCTCATCCCTTACTCTCTTACTCCCTTTCTGCTCTTTTCAGCTACAATGCTTTTACCATGAGCCACGATGACCTCAAGCCCACCTACTGGCAAGCCCAGCGCGATATAAGATATCCGCGCCGAGGGGATTTTGTGGGGGAATAAAAACAGCCGGACACCCTCCACGCCTCCACTATCAACGTCAATAATTACGGCGACAGCGAACCGCGCAAGACCCGCGCTTGCCCACCTTTGCCTGCCCTCCTTTTTGGATACGAGCCATTTTGTGGGGCGCAAAGCAGAATTAGCCGCCCTAGACGGAAGCGTGGCGCAGGACAACGCTTTGTGCTGATTCACGGGTTGGCGGGGATGGCGCAAATCCACCTTGGCCAGCCGCTTTTTGCAACCACCGCCAACTCCCCAGCGAGCGGGTGACCCGCTACGACTTTTACGAGCGAGCCTACTTTGCCGACTTTTTGCGGGGGGCGTGGGTGGGTATTACGAACTCGCCCCCGAGGGAGAGGACGGCGGCCGCTTTCCGCACCGCCCTGCTCCGCGCCCTGCTGGATGAGCCAGAGCGGGTCATTGTGCTGGAAAACTTCGAGATAGCCCTCGATGCCGAAGACCGCATCGCCGATGAACACATCCGCTATCCGTGCTAGAGGGGCTGATACAAGGGCAGAGCAAGGTGCGCTTGCTCATCACTAGCCTCCAAATGCCCAACCTCGGCCGTTATAAGATGCGCTTGCATCAGCCGTTGCCGACGGGTTTGGCGGGGTTGCCCCGCGCCGATGCCGATAAATTATTGGTGGGGCTGGACCTGAGCGAGGAGGAGAAAGCGGCCGTCTACGACCTCTTGGGCGGCCACCCCACGGCCGTCGGCCTCTTGGCCGCCCTCTTACAAGACCCGTTCGAGATTTTGCCCCTCGGCGAACTCATCCCCCAATTGCAAACATTGCGCGGGCAGGTGGGGGCACTCCCTTCCTCGAGCAAGTAACGGCCGAACTGCTCGACCGCCTGTACCAACAGCTCTCCCCCGCCGAGCAAGCGCTGTTGCACCACATGGCCATTTTGCGCCGCCCCTTTGCCCCCGACTTTTTAGGGGAAGTGGCAGGGCTGGGGCTGACCGCCCTACGGCCGCTCTTTGCCCAACTGGGGCGCAAAGCGTTGCTGGGGGCACAAGAGGCGGGCTTGTGGGATTTGCCCCCGCTGGTGCGGGCCAGCTTGCTCAACCAGATGACGGCCGAAGCCAAGCAAGCAAGCCATTTGTGGGCGGCCGTGGCCTACCACGAGCGCGACCAAGTCCACTTTACAGGCAACTGGCAAACCCCCACCGACCTGCACGATGTGCTGGAAGCGGCCTACCATTATTTGTTGGCCGAGCGGGAAGAAACGGCTCTGGAGCTATGGCAAGCGGTGAGCTACTCCTTGCAAACCAGCAACTGGCAACAATATAGGGCGGGTGATTACGCCACGGTCGCCGCTGTTCTGCAACAGGCCATTACCGCCCATGAGGAATTGCCCGACGAACTACAACATAAAACCCAACTGGGCAAATGGTATTTCCACTGGGCGATGAGTTTGCGTCGCATGGGGGACTCCATTGAAGAGGTACGTCCATTGTTAGTCAAAGCCACGCACCTTGCGCCCAATAATCCTAAACCTTGGCAGGCATAGGGTTTGCTGGAGAAACAGGAGGGGCAACTTTGAGCGAGCACGGGAGCTTTTCGAACAGGGGATAGCCGCTGACCCACATCATGCGCCTCTGTGGCAGGCATGGGGGTTGCTTGAGAAAGAGGTGGGCAACATCACACGGGCACGGGAGCTTTTCGAGCAGGGGACGGCCGCCGATCCACATCATGCACCACTATGGCAAGCGTGGGGATTGTTGGAGAAAGAGGTGGGCAACATCACACGGGCGCGCGAGCTTTTCGAGCAGGGGACGGCCGCCAATTCGCATCACACACCTACTTTGTATGCGTGGGGATTGCTGGAGAAAGAAGCGGGTAACCTCGTGCGGGCGCGAGAGCTATTCGAGGCGGGGACGACCGCCTGACCCTTATTATGCGCCGCTGTGGCAGACGTGGGGGTTGATGGAGAAAGAGGCGGGTAACATCACAAGGGCGCGGGAGCTTTTCGAGCAGGGAACGACCGCTAACTCATATTATGCGCCGCTGTGGCAGACATGGGGGTTGCTAGAGAAACAGGCGGGTAACCTCGTGAAGGCGCGAGAGCTATTCGAACGGGGGATTGTAGCAGATTCTAAACATGCCCCTATTTGGCAAGTATAGGGAGACGATGGAAAAAGAAATTAAAAATAATGAGAAAGGCGAGAGTATCTTATCAAAGCAATTCAATATGAAAGCAAACCGTTTTATCGGATAAAAGCATATATCGCCTTAGGCCAAATTGCTTTTGACCCGGAGAGGGATTATGCCGTTAGCCGAACGAGAATACCGCGCCGCCCTGCAGGAACAATACCATCACCTGCCCGCCCTCACGAAGCTTGGCCGATGCCCTAACCCGCCAGCAAAAACGAGAGGAGCGGAAAAAATCTACCAACAAGCCCTCACCACCAAAGGCGAACTTTGGGAACACGCCCGTGCTCATGGTCAATACGCCATCTTCCTCACCTACAATCAACGCGCGGCACCAACCATCGCCCAATGGTCGAAGCCAGCCTTGCCCTGCACGAAAACAACTACTACGCCAACAAATTAGACAAATTACGCCCATAACTCCGTTCGTCATAACGACTTCAGTCGTTCCCCTACAATTCCGCCATCAACTCTACGGGCGAATGCTCCTCCTAGCCAATCCTGTAAAGCCAAGTCCATACGGGATTGCCATCCCTCCCCTGTCGCCCGAAATTGCGCCACCACTTCGGGGGATAACCGAATCGTAATCCGCTCCTTCAGCGGTGCTTTTTGCGGCCCACGCACCCCCAATTTATGCCGCAACGAAGCAGGCAGTTCATGGGCAGGGACAAATTGCGCCATATCCGCACGGGTCAACTCGCGCACCTCCCCATCCTCATCAATCAATGGTTTTTGGTTTTCCATATCGTTTTACCTCTCTATCATTTGCCTTCCGCAAGCTAATCACCCGTATTCCTTCGACCGTTTCCGCAAAACAAAGGACATGTAACCGATTGTCCAAATAGCAGACCGCAATATAGCGGGTTTCCCCATATTCATGTCGGGTATCCGCAAACACCAAAGCAGTGTTAAAATCAATTTCCGCGACACGCTCAAAAGACAAGCCCCGCTCGCGGATGTTTTTCTCATTTTTGGCTGGATCAAATTCAATTTTGATACCCATACTCAAATTGTACGTACAAAAAACGAAAAATCAACAACTCTTCACGAATAACACGTATTTCACGAATGAGATTCGAGGAAATTCGTGTCATTCGTGAAATTCGTGTCCAATTTTTTATCTCCTTCAAAGGACGACTAAAGTCGTTACTACGAACCCAATCCAAAATCCCATGTCCCTCGGAACCACACCCCCCAAAATAGATGCGGCCGCCAAAGTAACCGGCCACGCCACCTACCCCGGCGACATCCAAGCCGAGGGAATGCTCCACGCCAAACTGCTCTTCACAGGCCAGCCCCATGCGCGGCTGGTGCGGCTGGATACCATCCGCGTCGAAGCTGTGCCCGGCGTAGTGCTGGTTCTCACGGCCGCTGACATCCCCCTCAACGAACACGGACTGACCATCTTCGACCAACCCGTCATGGTCGGCTGGAACGACAGCAAGCTGGACAGCGATATCAGCTTGTGGGAAGGGGATAGGGTGGCCATGGTTGTGGCCGAGACGGCCGAGGCGGCCGAACGCGCCGTGACCTGATCGAAATGGAATGGGAACCCTTGCCCATCCTCACCAACCCGCGTGAGGCGATGCGCGACGAGGTGATTTTGCACCGAGCGCACGGGAGCAACCTCCTCAAACAGTACCGCATCCGCAAAGGCGACATGGCGCAGGGCTGGGCCGAGGCCGAGGTCATCATCGAAAGCACCTACGAGTTGCCCATGCAAGAGCACGCCTATCTGCAACCCGAAGCGGGCGTGGGGTATGTGGACGAGGCGGGGCGGATTACGGTGCAGGTGGCGGGGCAGTGGACCCATGAAGACCAACACCTCATCGCCCACGCCCTGAATGTGCCCGTGGAGCAGGTGCGGGTGATTTACCCCGCCATTGGGGGGGCGTTTGGCGGCCGTGAAGATATGTCGGTGCAGATTGTGTTGGCTTTGGCCGCCCAGCGCTTGCACCAAATGGGGATTCCGCGCCCTGTGCAAATTGTGTGGAGCCGTGAGGAAAGCATCATCGGCCACCACAAGCGGCACGCCGCGCAGGTGCATACCCGCTGGGGCGCGACGCGAGAGGGGCGGTTGACGGCCGTGCAAACGGAAGTCATCCTCGACGCGGGCAGTTACAATTGCACCAGCAACAAAGTCCTCGGCAACGCCCACCTGACTGTGTGCGGCCCCTACAAAATCCCCCATGCCCATGTGGATAGCATCGCCGTGTACACCAACAACTGCCCCGGCGGCGCCTTCCGGGGCTTTGGCGGCCCCCAAGGGGCGTTTGTGGCCGAAAGCCAAATGAACAAATTGGCGGACGCGCTAGGCATGGACCCCATCGAACTGCGCCGCCGCAACCTCCTCCACGACGGCGACGAAACGGTTATCCAAACCTCCCTCCCCGCTGGGGTGAGCATCGCGCAGGTGGTAGAAGCACTCAGCCAGTCAGCTAGTCAGCCAGTCAGCCAGTCCCCAGTCCCTAGTCCCCAGTCCCCATTCCATTCACTGCCGCCAAATCCCGCCGCCATTCGTCGCGGCCGAGGCTTTGCCTGTGGCTTCAAGAACATCGGCTTTTCGTTTGGCTTTCCCGAGCGGTGCGAAGCGACGATTGAGTTGTATGGCACGGCCGACATCGAGCGGGTGGTTTTGCGCCATGCGGGGGCAGATGTGGGGCAGGGGGCGCACACCGCCTTTAAACAGATGGCGGCCGAGGCTGTGGGTGTGTCGTTTGAGATGGTCGAGACGATTTATTCGGACACGGCCGAGACGGGCGACTCTGGCTCCGCCTCCGCCTCGCGGCTGACATGGATGGCGGGCAATGCCATTTTGGGCGCGGCCGAACGCGCCTTATCCGCATGGCAAAACGAAGAACGCCCCGCCCGTGGCCATTTCCGCTTCACCCCGCCCGCTACCGAAATGCTAGACGAGGCGACGGGCAAGGGGCAACCGAATTTCACCTATGGCTATGTGGCCCAAGCGGTGGAGCTGGCCGTGGACATTGAGACGGGGCACATTTGGGTGGAGCGGGTGATTAACGCCAGCGATGTGGGCAAAATTGTCAACCGCAATCTCATCGAAGGGCAGGTGGAGGGGTGTGTGGTGCAGGCCCACGGCTACGCCATCACGGAAAAGCTTCAGCTAAAAGATGGGCATATTGTCAACCCCCGCTTCAGCAGTTATCTCATCCCCGGCATTCAGGATGTGCCCGCACGGGTGGAGACGTTTTGTTGGAGGAGCCAGACCCGCTGGGGCCGTGGGGGGTGCGCGGGATGGCGGAGATGCCTTATTTGCCCTATGCGCCAGCGGTCACGGCCGCGCTCCATGCCGCCACAGGCGTTTGGTTCGATGAGTTCCCGCTCACGCCCGATTTGGTGGTGGCCAAGTTGTCGTAGCGCAAAATAAAAAAACCTAGCAGGTCTTGGAGACCTGCTAGGTTTGCTAGAGAAGTTCGTGGACGGCCGTATGGCTCAGCCACTTAGGGCAATAAGCGGCGGGGGCGGCGGTACACCATGCCAACCATGCCTAGCAACATGAAGAAGGGCATGAGGCCAAGGCCACAGCTACTCAGCAGACCACCAGCCGCTTCGGTTTCTGGCTCTTCAGTCGTCTCGGTTGTCGTGGCTGGTTCTTCAGTCGTCTCAGTTGTTGTAGCTGGCTCTTCGGGCGTCTCGGCATCAGCGGCCGATGCCCCGATGCAGGGTTCGTTCGTGGCCACCAGACCTTGCGCCAGAGCTTGTTCTTCCGTTAAGATTTCCCCCGACACCCACCAAACCTGCCGTTGCCAAATCGGGGCAAAGCGAGAGTGTCGCCCGGCTCTCTGCCTCGGTTGGGAAGGCTGTCAGGAGGAAGTAGCGGAAGGTGCCCGCATCAGGAACCGCGTATTGCTGGCCAATTTCTAGCACCACACCCGAAGGAATGGCAACGGGCAAGCCCTGAGCGGGCACGGCCGCCACAAACGTTTCATCGGGAATATCGGCGGTAGCCTCTTGGAAGGTTTTGGCACTTTCGACAAAGCTTTCGTCACCTGTCACGGCCACATCATAGGTGCAGTTGTGCAGGGCGAGGGGGTCGGTGACACCGGCCGTCTCGCAGGTATTGGCCGCCGCTTCTTTTTCACCAGCGTCCAAATCATTGATGGTGAGTGGCCCTGCGGCTTCAGCGGTATCAGCGGCCGTGAGGGGGTCGTTGAACAAGGATTCCTCGGCCGAGAGCCGCCAGCTATCGCCAAAGAGCTTCAATTGCTCAATAGTAGCTGGTGGTGTAATCAACTCACCGCCTCTGACTTGTATGTCGTTCATCCGGTCGCCATCAAGGTTGCCGAGGACACCTTCGTAGGTGAGTGAGCCACCTAATCTGGCGATACCGATATCTATGTGGTCGTTACGTAAGATGACCCGTACCCCTGTGTTCCCATCAGGCCACAAAATGGTAAAGTCGGTCGGAGACCCAGTCCCAGATAAATCAATACTGCCGCCTGCGGGAAGTGAGACATACCCTGTCGGCAGGTCGGTCAGGACATCGTTGACAGAGAAGCTAGTTTCTGGTTTTAAGTAGAGTTCTAGTTTGTCGCCCCCGACGTATATGGCTACGGCCGTGTTAACCGAAACAGGGCGTTCTGGATAAGTTTCCCACCGCTCCTGACGTGCTTGCAGGACGACGCTCCCATCAGTGGATTGGGAGAGGAGAAAATCGCCAAATTCCTGAAAGTCGTAGACCAAGCCATCGGGTGTGCTGATGTGTACGTCGCCACATGAGTCACACTTTAGGGAGGGGGGAGGAGCAGGGGTGGGGGTAGGGGGCAATGGTTCTGGTGTGGGTGGAATGACACTCTCTTCATTTTCGCCAAAGCTCCACAAGTCACTAATGGTTGTGGTTTGGCCAGTGGACACATTGATTCCACTGGAGACCAAACCCATTGTCCACACTCTCGGTCACAATGGTGTTTTTGAAGTCGCCGCCGATTGGCAGTAGCCCAAATATCGGTGGAAAAGTCGCCTTCTTGGTAATGAGACACAGGGGTGACTGGCGTAAACACCATAAACCAATCTTGGGCGGCATTGTAACCGCCGACCGAACCACTGGCGGCGTTGTAGTAACCTGCGCCTGCATCACTGCCCGCAAAGTAGACATCGGCCGCATGATAAGCCTTGGAAGCAAGTCTCACTAGCCCCATTGTTGGTAATCGCCCAATCCTGCCGGAAATAATCATTGCCGTTGATGTGGAGACTGTCTGAACCACACCAAGGGTAGCACCACTACCCGCTAGGGTTTGGCTCGTAACCACCTTAAAGGGATCGCTGATGGAACCAGAGCCAATTGGCCTCATGGCTGACCAAAGTCAAAGGGTGATGTGGTGATGCTGGCCGAAGTTGGGTGTGAGGTTGGGCAAATTCAGCCGTAAAGCATCGCTCCCAAGGGCAGGGAACAAGCCGCTATCGGCCGTGCCGTAGGTAGAGCCATCTGCGGGATGGTTCTGGTGGTAAACTTGGATACTGCCATTCGGCCCCACCTGAATGCGAAGCGGCGCACCGCTGATTTCCTTAAATTCGGCCGCTTGGTTTAACGACAAAGCGAAGAAGGTGACGTTGCCAGAAGGAGCGCAAGGAGCACTCCCAACATAAATCTGATTTTATTAGCGTTCATATCTCTCCTATGTAGGTAAATGCGCTGGATTGTGTGAATAGGTGTCGTTGTCGCAATGCCCGAAATAGTTTATGGTGCGATAGCTATTCTCCTTGAATTCGTTGAGGTTTCTTACAACTTGCGTTTCAGGACTCCTTGTCTATGCCGTTTCATCCACCTGCAACGTGCGTGCATTGAGGTCTTGCAACGGCCGATTGTTGCCTTCCATAATGCGGGTAAATTGGGCAATTTGCTCGGCCGACATCTCAATCGGCATTTGCAACACCGACCATAAAATGCCCGAGGTGCAGGGAGGGGTGGTCAGAGAGCCTTCATAGCGGAAGAAGAGGGCTTCGGCGGGCAACAAAGCGGCCAGCGAGATGCTCTCGCCTGTGTCTTGAGGGGTATAAACCTTTTCCTCATGCTCATTCAGGACATAGGGCGACTCTTCGGCTGGCAGATGTGCCCACACGGAAGCCAACGCTTCGTTTTCAGCCCCTTCCCGAATGAACACGCCGACCACGGCCGCTTTGCTCTCATCGGCCGTCTTATGCACCAAGTGCATCTCAATGGGGAACGACTCCCCATTCAGGGTGTGTTCACTGGGGGAATGGAAATGGAACTGCTTCAACAGATACGTTTCCCCCCCAATCACAATTTGGCTCCCCTCAATTTGGTCCACCTGAATGGTGTGGCCGTTGTTGAGCATTTTCACGGCCGCATCCCCATAGGCAAACTGGATATTCTCCAAATCCGCCCCTGCGGCACTGGCCAGATTGATGGGCGATTGGGTCGTCCCCGCACAGTCGGGATAGCCCAGTTCGTCCCAATTCTCGGGGCCGCCTTCTCCTTCATAAGCCCAATGCACGGCATGGGTTTCGCCCGAGGTCTGCTCCTCCACTTCGGCCATGGCCTGCTCGGCCACCTCGGCCGCTTGCCCCGCCACCGCTTCCGCTGTGGCCGAAAGCATCTCCGTGGTGGATTCGGGCACAACACCCTCACAACCCGCCAAAGCCACCACCAACAACATCATCACAAACATCTTCATCATCCTTTCTCCTTACAAATAGAGTGTCACGATTTAGAGGTGACAGTCACTTCCAAAAGTGACTGTCACCTCTATCTCTATCTTGACACTCTATCTTTGTGGCCGTTACAAAAACGTTACAAACCTGCTATAGTTGCCCCAGATTTACATCTATTGGGCGTGCTGTGCTGGAAATTGCCCCCCCAGCGAAGGATTGCCACCAGAGTTGCCCACTCAGTACCCCCTCTATATATCTCTCTACCCTCTATTTTCATGCTCACGATTACCTTATTTGGCCACTTTCGCGCCACCTTCCATAATGAACCCCTCCCCTTCCCCACCCAAAGCGTCGCCGCCCTCGTGGCTTATCTCTGCCTAGAGCAGAACACCCCCCAACCCCGCGCCCATATTTCCACCCTGCTGTGGCCCGACAGCACCGACGAGCAAGGGCGGCGCAACTTGCGCCAAGTTCTCTTCCGCCTGCGCCAAACCGTGCCCGACACGGCCGATGGCCACCCCCTCCTCCTGACCACTAACGACACCCTACAATGGAACCCCGCCTACCCCACCCAAACCGATGTGTCCCAGTTTGAGGCACACATGGCCCAAGCGGAGCCGTTCCTGCACACCCCTCTCAGCGAAACCCCTTATCCCGCCCTTGCCCCCCTGCAAGCGGCCGTGGATCTCTGCCCCGCCAATCTCCTCCTCGGCTTCGACCTGCTCAACGACCTGTATGCGGAATGGCTTCAGCGTTGGCGCACCAAATACCAGCGGCAAGCGTTGCTGGGGCTGGCGCGGCTGGCGGAACTGTACGGCCGTGCGGGGCAACCCCGCCAAATGGAAAAGCTGGCCCGCCAGCAACTCGCCCTCAACCCCGAGCGGGAAGAGGCGCACCACCAACTCATGCAAGCGTGCGTGGCACAGGGGGAATACACGGCCGCCCTCACCCAATACACCACCCATCAGCGACAACTCGAAGAAGACGGGCTAGAGCCATCCCCCGCCCTGCGCCAATTGCACCACCTAGCCAACCAATTGCGGCTGGGGCAACTGCCGCCGCCGCCACCCATCCCCCACAACCTGCTCCCTGAAGAAACCCCGTTTTACGGCCGCCAACCCGAGCTAGACGACCTGCTCCTCTGGCTGGTCGCCCCCAACCAACGCTTGCTGACCCTGAAAGGGCTGGGGGGCATGGGCAAAACGAGGTTGGCGCTGGCCGCCGCCCGCCGCTTGGCACGGCCGTGGCCCACCATCCCCGCCCGCTTCCCCGGCGGGGTTTGGTTCGCCTCCTTGGCCGATGTGGAAACCGACGACGAAGAGACGGTGGCCGAATCAATTGTGCAAAGCTGTGGCTGGCCGACCAAGCAAGAAGAATCGGCTCTCATGGCCGCCATCCATTACCTTTCGGGCAAGCCCCCCCTACTCATTTTGGATAACTTGGAGCATTTGCCCCGCATAGCCCAGTTCGTTTTGGCTTTGCTGACGGCCGTGCCCAGCCTGACCATCTTGGCCACCTCGCGCCATCAGTTAGGGCTACAACGGGAGGTGGTGCGCTACCTCCACGGCCTGCCCATCCCCAAGCACGACAGGGACATGGCCGTGCCGAGTGTTGCCCTCCTCACCGAGCGCATCCAGCGGGTGGATAGCGGCTTTCGGCTGACAGCGGCCGTAGCCCCCGACCTCGTGCGCATTTGCCGCACGCTCGATGGCTGGCCACTGGCACTCGAGTTGGCCGCAGGCTGGGCGGAGGTGATGTACCCCCACGAAATTGCCGAGCGGGTGGCGGGCAATATGGCCGCCCTGTACACGGCCGTGCCCGATTTGCCCGCCCGCCACCGCAGTATGGAGGCGGTGCTGGCTGGCTCCTACACCCTGCTCACCCCTACCCAACAGCGCATTTTGGCGGGTTTTGCCCTCTTTCGGGGCGGGGGCACGGCCGAGGCGGCCGAGCAAATTTTGCAGGCCACGGCCGAGGACATGGCTCTGCTGGTGCGCCGCGCCCTGCTCCAAGAACAGGAGGGGCGCTACACCATCCACGAACTGGTGCGCCAATTTGCCCTGACCATGCTCGGGAAAATGGAGGATAAAATGACGGCCGAACAAACCCATGCCGCCTATTACCTTGCTTTGCTGACCAATCTGGAAAGCGACTTATACGGCCCCCACCCGCTGGCGGCCATCCACCAATTGCGCCCCGAACGGGAAAACATTTACGGGGCATGGCATTGGGCCGTCGCGCAGGGGGAATATGAAGGAGTGACGGCCGCCTTGCCCAGCCCTGACCCGTTTCTACAATATGGCGGGTCTGTTGCGGGAGGGAGGAGGCGTTGTTCCGCGAGACGCGCCGCCATTACCCAACCCGTCCTGAGCCACGACTTGCGTTTCGCCCATGTTGCCTTCCTCTGCCTGCGCTTAGGCCATTACGACACAGCCCGCACCTTCTTAGCCACCTCCTCCCTTCGAACAACTCTCCCCGTCCCAGCAATTACAAGCTCATCTGCATTGGGGCAAACTGTATATCCTGCAAGGCCGTTTCCCCGAAGAGTACGCAGAAATACCAAGAAGGATTGGCATTGGCGCGAACCGAACAACATCAGGAAGGGCATTATTTCTAGCTTGGCCGAGCTAGGGTATTATCCGATTATGAGGAACAGTATGAAGCGGAGGTCACAACCCTCGATAGACCTTGACCGACCTCTGGTTGCAACGGTCAGTCTATAGCTTTTTAGGTTCGGTTAGCATCCGCCACGGCCGTTACCAAAACACCTGTACCCATTGGCAAAAGCATTAGATATCTCCTCGCCCTGGAAGATTGGTATGCAGTCGGCCAGCTTTTACAACAATTTGGGCGATGCCTTGCGCGAATTGGGCAAATTTGAGGAGGCCGAAGCATCATTCCAACAAGCCACCACCCTTGCCCAATCCCTGCACAATGAAATTACCCAAATGGCAATCTTAGAGGGATGGGCGCGGTTAGATGTGGTACGTGGGGAATACCATCAGGCCGTAGAGCGGGCCCAAGAAACGATTCGCTTAGCCAAACTCTATGACCGACAGTTTGTGGAGCAGTTGGGCTTGTCCTGTCTTGGTCATGCCTATGCGGGGTTGGGGATGTGGACAGAGGCCGAGGCGGCCTATACCCAAGCGTTGGCTGGCCCAGCGGGGGATTTGCCCCGTTGTGCCATGGAAAATGTGGTGGGGTTGGCTTATATCCATTGGCAAATGGGGGATGAAACGGCCGCCAACACCCACATCCACCACTTTTTAGAGCTGAGTAACCACTCTTTCATCGAAGGTTCCGCTAGTCCCAGCCTGAGCTATGGGCGAGCGATACAGGTGTTGCGAGCATTGGGGCAAACGCAACAAGCGGCCGATCTCTTGGCGAAGGTGCAACGGTGGCTCCAAGCAGAGGTTGGGTTAATTTTTGCCAGACCCATCTGGGAGGAATTGGGAATTTAGGAGGGGATAGAGGTACAATAGACTGTGTCAAAACAGTATTTGCGGATTAGCAACTGAATTATCTCGTTTGGGTAAAAAGTGAAAAGTAAAAGGGTAGGTCAGATACGGCCGACTTTTTACTTTTCACTTTTTACCTTTTACTTTGTCTCTCTCTACCCTTTATCTCTAGGAATTCAGAATGGCGGAACAACAAGCAGTTTTTATTACAGGAGCCACTGGTTATGTGGGGTGTCATCTTGCCCATGCGTATCTCAAAAAAGGGTACGAAGTGCTGGTGTTGGCGCGGGATGGCGGCGGCCGAACAGCGGCCGAACGCATGGCCGAAGTCCTCAATCAAATTGACGGCCCTGTTGATTTAAGCCACCTGCACATCATCAAAGGGGATGTGCGCGACACGGCCGAAGAGCTAGTGGCCAAAGTCCGCGCCGAAACCGAGCGGCCGTTGGCCGAGGTGTGGCACTCGGCCGCTACTTTTAAGTTCACCGAAGGGGAGTTGGACGAGATTAAGGCCATCAACATTCAGGGCGTGCGCAACATTCTCGGCTTCACCCTCGCCGTCAATGGCGAGGCTCCCCACCCCGCTACCAACACGTCAGCACCGCCTACAGCACAGGGCGGGCTTTGAGACAGTTCCCGAACAGTTCCACGCCTTGCCCGACAGCGCCTTCCGTTCCCTCTACGAATGGTCTAAGCACCACGGCGAGACGCAGGTGGTGGAATTTGCCCAAAAGCATAACCTCGAGGCGAAGATTTACCGCCCCGCCATTATCGTCGGCTCGCCCAGCACCCAAGTGATTAGCTACTCCGCCTATTACCAAGTGTGCGAGGCGTTACACCGTTTGGGGCGGCGCGTCGCGGCACGGGTGGAGGGGGAAATTCCCGATATTCGCATGATAGGTATCCCCGGTGCGTTGGTTAATTTTGTGCCCATAGATTTTGTGATAGATGGGATGATGCAGTTGGCCACGGCCGTGCAAGGCCATCCCGGTTCCGCCAAAGTGTTCAACGTGGTCAACGAAACCCCACCCACGTTAGAACTCGTCCACCGCGTCGTCTGTCTCAGCTTGGGCATGGAATGGCTCAAAGTTGTGCCCGAACACGCCTTCAACGACAACCCCATGACCAGCCTCGAGCGGGTGTTGGCACGGAGTATCGCCTTTCAAGCCCCATACATGTACGAAGAAATTCACTTTGCCACCGACCACTTTCGGGCGCATGTCTCGGCCGAACAACTCCCCAGCCCCCGCATTGACCAGTCCTTTTTAGAGGCAATTAACGAGATATTTTTTAAGAGTTTGAAATGATGACGGGGGACTAAGGACTAGGGACTTCCGTATGTCCCTAGTCCTTAGTCCCTTGTCCCTACCCCCCTCCCAACTATGACCCAACAACAAGAACTAGCAACTTTCGGCGCAGGCTGTTTCTGGTGCGTCGAAGCGATTTTTCAAGATATGCGCGGCGTGGAAAAAGTCGTTTCGGGCTACATGGGTGGCGCAGTGGCCAACCCCAGCTACGAAGCGGTTTGCACGGGCACAACAGGCCATGCCGAAGTCATTCAAGTGACGTTTGACCCGAGTGTGGTTAGCTACGAAACCCTGTTAGAGGTGTTCTGGCGCACCCACGACCCCACCACGCTGAACCGGCAAGGGGCAGATGTGGGGACGCAGTACCGCTCGGCCGTGTTCTACCACAGCGACGCACAGCGGCAAACGGCCGAAGCCTCCCGCGCCAAAACGGAAGCGGACAAGCTGTGGCCGAACCCAATTGTGACCGAAATCACGGCCGCAACTGAGTTTTACACGGCCGAAAACTACCACCAAAACTACTTCAACCAAAACGGCTACCAGCCCTACTGCATGATGGTCATCAACCCCAAAGTGCAAAAATTCCGCAAAGCATATGCAGGGCTGTTAAAAAGATAGAGACGAGAGATAGAGATAGAGGAGACACAAACCCAATTAAATACCAATTACCAATACCTATCTCGAAACACCAGTTCCCTAAATTACCAACACCTACATGATAGACCAAAATAAAATTCGCAATTTCTGCATCATCGCCCACATAGACCACGGCAAATCCACCCTGGCTGACCGCCTGCTCCAAGAGACGCATACCGTTGCCGACAGGGACATGCAAGAGCAATTGCTGGATAGCATGGATTTGGAGCGCGAGAAAGGGGTCACAATTAAGGCCTCGGCCGTGCGCATCAGCTACACCGCCAAAGATGGCGAAACGTACCAGATGAACCTGATTGACACCCCCGGCCATGTGGACTTCGGCTACGAGGTCAGCCGGGCGTTGCAGGGGTGCGAAGGGGCGATTTTGGTGGTAGATGCCAGCCAAGGCATTGAGGCGCAAACCCTTGCCAACCTCTATCTGGCTCTCGATGCCAACCTCGAGATTATCCCCGTCATCAACAAGATAGATTTGCCGGCCGCCCAGCCCGATATTGTGGCGCAAGAGGTGGAGAATCTCATCGGCATCCCGGCCGAAGATGTCATTCCCATCAGCGCCAAGATGGGGCACAACATTGATGCGGTGCTGGAAGCCATCGTCAAGCATGTGCCGCCGCCCAAGGGGGATATGGAAGCGCCGCTCAAGGCGCTCGTTTTCGACTCCCACTACGACATTTACAAAGGGGTGATTGCCTATATTCGCGTCTTTGAGGGAACCCTGCGTAGCCGAGAGTGGATTCGCATCATGTCCAATGGGGTGGAGATGGAACCCATCGAAATGGGCATTTTCCAGCCGGGCATGAAGCCTGTGACCGAATTGCAGGCGGGCGAGGTGGGCTATATTGCCACGGGCTTAAAAGAGGTGCGCGAGTGTCGCGTGGGGGATACCATCACCCGCAAGACCCAGCCAGCGGCCGAGCCTTTGCCCGGCTTCGTGGCCGTCAAACCGATGGTGTTTGCGGGGATTTACCCCAGCAACAACGAAGATTACGCCGACTTGCGCGACGCGCTGGAAAAGCTCCAACTCAACGATGCCGCCCTTGTCTTTGAACCCGAAACCTCCAACGCCCTCAGCTTTGGCTTCCGCTGTGGCTTTCTCGGCATGTTCCACATGGAGATTATTCAGGAGCGGCTGGAGCGTGAGTACGACCTCGATATTTTGGCCACCGCCCCCAGTGTGCGCTATGAGGTGAAGCCGTATGACAAAGATGAGATTTTGGTGGTGGAAAGCCCGGCCGATTTGCCCGACGAAGGCACCATCGAAGAGATTCGGGAGCCGTGGATGCACGTCCACGTCTTTTCGCCCGAGGAGTATTACGGGGTGCTGATGGAGTTGGTGATGAAGCGGCGCGGTGAGTTTGTGGGGCAGGAATATCCCGCCCCCGGCCGTATCATCTTCAAGTTCGACATGCCCTTGGCCGAGATGATTGTGGACTTTTACGACAAGCTCAAGAGTGCCACACGGGGCTACGCCTCGATGGATTACGACTTTGCGGGCTACCGCTCTTCCGATTTGGTGAAGCTGGAAGTGTTGGTCAACCATCAGCCCGTGGACGCGCTGGCCATGATTGTCCATCGCGATATGTCGTTCCACCGGGGGCAAAAACTGGTCACGGCTCTCAAGGACAAGATTCCGCGCCAGATGTTCGAGGTTCCCATCCAAGCCTCGGTCGGCAAGCGGGTGATTAGCCGCGCCAATGTGAAGGCGATGCGCAAAGACGTGTTGGCCAAATGCTACGGCGGCGATATTACGCGCAAGAAGAAGTTGTTGGAGAAGCAAAAGAAAGGCAAGAAGCGGATGAAGATGATTGGCAACGTGGAAGTGCCGCAAGAGGCGTTTATGGCGGTACTGAGTCTAAATGATGATTAGGTAGAGGCTGGAGATAGAGATAGAGGAACCCTTGGTCGGCCAGCCAGCGATGCCACCTCTATCTCTACTCGCTATTTTCTTCTCAGGAGAGCTAGTCGTTTACGGGATAGAGGGACGCATAATTATGAGGTTGGTTTTATGCTGGAACCAAGGCTGGCACAGCGCATAGCGGCGAAAAAAGCGCACTTAGATGAGCTACGGCCGTTGCCTTCTGCGGCCGTGCGCCGCCTGAACGAGCAATTCACCATTGAGTGGATTTATAACTCCAACGCCATTGAAGGAAGTACCCTCAGTTTGCGCGAAACCCAACTGATTTTGGAGCAAGGCATTACCATCGGGGGCAAAAGCCTGCGCGAACATTTTGAGGTGGTTAACCACCAAGAAGCGATTAAATTGGTCGAAGCGCTGGCCAGCAAACAAGAACCCCTCACTGCCTTTGAGGTGCGCCAGCTACATGCCCTTGTGTTGGCCAAAATTGACCATGAAAACGCGGGGCAATACCGCAATGTGCCCGTGCGCATTGTCGGAGCCAGCCACGAGCCACCCCCTGCGTGGGATATTCCCGCCCAAATGGAAATGTGGGTCAATTGGCTACAAGCGCAAGAAAATGTTCTGGAGCCAATCGCCCTAGCGGCCGTCGCCCACCACAAATTCGTCTCCATTCATCCATTTATTGATGGCAACGGCCGTACCGCCCGCTTAATCATGAATTTACTCTTGCTACGCGCCAGCTATCCCCAGCCATCATCACCCACACCAACCGACGGCAATATTACCGCGTGTTAAGCCAAGCCGATAATGGGCAACCCCAACCGCTCATCAACCTTGTCGGCCGAGCTGTCGAACGCAGTTTGATGCTTTACCTAGAAGCCACAACACCCCAAACTGCCCCACCAGCCCCGCAAGAGGAGTGGCTATCCTTGCCTAAAATTGCTCCCTTAACTCCTTATAGCCAAAAATTACCTCAGCCTGCTGGCTCGGACAGGCCGCTTGGAAGCCATTAAACGCGGCCGAATTTGGCAGACAACTCTGCAAGCCGTCGCCAATTATCAGGCCTCGTTGGGCAAAGCCTAATGGCGATGTACAAGCACCTCATCTACCCCTTGCTGGCGCGGATGGAAGCCGAAACCGCCCATGAGCGAACTTTAACGGCGTTGGAAATGGCGCAAAACTCGGCCGTCGGCCGCTTTTTCCTCCGTCTCCTCGCGGGGCGCATCCCCCAACAACCCATCACCGTGGCGGGGCTGACCTTTCCCAATGTATTGGGCATGGCGGCCGGCTTCGACAAAGAGGTGCGCATCGCACAAGGGCTGGCTCTGCTCGGTTTTGGGCATGTGGAGGTGGGCACGCTCACCCCACGGCCGCAGGCTGGCAACCCACGGCCGCGCATCTTCCGCCTGCGCGAGGACGAAGCCCTGATTAACCGCATGGGCTTCCCCAACGCAGGCGTGTCAGCGGCCGTGGCGCGGCTCAAAACATTGCCCAAATCGCGCAATTTTGTGCTGGGCGTGAGCGTGGGCAAGCAAAAAGAGACCCCGCTGGCCGAGGCCACGGCCGACTACAAAGCTGTTATGCGGGATGTGTACAAATACGCCGACTATTTAGCCATCAACATCAGTTCGCCCAACACGCCGGGGTTGCGCGAACTGCAAGGCGGCGATTATTTAGGCCATCTGCTGGGCACATTGCAAGCGGAAGGGGAAGCCCTTTCGGCCGAGTGTGGCGTGGCCAAACGGCCGCTTTTCCTTAAAATTGCGCCCGATTTAAGCACGGCCGAACTCGACCAAATTCTAGAAGCCGCCCTCAACTGTGGCGTAGCTGGCATGATTGCCACCAACACCACCCTGAACCGCGCAGGGTTAGCCAGCCCGCTGGCACAGGAGGTGGGCGGCCTGAGTGGCCGGCCGTTGGCCGAACGTAGCACGGCCGTCATTGCCCACATTGCGCGGGAAACGGGCGGCCGTTTGCCCATTATCGGGGTGGGCGGGGTGCAAAACGCGGCCGATGCCCGCGCCAAGCTCGAGGCAGGAGCCAGCCTCATCCAGCTCTACACGGGGCTGGTCTACGCAGGCCCCCGTTTGCCCAGCCAAATCCTTAGAAATTTAGATTTTAGATTTTAGATTTTTGGATTTAGATTGAACAAAGTGGTGCCCCTAAACACCCCATTCACAATTCATAATTCCCAATTCACAATTCACAATTCCCATGACTCTTTCCGCTCTTGACCCAAACCAAAACCGTGCCCGACTGGCGTGGATGATTGTTTGGGGCAGTTTTGCCCTCTTTCTCTCCCTGTGCATCTCGGTTCCGCTCTTGGCCAATGCGTATGTGCAACGAGCAACTATCCCTCTGCCGCTACGGTTACCGCCAGCCAAGGCACGGTGGCCATTGGCCAAGCCAACAATGGCGGAATGGTTGCCCCTGCCACTAGAAGCCGCACCGCTCGAGGTACGCGCTGGGGCGGAGATTTTGACCAACGCGGCCGATACCGCCTCTTTGCTCATTGCCGAACCCGCAGAAGGGCGGGTGTTGGTGCGCGGCCAAATTTATGGCCACACCAATTTGCAGGTGGAGGAGGCCAGCACGCCTCGTTTTAGGTGGAGCACGGCCGAACCCCAACTGACTCTCGACATGCGTTCCGGACGCATCCGCCTGACCCTTTTGCCCCATGTCACGGGGGCGTTGCCCGTGACCATTAAAACCCCTCAAGGCATTATCACCCTGACCGAAGCGGGGCAATATAGCCTTGAGGTGAACAACGAAACGGCGCAAGTTGCGGTGCAGGAAGGGTCGGCGCGATTGGCGGTCGAGACGGAGTCAGAATCCATTCCGCTCTTTCTCACGGCCGACCAACGTGGCCTTATCCCCACAGGTGGCCTGCCCGAGGGGCCATTGGGCACAGAGCGCAACCTCATCCGCAATGGCAACTTTATCGCCGATTTAAGCGGCTGGATTCAGCAAGATTGGAATATCGAATTGGCGGATGAGCCAACGGAAACGGCCGTTATCGCCGCCAGCAACGGCACAGCCCTGCGCTTTGCGCGAGTGGGGATAGGCCATGCCGATGCTGTGGTGCGCCAAAATCTCAACCAAGATGTGACCGATTACACCAGCTTGCGCTTTCTCATCAGCTTGCAAATCAAGGTGCAAACCTTGGGCGTGTGTGGCACGGTGGGCAGTGAATGCCCGCTGACCGTTGAGTTGGATTATGTGGATCGGGATGGCAACCGGCAGGTGTGGCGGCAAGGGTTTTATGCGACGGGAACCGTAGCCACGGATACGCCTGATACCTGCATCAACTGTCGGCCGCCCTACAACCCCCATATTCAGCTCCCCGCCAATCGGCTCTATGTCTATGAGATTGACCTGATTGACAACCTCGCCTTACAAGCGTTCCCGCCCCCGCGCTATCTCAACAGCATTCGGCTCATCGCCGCTGGGCATGGGTTTGAGGTGGAGGTGGTGGATGTGGCCTTGTTGGCGCGGGAATAGGGGGGATGTCATTTGTCATTGGTCATTTGTCATTTGGCAAGCGATTTCGCCTGAATAGATAGTCCCAAAAATGGTTCTCTCCCGTCTCCCCATGATAGACCTCCTCATCACCCACGCCGCGCAAGTGGCCACCTGTGCCAGCCCCAGCGGCCCCAAGCGGGGCCACGCCTTGGCCGATGTCGGCCTGCTCCCGCCCGATACGGCCGTGGCCATCCACGACGGCCGCATTCTCGCCCTCGGCCCCACGGCCGAACGGTGGCCCAATATCCGGCCCGCCAAACGCTAAACGCCAGCGGCCGTGCCGTCGTGCCCGGCTTGGTGGATCCCCACACCCACGCCGTTTATGCAGGCGACCGGGTGGCGGAATTTGAGCTAAAACTACAGGGAGCCAACTACCTCGATATTTTGGCCAGTGGCGGAGGCATCGCCAGCACCGCCCGCGCCGTGCGCGAGGCAAGCGTGGCCCAGTTAGTGGCCGAAACACGGCCGCGCCTCGACGAGATGTTGCGGCTGGGAACCACCACGGCCGAAATCAAAACGGGCTATGGCCTAACCACCGCCAGCGAATTGGCCATGCTGGCCGCCATCGCCGAACTCGACCAAACGCACCCGCTGGAACTCGTGCCCACCTTTTTGGGTGCACACGCCATCCCCCCCGAGTACAAAACTGACCCAGATGGCTATGCGCAATTAGTGATAAAGGAAATGCTCCCGCAAGCGGCCGAATGGTACACCAACTCCCATTTTGCCCAGCAAGGCATCCCCTTTTTCAACGACGTTTTTTGCGAACAAAACGCCTTCACCCTCGCCCAAGCCCGCGCTGTACTCGAGGCGGGGCTGGCGCACGGCCTGCGCCCCAAAATCCACGCCGATGAGTTTAACGCCCTCGGCGGGGTGCGCTTGGCCATCGAACTGGGGGCGATTTCGGCCGACCATTTGGATGTGACCACGGCCGAGGAAATCGCCCTGTTGGGCACGGCCGAAACCATCGCCGTGCCCTTGCCAGCGGTCAATTTCCACTTGGGGAGCCATCATTTTGCCAATGCGCGGGGGCTGGTGGAGGCGGGCGCGGCCGTGGCACTGGCCACCGACCTCAATCCTGGCTCGGCTCCCTGCCCTTCCATGCCGTTTGTGATGGCTCTGGCCTGCCGCTACCAAAAATTGCTCCCGGCCGAGGCGCTGAACGCCAGCACGATTAACGCCGCCCACGCCATTGGCCTTGGCCACCGCCTCGGTTCGCTCGAGGTAGGCAAACAGGCGGATGTGCTGATTTTGGCGGCGGCCGATTACCGCCACCTCGTCTACCAGTTTGGCGGCAACTTGGTGCAAACGGTCATTAAGCGCGGGCAGGTGGTGGGAAAGTGATGCAGGTTGCAAGTTACAAGTTACAAGTCGCTTGCCACCTGTAACTGTGTAACTCCCCATTACGGTCTTGGCGTGTAACGCAAATTATCGAAATGCACCCGTACATCCCCCTCGTCCAAAGTCTCGATAAACACGCCCACATCCCCTTCGAGGAGCTTGAAATCGCGGATGCTGGCGACTTCTTCGTCGTTGACAAAGAACTCCAACGTGCCCGAATCCACTTCGACGCGCAATAAATTGGTTTGATTGAGACCTTGTTTGACGGCATCGCTGGCAAACCAGCCATCTTCCACCAAAGCAATAACCGTCTCGCCTGACCCGCCATAGAAGCCAATCCAAACGTACCCATCGCTACTAATCTCGAACATATAGTAGTCGCCTGTGTCGTCATCGCCGAGGAAGAGGAGTCCGAAACCGTTGTTGAGGGGGCCATCTACGGCCGTCATCTCTATCTCGTAGGTGCCGTTGCCCAACCGATTTTTGCTGGTGGACCAGAACACTGCTTGCGGAAGTTGCACCGTGAAATCCAACACGCCACCCGTGATATACGCTTCGGCTTCGAGTGCGCCATCATCGGCCGTGGCTTCGCCCAAATCCCACTCCCCATCCCTGTCAAACTCTTCGACATAGGGGTCATAGCCCGTTAGCGTGGGTTGCGGGGTGGGCGCATCCACTTTGGGGGGAACGGCTGTGAGCATGGCCTGAGCGGTGGCCAGCATATCTCCTTCATTAGAACCTGCGGGAAAGAGAGCCATAGCAGTGGCCATCAACCCATCCATCTCTGTCTCTGTTTCTGGGGATTCTTCAAAGGAGGCCATCGCGGTGGCGACAATGTCGGGGGTGGCGAGGGGTTGGGCGGCTACGGCCGTGGGTGTGCCTGTGGGGACAACGGCCGTGGGGAACGCCGCCTCGAGTGTGGCGCCCACATCGCCAAACAACTCATCGGCGTTCTGGTTCAGGTACACAAATGTGCCAATCAGCCCGCCCACACAACAAATTAAAACCACGGCCGAAATACCAACCACCCATACCCAGCTCGGAATGCCGCTTCGGCTGGCTTGGTTTTCTTCTTGCAAAGGGTCGTAGGACATAATTACCTCAGAAAGATTTTGGATTTTGGATTTTGGATTGCGGACTCGGCACTCAGCACTCAGCGCTCCCTACTCAGCTGGCGTAAAGCGCAGGTTGTCGAAGCGCACTTTGACCCCGCTTTCGCCGAGGGTCTCGACCAACACGCAGACTTCGCCTCGGGTGAAGGTGACATCGTAGGCACGGCCGACGACTTCCCCGTTCACCTCGAAGGTCAGGTTCCCTTCAGCGGCCGTCACACGCAAGATGTTGGTTTGGTTGAGACCTTGCAAAATAGCGGCCGACTCCTCCCAAAATGTGCCTACCAACACCTCAAACTCTGTCTCGCACGAACTGCGACAACGGGCGATTTACATACCCATCCCCGCTTATCTCAAACAAGTAAAAATTACCCTCGGCCGGGTCGGACATAAAGAGAAGGCCGTAACCGTTATCGAGCGGGCCTGCAACTTGGGTTGCCTCCACTTGGTAAACGCCATCGCCTGAATCACGGCCGTTGGTGGCCCAAAACAGGCCGTCGCTGGCCTTCACTTCTAACTCATACGCCCCCTCAAAAACACGCCCCGTGGCGTATTGGTTGTCTTCCGTTGGCCATACGCCTTGCTCGTCAAAGGGTTCCTCATAGGCGCTATCCGTCGCCCCGCAGGCGGTGAGGGCGAGGAGAAGGAGGGAAAAGACGGCCGTGTGCCATCGCCATGCTCGGTTCATAGTAACTCCACTGGGAAAGGTGAAAAGTAAAAGGTGAAAGGTGCGCCACTTGGTAGGGGCAGACCTTGTGTCTGCCCCGAATTATCGGGCAACCACAAGGGTTGCCCCTACATGTTTGCCAATAAACGACTATCACCAAAAATAAAAGAGGCGTAAAAATTACGCCCCTTGGGTCTATTCTATTCAGTTTCGGCCGCTTTAACCAACAGAGATAGAGACAGGAGATAAGAGGAGAGAGAGAAGAGATGCTAGTCACAACTTATGACGAACCACCCGCCCCTCTTCTCTTCTCTTCTCTCTCCTCTCTATCTCATCGCTTCCACCACCAACTGGGCCACATCCTTCACCACCATCGGTGCGCCCGCTTGGTCGTTGGCATCATTCATCATCTGGGCGCAGAAGGGGCAACCCACGGCCAGCGTTTTCGCGCCCGTACCCCGCGCCTCATTGTAGCGGTTGATATTGACTGCTTCCGTGCCATGCTCCTCTTCCTTCCACATCTGCGCCCCACCTGCGCCACAGCAGAAGGAGTTGCTCTTGTTTCTGTCCATCTCCATCAGGGTCGCCCCGGCGCTTTGCAATGCTTGGCGTGGGTCGCTGTAAATGCCGTTGTGACGGCCGAGGTAGCACGGGTCGTGGAAAGTGACGCTGTCCAACTTGCTCCCATCCAACTTGAGCTTACCCTTGCCAATTAAATCAGCCAGCATTTGGGTGTGGTGGAACACTTTGTAATGGCCGCCCAATTGCCCATACTCCTTGCCCAACGCGGTAAAACAGTGGGGGCAACTGGTCACAATGGTGCGCTCGTTCACTTTGTAGGTGTCCAGCGTGGCGATATTGGCCGAGGCCATCGCAAAGAAGATGTCTTCCCGCCCTGAGCGACGGGCGGGGTCGCCTGTGCAGGTCTCTTCCTCGCCCAAGACGGCAAAATTCACCCCAGCCGAGTTGAGAATGGTGGCCACGGACTGGGCCACTTTTTGGGCAGATGGGTCGAAAGCACCCGCACACCCCACCCAGAAGAGCACCTCAAAATTGGGGTTTTCTTGCACGGTGGGTACGGGGAAGGGGAGATCGGCCGCCCATTCCATGCGACTGCTGGGGTTGTTCCACGGGTTGCCCGCCCGCTCAAGGCCGCGATAGGCGTTTTGCAACTCGTGAGGGTAGCTGTCTTCCATGAGGACTTGGTGGCGGCGCATCTGCAAAATGTCCATCATCGGCTCGTTGCCGACAGGGCACACATCCACACACGCCCCACAACTGGTGCAAGCCCACAATGCGCTTTCGCTAATGACCATGTTCAGCAGGGGGAATGGCTCGACATCGCCATAGGCCAAGCCCGTCAGGTTTTCCTTAATATAGTACCGTTTGTTGATTTCGAGCGCGGCCGGGGATAGCTCTTTGCCCGTCGCATAAGCAGGGCAGGCATCTTGGCAACGGTTACACATGATGCAGGCGAACGCATCCAACACTTGCGTTTGGGGCAGGTGGAAGAGGTTTTGCACCCCAAATTGCTCCACCGATTCGTCATCAAAATTGATGCTATCCATCGCCCCCAAGGCCGTCCGCTCGGGGCGGGTCATAAAGTTGAGCGGCCCCATGAAGAGGTGGGCGTGTTTGGTGTAAGGGAAATAGGGCAGGAAGATGAGGATGAGACCCAAAGCCAACCACCAACTGGCGTGAATCAAAAAATCTAAGGCATACGGGGATCATCCTTTAGCCCCGCCCATGCCAAGGCCATGATGTTGGCGAGGGGTTGCCACGGGTCGGCTCCGTGGGCGGCGATGTGGAAGGATTCGCCCAAGAAGCGGAAGCCGAGGTGGAGGAAGAGGAAGAGGCCCACGATGAGGGAGTCGCGGCGCACGCCATCGGCCGCATCGGGGTGCAAGAGCACGTTGGCGCGGGTTTTGAGAGCGGGGTCTTGGAGCAGGAAGCGGCGGATGAGGAACCAGCCCATCCCCACCAAGCCCAAGACGCTGAGAATATCGGCCGTGGCCGCGACCAAATTCCCAAACAGGCCGAGCTGGCTCAAGTTAAAATCGGTGAAACCGCGCAACACATCCACGCCATTGACCGCCAAAAAGAAGATGAAGGCATAGGCAATGAGCAGGTGGAAGAACGAGGAGAGTTTGCGGTGGCGAATGATGCGCCCTTGGGTGAAAAGAGCCAACGCCCCTTTGACCAACCGCTGGGGCAATTTGTCCCAGCCGAGTGTGCCTTGGCCACGGCCGATGACCAGTATCATCTCGTAGAAGGTGTTGTACGCCGCAACGACGCACAGGACGGCAAAGAGGATAAATAGATACCGTTCGTAGAGGCTTAACATGGGGAGTCTCCAGTGGGGAGTGTTTAGTGGTTAGTGGCGAGTGGTTAGTGGGTAATGTGTTGTGTGGGCATTTCTAGCCACTAACCACTCATCACTAACCACTTCCATGACGCTATGCGTCATAATATAGCAGGATGTTAACGGGGTGTCTAATTAAATTTTAACGCTGGTTAAATTTGGGGGCTAGGGCGAATGCGGCGGCCGTTGGTGACGAACCATTGGCGGCCGTCGGCCGTTTGCACCCACACAGCGGGCGGCTGGTGGGCAACCACCACCCCCACCAGCCACGCATCAACTGCCTCGAAATAGATTTCAACGGCCGTGCCCACGGGGAAACGCTCGGGTAATCGCAACATAGGGGGGTAGGGGGTTATTGGTTACTCGTTATTCGTTATTCGTCATTGGGTTGTGGGTAAGCTACCCCAATAACGAGTAACCAATAACTAATCACCAACATCTTCCCCATCCCGCGCCTTTTCTAGCCGCGCAATGCGTTTGTTGAATTGGTCAGAGGCGTAGTCGAGGAAATCCTCGATTTGCAGGCCAAATGGCACGGGGTCGTAGAGTGCAAAGGGGTCGCCGACCACGCCGAGGGCGGGCATGAAGAGGTCATTGACAGTCTCTTCGACGACGGCCCACAACGAGCCATCGGCTGCGACGAGGCGCGAGAGTAGGTAGATGCCATAAGCGATGTGGCGCGACTCATCTTGTTTAAGCAGGCGGATGCCCTCGCGCACCCCCGGCATGATGTCGCGGCTTTCCAGAACGGTGAAAAAGGTGTGGTAGCCCGTCTCGGCCAACATGCCTTCAACTAACATGTTGTAGGTCATGGAGGCGCGGACTTGTGCGGCAGGGGAGCCATCGGTTTGTAAACGGCCGAGTGCCTCGGGCAACGCCTCGTAAAAAATGGTGCGGTAATTGTCGGTGTGGTAATGGCTCAGGTCGGGCAAGGAGCCTGTCACTTCGTTGATAACGCGGTTGAAGAAATCGACGTGCTTGGCCTCTTCCCAGAGGAAAGTGGTCAAAAATAGCTCCTCTTCCAGCCGCCCCTCGCGGGCGATGGTTTGGATGAGCGGCAACAAGTCGAGGGTGACAGCTTCTTCGCCTGCCACAAACATGCTCATCAGGCGCAGGAGAATATCTCGCTCGTCGTCGGCCAATGCGTGCCAATCATGGGCATCACGGCTCAAGTCAATATCACTGGGGTTCCAGATGCCGAGTTTTTTGGCTTTCTCGAATAAACGCATCGGCGGCGATTCGCGGTCGAGGCCGCGTGTGGTGGTGGTGAAGTTTTGGTGCATAGGGGGGAGAGTGCTGAGTGCTGAGTGCTGAGTGCTGAGTAGCTGACTAGCTGACCAGCTCATTATGCAAGCGGGCGGCGGCTTCGATGAGGTGGAAGGCGAGGATGGCGCTGGTGGCACGGCCGTTTTCTACGCCCACATCGAGCAACGGCCGCAAACCGAGGCGGCGCAGGACGAGCGGAGCCGTGGCATGGCCTGCGATCAAATAGGGGCGCACCTGAAAGGCCAATTCGCTGGCCACAAGGGCGGCCACGGCCGAGGCCAAATCATCCAGCACGATGGGCACACGCCCAGCGGCGGCTCCCAAAATAACCCCCGCCATGCCTGCCAATTCCAGCCCGCCCACACAGCGCAACACATCCAGCACATCTTGCGGATTGGGCTGGTGCAGGGCAATGGCCTCGCTGATGAGGGCGAGGTGGGGGGAATTTTCGGGGAGGAGCGCGGCTGGGGGTTGGTTGAGCAACACGGCGGCGACGGCCACGGCCGCGATTTCGCCCCCCGCGCTGGCCGAACCCACGGCCAGCACATCAACCCCTTGGGCTATTTCTTGGCTGGCGATGTTCATGCCCACCGTCAGCGCATCATGCACTTCGGCGATGCCGAGGGCGGGGGTGTGCCCCATGTGGCGCGTGCCTTTGGCCACGTTGTAGCTGTGGTGATGGGGGGCGGGTGGCCACGGCCGTCGCAAGCCAATGTCCACGGTGGTGACGGTGGCTCCTGCTTGGCGCGCCAAAATGTGGGTGGCGGCGTTGCCCTCGGCCGCAGTTTCCTCACCGAGCGGGATGTGGCCGTGGTCGGCCGCTAACACAACCACCCCTTTGCGGGGAAAGGTGAGGGGCAATGACCCTGTCATGGCGGCCAGCCGCACGGCCAACACGCCCAATGTGCCCAAGGCGGGCTGGTGGCGCAGGTGTTCCCGCGCCGCTTCTTGGGCGGCCAAATCGGGCATGGGAATGTCGGGGATGAAAAGGCGCATGGGATTTTTGATTTTGGATTGGGGATTTTGGATTGGCGATTCACCTACTCTATGCGGCTTTTTGCTATACTGAAAGAGGTTATCTGCAATATTGTCTGCCACAGGAGGTCATTAAATATGATGAAACAGTGGGAAACTATCACGGCCGTTGAACGCGCCCCCCATAAAGTGAGTGGTGTCTGGGTGTTCCGAGGAACACGGGTTCCTGTGGCCGCCCTCTTCGAGAACCTCAAAGATGGTGCCACCGTGGAAGAATTTTTGCAATGGTTCCCCGGCGTTCAACGGGAACAAGTGGAAGCCGTGCTGGAACATGAAATCCAATTGTTAGCCGTTGCGACCTAAAAGTATGAAGATTTTATTCGACCAAGGCACACCTGTTCCGTTACGGCGGTATTTGAGCGGGCATCAGGTATCGACCGCCTATGAGAAGGGCTGGCACAATTTATCTAACGGGGAACTGCTGAGAACGACAGAGGAAGCTGGCTACCAATTATTGATAACCACTGACCAAAATTTGCGTTACCAGCAGAACTTGAGAGAGCGCAAAGTGGCGATTATCGTTTTGCTTTCTACATCATGGCCGCGCATTCAACTGCATATCGACCAAATAAACAACATGGTGAATATCATTTCTGAGGGCGGGTATGCTGAAATCCCCATTTAGGATTGGCACGTAAATAAGGTGAACAAATCTGTTTTTTTAACGCAAAGACGCTAAGGCGCAAAGGGTTCAGGAGCTTCTTTGCGTCTTTGCATCTTTGCGACTTGGCGTTGAAAGAAGACCTGCTCAATCCATTTGTTCAGGTGTAGGGGGGGGAAGGGGGGGCCCGGGGGGAAAATGCCAGCGGGGGGGGGGGGGGGGGGGGGGGGGGGGGGGGGGGGGGGGGGGGGGGGGGGGGGGGGGGGGGGGGGGGAGGGGGGGGGCGGGGGGGGGGGGGGGGGGGGGGCGGGGGGGGGGGGGGACGTAGGAGCCAATCGCTTCTTCACGGCCGAGTGTGACCACCTCCCGCTCGGCGCGGCGGCAAATGGTGCGGGCGACGTGTAACTGCGCCGCCCCGAGGGAACCACCGGGGAGGATGAAGTTTTCGAGGGGGCCAACCACGGCCGTTAACTCATCTATCACCACCTCCAAAGCCGTCACATGCCGCTCTTCGATGAGTGGGATGTTGTATTTGCGCTTGTCCTCCTCGGTGAAGCACAAATCGGAGCCAAGGTGGAAGAGTTCGTTTTGGATGGTGGGCAGGAGGGTGGCCAGCCGTTCGCACAGCCCCCCCGCCACGGCCACGCCGAGTTGGGAGTTGAGTTCATCGGCCGTGCCATACGCCTGCACGCGCAAAGCATCTTTGGGGACACGGGTTCCGCTTCCGAGGGCGGTTAGCCCTTGGTCGCCACCACGGGTGTAAATTTTGGTTAAACGGGGCATAGGGGAGAGGGGAAGGTTATTGGTTATTCGTTATTGGTTATTTTTGCGGGCGGTGCCATTGCTCGAGCTAATTTTGAGCCTGATTGCACTAAACCTTGGACATAGGTTTGCGCCAACCGGTTGGGCTGACACTGATTTGCCAAAACCCGAACCAATTACAACAAGTCCCCAATCCAACTTTCCATAATCCATTGACTTCTTTATACTAGAGGACAATGAGGTACAGATAGTGGCGCGGAATCGCAGAAATAGGCAAACAGCATGGTTGGGTTGGCTCCTGATGGGGTTGGGGGTGTTGGTGCTGGGCGGCACGGCCGTTTTTTGGCTGGCCACCCGCCTGCCCGACCGCATCGCTATCGCCCAACTGCCCACGCCCAACCCCGCCCCCACCACGGCCGTTCTCGCCGAGGTTCCCCCCACCACCAACTTCGTCCTCGTCACCCCCGAAATCGTGGCCACCCTGCCCGTCATCGCCACCCCCGAATTGCGCGAATTGCCTTCGGAGGCGAGCATGGCCGAAGCCCCCACC
Source organism: Candidatus Hadersleviella danica (assembly GCA_016711405.1). Classification (GTDB taxonomy): domain Bacteria; phylum Chloroflexota; class Anaerolineae; order Promineifilales; family Promineifilaceae; genus Hadersleviella; species Hadersleviella danica. The sequence continues at coordinate 14,110 of JADJSZ010000014.1, read as the reverse complement.
AGTATGCGCCAACTCACCGACGGGCAACCCCAGCGGTTGGTTATCCCCAAATTGGGGGTGGATGCACCCGTGCGCGATGTGGGGCTTTCGGCCATCTACGACCCCACCCAAGGGAGTGACCTGTTTTACCAATGGCAAGTGCCCGCCAATTATGCGGCGGGATGGCACCACAACAGCGCCCCCCTCGGCCGTGCGGGCAACACCGTCCTCAACGGCCATCAAAACGTCTATGGCGAAGTGTTCCGCGATTTAGAGGATTTGGCCGTGGGCGATGGGCTGATTTTGTACGACGAAGACGGCCGTAGCCATCTCTACCAAATTACCAATCGGGAGATTTTGCCCGAACGGGGGCAAAGCGAAGCGGTGCGCCTCGAAAACGCCCGCTGGATTGCCCCCACCATGGACGAGCGCGTGACCATCGTCACTTGCTGGCCCTACACCGATAACTCGCACCGCTTGGTCATCGTGGCCAAACCTGTGCGGACAATGAGCAATTAACAATGAGCAATGAGCAAATTTGTTCATTGTTCTTTGACATTTAGGAGGTTTTTGTGATGAGTAAGCGATTGATTGTTGGATTGTTGATGGGTTTGCTGGCGGCCGTTGCGGCCGTGGGCAGTGTGGCGGCGCAGGTTGTCTATGATGGCTCCATTCGCGGCACTGTTTATTTGGATGCCAACGGCGACGGGCAGTGCGTGGGCACGGGCGAAGCAACCCACCCCGGCGTGCCCATCGAATTTGTCAGCGATGATGGCAAGTGGAGCACCTACCTGCAAACGGGCGACAACGGCACTTATGGCTTGGTGGCGGCCGCCTATGGCACATGGACGGTGAGCGCACGGCCGAATCCGAACGATTTTGTCGTCACCTCCAAGCCCACCCTGAGCGTCTTCATCGGCTCAGAGCAACCGCTGGCGCTCAATGTCAATTTCTGCATCCAAACCAAGGGCGGCCTATCCAAAACCAACCTACCACGACCTATCTGCCAACCTCAGGGGCGGCGGCACAAAATGGTGGTTTAGTGGTGGCGGGGTTGTTAGGATTGTTGCTCATTGGCGGCGGCGCGGCCGTGGCCAAACGGCGTTCGTAATTAGTATAGTGGTGTATTGGTGTAATCGTATATTAGTGTAATGGTGTATTAGTAGACTTCAATACACCAATAAACTAATAAACTACTACACCATTATACGAATACACCTCTACACTATTCCGCCTCAACCACCAAGAGCCAATTGATGAGGCAGACGAGAGCCATGCCCACTGCGCCCAGCAGGGCAATGCCTGTGGCGCCATAGGTGGCGTAGGCCACAGGCCCTGTGAAACCAGCGGCCGTGCCCCCAATTAGCCCGCCCGCCGCGCCAAGGGTCAACGTCTTGGCGCGTTGGGTGGGAGCCTGCTCACTCAACAAGGTCATGTTACTGACCACGGCAAACTCAAACGCGCCCCGCGCCAAGACCATGCCCGCCACGGCCGCGACCACACCCTGATTAAACAGGGGCAAAAGGGCAAAGAACACGGCCGATGCGCCTGCACCCAGCCACACGCTCCGCTTTTTGCCCAACCAATCCCCTATCACGCTCACCGACACACTGCCCACCAAATCAGATACGCCCATGACCAAGGCCACAGTTCCCAAAGCAACCGCCTCCAGCCCATATTCACGGCCGAGCCATGTGCCATAGGTGATGAAAAGGTTGACGGCCGCGAACATGAGCATCGTCCCACACACAATGACGGCATAGGTGGAGCGTTGGTTGCCGCCCAAGGCGAAGAAGCGGGGGATTTGCCGCCACGAAAAACGCCACGGCTCATGCACCTGCGGCCGTTTGGCGGCGGGGAGACGGCCGTACCAGACGGCCGCGATGCCTAACAGCCCCGCAAACAAGTAGAAGGGAACCCGCCAACTGGTGGCGGAAATGAGGTAGCCGACCACAAACAGGCCGACAATGCCCGCCAGCGCCCACGCATACTCCAAAATGCCCAGCCCCCGCGCCCGCTTGCTGTAGGGCAAGAGGTTGCTCAGATACGCTTGCAAAGAGGGGCCAAAGGCGAAAATCCCCACCCCGTTGAGCACCATGCCGAGCATGGCCACCCAAATGGTTTGGCTGAGGCCGATGAGCAGGAAGCCGACGGCCGCGAACACCAGCCCGACCCGCATCGTCCAGCGATAGCCTTGGCGGTCGGCAAATGCCCCAAACAGGGGTGAGGTTAGCCCCATGATGCTCCGCAGGCTGACCAAACGGCCGACGGCCGCTTCGGTCGTGTTCAGCCCTTGGGCGATGAGTGAAATGTAGGGGAAAAAGATTTGCACCCCCGTATCCAACACCAAACGGGTCAGCAAGCCAATCCCAATGAGTTTGGCAACGGAGATATCTTCGGGGTCTTTATTGGTCATTTGTCATTGGTCATTTGTCATTTGTCATTGGCTTGCATGAGCCAACGCCCTTTGTTCATTGTTCATTGCTCATTGCTACGCCGTTAACAAGAGCGTGAGCAACACGCCGCCGCCGATGAGCCAGCCGAGGGTTTTGAGGAGAACACGGCCGACAATCACCCCCCACACAACGCTCTTAACGGTCAGGCCGGGGAAGAGGCGAGGCAAAACCCATGCGGGCAAAAAGAGTTGCCAACCCAAGGCCAAGCCCATCTCCAGCACCCAAAAGAACACATCGGGCGCAATTTCGGGCAAACCAAGGGCAGAGAGGGAGACGAAGGAGAAGAACAGGGTGGAAACGGCCGTGGTTACAAATTGGCCACCCGCCATATAGAGCCAAAAGATGTAGCTATGGGCGGCTGAAATAGAGCGCCAGCCCGCCACCAAGCGAAACAAATAGGCATAAAAAACCAGCACAAACAGGGTGACAATCAGTTCCCACACGGCCGATAAAATCTCTTGGTCGCTGAACTGTTGCACCCACACAAAATAGGGGTTGGCCAGCACCTCATTCACCTGCCGCGCCACATTGCCAAGGGCATCAGTCCGTTGCGCCAGATTGTTCCACACCCCGTACACCTCGTTCAGGCGGCCGAGCAAGCCCGACAATTGGTTGCTGTTGTCGAACTTGAAGCCCGCCAACGCGGCCATCACAATGCCAAACAGCACAAACTGAGCGGGTTCTAAGGGTTTGCGCTCTTCAGCCGAGACACCACGCCACAGCGGGTCAAATGGTGTATAAAGGTTTTCGATGGGTTTGGTGTGGAAGCAATACGCCTCAAAAAAGCTTTTGGGCGTAACAAGCACCAGCCAGAGGGTTTTCCAGCCAGCCAAGACGGGTACAAGCAGTTCCGCCAAAGCTGTACGGATTTGCAACCACATGGCCCACAAGGGAAAGCGGTCGCTGTCATTGGTTTCGTAGCGTTGTTTTCTGAACATAATGAGGGTGAGGTGCGTATAGGGGTGGGGAGATGGTGTGATGGTGTAGTGGTTTAGTGGTGTATTTTAATACACCCATAGACCAATAGACTTATAGACCAGTACCCAATCTCAGTTTATGATGGGTGGGAGTATAGCAGGGTTTTGGCAAACAAAAGCTGGGCAATTCATTGACAAACCTAGACAAAACATGCTAAAGTACAGTTATCGAGCAAACAAAACATGGACAAATACATTTGTCCTTCATTCACAATTAAAAATTAATAATTCACCATTCACAATTTCCAAGGAGGTACGATGTTTTCCCCCAAACGGTTCGAGCCAATTGTCATGATCGCTAAAAGCGATGGAACTGTGGAATACCGCCCCTTGGTTGCGGAAGAGACCTCCGTGGGGCAATTGCTAATGGACATTTTCTTGCCCCGTGCGGGCTACGAGCCACCCGCCGCCCCGAGCCAGAAGAGGGAGTGGCGGCCGTTTCTTCTACCCAGTCTGGCTCAGTAAAAAGTGAGAAGTGAAAAGTAAAAGTAGGTCAACAAGCGCCTACACTTTTCACCTTTTACCTTTACTTTCCACTTTTCACTCCCCCCTTCCCCCGCTAAAACCGCTAAAAAGCGTTTATCTTCTTCAGTTAAGACGGCCGTGAGCAATAGCTCCGGCCGTCTTTGCCATGTGCGGCGCAACGCTTGCTCCCGCCGCCAACGGCCGATGTTTGCCCCGTGCCCCGAGCGTAACACGGCCGGCACAGCCCAGCCCTGAAAAATCTCGGGGCGGGTGTATTGGGCGCCTTCGAGCAAACCCGTGGCATAGCTGTCATCGTCGGCGGCCGTTTCGGCCCCCAACACCCCCGGAATGAGCCGCGCCACCGCATCCACCACCACCATCGCCGCCAGTTCCCCGCCAGTTAGCACATAATCGCCAATCGAAATCTCAGCGGTGATGAGGTGTTCGCGCACCCGTTCGTCTACCCCTTCGTAACGGCCGCAGACCAATACCATCTCCTCATGGGCGGCCAACTCTTGGGCGACGGCGTGGCTAAACGGCCGTCCCTGTGGCGTGAGCAAGATGATGGGCGTGGTGGGGGTGGGGTGCAAGGCGGCAACGGCCGCAAACAACGGCTCGGGCTTTAACACCATGCCCGCCCCACCGCCATAGGTCGTGTCATCGGTGGTGCGGTGCTTGTCGGTGGCATAATCGCGGATATTATGGGTGGTGATGTGTACCAACCCCGCCTCTTGCGCCCGCTTGAGCATACTCTCGCCAAAATAGCTGGCGAACATTTCGGGAAAAAGGGTTAAAATGTGAACTTTAATGTCATTGGTTACTGGTTATTGGTTATTGGTTATTGGCTCGCAATGACCAACGCTCTTTGTGCATTGCTCATTATTCATTACTCATTGAATATGGAGGATTATGCGGATTTTAATTACAGGGGGCAACGGCCAGTTGGGGAAAGCGTTGCAAAAGGTGTTGGTGGGGCATGAACTCACGGCCGTGGACTTGCCCGAAGTGGATATTACCCAGCGGGCGGCCGTGCAAGATGTGCTCGCCCAAACAGCGGCCGAGTTGGTCATTAACTGCGCCGCTTATACCGATGTGGATGGCTGTGCCCGCAACCCCGAACTAGCTTATCGGGCCAATGGGTTGGGGCCACAGAATCTGGCGCTGGCTTGTTTGGCACAGGGGGCGGCCTTGATGCAAATCAGCACCAACGAAGTCTTTTACGGGGACAACCCACACGGATATGATGAGTGGATGCCGCTGAACCCGCGCAATCCTTACGGCCGTTCCAAAGCGGCGGGCGAATTTCATGTCCGCTCGTTGTTGCCCCGCCATTATATTGTGCGCACAGCATGGTTGTATTCGGCAGGCGGCCGTAATTTTACCCAAGCGATTCTGAACCGCGCCGAAAGCCACGGGAAATTGCGCGTGGTGGCGGACGAGATTGGCAATCCGACCAGCACGGCCGATTTGGCCCAAGCCATTGCCCAACTGGTGGCGACGGAGCAATATGGCACGTATCACTTGGTCAACGAGGGGGCGTGCTCCCGCTGGGCATTTGCCAACGAGATTGTGCGTTTGGCAGGGTTTGATGTGCCCAACGAACCCATCTTGAGCCGTGAATTTAGCCGCGCTTCGAGTCCGCCACCCTTTGGGGCACTGCACAACACGGCCGCATCAGCGCTCGGTATTCGCTTGCGGCCGTGGGGGAAGCGTTGGCAGAATTTCTAAAATAAGAAGTACGAATGACGAAGTACGAAGTACGAAATTACTCGAGGGGTATCGTAATTCGTAATTCGTACTTCGTACTTGACTAACGAATAACGAGTAACCGCATGTACATTGCCGCCATAGACCAAGGAACGACCAGTACCCGCTGTATGATTTTTGACCACAGCGGCCGACCGATTGCCAAAGCCCAGCGGGAACACACCCAAATTTACCCCCAACCGGGTTGGGTGGAGCATGACCCACTGGAGATTTGGACGCGCACGCAAGAGGTGGTGCGCGAAGCCATCACCACGGCGGGGCTAACGGCCGCTGAGTTGGCGGCCGTGGGCATTACCAACCAGCGCGAGACAACGGTGGTGTGGGACAAGCGCACAGGCCAGCCGTTGCACCATGCCATTGTGTGGCAAGATACGCGCACGGACAAGATTTGTGCGGAACTGGCGGCCGAAGGCGGCCGAGACAGGTTCCGCGCCCAAACGGGGTTGCCGCTGGCCACTTATTTCTCGGGGCCAAAGATGCGCTGGTTGCTGGATAATGTGCCGGCCGTGCGCGAAGCGGCCGAGGCGGGCCACGCCCTTTTTGGCAACATGGATAGCTGGCTGATTTGGAACCTGACAGGGGGCGCGGACGGCGGCATCCATGTGACGGATGTGACCAATGCCAGCCGGACATTGCTGATGGATTTGCAGACGTTGCAATGGGATGAGGGGATTTGCGCGGCCGTGGGTGTGCCCCTCGCCCTCCTGCCACGCATCGCCTCTTCCTCTGAGATTTACGGCTATACCCAAGATGGGGGGCCGTTTGGCGGCCGTATTCCCCTGAGCGGAGATTTGGGCGACCAACAGGCGGCGACGGTGGGGCAGGCGTGTTTTGAGGTGGGGGAGGCGAAGAACACCTATGGGACGGGCTGTTTTATGATTCTGAACACGGGCGGGGAGATTATCCAGTCGAAACATGGCTTGCTGACGACGGTGGCTTATCAGTTGGGGGGGGAACCAGCCGTGTATGCGCTGGAAGGTTCTATCGCTATCACGGGAGCATTGGTGCAGTGGGTGCGGGACAATTTGGGGCTGATTGAGAATGCGGCCGACATTGAACCACTCGCCCAGCAGGTGGCGGACAATGGGGGCATCTACTTTGTGCCCGCTTTTTCGGGCCTGTATGCCCCTTATTGGCGGGATGATGCGCGTGGAGCGATTGTGGGCTTGACGCGCTACATTACCAAGGCGCATTTGGCTCGCGCTGTGCTGGAAGCGACGGCGTTCCAAACGCGGGAGGTGTTGGATGCGATGAATGCTGATTCGGGGGTGGCGCTGAAGGCGTTGAAGGTGGATGGGGGGATGGTCTACAACGAGTTGTTGATGCAGTTTCAGGCGGATGTGTTGGGGGTGGCGGTGATTCGGCCGTTGGTGAGTGAGACGACGGCGTTGGGGGCGGCGTATGCGGCGGGGTTGGCGGTAGGGTTTTGGCAGAACACGGCCGAGATGCGCGACAATTGGGGCGTGGGGCAGACGTGGCATCCCGACCCAGCCAGCAATGCCCCCACCAAACTGTTCGCCCAATGGCAAAAAGCTGTCACCAGAACGTTTGATTGGATAGAAGAAGAGGGGTGAACGGGGGAATTGGTAATTGGTAATTGGGTATTGCTGAGCACCCAATTACAAAGGGTGTGTTTTATGTGAGGTGGAGCTTTGTAGGGGTAGGCCTTGTGCCTACCCAAAATCTTGGTTAAACCAACATCTAGGGCAACCACAAGGGTTGCCCCTACAGCCTGCCTCAACGAGATGAATATACCCATTACCAATTACCAATAACTTATTCCTGCTCCCGCACCGTGAATTGCACGGCCGCGCCCTGTACCAACTCTCCCGTGGGAGTGCGGCCAGTGACGGTGAGGGTGAATTGGCCGAGGGTGAGCGGCCACCAGAATTCGTAGGGAGCGGCCGTGAGGGTGGCCAAAGGCTCTTCGTTTAACCAAAAAGTGAGTTCCGCCAACGGCAAATCGGCCGCGGCCAACAGCCGCAATCTTTGCGCGTCGGCGGGCAGGGAAGGGGGAGAGGCGGTAGGTGAGGTTGTTGTCGGGGAGAGGAGGATAGATGCGGGAGGGTTGTCCTTGGTCATTTGGTCATTGGTCCCTCGTCCTCTGCCCCCCGTCCCCATCCCCCAATTGAACTTGGCTCAATAAGGTAATCCCCTGCGCCTCCGCCCAAGGTTGGGCCGTGGGGGGCAAATCGAGAACCAGCTTTTGGATGCGGTCTTGGGGGGGCGTGGCCTCGGTGGCGAGGTGGCCTGTCAGCTTGTCGAGGAACAGTTGGTGGTAGAGCGTGTCGGCCGTGGTGGGTTCTGTGCCCGCAATGAACCATTCCTGTTGCTGGTAGGGGCAAACGGCCGTGGGCAACAGCCCTGACGGGTAGCAGATAGTTTGTTGGGTGAACCCGTTAGGTTGTTCAAAGAACTGTTCAGGGGTGTTGCGCAAGATTTGGCGCAACGTGTTGTGCCAGATGGGGCCTGCGCCCGTCAACCCTGTCGCATCGAGCATGGGCGATTGGTCGGCGTTGCCCACCCACACGCCCACGGCGATGCTAGGGGTGTAGCCGACTGTCCAATTATCGCGAAAATCGTTTGTGGTGCCTGTTTTGACGGCCGCTGTGCGCCCCACGTTCAACACGCTGTTGCGTCCAAAGGAGATGTGACGGGCTTCGTTGTCGCTCAAAATATCGCTGAGGAGCCACGCCACGCGCTCATCCAACACCCGTTGGGGTGTGATGGGGGGCGCGGTGTAAAGCACCTCCCCGCCAACGGTCGTAATGTCTAAGATGAAGCGGGGCGGGATGAGTTCGCCGCCGTTGGCCAACATGGCGTAGGCGGTGGTTAGCTCTAGGAGGGTGACTTCGCCGCCGCCAAGGGCGAGGGCCAAGTCGTACTCATCGGGTGGGCGGGGCAGGGCAAAGCCAAAGTGGGGGAGCCGTTCTAGGGCGGCCTCGACCCCGATTTGGTCTAACGCTTGCACGGCGGGGATGTTCAGCGAGGAACCCAACGCCTCGCGCAGGGTGACGGGGCCGTGCTCGGTGCGGGAGAAGTTGACGGGCACATAGGTTTCTCCCTTGCGGGTGGTGAAGCTGGTGCGCACGTCTACGAACATGGTGGCGGCCGTGAACCGCGCCGACGACGTGCCCGCTTGTGGCTCCATCCCCAACGCATAGATGAAGGGCTTGAGCGCGGAGCCGGGCTGGCGGGGTTGAACGGCCATGTTGATGGCGCCGCTGATGTCGTTGTCGAAAAAGTCGGGACTGCCGACGAGGACGACAATTTCCCCCGTGGCAGGGTCTAGGGCGACCACGGCCGCATTGTCCGCCTGCGAGCCAATCCCCGCATAGTTGGGGTCGTTTAATCGTTCCAACTGATAAGAAACAGTGTTCTCGGCCGCTGTTTGCCAATCCAAATTGAGCGTGGTGCGCACGATGAGGCCGCCGCTTTCGTACAACATCTCGGGGGTGTACAAGTCGTCGAGGGCTGATTGCACCATCATGACAAAGTGGGGGGCGCGGATGGGGTAGGGGTTGGCCGAATAACGCAGGGGTTGGCGCAGGGCGAGGTCGTAGTCGTCGGCCGTGATATACCCTTCTTGGCGCAGGAGACGCAAGACTGTTTGCTGGCGTTCTTGCGCCGCCTCGGGGTAAAGCAGGGGGTTGTAGAGGGCGGGGCTTTGAGTCAGCCCTGCCAGTAGGGCAGATTCGGCGAGGGTGAGTTGGCTGACGGGGTGGCCAAAGTAGGTTTGCGCGGCCGCTTCGACCCCGTAGGCCAGTCCCCCGTAATAGCTCTGGTTGAGATAGATGGCGAGGATTTCATCTTTGCTGAAGGTGCGGGCGATGCGCCACGCCAACCAGCTTTCGCGCAGTTTGCGGCGCACGGTGCGTTCGGTGCGCTCGTCGGCCGCCAGCAACAAGTTGCGGGCGAGTTGTTGGGTGATGGTGCTACCGCCCGCCAGCACTTCGCCCCCTTGCAGGTTAATCCACAGGGCGCGGGCGATGCCTTCGAGGTCTACGCCGGGGTTGGCATAGAAGTTGCGGTCTTCGGTGGCGATGGTGGCCTGTTGCAGGGCGAGGGGGATTTGGTCGAGGGGGAGGCTGGTGTGTCGGCCGCCGTGCTGGTCGAGGATGTTGTAGAGGGAGCGGCCGTTTCTATCGGTGATGTGGATGGAGGGGATGGCGAGGCGGTTGGTGAGTTCGGCGGGGGCGGGGAGGTCGCCGAAGAGCCAGTACCATGTGCCGCCGAGGAGGGCGAGGAGGAGAATTGGGAGGAGGCGTAAGAAGCGAGTGCGTTTCATGGGCTTGGGCTAAGAAAGAGGATTGGCTCTCTTTTGTAGCACAAAGCCCTGTGGGGATAAAGCGGCCGTAGGGGGATTGGTGAGTTTTCGTTTAAGATAATAGCTTCAAAATGGTGTTAATTAGATTAGCCGCTTGACATGGGGGTAGCTGAGGATTTTCTCGTCCACCGTAAGCAAAGGGCAATCATGAATGCGAGCTGTTGCGACAATGATTTGGTCGGCAGGGTCACGGTGGAAGCCTTCTGGAAGTCGCGTTGATTCAATGGCGATTGTAGGAGTAAGTGCCAACAACTGTATACCGGGATAATTAAGGGCTGTCTCAAACCATTCTTCAATGGGGCAATGAAGCGTGAGCTTTTTTAGCTCAACCAATTTAGCAACTTCCCAGCAGGAAAATACACTAACACCTAACCCAAGCTCTTCATGGTGCTGAATTATATCCCGATGTTTATCACTTAATTGTGCATCATTGTGAATCCACCAAACCCAAATGTGAGTGTCAAGGATAATCACTGCAATACCTCCCAGTCCTCTTCGGCAACAGGTTCAGTGGGGTTGATGTAGGTGATGGGCTTGCCCCAAAAGGGGTATTTTTTTTCCTTTGAGTGACGATTGGGACGGGAAATAACAATGACTTCTAGCTGTTCACCAACATTGAATGGGAGATTTGTGAGGGTAACAGTCCCCTTTTGGCCTACGGTAAGTTCATAAGCATAGACTTGCATGGTTATACCTCTTTATATCCAGATGAAACATTCAGTCAGGGCATTATAGCAAAAACGGCCGCCCTTGCGCCTGCAAGCACGGCCGTTTCTCGTTCACCCCCACGCCTTATCAAATTCCCCTGATACGCTCGCCACACTTTCTGCCTAGGTTTTTTTATGGGTGGGTGGTGGGAAGGGGGACGGCCGAGGGGGGCGGTGTGAACTGAAAGGCGAAAAGTTGGTGGCTATCTCCAAAATACACAACAACAAGGTCATCGTAGGCCCAAACATTATAGGAATTTACTCCATACATGGGCTTAATACCTTCAGGGATAAAATTTAAAGTAGATATCCGTTCTCCACTGTTTATATCCACTACGGGTATTAGCGCGGGTATTGCAACATTTTGGCTCCATTCAGCATCTTTAGCTAATTGGAAAAAATAAACTTTAGAATCACTGGCAGCCACATTGCTGACAACTTTGTCATAAGTCCATTTTGTTTCATCTGTCATTAAATCTATCGCTGATACATCACCAACACCTTTATTCTGAGTACTCCCAAGTATCAGAATATCTTTTTCAACAAAAAACGATTCGATATCACCGTTATATTGCCAGAGCTGTTTTTGGCTATCCGTTTCAATGGCGTTTAATAAGCCTCCCCCATAGCTCCAACGATAAGTGAGGGTAATGCGATCATCTAAATAAATTATTGGGAATATATCATCATTTAATCCCACCCGCGCCCCTGTGTTGGCATCCAAATGGGTAAGATTTATATAGTCTTGTCCAGCGGCTGAAACGATTGTATCGCTGGCACTAAGAAAGGGGATGGATCGTGCCCCGTAAACATTGTTAGACCAAATAGCTTCGCCTGTAGAAGCATTATGGGCTGTCACAACGGCCGTGCCTATTGTTTGGGTCTCATGATACACTCGAGCTGTACCATTACTACTTGTATAAATGGTTGTATCGCCTACCCATATTGGGCCATAGCCTGTAGCAGATTTAACCCATTTAATCGTCTTGGTGGCGATATCAACCCTCAAAAGGTTAACATCATTATTCCCAGACAAATTCCCTAAAATGATGGCATCTCCATCATAAGTCTGAATACAAGAAAGGCATGATATGACACCTTCAGAGACCCAAATTTCTGTAAAATACTCATTCTCTTTAATAGAGTGATGATAGGGATTTTCCCGTTGATTATTCATCTGATTTTTGGGTTGAGATTGACAAGTCACTAAAGCTAGACAAGATAACATTACAAAATAGAACCGCCAAATTAATGTAATACTCATTGCTTAATACTCCCCGTTGGTTCCTTCAGATAAGGATAACTCGTAAGTTCTTTCCATATTATTCACTTCTGCACTGCCAGAGAGATTATAACAAAAACGGCCGTGCTTGCGCCTGCAAGCACGGCCACTTCATACCCATTTTGCGCAATCCCACTTCTTAAGGCTTGGGATAATAAAACTCAAACATAGTCGGTTCTAGCTGACTGATTGTCCACCCTTTGGCCTCTGCCCAATAACGCATTGCTGTCATATAGCGGTTATAAGCAGGCCAAGGTGCATTCGCATCAAACCACGGTTTGGGAAGCGGTTTGTAATGCTGAGGTTGTATCGAACGAACGCCAGATAGAAATATCGGCCACACTTGTTCAAGGATAACTTTGTTATCAACGACAGGAGGATTTTCTTCATAACCAAGGGCAGGTTGAGAAATGGGGGTTTTGAAGCCAATACATCACTCTACTTCAATTGTGCGGCAAGGATATTCCATGGTCTACTGTCCCATGTTGACGTGTTTGGATGACACAAGTTTTAGGGCTTGTTCAATGGTGTCCAAGAATGTGTAAATTCGACCTTTTGTTCTCGCCATTGCCCCCCAACCTATCACAATACGAGGTGCTTCCAAATAATATTCTTGCTGAAAGCATTGGATGATATTCGGACTAGGTCTCAATTCCCTAGGCGAATCACCACAACAAAAAACCAGGAAAGCCATTTTGATGTGCTTGACCCAACTCGAGGCAATCAATCTTCTATGCCATCATATTGCGGTTGAATATCAATTGTTAATAGGAGGAACCCACTGTTGTGCCCAATAAGCAGTTACCTCATCATCGGTCCATATAAGTTTCATGTTGCCTCCTTGAATGTTTGAGTTTCCGCTCTTCTCACTCCTGCAACAGCACCTGTAGCACGGCCCAAAAGCAGGGGGCAAAGATGGCCGCCCTTGCGCCTGCAAGCACGCACGGCCGTTTCCCCATGAATCATCGCCCCTTTTCAGTTATAATCCCCACAAACCAACAAAAACCGTACCCTCCACAACAGGCCACGGCCGAAAAGGAACCCCCATGAGCGACCCCCGTATTGCCAAACTAGCCGACCTACTCGTCAACTACTGTGTCGAAGTCCAACCCGGCGAACTTATTGCCATTGATGGAAGCCGCGCTGGTTGGCCCCTCATCGAAGAAACCTACCGCGCCACCCTCAAAGCAGGTGGCCACCCACCCTCATTTGGCGCGAAAACGCCCTCGAAGAGATTTTGCTCAAAGAAGGCAACGACATGCAATTGCGCCATGTCCCCCAGCCGACCCAATACATCTACGAGAACTACGACGGCCGTATCGCCATCTTGGCCGAAGAAAACACCCGCCAACTCAGCGGCGCCGACCCCGCCCGCCAACGCATCCGCGCCGAAGGGCGGCAAGTGCTCTTCAAGCCCTTCATGGAGCGGAGCGCGGCCGGCACATTTCGCTGGGTGGGAACCCAATTCCCCACCCAAGCCTACGCCCAAGATGCCGATATGTCCTTGGCCGACTACGAAGATTTCGTCTACTCCGCCTGCCACGTAGACAAAGCCGACCCCGTTACCGAGTGGCGCAACGTCTCCCGCGCCCAACAACGCTTTGTAGATTACCTCGTCGGCAAGCGCAAAGTGCGCGTGGTGGGGCCAAACGCCGATTTAACCCTCTCGATTGACGGCCGCACCTTCATCAATTCCGACGGCCACCGCAACATGCCCTGCGGCGAGATTTTCCCGTTTCCTGTCGAGGTATCGGTGAACGGTTGGGTGCGCTTCACCTACCCTTGCCATTTACAGCGGCCGAGAAGTGGGCGGGCATCGAGCTGAATTTCTGGACGGCCGTGTCGAAAAAGCAACAGCCAAAAAGAACGAAGAGTTCCTGCACAGCGTGTTAGACACCGACGCAGGGGCGCGGTACTTGGGCGAGTTCGCCATCGGCACCAACCACGGCATCACCCGCTTCACCCGCTCCATCTTGTTCGATGAGAAAATCGGCGGCACGATTCACATGGCCGTGGGAGCCAGCTACCCCGAAACGGGCGGCCAAAATGTGTCGGCCGTGCATTGGGACATGATCTGCGACATGCGCGACGGCGGCCAAATCTTTGTGGATGACGAACTGTTCTACGAAAGCGGCCACTTTGTTGTTTAG
>JADJSZ010000013.1 GCA_016711405.1 Candidatus Hadersleviella danica | reverse complement strand
ACACCGTCACCGTCCACCTGCTCAACGCCCAAAACGAACTCATCCCCGATGGGGAAGTAGTTTGCCGCTACTCTCCCGCCGTCGTTAAGCCCTCCAACTCCAGCCGCCGTCACCCCGCTCGTCGTCCCCCGCACCTTCTTCACCGTCACCAATTCCTCATCACCAGCGAAATTGCAACGGTGGATTCTTGGGAGGCGAGTACTACGACTTCCCCACCATCTACAACGCCGCCCTGGCTGGCACACAGGTCTTGTAGGGGCTGGCCTGTGCCTGCTCCCTAGTGGCGCAGAGGAGCAGAGGAGCGGAGGAGCAGAGGATGCTCCCGCCCCCGTCCTCGGCCAACCAAACACCGGGCAACCACAAGGGTTGCCCCTACAAGACACCCAATCCGCAATCCCCAATCCCGAATCCCCAATCCTCCCTCACCCTACCTACACCAACACCCTCGACTCCCCCGCCGACCCACTCAGCACTCAGCACTCAGCACCTAGCACTCTCTTCAACTCCCCCGCCTTCACCCGCCTCGAGCAAGACGATGCCGCCATCAGCTACACAGGCTCATGGAGCAACGTCAACCTCACCCCCGCCAGCGGCGGCACCTACTGGCGCAACAACGTCGCGGGTAGCACGGCCGAATTCAGCTTCGATGGCACATGGTTCAACCTCGGCTTCGTCTATGATTGGCCCAGCGGCTACGCCCAGCTCCACGTAGACGGCCAAGATTATGGCATCCTCGACCTCTATCGCCACCGCGAAACCCCTCTCAGCCTGTTTTACAATGGCCTGCCCAGCGGCACACACACCGTCACCCTCACTGTCTTGGGCACAGGCAACCCCTTGGGCAACAATGTCAATATCCGCTTTGATTATGTGGACTTTGGCGATGGCTCTGCCCTTTTACCTCGACACGATAGATTTGTTCCACCCCGTCTTTGCCAGTTCGGCCGTCACCCGCACCTTCGCCTACACGGGCTTCACTCCTTCCCGCACGTCTTGCAAGTGCTGAGCTACTGTGGCGCAACCAGCATAGACAAAATCACCACCCCGGCATAGTGCCGTTCATAGACCCCAACTCCTCCCGGGCATCACCCGTTTCGAGGCAGATGACCCCCGCCTTGCTGTACAACGGCCTGCCGCTCACCCAAACAGCCCAAAGCTGGAACTACACGGCCAACATCTTCTCCAGCCGGGCCAGCAGTGGCGAATATGCCTTCTCGGCCGTCGCCAACGACACCATCGCCCTCACCTTCGACGGCGATTGGATTGGCGTGGGCTTCGCCAGCGACACCCAAGGCGGCTTGGCTGACATCGCCATAGACGGCCAGTTTGTGCAAACGGTAGACCTGCACAGCCGCTACGACGACACCGTCAGCGTCTATTTGGATGGCTTGGGAGCGGGCACGCACACCATCACCATCACCGTGCAGGGGGATAGCCACCCCAACAGCACAGGCGACCGCGTCTACTTCGACTTCTTTGATGTGTGGGACGGCCAGCCTACAGCCGAGGGCACGTTTGAGGAAGACAACGGCCGTCTCTTCCTGAGCAACGGTTGGGGCGTGCAAACCCAAGCCAACGCCAGTGGCGGCTCATATGGCACGGGCGGCAACGGCAACACCACAGCATGGTTCCCCTTCACAGGCGATTCCGTCACCTACCAAGCATGGGCCTCGGATGATTTTGATGAGGTGGAGATTCGGCTCGATGGCGTGTCGCAAGGGCAATTCAGCCTCTATAGCGTCACCCCACTACCCGCACCTTCTCCTTTACTGGTTTGGGGAGCGGGGCGCACGTTCTCGAGGTGCGCACCTATCGGGATTCGGCCGTGGTAGATGCCTTCATCACCCCTGCCGTTGGCCCCGCCACCGAACCACCCACGGCCGCGCCCATCTTCCGCCATGAAGAAGACCATCCCGCCCTGCGCTACGACGGCCACCCCTTCCGCCAAATGTCCCAAAACTGGGGCATCCAAAGCAACTGGCAAAGCAGTAGCAGTTACAACACCACCACCAATCTTGTGGGCAACACATGGAGCCTCGATTTTGAGGGGGAGTGGGTCAACCTTGGTTTCCACAGCCCCACCAGTGCTGGCGCGGCCGAAATTTTCCTTGATGGCGTGTCGCAAGGCATCTTCCAAACCATCGGCGGGGTCAACGATGTGATTAGCTTCCCTTGGCGACGGGATGGCCGCACACTGCTCTCGGCCGTGGTCATCAGCGGCACCGTCCGCCCCGACTACATTGACGTGGGGACGGCCAACCCCATCCCCGAAGGGTGGCACAACGCCGATTTAGACGACCTGCACGGCCTGTTTAACTTTAGCTGGAAAAACTGGTGGCTCTACGGCACCAACCAATACGCCTACGGCGAGGATTACCTGCACACCTTCGTCAGTTCCAACAACAACATCTGGTTCAGCTTCGTCGGCACCGATTTGTCCATCTTGGGCTTCAATCGCCTCAACACAGATCTGCAAGTGGTCATTGATGGGGTAGATGTCGGCACCTTCGACATGACGGCCGCCTTCTCCGACCAACCCTTCGCCCTGCACTTCCCCGATTTGGGCGCAGGCGCCCACACCGTCCAAGTCTATGTTCCCTCCACCGCCCGCATAGATGCTTTCCACGTCAACCCGCCCGGCTTTTACCCCTACACCCCCGTCGTGGAATGGTACGATTACACCGCCCAAGAGAGCTTGCCCCCTCTGCCGGGCACGGGCTTTGCCAGTAGCATCGCCCTCGGCGATATCAACGGCGATGGGGTGGTGGAACTCATCGCCCCGAGTGTCAACGGCCGCCTCTACGTCTATCGCGGCGACGGCCAAGACGCGGGCAACGGCTCCCCCATCATTTGGTCTACCGACTTGGTTGGCCCAGCGGCCGAACCCGCCCTCGCCGATTTAGACAACGACGGCACGGCCGAAATCATCGTCAGCGGCCAAAACGGCACCTTCGCTTTCCGCCACGATGGTACACCCCTGTGGCACAACCCTGATGTCATCTCCTACTACCCCGCCGAATCGTTCGGCTGGGGCGGCCCCACCGTCGGCAATCTCGACCTCGACCCTGAGCCAGAAATCGCTATTGCCGCCTCCACCGACGCTGTCTATGTGCTAGACCACGAGGGCAACACCCTTTGGAACGATCCAATTGGCATTTGGCCGACAGTGCCCGTGCTGGCCGACATCACAGGCGATGGCATTTTGGATGTGATTGTGGCGCAACAGTGGGAGCTAACCGTCTACGACATCTTCAACGGCGGCCAAGTAGCGTGGACTTATGTGCAAACCGATACTCACACTGTCCTTGGCGGCAACCCCGGTGCGTTTGGCGCCCCGGCCGTGGCCGACCTCGACGAAGATGGCCAACCCGAAATTATCATCAACTGGGGGCGCATCACCCAAGCGCTCAAGGCGGATGGCACCGAGTTGTGGCGTTACAACACCAACAACAACAGCCTCTACCGCCCCAGCCCCATCACCGTGGCTGATGTGACGGGCGACGGTCGCCCCAATCTCATCACCGCCTCGGCCGTCAACGCGGGCTTCCTCGTCTTCGACCACCTGATGATGGTCTTCGATGCCGAGGGCAATCTGCTCTGGGATACCATCGTCAAAGACAACACCGCCTCCGCCAGTGGCGTGGCCGTGCAAGATTTGGATAGCGATGGGGTGTGGGAAATTTTGTGGAACGGCGCGACCGATGGTTTCTTGGTTCTGCGTGGGGCCGACGGCCGTCGCCTCTTCAACGAACCCGCCACCAGCTCGGGCACAGTGCTAGATTACCCCACCTTGGGCGATGTGGACGGTGACGGCCACGCCGAAGTGGTGGTGGCTGGCACGGATGGCCTGTTTGTCATCGGCCACGATGGCATTTGGGGCGATTCACGGCCGTTGTGGAACCAACACAACTACCACATCACCAACATCAACGACGATTGGAGCGTGCCCATCAGCGAGCAAAATAGCTGGGAACTGCACAACACTTATCGCACCCAAACCCCCGACCGCAACCCGTCGCCCTCCTACCAACTCACCTTCACCTACACCGAAGGCACGCCCGATGTGAGCGTGTTGACCGCTACGGCCAACATTACCCTGACCGCCAACCCGCCGCTCTACGGCTGGGAGTATCGGCAAGAGTGGTATGCGCCCGTGCTGACGACCACCTTTGACAGCTTGTTGACCAATCTGCAACCGGGCGAGGTGCGCCAAGTGTCGGCGGGCACCGAAGTGACCTACCGCCTGCCCAGCGGCGAGAACCTCATCACCCTGCCGCCGCTCTATGTGACAGTGGCCAACTTGGGCACACTCGAGCCAGCCGAGCAAACAGCGGCCGTCGGCGGCACGGCCGTCTACACCTTGACCCTGACCAACTCCAGCCCCATCCCCGCCGTATACCAAGTGGGGGTGGGCGGTGTGCCCGCCGCTTGGATGCAGGCTCCCGCCGCAGTGCCGTTGGCCAGCGGAGAAACCATCGCCCTGCCCCTGACCGTCACCGTGCCGACCACGGCCGCCCCCGACAGCTTGCCCTTCTGGGTAGATGTGGATAATGGCGCGGGGGGAAGCGAGAGCTTCGCGGCCGTTCTGCATGTGGTGGATGGCCTCGCCCTGACCCCTGACCCCGCCAGCCAAACGGGCCGACGGGGCAACCGCTGACCTACACCTTGGCCGTGGCCAATCTGGAACCTGTCGGCCGTGAATACGCCCTGACGGCCGACGGGTTGGCCGACGTGACCCTGCCCGCCACGGTGCAAGTGGCGGCAGGCGAGGTGGTCAGCGTGTCGCTGACGGCCGTGCCGCTGGCCAGTGGCTTGCAACCGTTTACTGTTTCGGCCACCTCCAGCGGCGGGAGCGGGAGCGTGGACGGGCTGGCCATTGGCCAAGGGGGGCAGGATTTGGCACTGGCCATCACCCCCGCCAGCCAAACAACTGGCCCCGGCGTGACCAGCTTCTACAGTGTGACCCTGGCCAACTGGGGCGACATCCCGCACACGGTCGCCTTGAGCGTGGCTGTGCCCACGGGCTGGAGCGGTTCGCTCCGCCAAAACGGCCAACCTGTGGGGGATGTGACCTTGCCGCCACAGGTGTTTAACACGGCCGAGATGCAACTCGTCCTGAACGTGCCCGCCAATGCGTTGCAGGGGAGTTACCCTATCACGGTGACGGCCGAGGCGGATAACCAAGTGGTGGTGGCGACGGCGACGGCCGTTGTCGGCCAGCGGGGCGTGTCCATCGCCTTTCTCAGTGGCTCAGACCACGCTCGACCCGCGCAACAGCGGCACATGGCAGGTGCGTGTGACCAACCACGGGGCGTTGGCGGATGTGTATGACCTCGAGTTGGGTGGGCTGGCGGCTGTCGGTGGCTCGCTCTCGGCCAATGTGGTTTCGCTCGCTCCGGGCGCATCGCAAACGGTGCAACTAACGCTGAGCGAACTCGACCCGCTCGTGCCACAGAGCTATCTGCTGAGTGTGGCGGCCGTCTCCCGTGCCAACGCGCTCATTGCGGATGAGGACACGACGGCCGTGGCCCTGCTGGGCTACGAGGCGGTGCAGGTGGCGTGGTTCCCCGCCAGCCAAACGGTGACGGGCACGCTGTCGGCGCAAGTGTTGTTGGTGATTACGAACACGGCCAATAGCAACGCTGTGTATGACCTCTCGGCCGTGATGGCGGGGGGGAGTAGCACGGTGGGAATTGGGCAAATTGTTCTGCCCGCCCATGGCACGGTGCAGGTGGTGGTGAATGTGGCCGCTCCCCAAGCGGGGACGTATTCGGTGGTGGGCACGGCCGATTCGCCGAATAGTCCTGCCTCGGGCAGTGCCTTGGCGACGGTGGTGTTTGTCGAGGGGGTGGAACCGCCGCCAGCCAATCCCGTCATCTACCTGCCGCTGATTATGCGCGTGCCATAGGAGTAAAAAGTGCGACGCACCTTCAAGGTGCGTCGCACTTGGGGGCAATATCAACTCGCCAAAAAGGGGTGGCACAAATGAATCTGTGCCACCCCTTTTTTGTTGCTTGTTCGGGGAAGGGTTATTTTGACGATTGCGTACCATAATTGATACACTTGCGCAATGGATGATGAGCTACAGTTGCAAGTCTTTTTTTACCGCACCAGCACAGGCAATGAACCTGTGCGAGAGTGGTTGAAGGCGTTGCCTGTCACAGAGCGAAAATTGATTGGCGATGACCTGAAAACAGCTCAATATGGCTGGCCACTGGGAATGCCTTTAATTCGCAAACTCGAGCCAAATTTGTGGGAAATTCGTTCCCATGAGTGCCTTGCGAGGATAACGAAGATGAATGAACAGCATGTGGGCAGTAATTTGGATGATTTTTTGGCCGAGGAAGGCTTATTGGCCGAAGCGGAGGCGGTTGCTTGGAAGCGGGTCTTGGCTTACCAGATTGCTCAGTTGATGAATGAACAACGGGTATCTAAAGCGGAGATGGCGCGGCGGATGCAGACGAGCCGTGCGGCCGTGGATAGGTTGCTTGACCCGCACTATGAAGTGGCCACATTGGTGACGCTGGAGAAAGCGGCGTTGGTGCTGGGCAAGCGGTTGCAGGTGTCGTTGGTTTAACGGCCGTAGGGCGTTTCCGAACCCATTCCAGCAGAGATAAAAAGGTGCAACCGACTTGGCGAGTGGGTTGCACCTTTTTATTTTCACCTACCTGCCAGTTGCCTGTTGACAAATTATATCCACTTGCACTATAGTACTCGTACTATAGATTTTGTACTACAAAAACATGTCCCTCAAACACGCCATACTCGGATTTTTATCCTTCACCCCCCTCTCTGGCTACGACCTCAAAAAAGCGTTCGATAACTCTGTGCGCCACTTTTGGCCCGCCAACCAGAGCCAAATCTACCGCACCTTGGCTCAGTTGGAAGAAGAGGGATTTGTCACCAAAGAAGTCATTGAGCGGGAGGAGCGGCTCGACCTGAAGCTGTACCACATCAGCGAAGCAGGGCGGGTGGAGATACACCGCTGGCTATCCACCCCTCTGCCCGAGCAAGATAGCCGCGAACCGTTCCTGATTCAGGTCTATTTCGGCGGCCGATTGCCCGACGAAGACCTCTTGCCGCTCCTGCGACGCGAATTGCATGTCACCGAGGAGCGGTTAGGGGTATATGAGGCGATTTACGCCGCCAATCGCCACCGCACGAGTGCGATTGCCGATGAACGCGCCGTTTTCCTCTCTCTGTTGACGCTGGAGGTGGGCTACACCACCAATCAGGCGATAGCCCAGTGGCTGAGAACGGCCGTGGCTCGCCTCGAAACCCACGATTACACCATTCATATCGGAGAACAATGAACAAACAAATTCGCAACATCATAATTGTCATCCTCTTTTCCGTAGGGGGGGGCTGGCTCGGTATCTGGCTCAACGGCGTGACAGGCAACACCGCCCCGCCCCTGCAAAGTTTGGGGGCACTCGTTTGGCTCACATCGCCCGCTTTGGCGGGTCTTTTTTTGCGCGCTTTTGGCGGGGATGGCTGGCGCGAGGCGGGGTTGTGGCTCCATCTGCGCACAGGCTGGCGGTGGTATGTGCTGGCTATTGTGGCCTATCCACTGGTGGCTTTGCTCATGTTTGGGGTAGCGTGGCTGGTGGGAGCCATTGATGCGGGTGGCTTTGCGGCGCAGGGGTTTGGGGCATATGCCACGGCCGCTGGGTTAGGCATTGTGGGGTCGCTGGTCAAAAATATATTTGAGGAGTTTGCGTGGCGTGGCTATTTAACGGAGCGGTTGGCGGCCGTGCAAACCCCTGCCCTGCTCAACCATGCCCTTGTGGCCGTTGTTTGGTGGGCATGGCATCTGCCCTACTATTATTATTTTCTGGATGCGGCCGTTTTTGAGAGCTACCTCAGCACCAGCGTCCCGCTGTTTTTGGTCATTGGCTTGGTGGTGCAATTTCCCACCGCCCTGTTTTTTGGCGAATTGCGCTTAGTCAGTCGCTCCGTTTGGCCACCTGTCATTCTCCATTGTTTCATCAATGGGGTCAGTCTGCCCCTCATTCTCAATGGATTTATCTCGCTCAATGGGGCGGCGGGGGTGGTGCTGACCCCGACCAATGAAGGGTTGGTCACGGCCGTCCTCTTTGGCCTCATCGGCTGGCGGCTTTACCAATATCGCCTGCAAAAAGAAGGCCATTCTAAATTGTAGTGGCGGCTTGAGCCGTTAATAACTGGGCAAACAAAAAAAGCCTGCAAGAAAACTTGCAGGCTGATTTTTTGTGCGAGAGCGAAACGCGCTTAGGCTTTGCTGGCGCGGAGCTTGGCCAAAGCGGCCATGATGCGCCCCTTGCGGCGGGCGGCGTTGCCCTTATGGATAACGCCCTTGCGAGCCGCTTTATCCAAGGTGCTGGAGGCCAATTTCAGAGCTTCTTCTGCTTCTGTTACATTGCCTTCTTCGATAAGGGCGCGTGTCTTCTTGACATAGGTGCGTGCCCCAGCAAGGTAACGGCGATTGTTGGCCTGCCGTTTGACCGTTTGCCGAATGCGTTTCTTTGCCGACTTTGTGTTTGCCACTGTGTTCTAATCTCCAATTCTAGTTGATACTCGGTTATTTGATGGTCACCAAATAATGAGACGGAATGTTACAAGCAACAGGGCAAAACTGCCCTTAAAGGCGTGAGAGCGAGGGAGATAATACCACAAATTGGAGGAATAGCAAGGTGTGATTTGGGGATTTTGGCTAAAAAAAACTAGGCTGGGAGGAGGTGGAAGCGGGAAACGGCCGTCTCCTCGCCGCCAGCCACGGCCGCCAAAATCGCCGCCACACAGGTCTCGGGCGAATCGGCGTGGGTGTCTACGGCCACATCATAGGGGCCATGCTGGTGAACGGCCGTAAACTGCATCTCCGCCAACCCAATGTGTCTGTCGCCCCGTGCCAATTCCCGCCGCTGTAGCTCCTCGAGTGGGCAATGAACCCCCACAAACAGCACCCGATACGGCGCGAACAAGGCCACACATTCGGCAAACCATTTGGGCGAGGGGATGACATGGTCTACGATTAAATCGTTGCCCGCTTCGGCCAAAGCGGCCAGCGCCCGATGGTAGCCCGAAATGAGTTTTGGCCCTGTCGCTCGGCGCAATTCGGGGTCGCCGTTTTCTAAAAAGCCCTCGGGGAGCATTTCGGCAAAGGTGTCCACTTGGACGTGCATGAAAGGGGTGGGCAATTGTTGTTGCAATTGTTTGGCAATGGTCGTTTTGCCAGAGCTAGATGTGCCGTTGAGCAAGATAATGGTTGCGGTCATGTTTGCCTCCTAGAGATAGAGATGGGAGATAGAGATAGAGGGTTGGTTTGTTGTTGAACCAACCATGACCACATCATAGTAGGGGAGGGGAAAAAGGAGGGTGTACGAAAGGTGTATTGGGAGGGAGAAGAAGGGATTGGATTGCGGAATGGAATGGGGATTGCGGAATAAAATCTCCTCTGCTCCTCTGCTCCCCACGCCTATAACAGCCCCGCATCCCGTGCCCGCGCCAAGGCTTCGACCCGATTTGTCGCGTCTAGTTTGGTGAGGAGGTTGCTGATGTGCTTTTTCACTGTTGAAACCGCCACCACGAGGGCATCGGCGATTTCTTGGTTGGTGGCGCCGCTGTTGAGGAGGCGCAAAATCTCTAACTCACGCGCTGTGGGTGGGTTGGGCAGAGGGGAATGGGGGGTGGGCACGGCCGCGCCCCAGCCCGCCAACAGCCGCCCCACATAAACGGGAGCCATCCCCTGCGCCAACGCATGGCGCAATAAATCGGCCATCACCGCCCCTTCGTTTAAGAAGAGGCGCACATAGCCTGCTGGCTCCGCCCACTCGAGGGCACGGCCGAGAGCGAAGCCCACGGCCGCCGTATTGCCCACCTTCTGTTGGCACAACGCCTCCAGCAGAGCCACCTCCACTTTGTAGGACAAATGCTCCTCGGCCGTGCGGATGGCTCGCGTCGCCGTCAAATGGTCAGAGGCGAGGCGAGGCTGGTTTTGCGCCAAACGGAGCCGCACCATTGTCAGTTGTTCCACCACGGCCAGCTCCCCCTTGCTGTGGAAGGTGTGCGTTTCGGCCCAGCGCACGGCCGTGCCCACCTGCCCTTGCTGGAGCCATAATCGCGCCCGATGAGGAGCCAGCCACAAGGCGGGGCCGGGGCCGAGAATTTGCACTTGCCCAAACCAATCTTCCGCTTCGGTGAGGGTGGCCAAAGCGGCCGTGGGCAATCCTTGCGCCTGTTGCACTTGTGCCAAAGCGACATAGCCCCGCGCCAACATATATTGCTCGAGCGAGGGTTTGACTTGACCGATACCCGCCACCAGCCAGTGCGCCGCCTCGGTCAATTCGTTCCATTCGGCCAGCACCATGCCGAGACCCAGTGCGGCCATCCCTGTGGCTGGGTTGGGGGCAGGCAAGGCGAGGATTTGGCGAAAAATAACGGCCGCCTCGCGCAACTCCCCCTGCGATTGGTGCAAAATCCCCAAACCCACCAAACCGTGCCCCCGTTGGTCGTCGTCCTCGGCGCGTTCGATGGCTTCGCCCAAGGCGTGCGCCGCCCGGAGCCAATCGCCCCGCATGAGCCAGACTTGCCCCAAGTTGCGCCAAATGTCGGCTTGCAACGCTTCCGCTTCGGGCGGGGCCAAGGCCAAGGCTTGCTGGGTGAGGGCCAAGGTCGCTTCTTTGTCGCCCCGCTGGCGGGCGATGGTCGCTTGGAGCAGGGCGTGTTCGGCCGCTAACTTGCCCTCGGCTGGCCATCTACCCCGCCCGAGCAATGTGGCGGCGGCCGAACCTTGCCCCCCACAAAGCGAGCGCCCACCCCTCAGCCAAGAGCAGGGGCAAACGTGCCTCCACCACGGCCGCCGAAAGCTGGCCAAACCAG
Organism: Candidatus Hadersleviella danica; assembly: GCA_016711405.1. Classification (GTDB taxonomy): domain Bacteria; phylum Chloroflexota; class Anaerolineae; order Promineifilales; family Promineifilaceae; genus Hadersleviella; species Hadersleviella danica. The sequence goes on along the minus strand of JADJSZ010000013.1, from coordinate 74,893 downwards.
TGGTGCAAACTGGCCAATTCGTTTTGTTCCAGCAACTGGGGGGCGATGGTCTCGAGGTATTCGGCCGCTTGGGCTTCATCACCAGTGGCCAAAGCGTGGGGGATGGCTTGGCGCAGGCGGCCGTGCCTGGCCAACCATTGGCCAGCGCGGCGGTGCAAATTGGCGCGGGTGGGGGCGGGCAGTCGGCCGAGCAACGCCTCGCGGAAGAGGTGGTGGTAGCGATACCAACGACGCTCTTGGTCGAGTGGGATGAGAAAGAGGTTGGCTTTGTAGAGCCGTTCCAGCACGGCGTGGCCATCGGTGCGCCCCAGCAGGGCGTTCACCAAATCGCCGTTGAGTTGGTCGAGAACGGCCGTGTGCAATAAAAATTCTTGGTCGGCGGGGGCTTGCTGGTGCAACACCTCCTCCACCAAATAATCCACAATGAAGGCATGGCTCCCCGTAAAACTGCGCACAAACTCGGCCGCCTCGCTGGCCGAACGGCCGCGCAAAGACAGGGCGGCGAGGTGCAAACTGGCCACCCACCCCTCGGTGCGTTCGGCGAGCGTGGCAAGGGCGGGGCTGGGGATGGGTTCGCCCATGTGTTCGCGCCAAAATTGGGCTGTTTCTTCGGCCGTGAAGCGCAAATCGGCCGTGCGAATCTCGTTCAGGTGGCGGCGCACCCGCCAACGCGCCAGCGGCAAAGGTGGGTCGGCTCTGCTGGTGAGGATGAGGTGCAGGTGGGGTGGCAGGTGGTCTACCCAAAAAGTGAGGGCGGTGTGGATGGATTCGGCCGTGATAACGTGATAATCGTCTAGCACCAACACCCCTGCTGTGGGGTACTGGCTCAGGTCGTTGAGGAGCAAACTGAGCAGGGCGGTGGGGGAGGCGGAGGCGAGGAGGGGAGCGGCCGTGGCTCCCCAGCGGCCGTCTATCTGTTGCAGAGCGGCCAGCAGATAGGCCAAAAAGCGGGTGGGATCGTTGTCTTCCTCATCCAAAGAGAGCCATGCGCTGGCACGCCCCGCCAACCAACTGGCCAAAAGGCTGGTTTTGCCAAACCCCGGCGGGGCGGAGACGAGGGTCAGTTTGCCCGCCAGCCCCGCCTCGAGTTGGGCGATTAAGCGCGGCCGTGGCACAAGGCTCGGCGGGGCGAGGGGTGGGTAGAGTTTGGTGAGGAGCATTTGATTTTGGATTGGGGATTTTGGATTTTGGATGCCCTTACTGCCCCATTTCGCGAGCCAAAATTTCTTCGTCCCGTTGGGATAAATTATCCTCTAGTGGAGCAAGACCAACAATCGAGAGCAAAAAATCATTGCCGCGTTGGGTTTGTCCATCCTGCTCTTTAAGAACCAGCCGTTTAGGTTCTTGGGTCATCATGGGGGGAATTTTGGCCATTGGCTGAAAGGGTAGCCCGCCCATATTGACGGTTTGTTGGAGAAAGATGCGAATGGCTTCGGCCGTGGTCATGCCCATTGAGGCAAAAATGGCTTCGGCTTCTTCTTTTAGTTCGGGGCTAATTCGTGCCTGTACAGTGCTGTTCATCGGTTTTACCTCCATTTGGTATGGTTTGCATTGCGAATGATTGCATTATAAAACCAATTGACTGCAATTTGCAATCATTTGATAGCAACAAAAAAGGTGCAATCCAATCCAGAATACAGATTGCACCCGTTCAATTACCAGTTACCCCACATATGACCGCAACAACACACAAGGCTCCTCGGCCGTAAGTGCAAACACCCCCAGCGTGGCGGGGAGGAGGGTGAATTGCACGGCCGACAGAGCCATCTCCCCAGCGGCCGTGTGGAGCGCGGCCGTGCCCCCCACCACCCCCCAAATCTCAAACGTCTCCCCATCGCACACCCCCTCAAACCGCGCCCCCGCGGATAGCTCCAGCCGTTCGACGGTAAAGTAGCGATTGTGGCACAGTTGCCAGCGCCCTACCCCAGCGGGGGCAGGCAGGGGGATGGGTTCTGGGCGGGTGGGTGCTACCTGCTCAAAGTTGATGACGGCAAGGGCGGGTTCGATGTGGAGCGGCCGTGGGCGGCCGTCGGCCTCCACCCGGTTCCAATCGTACACCCGATACGTCGTGTTAGAGTTTTGCTGAATTTCGGCAATGAGCAAGCCGCCCATGATGGCGTGGAGCGAGCCAGCAGGTACATTGATGTGGTCGCCCGTGCGCACAGGCACGCGGTGCAGATGGGGTTCTAGTTGTCCTGCCTCGAGTGCGGCGCGGAAATTGGCGGGGGTTGTCCCCTCCGCCACGCCGAAAATGACCTCGGCCGAGGGTTCGGCATGTAGCACGACCCACATTTCCGTTTTGCCCAGCTCGTTGCCTTCGTGTGCCAAAGCGTACTCGTCGTCGGGGTGGACTTGCACGGAGAGGGGTTGGGTGGCATCCAGCAGTTTGATGAGCAGGGGGAATTTGCCCCGCTCCAGCGCCCATTGGGAGCGACGGCCGATGAGAGCCAGCCCTTGTTCGGTCAGTAAATCGGTGAGGAGCTGGCCAGCGCGGGGGCCGTTGGCCACGGCCGTTGTACCATCGTGGTGGGCGGCTATCTCCCAGCTTTCGGCGATTTTGCCAGCGGGCAATGGGCGGCCGAGGTGGGTGGCCAAGTTACGGCCGCCCCAAATGTAATCTTTGAGCACGGGGGTGAAGAGGAAGGGGTACATGGGGAATGGTTACTGGTTATTGGTTATTCGTTATTGAGAAAGTCTAGCACGGGGAAGGGACACCTGCGAGGGATTAGGGCGGCTGGTGGTGATTGGCTATAATGGAGATATCTGGAGGCCGCCCAAAGCACCTAACCAATTACCTAAATCCTATGATTACCCATCCTTTGCGCGACTATTTATTGGGCAAGCCCCATACCACCGAAGAGCATCCTTTTGGGCCAGAAAATTGGGTGTATAAAGTGGGTGGCAAAATTTTTGCCATCGTCTCCTTTTTGGATGACCCTGTAACCATCAACTTAAAGTGTGACCCCGACGATGCCATTGTTTTGCGGCAGATGTATACGGCCGTGCAACCCGGCTACCATATGAACAAAAAGCATTGGAACACGGTCACCCTCAATGACTCCATTCCCGAGGCAGAGTTTTATGCTATGATTGACCATTCCTATCGCCTTATTGTGCAATCGTTGCCCAAAAGCAAGCGCTAGGCAACCCCCTTTGCTCATTGTTCATTGCTCCTTGTTAATTGTCCTATGGCTTTTCCAAAACCTTTTTACCGTTGGCGGCCGCATCCTTGGCATGGACTCGAAGTCGGCCCACATGCACCTGAAATTGTCCATGCCTATATCGAAATCACCCCGTTTGATTCGATGAAATATGAGATTGACAAAATTACAGGCTATTTGCGTGGATCGGCCGCAACACACCTCGTCACGGCCGCCCATGCTCTATGGTTTCATCCCCCGCACCTATTGCGGCGCACGGGTGTGTGCGCTTTCGCCCCAATCCAACCGAGGTGATGGCGACCCGATGGATATTTGCGTCATTAGCGAACAGCCCATTACCCGTGGCGAAGTCATTCTCAACGCCCGCGTGGTGGGGGGGCTTGCAAATGGTGGATGAGGGCGAGGCGGACGACAAAATTGTGGCCATTCTGGAGAATGACAACGTGTGGGGCAATGTGACCGACATTTCCCAATTGCCTGATGTGCTCTATGAACGCCTGCGCCACTATTTCAGCACCTATAAAATGAAGGCGGATATGAAAACGCGGGCGACCATTGAGCATGTCTACGGCCGTGAACAAGCCCTCCAAGTCATCCGCGCCTCCATGGCCGACTACGATGAAGAATTTGGCACGGGCTAAGTTTTGAGTGCTGAGTGCTGAGTGCTGAGTTGAAAGTTCCGCAATCCCCATTCCGCATTCCGCATTCCCCAATCCCATGCCTCCTACCCTTGAACAACGGCTCCAATTGTGCCAACGGCCGCCTGACCAGCGGGTGGTGATGTACCAGCAATGGCGCGATTTGCTGTTTTTGCATTGGGAATGGGACCCCGCCGCCATCCAGCGCACCCTGCCGCCGGGGCTAACGGTGGACACGTTCGACGGCCGTGCCTATGTGGCCATCGTGCCCTTTTTCATGTGTGGCATTCGGCCGCGCTTTCTCCCCGCCGTGCCCGGCATTTCGTGGTTCATGGAAACGAACGTCCGCACCTATGTCTACGACGAGCGGGGCGTGGCGGGGGTGTGGTTCTACTCGCTGGATGCCAACCAATGGCTGGCCGTGCAATTAGCCCGCCGCTTTTTCAAGCTCCCTTACTTTTACAGCCAGATGGCCAGCCCCGGCATGGGCTGGCTGGGGCTAACCCCGCAACGGCCGACCACCTACACCACCCAGCGGCGCGGCACAACGGCCGCCAGCCGTTTCCGATACCGCTTGGGCAAAGAAACCCGTCCTGCCGAGCCGGGCACGCTCGAGTTTTTCTTGGCCGAACGGTACATTTTGTTCGCCGACCTCGGCCGTGGCCAAATCGGCACGGGGCAGGTGTACCACACCCCCTACCCGCTCTGCGCCAGTTCGCTCGATGAGTGGGATGCCCATCTGCTCGAATTGGCGGGCTTGGGCAACCCCCACCGCCCCCCCGACCACGTCCTTGGCTCGCCCGGTGTGGATGTGGATGTGTATCCATTAAAAGTACTGAGGTGAAAGTCTTTCAGTCGGTCAGTCGGTCAGTTCCGCATTCCGCATTCCCCATTCCGCAATCCCATGATCTACCCCCTGCCCCAATTACTTGCTGAACAACAGGCCAGCGGCCAAAGCTGGTTGGAGTTTTTACGCACGGCCGACCTGAGCATGGGCCTTTACCACTTGCCGGCAGGCACGGCCGACCTGCAACAGCCCCACACCGAAGACGAAACCTATTACGTGTTGGCGGGCGCGGGGCAAATCCACATCAGCGGCCGTGAGCACCCCGTGCAAACGGGCGATGTGATTTACGTCCCCAAACTAGCCATCCACTACTTCCACACCATCACGGCCGACCTCACCCTCCTCGTCTTCTTCGCCCCCGCCGAAGGAAGCCAAGCCCCGAACCAGTAGCTTTCCCCCTCCCTTTTCTCTTACTCCCTTCCTCTCGCCCTATGCCCCTCCACATCGCCCCCCTCGAAAACACACCCATCGGCACCCTCTGGCTGGCCGAACGGGATGGCGTTTTGTTGGCCATCCACTTCCACAGCACAGCGGCCGAATTCACGGCCGCGCTTGAGCGCACCACAGGGGAAACGGCCGTGCTCAACTCGGCCGCCCTCGAGTCAATCGCTCAACAACTCCGCGAGTATTTTGCGGGCGAGCGGCGCGAATTCGATGTGCCGCTCGCGTGGGACACCCTGACAGCATTCCAACAACGCGCTTTGCGGCAGGTATACGCCATTCCCTACGGCGAATTGGCTACCTATCAGGAGATAGCCAACCAATTGGGTGCGCCCCAAAGCACCCGCGCTGTCGGCCGTGCCAACGCCACCAACCCCATTCCCATCATCATCCCCTGCCACCGCGTGATTGGGGCAGATGGCAAATTGCACGGCTACGGTGGCGGGCTGGAACACAAAGCCGCCCTGCTTCGCCTCGAGGGGAGCTGGCTCATTTAGGATTTTGGATTGGGGATTGTGGATTGCGGATTACCCCTCTTTTCACCTTTCACTTTTTACTTTCCACCTCTCATTTTGGCGCGGGATTGACGAAACGGCCGTTTTATGGGATTATTCTGCGTCGCGCGTCCTCATAGCTCAATGGATAGAGCGTTGGTCTCCGAAGCCAGAGATCCAGGTTCGATTCCTGGTGGGGACACACAAAAAAAGCCAGCAAATTTGCTGGCTTTTTTGTTACCTGCGATTCGTTCTATCTATGTCCCCCGCGTCTCATCCCACTCTTGTCGAGACGCTTTCACAATCATGCGCGTCAGCGGGTCGGGCACATCGGATGGTTTGGCGTAAAACGTGCCATTCACATTGAGTTGCACCCCGCCATTGTGCGCTTCCAACTGAATGAGTTGCCCGTTTAGTTCGGGGGCTTTGGCCAAATGCTTCTGCAAGATGGCATTTAGTTGGGTGATGGGGTCTGGGGGCACGGCCGTTGCCGCTGGCGTTATTGGGGTGGCGCGGGGATTGGCTCTGGAGTGGGTGGTGGCACAGGAGGAGCCACGGCCGCAGGCGGGGCGGGCGGATTGGCCTGCTCTTCCACCGCCAACTGGCGCACCAAGTTAATCGGGTCGGTCACTATCTTTTCTGAGCCGCGCAACGAGGCCAAAAAGGCGGCTTGCGCGGCCGTCATCGGCTCTTCCTGCTTGGCTGGCGGCGGGGCAAGGGGCGGCGCAAACCCCGCATCTACCAATTTTTGGTAGCTTCCGCCAAAAGCAATCAACTCCCCTATCGCCGCCAACGCCATCTGCCGCTGACGGCCGTCAGGCACATCTTCCAGCTTCTCAAACTGCTTCCCGCCCAACTCCACCACCAACTTTCCCAGCGGTGGAACCCGCAAAATACGCATGATTTCGAGTGATTTGTCCATAATAAAGAGTGCTGAGTACTGAGAGGGTGTTTTGAAAGTTATGTCAAGTAACTTGAAAATTTAAAAAAATAGGGCACCAGTTAGGGTATGATGAACAGAAACGCATACCCAACTGACTTAACTGATGCCCAGTGGCTGATTTTAGAACCACTCATCCCACCCGCCAAACGAGGTGGGCGGCACCGCTCCACCTCGATGCGAGAGGTGTGCAATGCCATCTTCTACTTTGTAAGTGCAGGTTGCGCATGGCGACTATTACCTCACGATTTCCCAGTTTGGCAAACCGTTTACGGCTATTTCCGAGAATGGTCAAAAACAGGGCAGTGGGAAAAAATGAATGATGCCTTAAGAGAGGCCGTTCGCTTACAAGCAGGGCGAGAAGCACAACCGAGTGCGGCCATTCTGGATAGCCAAAGTGTCAAAACCACAGAAAGCCGAGGGGAGCGAGGTTATGATGGTGGCAAAAAGGTTAAAGGACGCAAAAGGCATATCTTGGTGGATGTCATGGGCCTGTTGATGGTGGTTGTTGTTCACAAAGCAAACATGCAAGACAAGGAAGGTGCACGTTTGGTGTTGGCTTTAGCGGCTCAAAAAGGGTTTGACCGTTTAACGCGTATCTGGGCTGATGGCGGATATACAGGACAGCCATTGGTGGATTGGGTTTTCCATTTGGCTGGTTGGATATTTGAGGTAGTGACCCGTTCTGCTGAGGCAACAGGTTTTTCAGTCATACCTAAACGGTGGATTGTCGAACGCACTTTTGCATGGCTGGGACGTTACCGTCGCCTTAGCAAGGATTATGAGCAACTCACGGAAAACAGTGAAGCGGTGATTTATGCTGCTATGGTTCATTTGATGCTGAAACGCCTTAGCAAAAACCCTGCAATTCACTTCTAAGCTTTAGTTTACATAACTTTCAAAACACCCTCTTAGCACTTTCTACTTAGCACTTATTCAGACGAGGAAGAAGATTATGAGACAAATTCGATTGTTACCGACGCTGGCCATTTTATTGGCCTTGGGGTTATGGGCGGCCGTGGCCAGCCAACCCATCGCCCATGCCCAGCAAAACTTGCTGGTTAACCCGGCTTTGATGGGCAATACAGCTCTTTGTTCCCCAAACCGACCAACAAAAAGCGGCTTGTACGCTTGGCGTTTGCACCACCGCCCAAATGCCCGATGGCTGGTTCCCGTGGTGGGTTTCCCAAAGCGCCACCGACGGCGAACTCATCAATCGGATGCCTGAATACAAGCCCGTTTGCCCCAGCCAACCCTGCCCCTACCTTGATCGGGTGAAAGGGGGCGTACAAGCGGCGCAATACTTCACCTTCCACAGCACCCACACGGCCGGCATGTGGCAACGAGTCACCGTACCCGCCAATGCGCGGGTCAAGTACAGCATCTGGGGCAAGCATGGTCTTCCCGCCAGTGATGCGATTCCCTCAGATTACCTCACACCCGTTAATATGCGGATTGGCATAGATCCCACAGGTGGCTCCAACCCGTTTTCGGGCAGTATTGTCTGGTCGGGCTACCAAAATCCGTATGACAATTATGTGCCCTTCGAGATAGAAGCGGCGGCGCAAGGCACGGCCGTCACCGTCTTCATGTGGTCTGCCCCAGCCGAGCCACGCAAAGCACAACGATATTTATTGGGATGAAGCCTCGTTGGTCGTCGTTGGCCAAGGCTCTGCACCCGCTGGTGGTGGGCACAGGCAGCGGACTGCTCCCGTCGCACCCGTCTTTGTGCGCGCCTTACCCCCTACCCCCAATGCGGAAGGGTTAATTTTGGTCACTGTACAACCGGCGATACCATGTGGGCACTGGCCGCTCGTGCCGGTCTCACCTTGGACGGGTTCTTGGAACTCAATCCCCCGCTCACCCGTGATAGCTTTATCAATGTGGGTGAACAATACATCATCGGCAAAGTAGACCCGCCTGCGGCCGAACCGACCCCCGAGCCGAAAGCCACGGCCGCCGAGACCACCACCGAAAACTCTGGCGATACCACTGGCGAAACGGCCGCCGAGGCAACCCCTGCCCCCACGGCCGAGCCATCCCCCGAAGCCACGGCCGCACCTGTTGGCGCTACCGTCTGCCTGCGGGCTTTTGATGACACCAACCGCGATGGCGTTCTAAACGAAGGCGAAGGGCTGAAAGCGGCCGTGGCCTTCACCATCGCCGATGGCGATGCCGTGATTAGCAACTACGTCACCGATGGTGCTTCGAACCCTATTGCATCGAGGGCTTGCGGGCACTTACCGCATCAGCCGCTCCCTTGGCCGCCAACGAAATGGCCAGCAATGCCCCCGATTGGGCACTGGCGCTCACCGACGGGGCAAACTTTAGCCTCGATTTCGGGAGCTGTGTGGATGAGACGGCCGCCTGCCGCCCAAACCACTGAAGAAGTCGCCGAAGTGGCTATGGTGGCAACGACAACCAGTGAAACCTCCACGGCCGCTACCGAAAATACAACTTCCGCCGAAACCACCGCCGCTGAAATAGAAGCGGCGGCAACCGAGTGGCCGAGAGCGTCCTCCACCAGTTTTTGTCACATGGATCATTGTGGGGATTGCGGCCGTTTTGCTTGTCGGGGTCATTCTCGTCGTCCTCGGCGGCCGTCGGGCGTAAAGAGGTTATTTTATTGGTTATTCGTTGTTGGGGTGCTGGTGCATTGAACCAATAACGAATGTAACTATTCGGGTGGGTCAAGATAGAGTGTAGAGATAGAGGAAGCCTTAGTCGGCGGAACAACCATGTTCCCCTCTATCTCTATCTCCTATCTCTATCTGAATAGTTACTAACGAATAACCAGTAACGAATAACGCATAACCAGTAACTATTTATTCTCAGGAGAGAAGATGTGCAAATTACAATGGCTGGCCGTGGTTGCCTTATTAGCCATCTTGGGTTTCGGGCGGATGCTCGGCGATTGGAAGCCCAAACCAATCTGCTTTCTAACCCCAGTTTTGAAGAGCCATATAGCAATGGGGCGGCACAGGGTTGGGGGCGGTGGCACGAAGAAGCGGCCAAAGTCGCCGATTGTGCGGGGCGTTATTCAGTCCAGCCCAAGTGGGGGCCAGAATTTAACGGCGCCATCATTTTGGATGGCGCACGTTCGCAAGCGGTGGGCAACCAGTTTGACACATGGCGCGGTGGGGTGGTGCAAGATGTGGCCGTGACGGCCGGCACCACCTACCGCTTCTCGGCGGGGCTGGCTTCGCACCTCGAATGATCAATACCCCGCCGCCTCTGACCGTAGCACAAACCCGCGCATTCGCGGGCATTGATCCCACGGGCAGTGGGTTGTGGACATCTTCGGCCATTGGTGGAGCAATGCCATCTCCCCACGACGCATGGCAACAAACGGCCGTAGAAGCGACGGCCACAGGAGCCAAAATCTCCGTTTTTGTCGAGGCAGACTTTACGGGCACGGGCTTTGCCGCTCATTTGGATGCGTGGTTCGACAAGGCGGAACTGACCACCTCGGCTCCCCCCACCAATACCCCTGTCCCACAACCAACGTCGCCGCCTGTGGTGGTGCAACCAACGCCGTGCCTCCCACGGCCGCACCAACGGCCGTGCCCACGGAAACCCCGTGCCCAGCCTGACCCCCATCCCCCCCACCCCCACCCCAACAGGTGGCTCCATCTGCATCAACGCTTTTGGCGATACCAATGCCAACGGCTTGCATGAGACCAATGAAGGGTACATGGCGGGTATTCGCTTTACCATTGCCCAAGGTGGCGGCATTGTCAGCGAAGGCGTTTCGCCCGGCACCGCCACCCCTGTCTGCTTTGAGGGATTGCCCACAGGGGCTTACCAAGTGGCTTCAAACAGTGCCCGCACACTGGAAATGACCACCGTGGGCAATATCACTATCAATGGAAGAGGGAAGACGATTGGGATTGAGTTTGGTAGCCGCGTGAAACAAGCCGCCCCTGCCACCGAAGTGGCCACCCAACCTACCGCCACCGCCACCGTAGCCGCTGGCGCAACGGCCGTGCCCGGTGAGGGCGCGTTACAACCCACCGAAACTGCCTCGAGTGCAGGTTTGGGTGTTTGGGGTCTCGTCGGCCTCGGGGTCATCGGCCTCGCCGTTGTCCTGCTCATGGTCTTGCTGGCGGTAGTCGTCATGCAACAACGGAAAGCGTAATCAATGAACAGGGCAATGAACAATGAGCAAATTTGTGCCTTGTTCATTGCTCATTGCTAATTGAACCCAATGCGTCGTGCTGATAGTTTGCTTTTACTCGCGTTGGTCGTCGCTGTTATAGCGGCGTGGCCATTGCTGAGCGGTGAAGGGCTGTTGAACACCCGTGGGGGTGGCGACAGCCCTTTTTTGTTGCAACGGTTGCACCAAATGGAAACGGCCGTGCGCGACGGCCATTTTCCCGTGCGCTGGATGCCAGACAGCAATTACGGCTACGGCTACCCCTTCTACAACTACTACGCCCCCCTCGCCTACTACATCGCCCTGCTTTTTCGCTTGCTGGGCTTTTAGCTTGGGTGCGGGCACTTCAGTTGAGCCAGTTGGCCGCGTTTCTCACGGCCGCGTGGGGCACTTTTCGGCTCGGCCAGCGCTGGTGGGGAATGACACGGCCGCGTTGCTCAGCTCGACCGTCTATACCCTCGCCCCCTTCCACCTCGTCAACGTCTACGTGCGCGGCGATTCCATCGCCGAGTTTTGGGCGATGGCGTTTTTTCCGCTCGTTCTTTTAGCGATGGCGAAATTGGGCAGAAGAGCGGAGGAGCAGAGGAGCGAGGGTGCAGAGGTGACTCAGCACTCAGCACTCAGCACTTTCTACTTAGCACTAGCTTATGCAGGTTTGCTCCTCAGCCACAACATTTCGGCGCTCATCTTTAGCCCGTTTGCCTTGCTGGTGGGGTTGGTGGTGATAGGGCAAAGCAAGGGGGTGCGGCTGGCCACACTGGGGCGGCTGGCTGGGGGAGCTTTGCTCGGGCTGGCTCTTTCGGCGGGGTTTTGGTGGCCCGCCTTGGCCGAACAGGGGTTCACCCAGTTGGCTGGCATCACGGCCGATTATTTCCACTACAGCCGCCATTTCCGTCCTCTTGCGGAACTCGCCCAAACCAGTTTGCTGTTTAGCTACGAGACCAACGCCCTGCAAGCGTTTCGCATGGGGCTGGTGCAAGCTGTTTTGCTGGGGCTGGGGGTGATGGGCGGCCTGTGGAGCATCATCCGCCGCCGCGAGGGGGCGGGCTGGGCGGCCGTCGCCCTGCTGGCCATGGCCGCCGCCACCCTGATGATGATGCCCCTCTCCCAACCCGTGTGGGATAACCTGCCCCTCATTTCCTTTACCCAGTTTCCGTGGCGCTTTTTGTCCATCCAAGCCTTTTTTGGGGCCATGCTGGTGGGGGGAGTGAGTGGGCAGTGGTTAGTGGTTAGTGGCAAGTGGTCGTGGGTGAAGCGGCTCGTGCCCGCAGGGGTGATTGTGGGGGTGGCTATTACTAGTTTGGGGGGCTTGCGGCCCGATTATTTGCCCATTGTGGACGGAGCGGTGACGGCCGAGGCTATTGCCCAATATGAATGGTTTACGGGCAACATCGGCACGACCATAAACCACGAATACCTCACCCCGGCCGTGCAACCCCGCCCCGTGAGCAGTGCATGGCTGAACACGGGCGAGCGGTGGGGAGCGCAAGTGACGGCGGGCACGGCCGAGGCCACCCTCACGAGCCAGCGTACCCACAAACAGGTCTGGCAAGTGGTGGTAGATAGCCCCGAGGCGACCCTGACTTTGCCACTCATGTTGTGGTTCGGCTGGGAGGCCACGGCCGCTGGCCAACCCATCGAACTAACGGCCGCACGCGGCTCTGGCCTCGCCACCGCCACCTTGCCCGAGGGGAGCCACACCCTCACCCTAAATTTCCGGCGCACCCCCACGCGCCTTGCGGCCGAACTCATCAGCTTGTTGGCTGTTTTGGGCATGTTGGGCTATGGCGTGGTGTGGTTTCGGCGGCAACCCAAACGTGGCTTTCACTTTTATATCTCTCCCTTGGCGTTCGATTTGGCTATTTTTGCCCTACTGGGCTTAGTCGCTTTGGGTTGGTGGGATGGGCGACAAACGGCCGCGCCTCTCGGAAATCTCAGCCAAGATTTTGGGGAGATGGGCTACTTGCACGCTCCACGGGAAGGCATTGCCTTTACAAATGGGGCCCATTTGATGCGCTACGAATACGATAACAGCCAAGCCATTCTCGCTGGCGACGCGCTGGAATTGACACTGTTTTGGACTGAGCTTCCCGAACAAGCGAACACCTTTGTCACCATTGCCCTCACCACCCCCGCAACTTATTTTTACAATGATGTAGCTCCCATTGCCCAAACCACGGCCGAATTAAATGTCTGGGCCCATCTCATGCAGATCCAAATTCCCGCCAATACCCCAGCGGGTTTGTATTTCCCCCAAATTTTGTGGGCAGATGGGCAGACACGGCCGCTGACCCCTGCTGGCAGACCGCGTGCGCCGCTTAGTTTGCCCCCCATTCGGGTCGTCGCCGCCCCCTCGGCGGCCGAACCAGCCCCCACCACCCCGCTCGAGGGGCGCCCCGTGCAAGCCAGCCAACGCACCCCCACCGTGCTGGATATGACCGTGGCGTGGTTCACGGCACGGCCGCTGGGCGAAAGCTACAAAACGTCGTGGCGGCTAACCAGCGAGACGGGCATCCCCTTTCATCAGGCGCAGTTTGATAGCCAGCCGGGTTATGGCTATTTGCCAACGGTGGGCTGGCCCGCCGGGGAGTGGGTGCAGGATAGGGTGGCCTTGCCCCTGCCCTTGCCTGAGGAACGGCCGTTCCCGCCCCCTTATGTGCAAACAGTGACCCTCTACGACCACGCCAGCCAAGAGGTCATCCTGACCCGCCGCTTGGGCGTGTGGATAGAAGGGGCGGATGGCGGGTTGCGCTTTGCCGCCCACCAGCCCAATTTCAGCTTGCCAGCGGGCATTACGCCCGCCGAAGCAACTTTTGTGTCGGCCGCAGGGGAGCCACTGATTGCGTTGCGCGGCTACACCCGCGAGGAAACGGCCGAAGGCCTCGCCCTCACCCTCTATTGGGAGGCGTTGCAGGGGGGCATGGCCGATTACCACCACTTTGTCCACCTGCTCGACCCCGCCACAGGCCAGCCCCTTGCCCAACACGATGGGATGCCCCGCCACAACACCTACCCAACCAGCCAATGGGTGGCGGGCGAAATAGTGGCCGATGAGCTACTTTTGCCGCTGGCCGATGTGCCTGCAGGGGAGTTTGCACTGGTGGCTGGGTTGTATGAGGTGGTGGGGGAAACCTACCCGAGGTTGGGGGTGTTGGGCGGGGGGGATGTGGCTGTGTTGGGAACTGTTAGCAAGTGAAAGGTGAAAAGTGAAAGGTGAAAGGTGAAAAGCACTTGTGACCCCCACTTTTCACTTTTTACTTCTCACTTTTTACTTCTGCTCCCACCAACGCGGCAATTCAGCCACATCACGGCCGAGGGCGAGCGCAAACGGCCGTGCTTGTTGACATAATCGTTCCAGCAAGGCGAATTGCCCCGCCATCGTCGGCGCATCCCACTGGTCTACACTCGCTTCCGAAAGGTGCGCCAGCGCGATACTGCGCGGCAAGGTTTGGCGGCGGCTGGTGGGGGCATCGGCTAGTTGGGTGTAAGCCAATTGGGTCAGGCGCACACCCCCCACGGCCGAAATAGTGGGCAACTGTTCGGGCAGAGCCAGCCATTGGCCGCTCGACGGCCGTACCCCCACCCGCGCCGCCAGCGGCCATGCCACCACCCCCTCTTCCTCCTCTGCCAGCAACACCACATCATCGGCCACCCAGTGCCAGCCGCCCAGCACGAGGCTGAGCGCGGCCGTGGTTTTGCCGCTCCCCACGCCGCCCAGCAACAACAACGCCTCCTCCCCCTGCGCCACGACACAGCCATGCACCAAGGCCAGCCCCCGCCGCCGCAAAAACGGCCCCAAACTGGTCAGGGTCAGGTCGAGAAAGCGGCCGTTGGCCACCAGCGCCCCATCGGCCAAGACCCCGTAAGCTTGCCCCGTGGCCAAATCTACCCGCACCAACGCCTGCTCATCAAAGAGGAGGTGGTATTGGGTGGGGGTGGGTTGGTAGATGGTTAGGTGGTGGGTTCGGCCGCCGTACACGGGGCGGGGAATGTGCGCCAGTGGGGGGCAGGGGGGCAGGGGCAAAGGCGCTGTGGTGGTGGCGATGTCCAACTGGAAGTCGGGCACGGCCGTTGGTTCTGGCTCCCCCCCACCCAAAAACAGCCCTTCCCATGCCTGTGTCAACTGCGGCTCGGGGCTGGGCAGGGCAATGGTGAGACGTTCGGCAAGGCGCAAGAACATGAAGGGGGTTGGGGATTGCGGAATGGGGAATGCGGATTGCGGAGTGACTGAGCGACTGACCGACTGAAAGACTGAGCGACTGAAAGACTGACCGACTTCTCACTCAGCACTCAGCACTCAGCACTCAATACTCAGCACTCCCTCGCCACTGGCGGCCGAGAATGACAAGGAGCAACATGTAAACGGCCGTCCATAGCCACAATGTATCGTGCGAAGTAAGCCGTTGGCGGTGGAGGTAGGAGAAGCCATCGGCCGTGGTGCGCCATGTCGCTTCGTTAACCAGTCCCGGCAAACTGACCGAAGCCTCGCCCGTCCATTTGGCCACCGTGTAGAGCAAGACCCAATCTACGGCCGCTACCCCCAAAGGCAACAACAGCCATGCCACCACCATCCCCGCCGCTCTGTGGCTCAACTGCCCTGCCCCTAGCATGCGCAACCCCCGCCCCAAGTAGAGACTGCCAAGGGTCAGCACCAGCCCAATGAGGGCATAGGAGACCCAAAAATAGAGGCCAATGTGGAGAACCACATAGCGCACCATCAGACTGGCCGCTATCCACAACAAGACTCCCACACCCACCAAATGGTTCTGCAAAAAGTGGGTCACATCCGTCACAAACGCTTTTTTGGTCATTGCCAACTCCTTTTTTATTACCAACCAATTTTGTCGTAAGGATTGCACCCACGGCTTGGGGGAAGTGGGTTCATGGCTATGATACGTTTGGACGGGGGCTGGCTCAACTGTGGGTTCCCGCAGGTCGGCCGTTTCTGTGCCTGTGGACGGCCGCAACTTGAGGATAAGTTCTACCCGTGAACCAACTTGGAGCTTGGCATAGCAGTTTTGGAGGTGAAACTCCACTGTGCGTTGGGCAATGCCCAACTGCAAGGCGATTTGTTTGTTGCTCTGCCCTTGCAACAGCAGTTCGGCTACCTGCCGCTCACGCTGGCTCAAGCCATTCAGGTGGTTCATCGGTTATCTCCTTGGGGAAAGGTGGATAAGTTTATTGGTGTATTGGTGTCGTTGTGTATTGGTCTATTAAATACACCAATATACCAATAGACCAGTACACCAATACCCTTTGGCAGAAAATAGTCACCCGTCGCTCATTCCGCTTTGGTTTGGCTGGCGTGTTCCCGTGCTTTGATTTTGTACAGGTGGGTAAAGCTCGCCCCCGTCGCGGCCGTCCATTTGTGCGGTGTCGTGCGCTCCTCCGCCAAATACGCTTGCTCCTCAGTTTGCAGGGCGGCAACCTCCTCGGCCGTCATCGCCTGCGCCTCCGTTTGGCTGGGCAGGGGCACAACCAGCACCCGGCCGATGGGTTGTTTGTAATCCAAGGCCACCTGCTCCCCCTCGGCGGGGGCATGGTACACCAAAAAGATGGGGCGGGCATACCACGCCGTCTCGAGAACGGCCGTCAACAAATTAAGGCCAGCGGGGGCATGGGGGGAAGGGATAAACAAGCTGGCAAACCCCGCTGGGGTTTGGAAGTAATACCCCGTGCTAAGGCCAAAATACCCATCCGCAAACTGGTCAACCACCTTGGGCTGGTTCGTCTCCCGCGCCAACTGCTCGAGGTTGTCCACTGCAATCCGCCCCCCGCCCATCCCCCGCACCACAATCGGCGTGAGGTAGCCGTAGTAGAGTGTCCAGCCCGCTGTTTGGCCATCCACCCACGGCTTGCAATGGAAAGGCACGGGCCACGGCGGATTTTCGGCCGCGCGGGTTTGTTCTTCGGCCGTAATAAACGGCTTCGCCCGCGTCGGGTCGGGCACATAAATAGGGGTTTTGTGGAATTTGAGGAGGGCATGGGTTGTTAGCTTTCAGCTGTTAGCTATTAGCTGTAAGCTGTTGGCTTATGGCTAAAGGCTAATAGCTGACAGCTTATAGCCCTTAAAACACTGCCAACGGGATACTCTCCACTGCCAGCACAGGCTCGGCCGCGACGGGCTTATCTACCGCCTCACCCGACATGCTCCACGGCCCTGCCCATGTGATGCGCACATTGACCAACTGGCCGCGCAAATCGCGGGGGTCGTCGAAAAAGATGAGTTTGTTGTGCGGATTACGGCCGCGCCAACGCCCCTTGTGCATATCCTCCACCAACACCTCTTGCACAGTGCCCCAAAAACGGTTGTTTTTGTCCAGTGCCGTGCGCTTTTGTTGCTCCTCTAATAGCTGGAAGCGGCGCCGTTTTTCATCCTCGGGCACATCATCCTCCATTTTGCGGGCACTAACCGTGCCGGGGCGGGGGCTATAGCGGGCAAGGTGGATTTTGTCGAGTTGCAGTTCTTCCAAAATGTCGTAGGTATCTTGGAATTGCGCATCCGTTTCGCCGGGGAAGCCGACGATAATGTCCCCGTGAATGGCCGCATCGGGCATAATCGCCCGAATTTTGTGGATGAGGGCGCGGTACTCCTCGCGGGTGTATTCGCGGCGCATGTTGGCCAGCACTTCGTTGTTGCCCGCCTGAATCGGCACTTCGATTTGGGGCATCACCTTGGGTCAAATCCCGCACGGCGTGCAGGATTTTGTCGGTCATGTAGTTGGATGGCTGGTCAAGAAGCGGATGCGCTCGAGACCCTCGACCCCATTGACGGCCTGAAGCAAATCGGCCAAGTCGGGGCCATCGGGCACATCGTAACCGTAGCGGTCTACGATTTGGCCAAGCAAGACCACCTCTTTGACCCCTTGGCGGACGAGGGAGCGCACTTCGGCCACGATTTCGCCCACGGGGCAACTCCGTTCACGGCCGCGTTTTGCGGAATGATGCAGAAGGTGCAGGCATGGGAACAGCCATACACGATGGCTACGGGAGCGGAAACGGGGGCTTGTTCGCCCACCAAATCGGCCGAAAGCACGACTTCCCCATCTTGCCATGCGTGGCGTTGGGCGGCGGCCGTTTCCTCCACCGCCTGCGCCTCCTCTTGGGTCAGATGGGCGACCAGCGGCTGGCCATCGGTGGAGGGTTCCATAAACACATCCACAAAGGGGAATTTCTTCTCGAGCGGTTCGTTGCCACGCACACCGACGACGCACCCCATGACGGCGATGGTCTTATCGGGGAATTGTTCTTTGAGGGGGCGCAGGGTGTGCAGACGGCCGTAAGCCTTGTCTTCCGACTGTTGGCGCACGGTGCAGGTCTGTAGCACGACCACATCCGCATCCTCGATGCTGGGGTTGGCCTTATAGCCGAGCTTTTCCAACCCGGTCTCCACCCGCCGCGCATCGGCATAATTCATCTGACAGCCGGTTATCCAAAAGTGATAGGTTTTTGACATGAGGTAGAGAGGGAAGATAGAGGTAGAGGAGTCTGTGGTACAAATTAACTTATTTCACCAAATCAGTTCAACGGGATAATTTACAAACTCGCTATCTCTGGTAACAATAGGCAATTCACTGCTTATTGCTTGGGCCACAATTAATCGGTCAAATGGGTCTCGATGATTAAATGGCAAATAAATGAGATTTGTTAAATCACTCAGCGTAATTGGCAAAATTTGAATTTCGTTGAGGTCGAGTTGCTCGGGAATAAGTTTTTCAAAGGGTTGATTGAATGTGAGTTTACCTCTGCTATTTTTGATTGCCATTTCCCATAAGCTGGCCATGCTAATAAAAACATCATGGTCAATATCTGCAATCAGGTGACGGATTTTAGGAGGTAATTGTGGATTGCCTGTAATAAACCAAATAAACGTGTGAGTATCAAGCAATAGTCGCATTACATATACTCCTCGAATTCTTCGAGTGGCTCATCGAAATCATCTTCGATGACTATTAGACCTTTGCACTACCAAATTGACGCAATTGTCTTTTTGGCGAAATAGGAATAAGTTTCACCAGAGGTTTCTTGTTTTTATAAATAATAATTTCTTCTCCTTGAACTGCCAACTCAATAAGTTCTAATAGGTGTTCTTGGGCTTGTTTAAGTTCTATCTGGGTCATAATATCCTCTCACCCTGCTTTGCTTTATTATTTGTCAATCACTTTGTCTTTTAGAGTTTTAGGTGGGTTTTTGCCCTATGAGAATGGCTTCGTGGAGGTGAAAATCTATTCTATCGCCCGTAAAAGTGGGGGTCAAAAACTGTTCCACAAGGGTGGAGGCTTGGGTCAGCATGACCCGCAGGCGGGTGGTATCGGCCGTGCTCACCCGCATCCGCGCCGCCCAATCCGCAAATTCCATCGCTTTGGCGGCCGTTTCCGTGTGCGCCACGCGCAGGCCCACGGCCGTGAACAAGTTGCGCCATTCTAGCACAGAGAGGCAACGGCCGTGGCTCGGGTCGCGCAACTTCTCGAAACCGTTAATATAATCGCCCGCCGCTTGTTGCGCCTCCCGCTCCTTCTTCTTGCGGCTCCGCACATCGGGCACGATGTTATCCACCACCACCAACCAGCCATTCGGCCGCAACACCCGCGTACTTTCGCGCACAAACTGGGGCACATCGGGGAAGTGGTGCGGGGCAATGCGGCAAGCCACCACATCAAACGAGCCATCGGCGAAGGGGAGCAGTTCGGCATCGGCCGCGCCAAATTCTTCGTTGAGCAGGCCGCGCTCGGCCGCCAACTGCCGCGCCTTGGGGAGCATGTTGTAGGTCAAATCGGTGGCGACGACGTAGGCGACGTGCGGGGCGAGGGCGTGGGCGGTGTGGCCAGCGGCCGTGGCCACATCCAGCACCCGCCAACTAGGCTGGGGCTGGAGCAATTCCACCACCCGCGCCAAACTAGCCCCCTTAGCATGGACGGTGCTGGTGGCATACGCGGCCGCTTTATCACCAAATTGTTGTTGGACAAGCTCTTTCATAGGACTGGGGACGAGGGACTGGGGACGTGGAAGGAAACTGAATTATAATGTGGCTATTCTACCCTTTTTGGAGATTATTTGTCATTGGACAAAGCACCTCTCCCCACTACTCACTAACCACTACTACTCACTAACCACTCCCCCCCATGTACGACCACATCATCATTGGCGCAGGTTCGGCTGGGTGTGTGTTGGCCAATCGGCTCACGGCCGACGGCCAGCGCACCGTTTTGTTGCTGGAAGCAGGCGGCGACGGCCGCGACGAACCCTATATTCCCATCCCCGCGCATGGCGGAGGCTGTTTCGCACGGCCGTGGATTGGGCCTACAAAACGGCCGCCCAACCGGGTATCAACGGCCGCCAGCAATACTGGCCACGTGGCAAAACATTGGGCGGAAGCAGTGCCACCAATGCCATGATTTACATTCGCGGCCAGCGCGAAGATTACGACGAAGGGGGCAAATTGGGCTGTGCAGGCTGGGATTACGAATCGCTGTTGCCCCTCTTTAAGCAGATGGCGCACCAAGAGCGGGGCGCAGATGCGTTCCACGGCACGGGCGGCGAACTCAATGTGGCCGATTTGGCCAGCCCCAACCCCTTGGCCAAGGCGTTTGTACAGGCGGGGCAAGAACTGGGCTATCCCGCCAATCCCGATTTTAACGGAGCCAGCCAAGAGGGGTTTGGCCTGTTGCAAGTAACCCAAAAAGAGGGCCGTCGTCACAGCGCGGCCGATGCCTTCCTGCATCCCATCGCCCACCGCCCCAACCTGACCATTGCCACAGGGGCACAGGCCACGCGCATTTGTTTGAGGGCACACGGCCGTGGGGGTGGAATTTGCTCAAGACGGCCGTTTGCACACCACCCGCGCCCGTGGCGAGATTTGGCTCTGTGGTGGGGCGATTAACACCCCCAATTGCTGTTACTGTCGGGGGTGGCCAGCGGCGGAGCTGGCCAAATGGGGCATTGCACAGGTGGTGGAGTTGGCGGGGGTGGGGCAAAATCTGCAAGATCATCCTGTGGTTTATGTGCCGTTTGCCATTCCCGCACCCAGTTCGATTGCCGAATGGGAAACGGCCGCCAACCTCGCCACATGGCAAGCGCACGGCACGGGGGTGGCCAGCTCCAACATCAGCGAGGCGACGGCGTTTGTGCGGACGGCCGCCCACGTTGCTCGCCCCGATTTGCAATACCACTTTTGCCCGATGGTGGTCACGAACACGCCTGCGACACATGGCTTTTCACTGGGGGCGACCTTGTTGCGGCCCGCGAGCCGAGGCTTTGTGGCCTTGGCCAGCCCCGACCCGTTGGCCGCGCCGCTCATCCAGCCCAATTATTTGGCGGAAGAGGTGGATATGGCGGTGTTGGTGGCGGGGGTGCGGCTGGCGCGGCGGTTGGCGGGCACGACCGCTTTTGCGCCACACCAGCCGACCGAATTGGGCCGGCACGGCCGTCGCGCAGGATGATGAGGAGGCCATCCGTGAATTTATTCGCCAACGGGTGGGGACGATGTACCACCCTGTGGGGACGTGCCAGATGGGGGGGGCGGGGGATGAAGCGGCCGTGGTGACACCTGATTTGCGGGTGCGTGGCCTTGCCAACTTGCGCGTAGCAGATGCGTCCATCATGCCGCGCATTGTCAGCGGCAACACCAATGCCCCCGTGATGGTCATTGCCGAGAAAGCTTTTCAGCTAGTCAGCTAGTCAGCATTTCAGCAACACTAACCACTAACCCCTACTCACTCGCCACTGCTTCTTCCACCTCGGCCGCAATGCGTTGCTTTTCCCACAGCCGCTCCAACTTACTGCGCGTTTCGCGCCACGTAATTTTAGAAAGCCCCTGCTTCTCGCGGATGAGGTCGTGATCCATCCCATTTTTCATATCGGTCAGGGCGGAGACCCAGCGCAAATTCTCAAACGAGATAAGCCCGCGCTCCAACCCCGCATCGTCCCCAATATCGCGCAAAATATACTCGAGGTTGCGCGGGGTGCAGGTGAACAACGGCTCTTTGATGCTGTACTGTCCCACATACTCATCCAGCACATCTAGCCAACTGGGTTCAATGGCCAACCGCCGCTCTTTGGTGCGCAGGCGGGGGTTCTTGTAGCGGATGAAAATTTGGGGGTTGTGCTCTTCGCGCTCGATGTGGTTGAGGACTAACCCCATCGCCTCTCCCTTTTTGATGCCCGTTTGCAGGAGCAGGGTCAGGAGAAGGTGCGGCCGTGCATCTGCCTTGCGCTTGTTTGGCCCAAGCGATTGCCCTCGCCGCCACGCCTCGCTGGCCGCCACCGCTTGGGCAATTTGCTCATCGGTGGGGATGGTGGGCAGGGGGCTGATGGCGCTGTGTTGCACCACCGCTTTGGCGGGGTCATAGAGGAGCACACCCGCTTCGTGCAACCACGCAAAAAAGACCTTCATGGTCGTGATGCGCCGAGCATAACTCTTGGGGCTACAAGGCACACCCCGCTCGTATACCAACCGATTGAGGAATTTGTTGAGTTCGTCCGTGCCGATTTCGCCCAAAATTTGGTTGGCTCCCAAAAAGCTGGTCAGCAGGCGTAAATCGCTTCCAAAAGATTTAACGGTGTTGATGGCGAACCCCTCATCGCGCATGTGTTGGGTGAAGGGGTGGCTGGCGGCCGTTAATGTGCTTTGCCCATTCAGCCCCATGGCTTTGGCAGGTTGGGGCATTTCGTCAGGTGGTAATAATGGTTCTTGGATGTCGTTGTCGCTCATTTTGTTGCGCTTCTCCTTGATTGCGCCCAATTTGTATTCGTGTAGCAAATATAAAACTTTTGTTCTTTTCTGTCAACTTTAGCAAGAACGTGAGTTACAATGAGCGAAGAACAATGAGCAATGAATAATGAGCAAAAAGTAGTTGGTCAATGTCCACCAATACCGAATAACCAGTAACCAATAACCAATAACTCCCCATGCCTCCTCTCTTCACCCCTCTCCAAATTAAAGATGTCACCCTTCGCAACCGCGTTGGGGTTTCCCCGATGTGCCAGTATAGTGCCGAAAACGGCCGCCCCAACTCATGGCATTTTGTCCACCTCGGCTCCCGCGCCGTGGGTGGGGCTGGTCTGATTATCGCCGAAGCGACGGCCGTCTCTCCCGCTGGCCGTATCTCGCCCCAAGACACGGGCTTGTGGAACGACCAACAACTGGCCGACTGGCAACCCATCACCCAATTTATCGCGCAACAGGGGCTGTGCCCGCCGTGCAACTACCTCGCGGGGCAAAGCGAGTTCGGCA
Source organism: Candidatus Hadersleviella danica (assembly GCA_016711405.1). Taxonomy (GTDB): domain Bacteria; phylum Chloroflexota; class Anaerolineae; order Promineifilales; family Promineifilaceae; genus Hadersleviella; species Hadersleviella danica. The sequence goes on along the minus strand of JADJSZ010000013.1, from coordinate 51,984 downwards.
CGGCCGTAGGAAAAAGGTGGCTCGTTGGCCGATGATGAAGGGGGTTGGGAGACGCTTACCCCACGGCCGAGCCATTCGGGCCGTTCGCTGAGCCGCGCCCCACGGCCGATGACCACGGCTGATATCGCCCAACTGGTGGCTGATTTTGCCACGGCCGCCGAACGCGCCCTCGCGGCAGGCTTCCAAATGGTGGAAATTCACGCCGCGCATGGCTATTTGTTGCACAGCTTCTACTCCCCCGTTGCTCGAGGTGACAGCGGCCGTGCGCCGCGTTTGGCCCGAGCGGTTGCCCTTGGCCGTGCGCCTCAACTGCTCCGATTGGCATCCCGACGGCTGGACGATTGAGGATTCCATCGCCCTTGCCCACCACCTCAAGGCGGCGGGGGTGGATTTGATTGATTGCAGTTCGAGTATGCCCATCCCCAACCCCGGCTATGCCTATGAAACGCCGCCCGGCTGGCAAGTGCCCTTTGCCGAGGCGATTCGGCGCGAGACAGGGTTGCTCACGGCCGCTGTGGGCGGCATTAGTGAGGCGGCACACGCGAATGAAATTGTGGCACAAGGGCAGGCAGATGTGGCTCTTCTGGCGCGGGCGATGTTGCGCGACCCGTATTGGGCGAATCATGCGGCCCAAACGTTGGGGGTGGAGAATCCCCAAGCGGCCGTGCCGCCCCAATACTGGCGAGGGTAGGAGGTATATTGGTCTATTGGTCTACTGGTGTATTCAATAAACCAATAGACCAATAGACCAATCAACAAAATGCCAGATTATATTTTACTGGCGTATGGTTCGAAGTTGCTCGAAAAGGGCTTTTTCCTCGGCCGAAAGTTGGGTGGGGAGTTGCACTTCGATGGTGGCGTAGAGGTCGCCCCGTTCTTCGCTTTGGCCGAGTTTGGGCATGCCCAGCCCGCGCAGGCGGATGGCACGGCCGTTGGGCGTGCCTGCGGGAATGGTTAGGGTGACGGTTTTATCGAGAGCGGCAACCTCGGCGGGGCCGCCCAAAATGGCGGTGTACAAATCAACGGGCACTTTGAGGCGCAAATCGTCGCCGTCGCGCTCGTAACGGCCGTGGGGCAACACGGTCATCACCAAATAGACATCTTGCCCGTTCACCGCGCCACTGAGCTTGACTTTGGAGCCAGTTTTAACCCCCTTGGGGATTTTGGCTGTCAGGGGGGGGCCATCGGCACGGCTGAGTTGGCGGGTTGTGCCTTGGAACGCCTCTTCAAGGGTGATTTCGACATCGAGTTGTTGGCTGGGGAGTTGCTGAGGCATCCCGCCGCCAAAGCCTGTTCGGCCGCCACGGCCGCCCATCCCCCCGCCAAACAGCGTCTCGAAAAAGTCTGAAAATTGCCCTGCGCCACCACTGGTGGCACGGCCGCCACCCCCGCGAAACCCTTGCCCAAAAATCCGCTCAAAATCTTCGGGGCTGATATTTTGGCCAAAGGGGGAGCCGCCCGCGCCCGGATGCCCACTTGCGCCTGCCCGCTGGTAGCCCTGCCATTGCGAGCCAAACTGTTCGTACAATTTGCGCTTCTCGGGGTCAGATAGCACCTCATACGCCTCGCTGATTTCCTTGAACTTGGCCTCGGCCGCTTTGTCGCCGGGGTTACGGTCGGGATGATGTTGCTTGGCTAACTTGCGGTACGCCTTCTTCACTTCGGCCTCATCCGCCCCTTTGGGCACGCCGAGGATGCTGTAATAATCTTTGTATTCCATAGGGTGTGGTTAGTGGCTAGTGGTTCGTGTTGCTGACAGGCTGACTAGCTGAAATGCTGACAAGCTCCTAGCTCCTAAATATACCAAAAAACGGCAGACAGGTGGTGTACCTGCCTGCCGTTGGGAGACGGGAGGAGGTAAAAAGTGAAAGGTGAAAAGTGAAAAGTGGGTGCTTGGCACATCACTTTTTACTTTTTACTTCTCACTTTTCACAGTGCTACTTTACTGGAATTCCCCTTCAATCACCTCTTCCCCTTGGCCGTTTTGGCTGGGGTTGGGGCCAGCTTGGCCGCCCGCTTGTTGCTGTTGGCCAAGAGCATAGCTCATCTGTTGCAGTTGCTCGGTCAGCCGTTTGATTTCGGCCGTGTTACTGCTCTCTTTGGCCGCTTTCAGCTCCACCAAGGTTTGGGTGATGGCGCCGCTTTCGGAGGCGGGGATTTTGTCGCCCAGCTCGTTGAGGCTTTTTTCCACGGCGTAGATGAGTTGGTCGGCCGAGTTGCGAGCATTGACCAACTCCTTGAACTGTTGGTCGGCCGCTTCGTTTTGTTGCGCCTCGCGCACCATGCGATCGACCTCTTTCTCGTCCAAATTGGTCGAGGCAGTGATTTGGATCTTTTGCTCTTTGCCCGAAGCCTTGTCCTTGGCGGTGACGTGCAAAATGCCGTTTGCGTCAATATCAAAGCTGACTTCGACTTGAGGCACGCCACGCGGCGCGGCGGGAATGCCATCTAAGCGGAATTTGCCCAAGGTTTTGTTGCCAGTGGCCATCGGCCGTTCGCCTTGCAAGATGTGGATGTCCACGGCCGTTTGGTTGTCTTCGGCCGTGCTAAACGTCTCCGTTTTCTTGCTGGGGATGGTCGTATTGCGCGGGATAAGCACCGTCATCACGCCGCCCAACGTCTCGAGGCCAAGGCTCAACGGGGTCACATCCAATAGGAGAATGTCCTTCACATCGCCGCCCAACACACCACCTTGAATGGCCGCACCGACCGAAACGACTTCGTCGGGGTTGACGCTCTTGTTGGGTTCTTTGCCCGTCAGTTTGCGCACCAAATCTTGCACCATCGGCATACGGGTAGAGCCACCGACCAAGACGACTTCGCCGACTTGGGCCAGCCCTGCATCTTGCAACGCCTTTTGGAAGGGGATGCGGAGCCGCTCGACCAAATCTTCGGTGAGTTGGTCAAATTTGGCGCGGGTCAGGGTCAGGTTCAAATGCTTGGGGCCGTTGGCATCGGCCGTGACATAGGGCAGGTTGACTTCGGTTTGGGTCAGCGAGGAAAGCTCAATTTTCGCTTTCTCGGCCGCTTCACGGAGCCGTTGAATCGCTTGCCGGTCTTGCCCCAAATCAATGCCTTGGTCTTTCTTGAACTCGGCAATCAGCCAACTGACGATGCGCTCGTCCCAGTCGTCGCCACCGAGGTGGGTGTCGCCGTTGGTGGCCAGCACTTCAATCACCCCATCGCCTACCTCGAGTACGGATACGTCAAACGTACCGCCACCAAGGTCAAAAACGAGGATGTTGGAGCTGTGTTGTTTGTCTAGCCCATAGGCCAGCGCGGCGGCCGTGGGTTCGTTGATGATGCGTAGCACCTCCAACCCCGCGATTTTGCCCGCGTCTTTGGTCGCTTGCCGTTGGCCGTCATTGAAGTAAGCTGGCACGGTAATGACCGCTTGGGTGACGGGTTCGCCCAAATACGCCTCGGCATCCCGCTTGAGTTTTTGCAAGACCATGGCCGAAATTTCTTGGGGCGAAAATGTTTTGTTGTTGATGGGCACGCGCACCCGCGCATCCCCTTGTGGCCCAGCGACGATTTCGTAGGGAACCATGCCCTGTGTTTTTTGGGTCTCCGCATCGTTGATGCTACGGCCGATAAGCCGCTTGACCGAGTAAATCGTGTTCTCTGGATTAACGACGGCTTGCCGCTTGGCGGTTTGGCCAACCAACCGTTCGCCGCTTTTGTTGAAGGCGACGATAGAAGGCATGGTGTTTGCCCCTTCGGCCGTGGGGATAACCACGGGGGTGTTGCCTTCCATTACTGACACGACAGAGTTGGTCGTGCCTAAGTCAATGCCTATGATTTTGCCCATGTTATAAATCCTCCTAGGAATGTCGAGAGAAGAGAGTAGAGAGAAAAAATTTGTCTACTTCTTGGGTTTTGCGAATTTTAGCACTCGCACATGGCGAGTGCTATACCGATAATCATGCGCTAATCATGTCAGAAGAAAATTAGATGAAGGTAAACGAAGCATAGGAAAAGCGGCTATACTTGGGAAGTCTGTCAGTCTGTCAGTCTGTCAGTCGCTCAGCCAATCCGCAATCCAAAATCCGCAATCCAAAATCCCATGCCTACCTCTATTCCTCTTTCCGATGGCAGTGGCGAATTGCTCCGCTATGCCGATTTTGCCAGCCAATTTGTGGCTTCGCGCCATGTGGATGTGTGGCTTCCGCCGGGTTATGACACGGCCGACCCCGCCACCCGCTACCCTGTCCTTTACCTGCACGATGGCCAGAACCTGTTTGACCCGGCCGTGGCCAACACGGGCATAGATTGGGGCGTGGATGAGGCGGTGGTGCGGCTGATGAGCCGTCAAAATGTGCCGGGGGCGGTGGTGGTGGCCATTTGGAACAGCCCCCAACGGGTGCTGGATTACATGCCTGCCGCGCCGCTGACGGCCGCGCCCGACCACCCCATCAGCCAGCGTTTTGTGGCCAATTGTGGGGCATTGCCCCTTGCCGATGGCTATTTGCGCTTGCTGGTAGAGGAGATAAAACCGCTCATAGATGCCACCTATCGCACCCTGCCCGATGCGCCCCACACCTTTGTGATGGGTTCCAGCATGGGCGGGCTGATTTCGCTCTATGCGTTGTGCCAATACCCGCACATTTTTGGCGGGGCGGCTTGCCTCTCGACCCATTGGCCAATTGGGGAGGAGATGTTGGTGGATTATTTTGGCGCGGCCGTGCCCCGTGCTGGCTCCCACAAACTCTATTTTGATTATGGCAGTGTCAATTTGGATGCCTTGTACCCGCCTTACCAAGAGCGCATGGATGGCCATTTGCGGAAGGCGGGGTATAAACACGGCCGTGATTGGCTGACCCACTCGTTCCCCGGCGCAGACCACAACGAAGCGGCATGGCGGGCACGGCTCGATGTGCCCTTGGCCTTTTTGTGGGAGGCCGTTTAGCCACTCAACACTCAGCACTTTGGAGGAACCCATGCGGCCGATTTTGTTTTATGCGGGGCCAGTGCCCATTTATTCATATGGACTTTTCATGCTTTTGGGCATGGTGATGTTGTTTGTGGTGGCGCTTAAGCTCGGCCGTCAGGCCAAGTTAACGTGGGAGCAATTGGGGCCTGTCGCCCTTGGGGTGTTGGTGGGGGGCATGTTTGGGGCGCGGCTTTCGCAAGCGTTGGTGGAGCCAGATAAGGCGGCCGAATACCTCAACTTTTTTGGCTTGTTCCAGCCGGGCACACCCGGCAACCTGCTCGGGCTGATGATTGGCGGCTATTTGGGCGGGCTGGCCGTGCGCGAAAGCTTGGGATTGCCCGCCAATGGCAATTTTTACGCCCCTGCCACCGCCCTTGCGGGGGTCATTTGGCGGGTGGGGTGTACCTTGGCGGGCTGTTGCTATGGCTACGAGACGGATGTGCCGTGGGCGATTGTTCTCGAGAATGTGGAACATCATCCGACGATGGTTTATGAGGGGTTTGTCCATTTGGGGCTGTTGCTGGTCATTTGGCGGTTGTGGGGGCGGGCGGGGCGGCCGTTGGGGGATGAGTGGCTCTTTTTCTACTTCGCCAGCTTTGCCTTTGCCCGCTTTTGGCTGGAATTTATCCGCTTGTACCCCAAATGGTTGTGGGGCATGACGGGCATTCAGTGGTTGTGTATCGGGTTGTTTATCGGGTCGGTGGTGGGGTTGTGGCGGTTACGGCGTGCCTCTACCCTGGAGTAATCATGTTTCAGATAAAGCAGTACCATACCAAACAAGAAAGGCGACGAGACCGTATTGCTGGCATTGTTTTTGTCATTGCCTTTAATGTCATTGCCTTCCTAAGCACTGGCCTCCTGCAAGGCTATGCCATTTCGCCCCGAGTTGTTGACCCCATTACAGGAGAAAGACCACCTTTTCTCGAGACTTTATTGATAATCGCGATGATTTTACCGTGGGTTATCAACGTGCTGTTTGTTCTCTATGGATTGCGCTTTCGCCACGAGTTTGCCGTTGGTTTTTTAACCGTCTTGGGCATTGGCATGATTGTGCCCGCCCTGTTATATATGCTTTTTGTGCCTGCTTGTTTGGTAGCCATGCTGGTCAGTACGCCATTTTGGTTGCTTGGCCCATTAGGGGGCATCGTTTTTGGCCTTCTGTTTGTCTTTTGCATGATTTATCCAATTTATCGGCTTGGCTTAGCCATACAACCTTCATTGATGAATTTGTGGTCTTATCCAGAAGATAGTGGGGAAACCCTGCCAAAAATCACAGGGAAGGATGATGTGCCTGAGGGCGAGGAGGAACATAATGAGGCAGAAGCAATATAAGACTAAACGGGCACGCAAATTAGACAGGTTGATGGGTTGTGTGGCCTTTCCCCTATTTTCCGTCCTCGCGGTGATTGCTGTCATCGCTTCGTTGCAACTCTATGCCATGTTGTATGACCCCGAATTTACAGGGGTACTGTGTTGCATCTACTGCCTTGGGTGGGTCATGTGGCGATTATTGGGTTAGCTCTTTATTATCGCCCAGAATTTGGCATTGGTTATTTAATTAGCGTCGCCACTGGTATTATCTTTTCGATGGTTGCGAGTGTGGCTTTTTTGGTGGGTTGTTTTGTCTCTATTGGCTATGCGGGAGTGAACAATTTGGACGGCCGCGAAGGGGAGATGGTTCAACTGCAACTTTTGGTTGGGACAACGGCCGTGATTCTAGCAATCGTCGCTTTGCTCGCACTGGTTATATTTCATCGAATTATCTGGAATTGGTGGCACGAGCCTGAAGATGAGGAGCGACTACCTGAAAAAGATTGGGTTCCTGCGTCCGAGCTAATATGGGAAAGCGATGTACCCAGTACGAAGGGAGATGATGATGTGGCATAAATAATACAAGACCAAATAAGAGCAAAACCACCGCTAACCCACAATAAAAAAAGAGGCACTTGTCTATCAAGTGCCTCTTTTTATTTTTCACCTGCTACTTTTTACTTTTCACCCCCCTACGGCCGTGCCCCCAACTCCACAGGCAGTTCAATCTCCTCCCCATCTCGCAAAATCGTCAACGTCACCGTCTGCCCCACTTCGGTTTCAAAAACCAGATAGCTAATCAAATCGCTAAAGCTGTTGACCACCTCGTCGTCAATGCCCACGATTAAATCGCCACCCGCCAAATTGTTGCCGCCCGAGCCGCGCACCCCCGCCAAACCAGCGGGGCCATCGGCCGTGACCGTCGTCACATACGCCCCCGTCGCTTGGGGCAACCCGAGCGCCTCTTGCGCGGCCAAATCCAAGCCATCATACACACTCACGCCCAAGAAGGGGTACACATAAACCCCATCGGCAATGAGTGCGGGGGCGATGCGTTTGACGGCATTGACGGGAATGGCGTAACCCACGCCTGAATTGGCGCCCGTCTCGGTACTGATGGCCGAATTGACCCCCACCACCTCACCCGCAAGGTTGAGCAAGGGGCCGCCCGAATTGCCGGGGTTAATGGGCGCATCTGTTTGGATGACTTGGGGCAGGGAGTATTGCCCCCTCCTTCGACAATGCGTTGGGAGCGCAAGCTACGGCCGAGGCCGCTCACAATCCCCAGCGACATAGAGCTTTCTTGCCCAAATGGGTTGCCAATGGCAATCACAAATTGCCCCACCTGCACCTCCCGCGAATTGCCTAGCACGAGCGGTTCCAGCCCCTCGGGTAGCTCGGCCACCTGAATGACCGCCAAATCGCTGTCCACATCGGTGCCTACCAGTGTCGCCTCGGCGCGGAGGCCACTGGGAAAGGAGACCTCAAAGCGATTGCCCACGCTGACCACATGGTTGTTGGTGACCACATGCCCATCGCTGTCAATCACAAAGCCCGTGCCTGTGCCCAACGGCAACGCATCTTGGTAGGCGAAGATGTGAACCACGGCCGGGCTGGTGCGCTCATACAAACCAACCAGCGTTTGTTCCATACTCCCCAATTGGCCGGGGAGTTCACCAGTTGTATTTGTCGGGGCAGGGGCGGCGGGCACGGCCGCCGATGGGTCGGGGGTGGCTGTAACCACCATCATCACCACCTGTTGCGGTTCGGCCGTGGGCGCACTCGCCCCACTTTGCCCCGAACTCGGAATGCCACAAGCCAACAACGCCAGCCCCATAACAAGGAGCGCGGCTACAAAACCAAAACGGGAGGGAGTTTTTTCGTCTTTCATGGATTTTGGATGTCAGATTTCAGATTTTGGATTTGGTAATCAAGCAAAGCTACTCTCACCAACACCCAATAACAAATAACGAGTCATAAATAACTAGTAAACCACATGCGCTCAGTGGCCTGCATTCTATGCGCCCCAGTGGGCAAGTCAAGAGAGCATACTCATTTTTACGCGATGCTAAGAGGATATTTAGCTGGGATTCAGGATAGCCGCCTTGGCGGGTGGTGGTATATTTCCTATTTTGACGCAGGGGAGCAGGGGAGCAGGGAGCAGGGGGCAGGGAGCAGAGGAGCAGAGGAGCGAATGACAAATGACAAATGACAAATGACCACTACCACTAACCACTAACCACTAACCACTTCCCTATGCGCCACCCACTGACCCTCATTCTCCTCGGTTACTTCTTGCTGGGCATACTGTTTAGTTTTATTGTCCCGCTCAATGAAGCCCCCGATGAGGCCGACCACTTTTTGTATGTGCAATATCTGGTGGAAAACGGCCGCCTCCCCACCATGCACCCCATCGCCACAGCAAACGCGACGATGGAAGCCAACCAGCCCCCCCTCTTCTACGCCCTCAACGCCCTGTTTTTGCAGGGGCAAGACTTTTCCGCCCCCGCCCACTTGCCCCTCAACGCCTGTTACAACTTCGACCCACTCGACGAAGGGCGGCAGACATTTTATTTGCACCACACGGCCGAGCAATGGCCCTATGCCAGCACCTATCTCGCCCACCATTGGGCGCGGTTCATCTCCGTCTTAATCGGAGCCATTACGGTGGCTACCACCTACTGGCTGGGCTGGCTCGTCAGCCAGCGGCGTGATGTGGCCACTGTTTCGGCCGCGCTGGTCGCTTTCAACCCCCAATTTTTGTTCATCAACGCCAGCGTCAACAACGATGTGCTGATGGCCGCTCTCGGCGCACTCATCGTCGCCCTCTGCGTGTGGGTGGCCAAGCGGCCGACTCTCGGCCGAGTGATTTGGCTGGGCACGGCCGTTGGCCTCGGCCTCCTCACCAAATTCGCCCTCTTCGCCTTCTGGCCCCTCGCCCTGCTGGCCGTATGGTGGAAATTTGGCGAAGAAAAATATCGCAAGGGTGCAGGCGGCATTTTCGCCTCTGCCCGCCTGCTCCGCCGCTCCTCCACCCTTGTCCTGCTCCTCCCCCTCCTCATCGCCGCTTGGCTCTACTGGCGCAACTGGCAACTCTATGGCGACCCGCTCGTGTGGGCGGTGCATTTAGCGGCCAAGGGGGAGCAGGTGCTACGCACAACCCCGCTCGGTTGGCGCGATTTGGGCGAATTTTTCTCGGTTCACTTTCGCTCATTCTGGGGGCTGTTTGGCTGGCTCAACGTGCAATTGGCGGCGTGGCACTACGCCGTTTATGGCTTGTTGATGGCCGCTGGGGCGTGGGGCTGGCTGAAAAACGGCCGCCTCTTCGCCAACCGCTGGCTCATCTTTCCCCTGCTGGCCTCGGCCGCCATTTACGCCTCCCTCGGCCGCTACGCCCTGACCATTAACTGGTCGGGCTATCAAGGGCGGCTCGCCTTTGCGGCCATTGCCCCGCTGGCGGTGTTGTTGGCAGTAGGGTTGGTGTGGGGCAGAGGAGCAGAGGAGCGGAGGAGCAGAGGAGCGGAGGGGATTGTGCTGGTGATTCTGCTTTTTGGTTTGGCAGGGTGGAGTGTGGTGGGGATTGTGCGGCCTGCTTATCCAACTGAGGTGGTGTATCGGCACACACTCGCCACCACGCCGACTTGTGCCCGTTTTGGGAATGGGTTGTGGGTGGATGGGTACAGTTTGCCCGCCCAAATCACGGCCGACGAACGAGTGCCGCTCCAAATTTGGGGCTACGCCACGGCCGCTGGCTCGGCCCCGCTCCGCGCCGAATGGCTGGGCTGGGATGGCCAGCCGTTGGGCGAAACCACAGCCGCTTTAAGCTGGTCGGCAGGCGAAGCCATCTCCACCACGCTCTGGTTGCCCGCCCCGCAAACGGCCGTCTACCCCCAACAACTCTTGGCCACCCTGCACATGGGTGATGTGCCCGCCACGAGTGCCAACGGCCGTCTGCTCGAATCGCCCTTTGTGCTGGCGCGGCGGAGCTTGGTCAGCGGCGCACCCATCCCGCCACCGCAAACCGTGCTGGATGAGGTGTGGGACGGCCGCTTGCGTTTGGTGGGCTACGATGCGGCCGAGGAAGATGGCCAACTAAACGTACGCCTCGTCTGGGAAACGCTCGCCCCCTCCCCGCCGATTACACCACTTTTGTCCATGTGCTAGATGGGGCAGGCAACCTCATCGCCCAGCAAGATAGCCAGCCGTGGGACGGCCGTTATCCCACCACACTCTGGCAGGTGGGCGAGTTGGTGGCCGAAACAAAAACCATCCCCCTGCCCGCCGTAACTTCTTCCGACAGGTTGGCTATCGGGGCATATGTGTTGGGGGGTGGGAGGTGTTAGGGAGTGGGGGGTGTGGCGCCCGGAGACAGGAGAAAGCGACTGAGACTGAAAGACTGAAAGACTTCTACGGCGCCAGCCGAACCAGTTCCCAATGGTTTTCGGCCGTGCGGGTGTAGAGCAGGCGGTCGTGGAGGCGGCTCGGCCGTCCTTGCCAGAACTCCATCACCTCTGGGATGACGAGATAGCCACCCCAAAAGGGCGGCCGTGGGGGTGGGTTTTGCTCGCCGTACTGTGCTTCTAGCTCTTGCAAGCGGCTCTCGAGCGGGGCGCGGCCTTCTATCACCCGGCTTTGCGGCGAAGCCCACGCCCCCAATCTGCTCCCCAACGGCCGACTGTCGTAATACCCATCCGATTCCTCGGGGGGCAAGGGGCGAACCTCGCCCTCGATGCGGATTTGCTGTTGCAACGGCGGCCACCAAAAAAGGAGGGCGGCACGGCCGTTTGCGGCCAATTCCTGCCCCTTTCTGCTCTCGTAGTTGCTAAAAAAGGTGAACCCCCGTGCATCGTACCCCTTCAGCAACACGGTGCGGGCCGAGGGGCGGCCGTCGGCCGTGCTGGTGGCGAGGGTCATGCCGTTGGGTTCGTAGAGCAAGCCGCTGGCCACGGCCGTCTCAAACCAGCGGCCGAACTGCACCAGCGGGTCGGGGTCTACATCTTCTTCAAGCAAAGTGTTCACGCGATAATCGCGGCGTAAATGGTCAAAATTGGTAAGCATGGTTTTTAGAGGGAAAGATAGAGATGGGAGATAGAGATAGAGGGGAACGTAGTGGTTCCGCCAACCAAGGCTCCCTCTATCTCTACCTCTACCCTCTATCTTTTGGTAAGAGTGCCCAATATGAAAAATTTTTCATCTGGCATATTTGTCTGATGACAACGGCCGTATTTAGCTGGTATAGTAGGGGCAAACTGGGCATTGTGGCCTTATTATGCCCAATGCTCCTCATCTGCAACAAGAGCTAAACTCAAGGAGAGTTTTTACAATGCTAAAGAAAAGTTATTCCAAAACTGGCGCAAAGTGCCGGGTGACGTTTAAGTTGCCTGCTGAAGTAGAGGCGGAAACGGCCGCCCTCGTGGGTGAATTTAATGAGTGGTCGGCGACGGCCAACCTGATGGACAAGCTCAAAGATGGCAGTTTCAGTGCCACTGTTTCGTTGGATGCGGGGCAAAGTTACCGCTTCCGCTATCTTCTGGATGGCGGCCGTTGGGAAAACGATTGGGAACCCGATGGTTATGCTCCCAATGAACATGGCGATGATGATTCGGTGGTGACGGTTTAAGGGAAGCAAAAAGTAAAAGAAGTAAAAGGTGAAAGGTGAAAGATGAGGGGCTTGTGTTTCCACTTTTTACTTCTTACTTTTTACTTCTCACTGCCTTTTTGCATTCCCATCCCGTTTCGCATACAATTCTGTTCCGTTATGGCGGGTGTAGCGTAGTGGTCAACGCGCCTGGTTGTGGCCCAGGAGATCATGGGTTCAAGTCCCATCACTCGCCCTAAACAAAGAAAAGCTACCCTGCAACAGGGTAGCTTTTTTATTGGGAGCAACAGGTTGAATTGTCCCGTTTATGGCTCGCCAATGACCACCTCTTCCAAAAAAACAGGGTCACGGGGCCGAGAACCATCCCGCGCATCGTACAAACCCGTGTAGAGGCGATAACGGCCGCTCGGCACGGCCGTGACATCCACCACAAACGCATCCGTCACAGCCTCCCCCGCTTCCCAACAAGTCGGCGGCCATTGCCCCTGCCCCGCCCAACCATCCGCCTGCGCCACCAGCTCCCCCGCTGCGTTAATGAGGTGGTTCAGGACGGTATACGGCCGACTTATCAACCCCTCCGCTTGCCATGCCAACGTTAGCTGGAGTTGCGTTTCGCTCTGCTGGAGTTCGTACCCCTGCAACAGCAAGCCATCGGCCAAGGGCATGGCCAGCGGCGGGGTGGGGGTGAAGAGGGGCATGGACGGCCGTTGCGCCTCCACCAAGACAGGCGCAACGAGTGGCCAGCCCCAGCCAATGGCCAAGGCGAGGGCAAGATGCACGGCCGTCAAAATGGCCATCGGCCGTGCCACGCGCCCCGCAAGGCCGCCCACGGCCGAAACCACCAACAACGGCATCCCCATCAGCCACAACCGCCCCACCTCCCCCCGCGCCGACCCCGACAAGTTGAGGAGCAGGAACATGACGAGGGCGGCCGTGAACAAACGGCCGCTCTCCGTGCCCGTCGCTTGTTTGCGGCCGATGGCCAACACCCACACCCAGCCCCCAAACAAAAATAAATCCACCCCATTCCACACCAGCCACCACTCATACCGCCTTTGGCTTGTCACCAACGCGTAATGTTGGTTTAGCCCCTCTTGCACAATAGCCCACGGCGGCACACCCCAGCCCAACCAATACACCAGCCACAGGCTTAGCCCACCCAACACGGCCGCCGCCATCTGCCCCACTATTTGCCAGCCAGAGTTCTTGTTGTCCCACCACCGCCACCCCATCCACAACCCCAATGCCACCGCCAACGCCCCGTTCCCAATGCTCAGGAAGGTGAGCAGGGAGAGGGTGAGGCCAGCGAGGAAGAAATACGAAGGGAGCGGAGGGCAGAGGGGCAGAGGGAGACAGTCCCCCCTGCTCCCCTGCTCCCCTGCCCCCTGCTTTGCACAGAAACAATACAGCAACCAACCCCAACGGCGCATACAACTGATCCGTAATGGGGGCGAAGAGGAGCAAGGCGGGGATGGTTCCCGCCAACACGGCCGCCAGCTTGGCCTGCCCCTCATCGCCCAGCAAATGCTTGCCCACGGCGTAGCCCAGCGGCAAAGTGGTGGTTGCCACCAGCAAGGGAAGCCATGCCACCAGCCACAAACCCGCCGCCACCGAGGCGGGCCGATCCACCAGCCATAAATCGGTGCAACGGCCGTGCCACACGGCCGGGGCCAGCCCCTCGGCCGTGCGCGGGAACTTGCCCATGAGGGCCACGGCCGCCCAATTCAGCAGGGGCAACCCCGGCGGATGGGTGCGCATGTGTTCCGAGGGGAAATGGGGCATTTGGGCGGGATAGTTGGCCAAAAATTGGCTGGCTCCCCCCGTTTCCGTTTGGGCAATGGTGTCGGCAAAATAGCCAGCCGTCACGGGCGCATAGGCGCGGGCGATGAGTTCCGTGCTTACAGCAGAGTTGGCGGCGTACACCAACCCCACTTGCAAGGCGAACTGCCACCCCATCAGCCAGATGAGCGGCCAGACGGTGCGCTGGGTTTGTTTGCCCCACCACACGGCCGTGCCCCACAACCCCAGCGCGGCTCCCCCAGCCGCCCACCACCGCGCCACGGGGCGCAAGCCAAATGGCCACGCCCACTCGGCCGTGTCGGGCGCTGGCCCGCGCAAATAGGGCCACGCATCGCTCAAAATCAGGGCGACAAGCACGGCCGTTACCCCCCCTATGATGAGTGCAAACCATGTTTTGTTAGACAAGGGGGAATTGGGAATTGTGAATTGTGAATTGTGAATTAATGCGGCCTGTAGGGGCAACCCTTGTGGTTGCCCAGACCTCTGGGCATTATGAGGCGGGAGGGTAGGCACAAGGCCTACCCCTACAAAAGGACAACCCCGTAGGAACGGATAATCACCGCGTAGGGAACGGGAACGGTTGCCGACCGCGTAGGGAACGGGTCTGCCGACCGCGTGCAGGGTGCCGACCCGGGAACGGTTGCCGACCGCGTAGGAAAGGTTGCCGACCAGGAACGGTTGCCGACCGTAGGAACGGTTGCCGACCGCGTAGGGACGGTTGCCGACCGCGTAGGAACGGTTGCCGACCGCGTAGGAACGGTTGCCGACCGACCGTGTAGGAACGGTTGCCGACCATGTAGGACGGGTGCCCCCGCGTAGGAACGAAGCAAGGTGGCAGATTGTCAAAGGGACGCAAAGACGCAAGGGACGCAAAGAGCTTGTTCTAATAAATCTCCCCCTGCTCCCCTGCTCCCCTGCTCCCTCTTCTCTCTCTACTCGTCCCCATTCTGCTTGTTAAAGTTTGCCCCCGGCTGGGAGAGAATGTGGGCGATGGGGCGCAATTCCAGCCACCACTGCTTCTTCGGCCGCAACGCTTGCTCATCAAACATGCGCGGCACATCCTCCAAGTTGGTGAACCGATAACGGCCGCTCAACAACCCAATACACGCACTATACGGCTCCTCCGATTCCGCCTGCTCCTCGATGAAGCCAATGCACTTCTTCGCCAAGCGCGTCGCCTGAATCCGGTCGAACGGGCTGGGATTGCCGCCCTGCTGAATATGCCCCAAGATAGCTTGGCGCACATCAAACACATCTTTGCCCTCCTCCTCAAACAAAGCCGACATAAAAGCCGTCGTATACGTCTCGTTGGCGCGTTCGCTCCGCAACATCACCCCCAGCCGCTTGCCTCGCTTAAAACCATCCAGCAATTTCTTCACATCCGAGCGCAAATCCTTCAGGCTGACCCCTTCTTCGGGCAAGTAAACCCGCTCTGCGCCCGTGGCCAACGCGCCCATCAGCGCCAAATAGCCACAATTGCTCCCCATCACCTCCACCACAAACACGCGCCGGCTGGCCACGGCCGATTGTTTAATCTTATCCACCGCCTCCACAATCGAATTGAGTGCCGTATCTGCCCCCACACTTAATTCCGCGCCGGGCAAGTCGTTGTCAATCGTGGCGGGCAAGCAAATCATGGGAATGTTGAAGGCGGGGAAGTTGTGCCGCCTGTCGTGCATCTCCATCGCCGCCTTATAGCCCGACCACCCGCCAATAATCAGCAACCCATCCAGCCGATGTTCTTCTAAGTTGCGGGCAATCGTGTAGAAATCGCTACCCTTCAGGTTCACCCGGCTTGTGCCTAAGAAAGAGCCGCCCACGGGTGCCCAGCCATTGACGCTCATCCAGTTCACTTCTTCGGCCTCGTTGTTGATGAGACCCTTGAAGCCGTTGGTGAAAACAATCATGCTGTGCCCCCGGTCTTCGCCAAGGCGCACGGCCGCTCGCACGGCCGTATTCATGCCCGGCGAAGGTGCGCCCGCATTGAGCACGCCAATCCGCAACGGCCGTTGCCCTTCGCCACGCCATGCGGCCGTGCCCGCACCAGCGTCCGCACCGTCTGGAACGCCTCCACAAACCCCTGCCCGCGCAAACTAATGGCCGTTTTGTAATCGCGCTGTTTGATGGCTTCGCGCACCGCCTCGGTCTGAGCGAGCGCCTCCACCAGGGGGGTGCGCGTAATTTTGTTGCCGACAATGCCGATGAGCATGGCGGGCGTTTCGGCCGTGGCTTCCAGCACCGCCTTAACAGCTTCCACCCCCAACAGTGTGCTTAAATTGCGGTCAAACGCACTGGGCGAGCCGCCGCGTTGCAAATGCCCCAAAATCGTCACCCGCGTATCTTCGCCCAACCGCTCCTCCAGCACCCGCTTCACATCGTCGCTGGAAATGTGTTTGCCGTTGCGGTCTTGCGCCCCCTCCGCCACCACGACGATGCTGTCGCGCCGTCCCATCAGCCGCCCTTGGTGGAGCACTTCGCACATTTTCTCTTCCCAACTGGCCACATCGGGCGGGCTTTCGGGGATAAGCACCCAGTCGGCGGCCGTGGCGAGGGCGCTCATCAGCGCCAAATAGCCACAACCGCGCCCCATTACTTCGACCACGAAGGAGCGTTGGTGGCTGGCGGCCGTGTCCGTAATCGCATCTATGGCGTTGGTGATGCGGTGCAGGGCGGTGTCGGCCCCAATGGTGATATCCGTGCCGCATACGTCGTTGTCTATGGAGCCAACCAGCCCCGCAATAGCCAGATAGGCGTGTTCGGCGGCGCGTTCGGCCGTTACTTGGCGCGTTTCGACAAGTTCGGCCAGCAAATCGGGCCACTCTTGCTTCAGAATATTCGCCCCCGTCAGGCTCCCATCTCCCCCAATGACAATCAGGGCACTAATGTCGTTTTGGAGGAGGTTATAGGCCGCTTTCAGCCGCCCTTCGCGGGCGCGGAACTCCATACATCGCGCACTGCCAATGACAGTGCCGCCCTTGTGCAAAATGCCGCCCACGTCGTACCAATCCAACGGCCGAATGTATTGGCCGCCGTCTACCATGCCTTGGTAGCCTTCGTAAATGGCGTAAATTTCTGTGCCTTTATCCAGCGCCGTGCGAACGACGGCGCGCACGGCCGCGTTCATCCCCGGCGCATCGCCCCCACTTGTGAGAACACCGATTCTTTTGGTTGTCATAGCGTTTTAATTGTGAATTGGGAATGGTGAATGGTTAATTGTGAATGGGAGCGCGGGGTGGGGAGGTGGGGGAGCAGGGGAGCGGAGGAGCAGGGGAGCAAAGGAGAAACTACTCACTCACTACTCACTAACCACTAGCCACTAACCACTAACCACTAACCACTATTCTTCCCCCTTTTGGCCAAATAGCAACTTGACACCGTGGGTTTGCCACCATGCGGCCATGCTGTCTTGGTTGGCTTGTTCGGCCGTGTGTTGCACCCAATCCCCGCTGGGGATGTGGGGCAAGCCGAATGTAACGAAGTGGGGCTGGCCGAGGTAGACCCATGCGGTGTGGGTACGGCCGTCGGCCGTCTGCACTTCGCGCTGGCGGCGCAAATAGGGGCTGTTGGTCTCGTCAGCGGGGTCATACTCCTCTAACTCGTCCAACTGTTGCAAAACAGCATCATAGGTGACTGGGTTCAGGGTGAGCAAACGGCCGTGGATGGGTTGCCCCTCGGCCGTTTCAATCAGCATGGGAAATGTCTCAAAGGTGTAGAGGCGGCCGTGGGCAAACCACGCTGGCTCCTGCGCCAGAAGATGCGCCGCCACATAATGGTCATTCGGTTGTCCCGGTATCAACGTGCCGTAAACGAAAAGTGGCAAACGCATAGGAAAGTTATTGGTTATTCGTTACTGGTTACTGGTTACTGACCGCTCTTCTCTCTTCCCTTTTCTCTCTTCTTATTCCCCCCGCAACATTGCACCCAAGCGACGGCCGCCGAGAAGGTGCATGTGCAGGTGAAACACCTCTTGCCCCCCATCCCGGTTGCAGTTGACAATCAGCCGATATCCCCCTTCGGCAATGCCTTCTTGGGCGGCCAGCTTTTGGGCCACGGTGAACAAACGGCCGAGGGCGGGTTCGTCAGTGGCCGTGACATCATTCACCGTCGCGATGGCTTTGTTCGGCACAATCAAAATATGGGTCGGGGCTTGGGGCGCAATATCGCGAAAGGCCGTCACCAACTCATCTTGGTACACAATTTGGGCGGGAATCTCCCCCGCAATAATCTTGGCAAAAAGGGTCATCATTACCTCCTCAGAAAGGGCGTATGAATAATGGAAGGTGCATTTTTACCCCAAAATGAGCATAGGGGACAAACCACAAATCTCATTGGCCACTCCCCAACCCGTCCCTTCACCCCTTGCGGCCGTGCAATTTGCGTAAAAAGACCACCCCCTAACAAATCCCCCATACTCTTACCATTAAAATTTGTTACAATTGCCCAATTTGGTTACTGATTACTGGTTACTCGTTATTCGTTACTGGTTATTAGTGACTACCCAATAACGAATAACAAATAACCTGCCCTCTCCTACCGATGCGCGACCTTTACGCTCAGCAACTTCGCAACGATTCGCTCTCGTTGGTAGTCCCCATCACCGTGTTTGCTACGGTGCTGTTTAGTGCCTTGGCCTATATCGGCCAGCGCGAAGTGGACTCCTCCTTTGCTGGCTTATTGGTTACTATCTTTCTTTCAATTAGCGCGGGCAAATGGTCGTGGGATTTATCCCACAAAGAACGGCAATGGGAAGGGGGTCTGCTCCTCATTGTCGTTCACATGCTCCTAATTTCCTTTAATTATGGCATGTATGGCAATCCGCGCAGTGCCTTGCCCCTCCTCTTCAGCTTTTTAATTGTTATCAGTAGCACCATCCTCAAGCCCGATGCCAGTTTTCGGGTGTGGGCGGGGTCGGTGGTGTGCATGTTGGCCGCTTTGTGGTACATGGGGGCACTCAACACGGCCGATTTAATCGCCGAACTGCCCATCGTCGTCGTCAACTTTCTGCTGGCCGTCGCCAGCTTTGTCACCAGCATTGATTGGATGATGGCCGTCAACGCCTCCTTCGAGGCCCACCTCAAATCCCAGCGGCGGCGCGATGAACTATTTGAGGTGCAAGAGGAGCTAAAACGCACCAACGCCAAACGCGAATTTTTATACGCCCAACTCGCCACCAGCATGGGCGTGGGGCAACGCATCACCGCCATTTTAGATTTGGATACGCTTCTTAGCCAAGTGGCGGAGCTTGTCAAAAGTCAGCTTGGCTTTGCCTATGTCGGCATCTTTGTGTTGGATGAGGTGGCTCAAAAGCTGGTCTTGCGCACAGAAGCACGGCCGCAATACGACCCTAGCCCCGCCAGCCAAGCCGAGCCACCCCAGCTAGACCTACACCGCGAACACGTGATCAGTTTGGCCGCCCGCCACCACCATTATGTGGCCGTAGCCGATACCCAAGCCAACAAATACCCCCCCCACCCCTACATGCTCATCAATGTCCGCTCCGAAACGGGCATTCCCCTGATGATGGGCGGCCGTTTGCTGGGCGTGCTCAACATCCAAAGCTACAGCGTCGAGAGTTTCAATGCCGACAACCTCTCCATGTTGCAATCGCTGGCCGACCAAGTCTCTATCGCCATCAACAATGCCACGCTCTACCGCGACCAAGTTCTGCGCTATCGGTTGACGGCGACCATGAACCAAATCCAAACCGCCATCTCCAGCACCATCGAGTTGGATACCGTCTTGGATTTAATTTTGGAGAATTTGGTGACGATTGTGCCGTTTAATCGCGCGGCCGTCTTCGTCCATCGCCAAGATGTCATTGAGATGGTTGCCTCCCGTGGCTTCCCCGAAGGCTCCCAAAATATTCGCATCCCCATCCGCGATTCGGAAGACATTTTCCTCAAATTAGCCGATTCCAAAGCCCCCCTCGCCATTCCCGATGTGTCCAATTATCCCAACTGGACGGCCGTGGAAACGCTCCCCAGTGTGCGGGCGTGGCTGGGCGTGCCCCTCCTCGTCAACGATGAAGCGACAGGGATGCTTTCGTTGGCGCGAGAAGTGGCCAAGCCGTATACCAACGACGAAATTGATTTAACGACCACCTTCGCGGCACAAGCGGCCGTGGCCTTACAAAACGCCCGCCTCTACAACCGCACCAAGCGGTTCAACCAACAACTCGAATACGAAGTCGCCCAACGCACCGAAGCATTGACCGAGGCATATGACCGCCTCGAAAAACTCGACCGCACCAAATCCGACTTCATCGAAGTCGCCTCCCACGAACTCCGCACCCCGCTGACCATTCTGAAAGGGTACAGCGATATTTTGCGCCACGATGGCAAGCTCAAGGAAAACGACTATTACCGCCAAATGGTAGATGGCATTTATTCGGGCGCGGTGCGGATGCACGAAATTGTCAACGACATGCTCGACGTGGCCAAGATTGACAACCAAGAGCTGAGCATCTACCCCGAACCCGTTTCGATGCGGGTACTGATTGAAACGGTGACGATGCGGCTGGAAGAGGCGTTCAAAGAGCGCCAACAACAGTTTTATGTGGATGGCATGGATGGCATCCCGCCCATCGAAGGCGACCCCGATGCGCTGATGAAAGTGTTCCGCCATCTGGTGCTAAACGCCATTAAATACACCCCCGACGGGGGTGCAGTGACGATTACGGGGCAACTGTACGACCCCCATCGCCATCGGGCGCCCAAGTTTCCCGACGGCCGTGAGGCGATCCACATCACCGTCTACGATACAGGCATTGGCATAGACCCCAACCACCACGAACTCATCTTTGCCAAGTTTTATCAGACTGGTAAAGTCGCTTTGCACTCGACCAGCAAAACCAAATTTAAGGGTGGCGGGCCGGGGCTGGGCTTGGCCATTGCGCGGGGCATTGTGCTGGCCCACAATGGCGATATTTGGGTGGAAAGCGTTGGCCACGACGAGGCCACCATGCCGGGAAGCCAATTCCACGTCGTCCTCCCCCTGCGCCGGAACGAGTAAACAAACCTCGTTTGTAGTAGCGGCTTTAGCCGTTTTTTCTGTATCAAGTTCCCTCAAAACGATTGCCTCGCGCAAAACAATCCCGCATTGCGCTCTACTACGCTTGTGCCCACCTTCATTGTATCCCTGTCCCATACCCCTCCAAAGATACGCACAACTCTTTTGACAAATTTCTTGCCCCACGGCCGAACTTATGTTATTATTTCGTTCGCTTCGTTGGAAAACAAGCTGTTAGGGCGTCGCCAAGCGGTAAGGCAGTGGACTTTGAATCCACCATTCGTAGGTTCGAATCCTACCGCCCTAGCTCCCAGTGCTGAGGATTATCTCCTCAGCACTTTTTATTTACATAGTCGGGTAGTCTTTGAGTCGGTCAGTCTGTCAGTCGCTCAGTCATTCCGCAATCCGCATTCCCCAATCCGCATTCCTTCAATCCCCATGCTCGACCTTGCCGTTGTCATTCTCGCCGCTGGCAAAGGGGTTCGCATGAACTCCAAAAAGCAGAAAATTTTACACGCCGTTGGTGGTGCGCCGATGGTCGCCCATCTGTTTGAAGCGGCCGTGGCCATTAGCCAGCACCCCCCAGTGCTAGTCATTGGCGAAGGCGGCGAGCAAATCCAAGCCCTGTTTGGCCAGCGGGGGCAATACGTCGCCCAAACCGAGAAGCTGGGCACAGGACACGCCACCCAGATGGCCATGCCGCTGTTGGCGGGGCGTGCCAGCCAAGTCGCCGTCTGCTATGCCGATATGCCCCTCTTGCGGGCGGAGACGATTCGGGGCTTGGCCGAGCGGCAAGCGCAAACAGGCGCGGCCGTGGTGCTGATGAGTGTGCGCGGCACGGCCGATTCCGCCTTCGGCCGCGTTGTGCGCGATGCCAACGGCCGTGTGACCGAGATTGTCGAAGCGGCGCAAGCGCGGCAACGGCCGAATTCAGCCGACTTATTAGCCATCACTGAACAAAACGGGGGGGCTTATTGCTTTGAGGGCGCATGGCTGTGGCAAACCTTGCCCCAACTCCCGCCCCGCACCGCCCGCGATGGTCACACGGAGTATTACCTGACCGATGTGGTGGAAGCGGCCGTGCGCGACGGCCGTTTGGTGGAAGCCATCCTGACCGACGACCCCGACGAGTGTTTGGGAGCGGGCACACGCGCAGAACTCATCGCTGTAGACCGCGCCTTTCGCCGCCGCACTGTGCACTATTGGCTGGCCAATGGGGTGACGATTATTGACCCCGCCACAACTTACATTGACCCACAGGTGCAAATCGGGCAAGATACCATCATCTGGCCCAACAGCTATTTGCAGGGCGAAACAGTGGTGGGCGAAGATTGTGTGATTGGCCCGAACACCATCCTGCGCAATGCGTTTATTGGCCACCGTTGTACGGTGGAACAGGTGGTGGTGGACGGCCGCACAGTGGCTGATAACACTCGTTTAAGTGACTCGACAAGGGACTAGGGACGGAGGACAAGGGACAAATGACCCATCAATGACGAATTCCCTCAAAATCTAATTGCCGCCGCCCGCGCCATTCGGCCGAGGGCGTATGCGCCGTACTCCAATTTTTGGGTGGGGGCGGCCGTGTTAGCGGCCGATGGCCAGATTTACACAGGCGTGAACATCGAAAACGCCTCGTATGGGTTGACGGTGTGCGCGGAACGCAACGCCATTGGCCAGATGGTGGGGGCTGGGCAACAACAAATCACGGCCGTGGCCGTGGCCACCAACAATGGGGTGACACCCTGCGGGGCGTGTCGCCAAGTGTTGCGCGAATTTGCTTCGGCCGATATTCCCGTGTGGCTTATCAGTGAAGACCCCTACACCGTGCGCCAAACCTCCCTCCACCAACTCCTGCCCGATTCGTTTGACCAAACGCAATTGCAATAAGTGACAAGATAGAGATTGGAGATAGAGATAGAGGGGAACGTCGTTGTTCAGCCAACGAAGCTCCCTCTATCTCTATCTCTACACTCTATCTTATTCAAACAAGTCTTGGAGCCGCTCCAATTGTTCAATCATGGCGGGGTCGCCATTGCCAACCATTTCGGCGGCCATTGTTTCGATAATTTCGGCCAAACGCGGCCGTGCTTCGGGGGGCATACTGGCCACAATTTGCCGTTGCAACGATTCATCCCCAGCGTGTAAAAGCTGGTTAATTAACTGCAACTCGGGGGGGAGTTGTTTCTCTGCTTCGCGCATAATCAGAGCATGGATTTGGCGCAAGGCGGCCAAAAGCACCGTTTCCTCTTTGTTTTCGGCGTGCTTAATTTGGCCAGCAAGGTGGTACATAAACCCCTCGTCTAGCTCTTCTAACCGTTCCTGAACGGCTTGCGCGGTATTGGGGGCTTTCAGGATATCGGACAAAATTTGTTGGCTTTGTTGGAGGGCGAGTTGGGCTTGTTGTTGCATTTGGGTGTACAAATCCATCAACAAGTCGCGCAGTTTGGTGAGGGCGGCCACTTGGGGGGCATCTTTTTGGGCTTCGGCCGCTTCTAAAGCGTTGCTCACTTGGG
Organism: Candidatus Hadersleviella danica; assembly: GCA_016711405.1. Lineage (GTDB taxonomy): Bacteria > Chloroflexota > Anaerolineae > Promineifilales > Promineifilaceae > Hadersleviella > Hadersleviella danica. Next base: position 28,817 of record JADJSZ010000013.1, on the reverse strand, counting down.
CCATGAGTTCGTAGTTGATGCCTGCTTGCCCTGCTTGGAGCAGGGTGATGGTGGTTCCCTCGTCGGCCGCATTTTCTATCAGATACTTGGCAAATAGTTCAACCGTCAGCCCACCCTGTGCCTTGGCCTCTTTTTGGAGCTGGCGCATCACCGTTTGGCGGCGTTCCATCTGGCGGCCAATCTCCGTTTCCATGTAGAGCATTGCTTGCAAATTGCTCAGAGCCACCAACTGATTTTCGCCTTGTTGCGATTGCATCAGGTTTTGCAAGACGGAGCCGAGCAGGGAGAAGAAATACTCGTCCACCAGCTTTTCGTTTTCCTGCACCAACTGGCGCATCGCCGTGCCATCTTTGGCCACCGAAAGTTGTTCCAGCAGTTTGAGTTGGTTTGATTGCCGCTCCAACATCTCGGGCGTAATGCCTTCGGTGGCAAAGACTTTTTCCATGAAGGTTTTCATGGTAATAATCGTTTGCGGTTGGAGGAGATACCCCTTGAATTGGGCAGGCGGAATTTCTTTGACAATGGCTTGGGTCATTTCCCCCACCAATTTTTCTTGCTCTTTAATGGGCAAGTTGAGTTCCATGGGCACATAGACCATGAGCAATTGGTGGTCGGCATCGTGGTAGAGCATGGGGGCGGCGAGTTGGGTGCTGGTGCCGCATTTGGGGCAATTGGCCACGTTTAGCCCCCCCGAGAGGAGCATTTGCTTGAGTTGGGGGGTGCGCTGGGCATCAATGAGTTGGTGAACATCGGCCGCAAAGCGCGTTTGGCACCGTGGACAGGCGATTTGGGTTTGCATGAATTCTCCTATAGCAAGGGTTGGTGTGATGGCAAGGCAAGAGCGGCCGTCGGCCGCTCTGACAAACCAGATAATCTATTTTTAACGCTAAAAATGGGGAATGGGTGCGCTAAGCAGGGACGAGTTCGCGCACATGTAAAATTTCGTGTTCATGCATCGGCCGTATATCATCGGCCGTGAGTGTTAAAAGAGCAATAGTCTCTCCTTCACCTGTTACGAATTCAACTTCATAGCTCATACCACCGTGATACACATGCACAACAGCTCCAATATCCCCTTTTTGTAAGCCGTAATCTTCAATCTCACGAGCTAAAACAACTGTATCAAGTTCATCAATCATCATGAGACTTACCTTAATGTTTTGGGGGAATGACAGGGTTCTCCTCACTACTTTTCTGAAGCCATTCGAGCAAATTGCCATTGGTGAAAGCAAACGAAGGCTTCGTCGGCGAAAAATCAACTTCGACCCGATGCTTACTGCGCCGCACGGGGGATGGAAAAAGTAAACGTCGTGCCGGGTTCGTTTTCGTTGGTTTCGCTGTTGTTGGCAAACCAGATACGGCCGTTGTGTGCCTCCACAATCGCCTTGCTCAAAAACAGCCCCAAACCCGTCCCCTCTGTCTTGCGGCTCAGGGCGTTATCCAAGCGCGAAAACTTCTGGAAAATGCGATGCCGCTCGTGGGTAGGAATCCCAATCCCTTCATCTTTGACAGACAAAGTAACATATTCAGGTGTAAATGAGCCAGTGAGCCGAATTGTACCACCATCAGGTGTATATTTAATGGCATTGCTAACCAAATTATTCAGCACTTGGTTCAGCCGCCGTTCGTCGGCCACAATCTCGGGGTACATCTCTGGGAAATCCAACTCGAACTGGTGTTGGGGGGTTTGGAGCATAAACTTTTTGGCCGTGTTGGTGGCCAAACTGTACAAACAAACCTCATCTGATAAGTCGAGCTTGAATGTGCCCGCTTGCAAGCGCGACGCTTCCAGCAAGTTGTCTATTAAATCGGTCAGTTGATCCGCTTCCTCTTCAATCACCCCCAAATACTCATCCATCACTTCGCGGGGCCATGTCACATCTTTGCGCCGCATGGTGCCCGCATACCCTTTGATGATGGAAACGGGCGTTTTTAGCTCATGGCTGACGACCGAAATAAATGTTTTTTGCAGTTCCTGCTCCTCGCGGTAGCGGGTTAAATCGCGCACATTGGCGATAATGTCGGTGATACGGCCGCGGCCGTTCAAAACAGGCGCATACGTCACCCCCAAACTCACTTTTTCCCCATTGCACTTGCGAATTTCCCCCTCCACATACAGCGGGGGCGACCCCGGCAACGGCCACCCTTCCTGCACCGCTTGCACCACATCCGTTTCTGTGCGCAAACTGAGCCAACGCACCACCTCATTGTGGGAGAGGCCAATGGCTCCTTGGGCGGGCCAGCCCGTCATGTGCGAAAGCGCTTGGTTAAACACCTTGATGTTTAGTTGCGGGTCAAGAATCATCACCCCGTCGGCGCTCTGCTCCAAAATGGCATCTAACCGTTGCTTTTCGGCGATGACTTGCTCGTACAGCCGGGCATTGCGCACGGCGATGGCCGCTTGGTCGGCGAAGCTCTGCAACAATTGGGGTGCGTCGCGACTAAAGACATAGCTCTCCGCCTGAAAGACGTAAATCATGCCTATCAGGGCATCGCCGCTTTGCATGGGGAGCAAAATCGCTTGCGCTAAATCCAAATCTATCTGCACCGCCTCGGCCAATTTGTGGATGCGTTGGTCAATTTGGGGCAACGCATCTTGCTCGGCGCCCTCTTCGTAGGGCACGCCTTGGAGCAGGACGGGGAAGCGGCGAAAGGTTTCGCTGGGAATGCCGAGCGCGGCCGCGACCCGAAACTTTTTCTCGATGGGGTCGGCCAGCACCACCAGCCCCGCCCGCCCCGCAATAAAATCTACGGAGGCTTGCAGAATGATGCGAAGCACGTCGCTGAGGTCAAGCTCGGCCGTGAGCGCCCGGCTAATGGCCAACAAATACTCTCGTTGGCGAATGCGAATATCAACTAAACTGGTGGACATGGGGATTGCGGAATGGGGATTGGGGATTGCGGAATGCGGAACAACTGAGAGCTGAGAGACTGAAAGACTGCCCGACTAAAACACTGCTATAATCGGTAAAATAGCATGGGGGCGATATGTAAAGCGTTATAACACCACTTTTACCTCTCACAACACGCTTATGAGCAGTAACATCAACGTCCGACGAATTACCGAGGGGGACTTGAAGGCCATTCAAGCTCTTTTTCTACGCTGTTATGGGGATAGCTATCCCTACAAAGAGTTTTATAGCGATGAGTGGCTCAAGCGGAGCATTTACCAAGACAGCTATTTATCCCTCTTAGCCGAAGTAGATGGCGAAGTGGTCGGCACGGCCTCGGTCTATTTTGAGGTGGGGGCGTATGCCGATTTGTGTGGCGAGTTCGGCCGTTTGGCCGTAGACCCCAACACGCGTACATCTGGTGTTGGCTCTGCCCTCATGCAAGCCCGGCTCGATTTTGCCGAGAAGCGGCTCCACTTCGGTTTGGCCGAATGCCGCACCGCCCACCCCTTCGCCCAACGCATCTCCCACAAATTCGGCCTCATGCCGATTGGCTTTTTGCCCCAAAAAGTTCTGCTGGAAAAGCGGGAAAGCCTTGTGCTGACGGGCAAAATCTTCGGCCCCGCCCGCGAACTGCGCCGCAACAACCCACGGGTCATCCCCGAGGTGTTTTTGCTGGGGCAACAGGCGTTGCAAAACTTGGGCTTTCGCAACGATTTAATCGCCGTGGACGATGCCGAGGGGTATGAGATTGGGACTGATTTTGAGGTGGAGGAGTTGCGCGAGGAGGGGTTGCCCTCCCTGTTGCGGATTGAACGCGGCCGTCTCTCCGGCCGTCACGTTTTCGGCAATTTACAGCTCTCCTATGGCATTTTCCTCCTGCAAACCAAAAATTCCAACTATTTGGTGGCGCGGACAGACGGCCGAATCGTGGGCGCAATTGGGTTTACGATGGATCCCATCGGCCGTTCCATCAAAGTGCTGGAACTGATTGGCCTGCGCAACGATGTGCTGGGTTTTTTGCTCAAAGAACTAGATTGGCGGACACGCACCCAATACAAAGCGGAATACCTCGAAATTACCGTCAGCGCCTACGCCCCCGAAATTCAGCGCACCCTGAGCAACTTGGGCTTTGTCCCCGTCGCTTATTGCCCTAGCTTTGTTTTCCATGAGGTGGAACGGCTGGATACCATCAAAATGGCCAAAGTGTATGTGGCCTTAGATGTGGACGAAGCCCAACTGACCCCCGAGAGCCACGCCATTTTCCAACTGGTGCGCCAAGGGTTTGAGGACAAGCGCATTGGCTTGGAGGTAAACGAAGCGACGCGCCAAATGACAGTTTTTGCGGGGTTGGAAGAGGGAGAGCTGGAGAAAATTGCGGGGCTGTGCCAAGTGCGGGATTGCACGGCCGAGGAAGTTCTCGTCCGCGCTGGCGCACGGGGGGAGAGCTTTTACATGGTGCTAGAGGGGCGGCTCGATGTTCTTTCGCGCACGGGGCACCCGCTGGGGTTTGTGCATGAGGGGGAATTTTTTGGCGAGATTTCGCTGGTGACACATCAACCTTACGGGGCGACGGTGGTGGCGCCCACGGCCGCCAAAGTGGCCGCCCTTAAGCAGGAGGATTTCGAGAACCTCATCCAACGCCACCCACGCATTGGGATGCGTGTCATGCGCAATATCGCCAGCTTGCTCGGCCGTCGCATGGCCGAGGTGAACGAGCGGTTTGTGGCCAATTTGTCAGTTACCGAAAACGGGGAGTGAGGCGGCCAGTTGGGGAAAATGACAAATAACTAGGAATTTATGACAAATGTAACTATTGTGAACGGCCGTAGAAGCGTATGCTAACAGCAATAAATAAAAGAACGAATTGCTCCGAAGTTAAAGCAACGTTCTAACCTTCCCGAGGAGAAAAAGGGAATAAAACAACTGAATAGCAAATAAAAAACCCCATTCTTGAGGCAGGCTTGAATGGGGTCTTTTTTTATTTTGGATTGGGGATTTGGGATTGCGGATTGGCTCCCTTACCCAGATAGCCAGCTACGCTTTACTTCTCAGCCCCACTGGGATGGGTTGCGTTCGGCGGATGCTTTGAGCAAATCCGCCACCCGATTGTTGCGGCGGCAGTAGGTGATGAGAGCCGTCACTTTGTCGTCAAGGGTGTCACCTGCCAAACGGTCATAATCCACATTTAAGTAAAAGCAAATCGTGTTGATATCGCTTTTGCTGAGATAGTTGACCATTTGATGGTGCAGATTCGGCGGAGCAGGGGCGAGATTGAGTGAGGGGTCGGAATCTGAGCCTTTTGTCCCGTGGTAAACGTTAATCGTGCTCGCATTATACTGGTCACGCTCTGTTTTGTTCCCCGCTACATAATCGCCTGTAATGTGATTCGTGGTGTTGATTTTGTCACGGCCGACATAATCCCCGCCACCTGTGTTGACGACGCTGTTGCTACTGCCACCGATAACGTTGCCTTGCACGGTGCTTCCTTCGACATGGACAGCATTTGCGCCATAGGTGGTGGCTGGCTCGCCACCTAATTGGGCGAGTAGGGTTTGCTCTTGCTGGCGCAATGAAGCCAGTATTGCCTCCAGCTGTTCAGCGGGCACAAAGTCGCGCAACCCTTCTTGGGTAAGAATCATTTGGCGGATTTTAGCGAGTTGCTGGGTGGGGGTCATGCTCATGAAATCCTCCTGTTCGTCTAAAGTTTAGTGGATAATTTGGGCAAATGAAGCGAATGGGGCGGGACTCGGCCGTTTATCCCCCCTTCCCGCCAGCTAATTCAATAATACGCGGCAACCCCTTTTCAATTAAATCCGTCACCTGTGTCACCATTTGCTCATACCCATCACGCGGGCCACCATACGGGTCGCTGATGTTAAAGCGGCGGTTGTTGACCATTTGGGAGAGCATAAACACCTTGGCGGCATGGTCAGGGAACTCCGCCCGCAACGCTTCGGCATGGCCAGATTCCATACACAAAACCAAGTTTGCTTCGGCCAGCATGGCGGCCGTAATCCCCGCGACTGATGGCGCGTTAAATCCAACCCCTCCCGCTCCTGCACCACCTCCACGCTAAACTCCGAAGCCGACCGCCGCTGGGTAGCCCACGTGCCCGCCGAACTCACTTCCCAATCGTTCAGGCCCTGCGCCTGCAACCGATTCCGTAAAACCGCCTCTACCACAGGCGAACGGCAAATATTGGCGGTACAAATGGCTAAAATATGGGTCATAGATACTCCTGTGGTCATTCGTCATTTGTCATTTGTTCGTGGTCGGTAAAGGTATTTCCCATTCCGCAATCCCCATTCCGCATTCCGCAATCTCCTCACCCTTGTTTCAGGTCGGCCACCACGGCGTTGGTGTAGGTTTGCAACTGGGTGGGCAGGATGGGGAAGACGGTGTTGGGGGTTCCTGCGGCCGCCCAAATGGTCTCAAAGCGGAGCAAATCCTCATCCAAGAAGATGGGCAACGGCCGAGCATGGCCAAATGGGGAAACACCCCCAATGGTGAACCCTGTGGCCGCCTTCACCGTTTCGGCATCGGCGCGTTGGACGCGCTTTTTACCCACCCCATGCAGAGCGGCCAACTTGCCCACATCCAACTGGTTCGCCCCCGAAACAAGGGCGATGATGGGTTGCTCGTTCACCACAAAACAGAGGCTTTTGACAATTTGGGCCACCTCACACCCCACGGCCGAGGCCGCCTCGGACGCCGTGCGGGTTGATTGGTCGAAGGTGACAATGTTCAGCATAAGGCCGAGTTCTTGGGCGGCCGAAACCACTCGTTGGGTCGCTGGATGCATCATTTCAATACCAACCAATGAACAAAAATAAGTGAGAGATGTGTACTAATCGATAACTAGCAAACATTAAAATAAGGCACGCTAGTATACAATACCGCTCATCGTTGTTGTAGGCTAATTTTCCATTAGCTTGTTGTACTTTCACTGTAGACCACAACAAAAGTGAGCCACTAAATGAGCAAACTCTTATTTGCGGAGCAATCCCTGTGGGCGAATGGGCTAATCGTAGAAGAGGGGCTGACCCAACAGCCTGAGCTGATGCCCCTCCATGCCCTATTTATTGTCATTCTGCTTGTTGTCACAATCCTCTTGGCAGGAGCTATGTGGTGGCGTTCTCGCCTCTTGCTAGCCGCCAATGAGGCTCGCCAAGCGGCCGCTGAATCTTTGCGCCAACAAAACGAGCGGTTAGAACGCGCCGAAGCACACGCCCAACTCGGCAATTGGGAGCTTGACCCCGCCACTGGTCATGGGTGGTGGTCGCCGCAAATGTATGTCCTATTGGGGTTCGACCCCACCCAAGGGGTTCCTTTTTTCGACGATTATCTGCAAGGCCCCAAGATCGTGACTTAGTAGCCAGCGCAGTGACGCAACTAAGCAAAGGTGAGAAGCCGCCTCCTTACGAGTTCCGAAGCAACCCTGAACGTGGTGCTGTGCGCTATTTTGCCCCCACCGCTCAGGGGATATACGATGCCAACGGCCGCCTCACCAAAATCATAGGAACCCTCCTCGATGTGACCAGCCACAAAAAAAACGAAACAGCTTTGCGCCAAAGCGAGGAAAAATACCGCGATTTAGTCGAGCACATGCCGCTTATGCTCTGCACCTACTTGCCCGATAGCACGCTCACTTATGTCAACTCCGCCTATGCCGATTACTTTGACCAAACACCCGCCCAGTTGGTTGGCCAGCGGTTTCTGAACTTTATACCCTCTAACGAACGCACAAGTACCCAACAACGTTACCTATCCTTAACCCCCATTAACCCCACCCGCACCCATGAACACCCTGTCTTAACGCCCGACGCGACCCACGGGTGGCACCGCTGGACCAATACAGCCTTCTTCGATGAAGCAGGCCAAATCACTTACATTCAGGGGATTGGGCGGGATATTACCACTGAAAAATTGGCCGAATCGGAGCGGCAAGAGCTTTGGGACCAGCTCCAACGGCAATCCAAACGAGTTCACGCTATTTTGGATAGTGTGCCTGAAGGAATGATTTTGCTTGACCAGCAAAACCGCATTCTGATGGTCAACCCAACTGCCGACCGCTACCTCTTGCGCTTGACCAAAGGGGAGCGCCTCTCTCCACTTACGCAATTGGGACAACGGCCGCTGGCCGAACTGCTCACTTCGCCCCCCGCAGGGTTGTGGCACGAACTAGAAGCAGACGGTCGCACCTTTGAACTCATCACTCGCCCCATTACAGGGGGAACCAGCGGGGAGCAATGGGTTATCGTCATCAAAGATGTGACCCAAGCTGTGCAAACCCGCACCCAAATCAGCCAACAGGAACGGTTAGCGGCCGTGGGTCAGCTCGCCGCAGGGATCGCCCACGATTTTAACAACATCCTCGTTTCCATTCTGCTCTACACCCAACTCCTCCAACGCAGTCCCGAGACATCCCCCAAAGCCCTGCGCCAGTTAGGGGTTATTGAGAATCAGGGCCACCGTGCGGCCGACCTCATTCGCCAAATTCTCGATTTCAGCCGTCGCTCCATGTTGGAGCGACAACCGCTTGACCTCTTGGCTTTACTCAAAGAAAACATCAAGCTCCTCCAGCGCACCTTGCCCGAAAATATCGAACTGGTGCTAGATTACCCCCTCGACCATTACGCCATCCATGCCGACCCCACGCGAATGCAACAGTTGATTACCAATTTGGCGGTCAATGCCCGCGATGCGTTGCCGAAAGGGGGAACCTTGCGTTTCGAGTTATCGCGCCTGACCATTTTGCCCGGCCAATCTCCACTTATTCCCCCCATGCCCGCAGGGGAATGGTTGCAATTGCAGGTGGTGGACAATGGCACAGGCATTCCCCCCACGGTTTTGCCCCACATTTTCGAGCCGTTTTTCACCACCAAAGCGCCGGGGGCGGGCAGTGGATTGGGGTTGGCACAGGTGTATGGCATTGTGGCTCAACACGACGGCCGTTTGGCGGTGGCCACGGCCGTCAACGAAGGCACCACCTTTACCATTTATCTGCCCGCCTTGCCCATCACGGCCGCTGAACTTGCCCCCAATATGCCGCCCGACATTGTGCTGGGGCAGGGGCAAACCATTTTGGTGGTGGAAGATGACGCGGCCGTGCGCGCCGCCCTCGTGGCCACCCTAGAAATACTGCATTATGCGACCGAGACGGCCACGAATGGCCACGAAGCATTGGCCATTTTACGCACGCCAAACCACAACGTGGCCTTGGTTCTCAGCGATGTGGTCATGCCCCAACTGGGTGGCATCCCCTTGTTCCATACCTTGCGTGAAGAAGGTCTTGCCCTACCCATCATTTTGCTTACAGGCCACCCCATCGAAAGCGAACTAGAGCCGCTCTATGCCCAAGGACTAAGCGCGTGGCTCTCCAAACCGCCCAGCGTGAGCCAATTGTCGCAAACCATTGCCGAGGCGTTAAACGCAAATGAGAAGTGAGCGCACCATGCGCCCACTTCTTTCTATTAAGCTATTTTTGCAATGTTGGACTGGGGACTGGGGACTGGAGACTGGAGACAAGGGGTTGAAGGTAACAAGCGTCCCAAGTCCCTTGTCCCCAGTCAAAACTTGTAAAAATCCTCTCCCGAGAGCTTTTCACAGTTGACGGCTCCCTTCCCCTACGGCAGAGTGCGAATCTCGATAAAGCTGACCTTGTTGTTGACAGCACTTGCGCCGTTGCTCAGGGTCAATCGGCCGTCGGTTATCGTGACTGTTCGGGTGCCTTCCAGCCAGAGTTGGGCGGCCGTGGGTGTCCCATTGACCACATCTTGCCCCTCCACTTGCAGGTGGTAGACGCTGTTGCTATAGCTGGCATCGCCCGCCACCACGCGCACCTGATAAGTGCCATTGGTTAGAGCCAATTCCCATGTTTGGTTGCCACCCATCTGCATATGGTTCAGCGTATCATACGCCTGATTCGGCGAATTGGTGGCGTTGCGGTCACGGCCGTTGCCATTGGCCACCAGCCAACCATAGCTAAAGCCATTGCGGTTGCCAAACAGTTCCCCATTATCAGCCACAAAACCTGCGGGCACGGCCGCCCCGACCAGTTGAAAATTCACACTCACCAGCGGGGTACTACTCGTGCCACAATTGCTCTTCACCACGACCAAACGGGGCGAACTGTGGGGAGCTTGGCGGCTGTGCAACGTGGCCAGCAAGTTGGTATTGGCGGTATCCCACAGCACCAAAGAGCTAATTTTGTCACCCGCTAGTTCGGCATTGATAGCGGCCGTGACATCCAGCACGACCCATTGCCCCGCCACGGCCGTGCCACTGCCCAGCGGCGTGACCATCCGCCCCGGCTGGTTGCCCCATGTCAGCCCCGTTTCTGTCCAGTTATCGTTGTTGGCCGCAAAGCTGTCAGGGGCACGGAACCGTTGTTTTGGGTGCTGGCTACCCACAATTCTAAGCGGGCTTGGCTGGCCGTGGCACTGCCCAAACTGGCCAAATCAAAGCGCAAATACGCTTCGCGCCGATAATTGGTTCCCCCCGCTTTCACCGCCAAATCGGCCGTGTTGCCAAAATTGTTGGCGGCCGATGTGCCATCCTGAATAAAAGCATCCGCCACGGGGTTCAGCACCACCTCACAGTTAGAGGGCGGTGGTGTGGGTGATGGCGGTGGGGTGGGGGAAGCCGTTGGCAAGGGGGTTGCTGTAGGAGTAGGGGTGCGCGTGGGGGTGGCCGTAGGTGCAGGCGTAGGCGTAGCCCCATACAGGGCACAGGCCGAGGTGAACAGGGCGGGGCCAGCGGCCGAGCCACTGCGCCAATTATCGTGGCGAGCGGTAGGCCACGGCATCCGATTGGGGTAATAGCGAGCCGTCAGACCCCAACAATACAGGGGTCCACCCCACCTGGCGGCCAAAATTTCCACATCACAATCGCCGTCTATATCGGCCAACGTGGGCGCACCCCGTATCCCGCGCTTGCTCCCGCTCTCTTGGGGTAGGGTGAGTGGGAAACCAGAGAGCATTTGGCCGTTGGTGCCATTCAGGGCAATCAGCCGAATATCGGCTTGGTTAGCGCTGGTGGGGGCATAGGTTCCAAAGATAACATCTGGACGGCCGTCGCCCGAAATATCGCCCACGGCCGCTTCGCTGGCGAACAAAATTTTGCCTTGGGCATAGTTATAATAACTCCACAGCAATTGCCCCGTGGATTGATAAGCCCGCACATAGCCATCCGCAAACGGCACAATCACATCCAACTTGCCATCCCCATTTAAATCCCCGAGTGAGACGCTGGCCAGTGGCTCAAAGGTGGAGGTGGGTTTGTTGCCCACTTGGGGGGCAATTTCCCAGCCCGGCTGGCGTGTGCCATCGGCGTGCATCACAAAAATGGTGTTGCCCGTGACATTGTGCCCTTGTTGGGGGTCGCGCACTTTGCCCTGCACGGCAATTTCCACCACGCCATCGTTGTCAATATCGCCCAACACGGCCGCACTGCGCGTAAACTCAGCATAGCGATACGTGCCCCATTGGGCATTGGCATCAGCGATATTGAGCGGCATCCGAATGGGCTGGCCACTAGGGAGCCATTGCCCTTGGTTGTTGTAGATGTGCAAATAAAGCTGGTCGCGCCCTGTGATAATTTCGTCGTAGGCATCGCCACGCACATTGCCCACGGCGGATGCGCCCCAAATCCCCGCCGTCTTGTACCATGTCGGAAAACCCGTGAGGATGCTCCCCGTCCCTGTCCACGCATACAGGTTACGCGTGTCTACGGTGGTGGTATCGGGAATTTGCCCCGCGCTGTTGTCTGTGGTCGAAACTACCTCAAGCAAAGTGTTGCCCGTCAGGTTGCCCAAGGCCACGCTGGTCACTTCCACGCTATCCGTTTCGTAGGGATTGCTATCCGTTTCTTTGGGCCAGCCCGTGAGGGCGGCTCCGTTATACGCCCATGCGTAGGTTTGGCCGCGCTTGCCCGCCGTGAGACCACAGCCGCCTGCACCCGCCACAATTTCTAAATTTTCGTTTCCCACAATGTTGCCAATGGCCAAGGGGCCATTGATGCGGTGGCGCGTCGTACAACTCGTGCGTTTGGTATCGAGGGGGAAGCCTGTGCGGGCGGTGCCGTTGTGTTCCCATGCCCACACATAGCCATTGGCATCGGCCGTCAAAATTTCTAAATCGCCATTGCGGTCTAAATCTATGACACTAACCGAGGCAAATTCCATGACTGTGGGTTCGGTGCGGGGAAAACCCGCTTGAGCGGGTGGCGTGCCTGTTTGGGCGGCCGTGGGCACGGCCGTGGCTACGCCTAATAAAAACAAGATGGCCAGCAAGGCGCTGGCCGCAGTTCGGAAAGTAATACGCATTTGTTTATTCTGCTTGGTACTGCTTCTGCAACAGCCGCCAACTGTTTTCAGCGGCTGTGGCAGACGAAAAAGAGGGGGAGGAGAGGTGTCAAAAGTAAAAAGTGAAAAGTAAAAAGTGGGGTGTATCGAGTGCCCCCCTTTTCACTTTTCACTTCTTACCTTTTACTTCTTCTATGGGAGGGTGCTAATCTCGATAAAGCTAACCTTGTTGTTGACAGCACTGGCCCCATTGCTCAGGGTCAGGCGGCCGTCGGTGACGACTACCGTTACGGTAGCCTCGTGCCAACGTTGGCCAGAGCTAGAGGTTGCTTGCACGGCCGTTTGCCCCTCCAGCAAGAGGTGATACTGGCTATCCCAATAGCTGGCATCGCCCGCCACAAGGCGCACCCGATACGTGCCATTGGCCAAGGCGATCTCCCATGTGCGGTTGCCACCCACCTGCATGTGGTTCAGCGTGTCATACGCTTGGTCGGCCGCTTGGGCACTGTTGCGGTCACGGCCGTTGTAGTTACTCCCCAGCCAGCCATAGCTAAAGCCATTGCGGTTGCCAAACGAAGCCCCCGTATCGGCCACATAACCAGCGGGCACGGCCGCGCCACTGTTTTGGAAGTTCACCCGCACCAGTAGCACAGGGGCTGGCGTGGGCGATGGAGTTGCCGTGGGGGGAATCGTTGTAGCTGTCGCAGTTGGCGGCACATGGGTCGCGGTGGCTGTCGGGGGCAACAGCGTCGGTGATGCCGTCGCCGTAGGAGGTAACAACGTTGGTGATGCTGTTGGGGTGGGCGGCAACGGCGTGGGAGAAGCCGTTGCCGTGGGCGGGGCACTGGTTGGCGTGGCGGTTGGGGCGGTGGGGCCACACGCCACATTGACCAGCAGATAGGGTTTGTCGGCCGTGTGTTCGCGGCTGTTAAACTGAATCAGCGCATCCGTGTTTGCCTCATCATACACACTAAAGGCGAGGGTTGTGCCGCTGGTTTGGGTGTACTGGGTCACATCAAAGGTGAGCCATTGCCCCTGCACGGCCGCTCCCGTCCCCAGCAATGTCCCTTGGACGGGGCTGTTGCTCCATGTCAGCCCCATCTCTGGCCAATTACTGCCCACCCCACGCAAGTGGAGGGGCACACTGGCCGTTTGGGTGTAGCGCGGGAAGAGGTGGAGCGCGGCCGATTGCACAGCTCGGCCATTCAGCGGTTGCAAATCAAATTGCAAGTAGCCCATGCGCCGATAGCTGTTGCCGCCCGCTTTTATCTCCAGAGTGTTGTTACTGCCATAGTTAACCCCCGCGTATTGCCCACTGCGCGTAAACGCATCGCCCAAGGGCGTGAGTATAAGAGGGCAAAATTGCACTGGGGGAGGCGGGGTGGGAGAGGCTGTCGGGGTGGGTGGCAGGGGTTGTGGGGTGGTCGTGGGGAATGGGGTGGAGGTGGGGACACCATTGGGGCAGGTAATTTCGAGGGCGATTTCGGGCGCGTAAATGCCCATCTCGCGGCTGAAAATATCCACCTCCTGATTGGTTCCCGATTCGTCATAGAGCGAAACAGTTAGTTGTTTGTTGCCCGCCAACTCTTGGTTGACATAACTGGTGATATCGTAGGTGAGCCAACGGCCGTATTCCGCCTCATCCACGCCGAGCAAAGCTCCCGTGGTGGGGCTATTGTTCCATGTCACGCTCGTCTCTTGCCAATTGTCGTTGGCCACCGCCCGCAAATAGACGGGTATTGGGTCGCTGATTTGGGTGTCGCCCACAAAGAGGCGCAAGGTGGCGCGGTTGGCTTGGGGATAGGTGAGTTGGGTTAAGTCGAAGCGCACATAGCCACGGCGGCGGTATTCGGTACTACCACCTTTGACGATAAATTGCTCGGCCGTGCCATAATTTTGGTTGCCATAGCTTCCCCCGCGCACATAGCTGTCGGCTACAGTGGTCAGCACGGTGTCGCAAGTGGGCGGGGGGGGGGTGGGTGGGGTGGGATTGGCCGTGGTGCGGAATTGCGCCAAGGGCATCTCAAGGCTGGTTTGCCCATCATCCATCACCACATACCATTCATGGCTGGTATCGGCCGCCAGATTTTGCCACACCGCTTGCACCTCGCTCCCCGCTGGCACATTGTCCAGCGTGGCAATGTGGGTGAAGAGTCGGCCGTGGAGCGGGGTGTTAAAGCTGAACAAGCTATCCGCATCCACCTCATATTGCCCCAATGTGGGGGAATAGGTTTCTACGTTGACGGTATCTGTTGCGGGATTAAAGCGCATGAGGCGCAACCAGCCATTGCCCCCGTTGGGGTCGCTCTGGTAGTTGGCCATGATGCTGTGGATGGTGCGCCCCGCAAATGTATCGGTGCGATACGCCTCCCGCTTTTCGTGCCCCGAAAGCATCAAAAAGACGTTGGGGTGGTGCTTAAATCGGTCGTAAATGAGTTGCCCTTGGTTGCTAAAGCTGGCATCGGTGTTGAGAATGTAATGGCTGGTGATGATGGCGCGGCGGTCTTGGTGTTGCGCCAAAATGTCTTCGGCCCAATCCAACACAATTGGGTCTGGTTCGAGCTGATACTCGAGGTAGAGAACGATGAAATCGAGTTCGCCGTAGCTAAAAAGGGTGTAGTAGTGGTCGTGTTTGTTCCCAAAACGGCCGCCGTAATACCCACGTTCCTCAAAGCGGCTGGGGCCAAAATATTGGTTGAACAAAAATGTTTTGCCCACCCCACCCAAGCCACTATTTTGGTCGTGGTTGCCGATGGCTACGCCATAGGGGATGCCTTCGGGAAAGCCGGGCAGGGGTTGCTCGAGTCGCGCCATCGCGGCCGAGGCAATTTCCCATTCGGCTTCGTTGCCTGCGTTGCTCCCGTTTTGCACCAAATCACCCACATGGGTGATGTAGACGATGTTGTTGGTGGCTTGGTTTTCCCATAGCCACTGTGTTTGGGCGTGATAGGTGGCGGGTGAGCCACCGCACGGTGCGCCACAACTATAATGTTGGGTATCGGGCAACACGCCGAGCGTGAAGGGGGGGGTATTATCGGCCGCTTGTTGACGGCCGTAGAAGCTCACTTGGTAGGTGGCTCCTGCTTGGCCGGGGATACGTGCTTGCAGGATGGGGTAAGTGTCCACCTCGGCCGTGCCCGGCACGGGATAGAGCGGGACGATGCCCGTTTGGGCCGCTACTTGTTGCGTGCGCCATTGTCCAAACAAAACGGCCAAGAAAATGGCCGTTACTGCAAAAAAAGCTCCCCGTGCCCTCACCGGAATATGTTTTGCGTTTCGCATTTTTCCTTTTCCTCGCTAGGTTGCGGCCGTTTTGCGCTTGTTTGCCCCGCACAAAGCGGCCGTGGTTCCGTTGACTGTAGCAAGAGCTACACACGTTGGGTGTGAGTTAGGCAACAGTTTTTTCGACTCCCCCCCCGTACCAAAGTCCTTTTTGGCGAATGAGACAGGAATGATATGAATTTCACTCAATAAATTCGATAAAATTGGTGTCATTTGTGAAATGCGGGTCTAAAACTATTTGCCCATCGGGATAGTTAAACCAATGGGCTATACTACCCTCTCCCAGCATCTATACCCTCAATCGCCCAATTTGCTCATCTCCGCCTATGAACCGCCAAACCCTTATCACCTACCTCGACCAATATCTGCGCGTCCACGAAATTAAAGATTATGGCCCACAAGGGTTGCAAGTGGAGACCGACAACGACACGATTTTGCGGGTGGCCACGGCCGTGGATGTCTCGCCACCCATCATCGAAGCGGCGGCCGAGTGGGGGGCCGATATGCTCCTCGTCCACCACGGCCTGTTTTGGCGCAATGTGGAGCGGCTGGCAGGGCCGTTGGGGGCGCGGGTGCGCTTGCTCATGCGCCACGGCCTCAATTTATATGCGGCTCATTTGCCCTTGGATGCCCATCCTGTGGTGGGCAACAACGCCGTGTTGGGCGAGATGTTTGGCTTGCAAGAGGTGCGCTGGTGGTACGATGCAATGGGCACGCAGTTGGGCGTGGTCGGCCGCGTAGACCTCCCGTTGGATGAGTTGGTGGCGCAGGTGAACAGCCAATTGCACACCACAGCGCGGGTGTTGGCTCACGGCCGTAGCCAAGTGCGCCAACTGGCTATTTTGTCGGGTGGCGGAGCAGATGCTGTGGGGCTGGCTCTGGCGGCGGGGGCGGATACCTACCTGACGGGGGAAACGTCCCACGCCAGCTATTGGCAAGCGGCTGATTATGGCCTGAATGTGATTTTTGCGGGGCATTATGCCACCGAAACGGTGGGGGTGCAGGCTCTCGGCCGTCATTTGGCCACCCAATTTGGCCTCGAAACGCGCTTCTTCGATTTCCCCACCCAAATGTGAGGAAGATAGAAAAAGGACGAATTACAAAGTACGAGGTACGATGCTTCTTAATTTCGTACTTCGTATTTTGCACTTCGTCCTTTTTTCAATTAGGGAATCGTCGGCACGGCCGTCGTCCATTGCGGAGCAGTGGTTAGCCCCGCAAGGCGGCTTCCCACTTGCACGGTGGGGGTGGTTAAAAAATCGGCCGTGGGGTCGGCCGCTTGTAAGGCTGTGAGCGGAATTTGGAAGCGCACATAGCGGATAAAACTCCCCCCACTCTGGTCATTGGGAGCCAACACCAGTTGTTCATCTTGCGGCACGAGCAGTTCCACCCGAGGGTTAACCAGCCATTCCCGATTGGCGGGCAAAACAATGTTCTCGTTAATCTGAAAGCCGATGATTTCCACCGCCAAACTGGTTACATTGGCTACTTCGACTTCCATATACCCCCCGCTGGCATTGTTAGAGGCATCCACATAGGCAAAAATAGGCTGGCTGGGGGCGAGCGAGCGTTGCATTTGGGCTTGGCGCTGGGTCAGAGCGGGCCACGGCAGGGCAAGGTTCGGGTTTTCTTCCTGTAGGGCGGCCAAAAGAGGGGCGAGTTCGGCCGTTAATTCGGTCTGTAATTCGGCAAGGTAGTTGGGGTCTGTCAGTTGGGCGGCGGCTTGCACATAGGCGGTTTGCAAGGGCAAACTGTTATAAGTCGAATCGAGCGAAATGCGCTGGTTATCCACAAGGGGGTTGCCGTTGTAACCAATTGGCTCGAGCCGATAGGTGAGCGGGTTAAAGTAGTAGCGCAAGTTGACGAGGGAAGTGCCATCAATCGCCCCCCACAGGTCGCTCAGGGCGAGGAAACGGCCGTATTTCTCCACATCAAACACTTGGCTGGCGGGAATCTCACCCGTTTGCAAGCCGTGCAACAGCCGAATCGCCTCCACCGCTTGGTCGTTTAGCTCGCTATTGCTTGCCCCGGCCGCTATCTGGAACGAATCCACCTGAAAATAAATCAAATCGGTGGCGTTCAGATTGGTGACGGGGTCGGCCAAAGCGGCCGCTTCATCCCCCTCAAAATAGCGCACCGATTGCCACAATTGTCGGCTGTCAAACTCAACAATCACCCCCGGTGGCAGTTGTTGGCGCAAGGGCAAACTGACTGTCATATCCTCTTGCATGGCATAAATGCCCACATCCGCCCCATTGACAAACAACCGCACAAATTGATAGCTACTGGTGAGCACCCCTGCCTTTTCCAACGCTTTGACAAAGGCATATTGGCTCAGCCAATTGTTTTCGGCTGGGTCGAGCAGTTCAAAGCGGCGCATCCCCAATAATTCCCCTTCTCCCCGCAGGCGCACTTCCCAATTCCACTTGTCATTGTCGCCCAATTGGTTGGTGGTTCCTTCTTGGAGGCGGATGTGAACGGGGTAGCGCAGGTCGTTAAGGGTGATTTCGGCCGTTTGGAAATCCTCCTCCTGCCCGATATAGACCCCTGTTTCCAACGCCTCATCCCGCTGGAGCAAGATTTGGTAATAGCCCTCGTAGGGCATGTCAATGGCCACAATGGGCAAATCGCCACTGGGCCATGAGGGCAACCATGTGCGGAGTTGCGCCGCACGGCTCACCCAGCCAAAGTGGCCGAGCAACATCCCCAGCAACAGGGTCAGGGTCAGGAGCGTGCCGCGTATCATGCGGCGCGGGGATTCGTTGGCGGAGCCGATTTTCATAGCGGTCAGCAATTCAGCCAGTCAGCTTATCAGTCAGCTTTTTTGCTGAATTGCTGACTAGCTGACAAGCTATCTTAGCCTACCCAACTGTTGTCCTGTTCCACAAAGCTAAATTCTCCGTCAGGGAGTAGCTCGCGCAGGGCATCCATGAGATAGGTTAAGGTCACATCGTCGGTGATGCGGATGAGGTAGGTGAGTTGGAGGGTGGCGGCCGTTTTATCGAGCCGGCGCAAATCGGCCGCACGGGCGTGTTTGACCAAAATGGCATTGATGTGGGTAAAGCTCTGCTCCGTGTCGTGCGTGAGCACATTTAAGTAGAGGTTGTTGCGCTGGCGGCGGCCGACAAACAAGCGGCGCAGGGCGAGGTAGCCAAAGATGATGAGAAAGGCCACGGCCGCAGGCAGGCGTTGGTCAGCTCCTAAAGACAGTCCAATGGCCAGCGAAAAGAAGAGGTAAATCAGCTCTTCTGGTTCCTTAATGGCCGTGCGGAAACGAACAATCGAAAGTGCACCAACCAACCCCAGCGAGAGAGCCAAAGAAGATTTGACAACGGAGATGACCAAGACGGTTATCAACGATAAAACGGGCAAGACTTGGGCGAATTTTTCCCGATTGGACAATGTTTGGCCATAGTGGGTGTAAAACCAAGCCAACATGCTCGAAAACAAAATGCTCAGCAACAGATTAATAGCCAGTGCATCCACGGCCAGTGGAGCGGCACTATTTTGCGTTAGAAGAATATCCATCACGTTTCCTAAAAAAGGGTAATTCGTTCGTGTCGCGAGTTGGTGATTATGGCAGGGTTCAGGCCAATTTTACAGTTAGGGACAACGGACTGGGGACAAGGGACAGGAGTAGAATATGGTCTCTTGTCTCTTGTCCCCAGTCAAAATTTCTAAAAGTATATCAAAAAGGGCGGGAGATGGGAGATAATACGTTGGCTTGAACTTGAATCGCAACCCAGCCGCTAGATTATCAGGCTTGGCTCTCATGTTTACTTACAGTTTGGGGGCCAACATATTACTTCCTCAGCCCGTTCCATTTGGACGGCCGCCTGTTTTTGACTTCCCCACATGGACTGGCTATAATCCTCATTCGCACAACTGGTAATCCGCACTACCAGCCGCAATTTATTAATCTTGAAACCGACACCTTCGCGTGTCGGTTATTTTTGGAGGTACTTGTGTACGCAATTGTAGAATGTGGCGGACGGCAGTACCGCGCCGAAGAGGGTCACAGCTTCTCTGTCGAGAAGTTGCCTCACGAAGTCGGTCAGCAAATCGAACTTGACAAAGTTTTGCTCATTGCCAATGGGGACGACATTTCCGTCGGCCAACCAACTGTCAGTGGGGCAAGCATCAAGGCGACTGTCGTCGAACAATATAAGGGTCGGAAAATTTTTGTCTGGAAGTACAAGCCGAAGAATCGCACCCGGCAACGGCGTGGGCATCGGCAACAGTATACCCGCCTGCGGATTGACGCAATCGTGTTAGGCTAAGGAGAGATAGATCATGGCACATAAAAAAGGTGGCGGTTCAACCTCAAACGGCCGCGATAGCAATTCCAAACGATTGGGTGTAAAGAAATTCGGTGGGCAACTTGTCATTCCGGGCAATATCATCATCCGTCAACGTGGAACGCGTGTTTTGCCGGGGGCCAATGTCGGCCTTGGCAAAGATTACACGATTTTTGCAATGGTCGAAGGTCATGTGACTTTCGAGATGAAGCACGGCCGTAAAGTCGTCAGCGTCTACCCACAGGAGGTGGCCGCATGAAAAAAGATTTACATCCAAAGTGGTACCCACAAGCAGAAGTCATTTATGATGGCGAAGTCGTGATGACCATTGGGGCAACCCAACCTAAGGTTATCGTTGAAATTTGGTCGGGCACACACCCCTTTTATACGGGGCAAGCTCGCCTGATTGACACCGAAGGTCAAGTTGACCGGTTCATGCGCCGCCTGCGCCGCCGGGAAGAGATTACAACCCAAGTGGCTGAAACGGCCGAAACCCTTGAAGCCGCTCGCAACCCGCTCAACCAACGGGTGGAAGTGATGGAACTGGGCGCCCGTGCCGAAAAAGCATTGGCCGAAGCAAATATCACCACCGTGGGCGAGATCTTGGAGAAGCTCAAAGAAGGGGAAGACAGTTTGTTGGCTATCCCTAGCTTTGGCCAAAAGGCTCTCATTGATGCCAAGCGTTACCTCCGCGCCGAAGGGTTGATGGAGTAATCGTTCAGCATTCGCTGATACAAATAGATAAGGCAGATGTGGCAACGCATCTGCCTTTTTTTGTGCAAAAAAACTGTTTTTTAGGAGAAATGATGATTCATACCCACGGCCGTATTGAAATTATTTGCGGGAGCATGTTTAGCGGCAAAACCGAGGAACTTATTCGCCGCGTGCGCCGGGCAATGATTGCCAAGCAACAGGTGCAAGTTGTCAAACCCCAAATTGACACCCGTTACCACATCGAAAAAGTGACCTCGCACAATGGGTTGCATGTGGATGCCCAGCCCGTGGCCAACGCGGCCGAAATTCTGGCTGTTATTGCGCCCGAAACGACAGTGGTGGCCATTGACGAAGTGCAATTTTTTGACCCCACCATTGTGCAGGTGTGCGAGCAATTGGCCGATGCTGGCAAACGGGTCATTTGCGCGGGGCTAGACACCGATTTTCGGGGCGAGCCGTTTGGGCTAATGCCCGAGCTATTGGCGCGAGCCGAGCAGGTGTATAAGTTGCAGGCGATTTGTGTGGTGTGTGGCAACGAGGCTTCGCGCACCCAACGGCTCATCAACGGCCGTCCCGCCGCCCACGATGACCCCATTGTGCTGATAGGTGCAGATGAGGTCTACGAGGCGCGGTGTCGCCATTGCCACGAGGTTTTGTAGGATAAGGGGTGTTGTTGTGGTGTATTCGTATATTAGTCTATTGGTATATTCAAATACACCAATAGACTAATATACGAATACACGACCTTATAATTGGGCGGCAAAGAAATCCACAATGGCGTTGTAGCACCGCACCCGATTGTCGTATTTCAGCACATCATGCCCCTCATCCTCAAACATGAGGTATTCGACAGCTTTGCCTTTGCCGCGTAACGTTTCGACCAGCGCGGCCGATTCTGGCTCCACCACACGCGGGTCGTTCTTGCCCTGAATAACCAGCAAAGGGCAAGCGAGATTGTCGAGATAGGTGACGGGGGAGTGTTCCAGCAGAAAATCACGTTCGGTGATGGGATCGCCCACCAACATGGCGATGTAGGGTTTCCATGTTTCGGGCACGCGGTCGGCAAAGGTGGTTAGATCGTAGGGGCCGAACATGTCCACGGCCGCTTTCCACAACTCGGGGTAGCGGGTGGCCAGCGTCAGCGTCATAAAGCCGCCGTAGGAACGGCCGACAACGCCCGCCCGCTTCGTGTCCAGCCGCTCATCGCGGCTCAACACCTCGGTCAGGGCGTGAACATGGTCGAGCCGGTCATCGCCCCCCCAGTTTTTAATGACCTTGGACATGTACTCAAAGCCATAGCCTGTGCTACCGCGCACATTGGGCACAAACACAGCTATCCCGCGCAGGGTGAGTTGCTGGATGAGCGGCATGGAAAACCATGCGAAATCGGGGTGTTCTTGGCTTTGGGGGCCGCCGTGAATGTAGAACACAACGGGGTAAGGGGCGGGGTGGTTGAGTTCGGCCGCTGGCAAATAAAGCCGCGCCGACACACGCAAGCCATCGAACGAGGTGAACGACGCATCTTCCCCAGCCGAGAGATAGCCATCGGGAATGCCCAGCACCCGCTCCCGCGTGTGTTGACGTACAGCTTCGGTTGGCTCCACGGTGAAGATTTGGGCGGGGGAGACGGCCGTGGTGTAAGCCAACGCATACCGCCCCGTGCGCTTTTCGTAATGCACCCCTTTGTGGATGCCGCCTTGCAGGGGTGCGGCATGGCCCATGACCACCCGCTCCACGCGCATATTCAACAAGGTGGCCTCAAACACTCCTTCGTAGAGCCAATGACAGCCATCAATGTTGTATTGCAGTAAAAAGCGATTGCCCTGCAAAGGACGAATGCCCTCTAATTCCCCCACTCCTTCATGCACCACCCCATTAACCGTTACAGGATGGGCTTTTTGGGGTTCGTCTAAGCTGAGATAGGCCAAGCCGTAGTTGTCGCTAAAAATGGAGCAGGAGAAGAGCAGGCCGCTTTCTGCGGCCACAAAATGGGCCGCCCCAAGGCTATTGGGCGGGATGACCTGCCCCGGTTGGCGTTGTTCGATAGGCACGCCGTAGAGCAGGTGGCGTTCGGATTCGCCGACTGTTTGGATGTACATGACTTGGTCGCCCGCCCCGTAGGCATCGCCGACGAGGACACGGCCGTGGTCGGCCGTGTGGCCTGCGGGGAAGTAGCCATATTGGCTTTCGCCCAGCTTGGTGGCCTCGGCCGTGGCGAGGTTGACTTGGTAAGCGGCCGAGATGGGCTTGTCTTGCGCCTCTGTCCAAAAATAAGCCATGTTCTGTTCGCTATCCGCGATGACACAATTGACCCGGTCGGTGGCAAATGTATCGGCCATAAATGGCTCGGGGTAGCCCCCTGTCAGGGGGATGAGATAAGGCTTGTACACTTCGTTGCCATCCCCGTCAATCATCACCAAAATGCGCCCCAACTCGGGCAGAATGACAAACAATTCGCCGTTCATCTGGGTTGGGTTTTGCAAGGCGATGTGAGGTGGCAGAAGCGGCTCGGGCACGCTCCCTTCTTCATCCATGACATATAGATTGAGCTTGCCGCTCATATTGCTGACAAAATAGATGCGCCCCTCCACAAGTTTGGGAGAGACAAAAAGGCGGGCAGAGAGGAGGGATTGGATGGGAAACATGGGATTTTGGATTTTGGATTGGGGATTTTGGATTGCGGATTGGACTAATTTTAGTAGTGAGGGGTTCCCGTTTGTTCCTGTGCCATTACGAATTGTTCATGGAAATGCCAATGGCGCGGAGGAGGAAGAGGGTGAGGTCGCGCAGGGCGGCCGGGGCTTCGCCTTTGGGGTCGTGGTGGCTGAGAAGGTGCAGGATGACTTCGTCGTGTGCGCCAGCGATGGCCTCGGCCGTGCGGCGCGTGTTTTGGGGGGGATTTGGCCATTGGCCAACGCCTCGTCGAGCGGCCGTTGCCACAGCCGCACCAGCTTTTCGCGGAACTCGCCCCGCTTGGCCGTGAGCGAGGGAATGGCCCCCACGCCGCCGACAAGCAAGAGGTGGATGACGGCCGGCTCATACAGAGCGACGTTGAGATACGCTTGCAGGGCGGCCGGGATTTGGTGGGCGAGCCGCTCACGGCCGTTTAACGCCTGTTGCAACGCTTGGAGGAGAAAATCGGCCGTTTCCTCATACAAATAGACAAATAGGGTCTCTTTGTCGGGAAAGTAAAAGTAAAACGTGCCAATGGCCACCCCCGCATCTTGCACGATGTCGCGCACGGTGGCGGCGTAATACCCTTTATCGGCAAAGACACGCACGGCCGCTTGCATCATCGCCGTGCGCTTGGCATCTTTCCGTTGGCGGGTTTTGTCGCTGGTTTGGTAGCTCATTTGTTAGGGGTCATTTGTCATTGGCCAACATACTCCCAGTGGTGGCAAACCGTCGAGTTTGTTCATTTTTAACCACTATGCCGCGTTGCAGCATGGGGATTTTCAACCGTACTGTGTTCATTTGCTCCACTGCTGGCCAGCCACCCCCCCCCCCCCCCCCCGCCCGGCGGGGGGGGGGGGGCCCCCCCCCCGCGCCCCGGCCCCCGGGTTCCCCCCCCCCCCCCCCCCCCCCCCCCCCCAAAGGGGGGCCGGGGCCCCCCCCGCCCCCCCCCCCCCCCCCCCTTGTTCCTTGCCCTTCTCCCCAGATGGGTGTTGGAAGGAATCGGGGTATTTGAGGCCATAGCCAAAGATGCGGTCGAAGCTGGCGTGGCCAAAGAGGATGACGGCCGTTAACTGTACCCACGGGATGAGCAACCAACTGCCGAGGAGGAAGAGGATTACGGCCGTGCCCCGATGGTGAAAAGCGTTGTAGACGGCCGCGCCCCAGCGCGTATCCACCAAATACCCCACCATGCTCAAATCGGGGGTGAAGAACAGCAGGGTACCACCACCACGCATAATCCAATTGGCTAAACAAAAACGCGATGCCCGGGGGGGGGCCCCAAGTCAGAGCCAACTCTTCAAGGCTTGCACCCATCCAAAAATGTCACGGAAGGGACCGCCCCCCTTAACTGTTAATCGGCATACGAGCGTTGGCTAAATTGGTGGCAAGATTGACATTCAACTTCGTAATCCCAATAGGCATCCCCATTGCTATAGCTCACATTCCACTGAGCGGCGATGACCAGCACATCCTCGCTTTGACACGCATCACAAGGCTGAAAATAAATATGCCCTTCCAAAGGATGGTCGGCCGCCCGAATTCCTGTGCCTTTGTACCACTCGAACCCGTTTGGATAAAGCGCACAGGGGCTGGGGAAAAGCTCTTTGAAATTGTCGGGAACCAAGCGAGGGGTGGGGCTAATCCAAATATCTAAAGCCATGTGATTGTGTTACTCATTATTGGCAAAGAGGTCTATGAGGTTGCCATCGGGGTCTACGACGACGGCGTAGCGTTGCCCCCAGAAAGCATCCCAAGGGGATTTGTGGCCATGGTACCCAGCGGCCGTGACACGGCCGTACACCTCATCCACCTCCTGCGGGCTGTCACAGCGAAAGGCCAAGCCCATGCGGTGGCCCACAGGCTCCACCCAATCTTCATGGATGCTTTGCATCAGCTCCAACGTATCCCACGCCAGCCGAAACCCGCTGGGGGTGACGTACTCGACATGGGCATCGCTATCTAGCTCGGCGGGAATTTCCAAGCCGAGTAACCGATAAAAGCCAGCGAGGCTGGCATATTGCGGACAATTAAACCAACTAAATCGGGGGTTGTCATGGGAATTGTGAATGGGGAATTGTGAATGCGGAATAACGAGTAACGAGTAACCAATAACGCCCTACATCTCCACCTCTAACAACAGCCCTAGTTGCGCCGCTTGGGCGCAGAGTTCGAAGTGGTGGCTGGTGGGGACGATGGCGGCAAATCGCCAATGCTTTCGCCGAGAAACGGCCGTGTCTTGGCGTGTTGGCGCAATTTTTCCAAAATCTCAGGCTCCTTCACCCGCAAAATAACCACCTGCTCGATACGCGCCTCGGTGCCATTGCTTGCCCAGCGTTCGATGGCGCGTTTGGTGCTGGGGGGCAACGGCCGTGTGCTCACCTTCTGCAAAAACTCCACCACCCGCTCCGCGTTAATGCCTTGGGCGTGCGCCTCCGCCAGCGAGCGGGGCGTGAGCCGATAGCCAAAGGGCTTGCCCACCTCCACGGGCAACGGTTCGGCAATGCGGGCGACTTGGAAGCGTTGGTAGCGGTCGGCGTTAAACGGCACGAGCATCGTCGCATCGGGATGGACGAGAATGGGCACGGCCACATCGTTGTCGCGGATAGGCTGGTGGGTGAGCCACGCCACCGCACGCGGCGTGAGCCGATAAAGGCTGTTGCTTAGGTCGGTGAGACCGAGCCAGTGCAGGGGGCCTTGCACCAAAAAGGCGAGAAGCCGCCCCTCTACGGCCGCCCAATTCTCGAACCCCGTCACATAATCGCCCATCTCCTCATCCCGAATGTACCATGTCGTAGTTGCCATTCGGCCGCTGAAAATCAGGGTTGGTCTGCTTAATGTAGCCGCTACATCGGCCGTGGCGAACCATGTTTCGGCTGGGAGTTAGCACTTCCAGCAAGGCGGCACGGGCGGCCGTGGGGTCGTTTTGCCAGCCGCTCCCCTCGCACACCAGATGAGGCGTGTGGCGCAATTCGTTCCATGCGCTGGTGCGCCACCCTTCGACAAGGGCGCGGAGTTGGGTTTCGCGGCTCTTTTGGAGCCATTCCACGGCCGTGCGGGCGGGGCGGTAGCCCTCGGCCGTTTCGCGCAACAGCCCCATTTCCAAGCCAATCGTGGTCAGCATGGCCAACCGGGAGAGGTTGGGGTGATAAAGATAGGGGCGCAACGCCTTGGCTTGCCCTTCGTGCAGTTGCCCCGCTGAGCCAAGGCCAGCAAGGTGGTCATATCGTCCACCGCATCGGTGGTGGCGGGGGCGGTGATGTCGCTGGGCGGGGGCGGGGGGCAGGGCGGCCACGGCCGTTGGCTTGGGTGATGGGGTGCTGGTTTTGGGCGAGACGGCCGTCTCTTGCACAGGGGCGAAATTGCGCCATCAACTCATTGGGCAAATAAAAATACTCTTTGGGAACGCCATCCACCTCGGCAAAACCCTTTGTAGAGCAACCCCTTGTACCCAGATGGCCTCGGCCGCGTTTTCAGGTTCGTACCACGCTCGTCCCGCTCCAGGCGGCTGGCCCATCATGCGTACATCCCCAAATTGGCGGCAAAGGTGGCCACAGGCAAACGGCCGCCGTTCGCCAACAACGCTTGCAACGCGGCCGCTTCCTCGGAGCCAACGCCCCATCTCCTCCCCAAAATCGAGTTGCGGCAACACCTTGGCCAACTCTTTGACACAAGCGGCCTTGTTGGAACCTGTTAAATCAACTCCCACCACTCGCCAATGACTCGTAGCTCAATCAGTTCGTGGTCTTGCAGGGCGTTTTTTAAGGGAAGCATGGGATTTTGGATTGCGGATTTTGGATTTTGGATTGCGGATTGACTGACTAGCTGACTAGCTGACTAGCTTTTAGCTCCTTCTGCCAAAACCAGTGGGCGGTGGCGAGACCCCAGATGGGGAAGAGGAGCAGGGACATGCCCAAAAAGCCTGTTTCGCCCCAGATATTTTTCCACGGCTGGGGGATGAGCAATTCGACAAGGCCGAGGAGGAGCACGGCCGCGCCCGTGCCTTGGGTCAGCCAGCGGTACGGCCGTTCGTACACGGCCGCGACCCACAAGAACCAGATGCCAAGGCACAAAAAGGCGATGGTCTTCAAGCCATTGTCGCGGAATGGCTCGATGGTTTCCCACAGCCGAAAGGCGGCTTCGATGTGCCCCACTGCCCACCGCGCCAGCACGGGGTCATAAACTGGTCTATGAGCGAGGCGAGGAGGAAAGCAGCCGTGCCCCAGCCCAATCGTTTGCCCTGCCGGCCGGGTATCGCTGGGGCGTGCTGGCTGAGAGGGCGATGGAGTGGCAGGGCGGCGAGGGCGAAAGGTTAGCGGCCGTGTGGAAAATCTGCCACGAAACGGGATTGGCAAACACAAAGCGGCAAGTATTGCGCCCCTTGCTCAAAAAGCGGCTCGGCTCCCATGTTTGCGGCAACCACACCCCCAGCGTAACCCAAAGGCCACCGTCGCAGCCCAAGGGCAAACAATCCTGCGGAGGAGTGTGCCAAGGCGATTCATCGGCTCTGTAAGCTCCCCCCCCTCCCCCGGGCCCCCCCCCCCCGGGGGGGCCCGCGCGGGGCGGGTCGCCCCCGGCCCGGGGGCCGCCCCCCCGCCCACGGGGGGGGGGGTCTACCTCCCCGGGGGGGGGGGGGGGCGCCCACGGAAACACCGGCGGGGGGACCCCCCCCCCCAAAAGGGCCCCCCCCCCCGCACCCCCCCCCCCCTGTTTCCTCCCCCACCCACCCCCCCGGGGCCGCGGGGGGGGCCCCCGGGGGGGGGGTTGGCCCTGGGTTTCTTTCCCTCTTTAGAGCGATTGTCGCCCTTGGAGGACCACGGCCGAGCGTGACCTCATCCGTGTATTCCAAATCGCTCCCCGGCCAGCCCACGGGCAAGGGAGGTGGGCGGAAACGGCCGCCCAATGCCGCCAGCCGCCGCTCCAAATACCGCGCCGTCGAATCTCCCTCCAGCGTCGCGTTGGTAGCAATGATAATTTCCTCAAAATCGCCGTTGGCCACCCGCGTAATAAACGGCTCGATGTACAAATCATCGGGGCCAACGCCCTCCACAGGGGAAATGGCCCCGTGGAGGACATGATAGAGGCCATTGTAGGCGCGGGAACGCTCGATGGCCAACACGTCTGCTTGCTCCTCTACCACGCAGACCAGCCGCTGGTTGCGCTCCGCATCTTTGCACACATCGCAGGGGTCTTCTTCGGTGATGTGGTGACAGATGGAGCAAGAAGCGGGTTTTTCTTTGAGTTCTTGCAAAGCCGAAGACAGCTCGAGGGCTTGGTTGCTATCGGCCGAGCGGAGCAAGAAAAGGTCAGCCGCGAGGCTGTTTTGGAGACCGATACCGGCAAGCGGGCCAACTCGTTGATGAGCCGCTGAACGGAGCGAGGGAGGACGTTGGTAGCCATTGGGGAGAGTGGGGGCGGAGGGCAGGGTGCAGGGGAGTAAGAGAGTGCGGGACTGGGAGAGACTAAGAGACTGACAGCTACAAGCTAATTCCCAACCCGCCAAGCATATCGTTCAGGCCACTGACGCCCGAGGAAATGTTTTCCATGCGTTGGGCGGCCATGGCTTGGGATTGTTCGATGGCTTGGGTTGACGGGCCGAGACGAGCAAGCAAATCTTGCAACATATCTAGCTCTTCGGGGTCGAGGCAGTTC
>JADJSZ010000012.1 GCA_016711405.1 Candidatus Hadersleviella danica | reverse complement strand
AACAGTTACGGTTTGGGCTTTCATGCTGTTTTCCCATCAAGAACCATTTAACCCTGTTAGTCGGAGCTTCAGCGACTTAAAACGGATTTGTGCCAGATTTTTCTTGGTACAAATGAGAGAATCTACGGTTCTTACCCCTCTTTGTGGAATGATAACGGCCGTTCTTGGTTCGAGAACGGCCGTTGTGTGGGTGCCCCTTATCTGCAAAATATGGGGCTGCTTACGCGGTTGCCCCTTACGACGTGGCAGCCTTTCGCGGCGCATATCAATGTCATCTGGATAACTGAGTGCAACAGCCCCCGCTCGCCAGTCCGAATGCGAATCACATCATCAACTGGGTAAACAAAGATGACCCCATCACCCTGAGCGCCTGTCCGTGCGGCTTGCATGATGGCTTGCACCGCCTTTTCCACATTATGATCGCTTAGGATAATGTTGACTTGGTATTTAGGGATGAGATCCATCTGGTAAGAGGTTCCTCGCCAAGAAAGCTCAATACCGCCCTGACGACCATGCCCACGCACCTCAATCACATTCATCCCTACAATTCCAATATCTCGCAGGGCGCTTTTGACAGCGTCCAATGTTTCTTCACGAATAATTGCTTCTATTTTTTTTGTCATGATTCATTTCTCCTTAGGTGCCCTAATGCGCTAGTCCCCAGTTGCTGTGCCTGTTTTTACAGTAGGGGTTAACGGCCGTATCGAAGGCATTTGTTGGGACAGCCGCCCGCCGGGCATCACAATATCCGCATTGGTGTAACCTGGCGTACCATTTCAGGGATATCCAACCCAACCAATTCATCGTGTGGTTCAGAGCGCAATATTTTTAGCAGACTCAGAGCCTTGAAAAAAGCGAGTGACAAACCACACGCCACCACCAGTATGGCTCCAACCGTAAATAGCTGAGCCATCAACTGACCACTGCCACCATAGAACAAGCCTGTAACAGGTGAAGTGACACCGTTCCAACCCGCCGAAGCAGGGTTCCCATTGGCAAATAGCCCAACCGCTACGATACCCCATATCCCATTAACCAGATGGACTGGCACAGCACCGACAGGGTCATCAATGCGTATTTTTTCCAGACCAAAAGTGGCCAAGCAAACCAACACACCCGCAATTAAGCCAATAATCACCGATGCGCCGGGCGAGACAAAGGCGCAGGGGGCCGTAATGGCCACCAAACCAGCCAAAACGCCGTTTACGGAGAGGCCGGGGTCTGGTTTTTTGGAGGGCCGAATAACCACATATACGCCATCGCGGAGGCGCCACCTGCGGCACCAGCTAGTAAGGTGTTCACGGCCGCCAATACAGCTAAATCTCGAAACAAACCCGTGAATCCTAATGACGAACCAGCATTAAACCCAAACCAACCAAAAAACAGAATGATGGTTCCGAATACACCCATTGGAATGTTATGGCCGGGGATAGGGTTAGCCGAGCCATCGTTGTTGAATCGGCCGATACGTGGGACAATGATAATCGCTCCCGCCAAAGCCAATGAACCACCGACCATATGAACCACACCCGAACCAGAAAAATCTACCGCCCCATTGCCCAACCCAAGCGAGCGACCTAGATTTGCCAACCAGCCACCGCCCCATATCCAACCGCCGATAATGGGGTAAATAAACATACTAATCCACAAACTCATAATGACGAACCCACTAAACTTTAGCCGCTCCGCCATAGAACCAGTCGGGATGGTGGCCGCTGTGTCCATAAAGACCATTTGGAACAAAAAGAACGTTAAGACCCCAAAGTTTGCCCCTAAACCAGCCAGCATAAAACCCGACATGCCCATCACCCCAGAACCACCAATAAGAACTGGTTGTTCCAATAAACCCGCCCAGTCACCCATAGAAACAGGGGAAAAAGCCCAAGCATCTAGGCCATTGATGGCGGGATAGGTGTAATTGATACCTCCGTATTGGAGAGCAAAGCCAACGAGCCAGTAACCCAATGCGCCAATACAAAAAACCATCAAATTCATCATCATGGTATGAGCCACATTCTTGGCGCGGGTAAAGCCTGTTTCAACCAAGGCAAACCCAGCCTGCATAAAGAAGATTAGGAAGGTGGCTAGTAAAACCCACGGAGTTGATACTTGTGGCAAGGTCGTTGGTTACTTCGGCCAGTTGTTCAGCTTCTATCCCCTCTTGGGCAAAGACAGTGCTGGCGCTTACCACAAAGAAGAACAGCATTACTACCAGAACAAATCGGCGTATCAATTTAGTATCTCTCATGATTTTCTCCTCAAAGGTGGTTTGTTGTTACTATTCACGAAGCCGTTGAAACACAAAATGCCCACAGCTCATTTTTTAACAATGAACGTGGGCATCATGGCCGCAAATAGTATTTGGTTTTGACGATAAGCTTAGGGTCAACGGCCGTTGTTGGCACTGGTTAAAGGTGTCAAATTTTTTCTTAAAAATATTGGGCAGTTTGTCTGCATTTATCGTTATACCGCAATAGTTGTTGTCGCCAGCACAAATAGCGTATTTAAGATTGTTTACCACTTACGGCTGAGATGATATGTATCTGCCCCATCCCCCATTTTGGCCTATAATTCCCCACGCAACATACCAAACCCCTTCGCGCCTTCGCGCCTTCGCGCCGTGGCGTTAAAAAAATCCTATGACCCTCGAAGAACCCACCACGGCCGACCACCCCAATCCGCATTCCCCACTCCCCATTCCCCATTCCGACGACTTGCTCTGGAAGCACCTCAAAACCCTGCCCGCCTTCCGCGCCGTCCTCCGCGCCATCGAAGCCCGCTTCTACCACCAAGTCCCCCTCCCCGAACCCGTTCTCGATTTGGGCTGTGGCGATGGCAACTTTATCGAGCTAACTTTCGGCGGCCGTCAACTCGCCGTCGGCCTCGACCCGTGGTGGAACCCCCTCCGCAAAGCGTATAAGGCCAACACCCACCAACTCTTGCTCCAAGGCATGGGCGACCAAATGCCCTTCCCCGATGGCCACTTTGCCAGCGCCATCAGCAACTCCGTGCTGGAACACATCCCCGACATTCAGCCCGTGCTAAACGAGACGGGGCGGGTGTTGCAGATGGGCGGCCGATTCCTCATCACCATGCCCAACCACCGCTTTACCGAGCGGCTATGGGGGGCGCAATTCTTCGAGCGGCTTAAAATGCCCGGCATGGCCGACCGCTACCGCAAAGGGTTCAACTTTATCTCCCGCCACCAACACACCGAATCGGCCGAGTGGTGGTGCGAACGGCTGGCCGAAGCGGGCATGGCCGTGGAGCGGTGGCAGTATTACTTCTCCGAAAAAGCCCTGCACGCCCTCGAGTTTGGCCACGCCCAAGGGTTGCCCTCGGCCGCGCTCCACGCCCTGACAGGCCAATGGATTCTCGCCCCCACCGAAACCAATCTCGCTCTCACCGAACGCTGGTTGCGGCCGTTTTACAACGAAGAAGCCCCCGCCGACGGCACCTACGTCGTCATTCTCGCCCGCAAAGTGGCCAACCACCCCATTGCCGCCCAATTGCCAGCGGCGGAGCCGTTTAGCTTGTCAGCTAGTCAGCCAGTCAGCTTGTCAGCGGTCAGCCCGTCAGCTAGTCAGCCCACGGAGTTCCCCCCTGCTCCTCTGCCCCTCCGCTCCTCTGCTCCCCTGCCCTCTGCCCCCCCACCCCCATTCCGCAATCCCCATTCCGCATTCCGCAATTCCTCTACCTGCTCGCCGCCCTGCTCACGGCCGTGTGGGGGCAAATGGGGCTGGCCGCTTCGGCCGAAACCCCGCTGGACGGGTTGCGCTGGTTCGGCTGGACGGCCGTCTTCATGGGTTTGTTCGCGTGGAGCCAGCGCACAGGGCGCATTGCCCCGCTCCCCGCATGGCCCGGCTGGGCAGAGATGGGGCGGCGGTATGGAGCCTACGCGGGCGGGCTGATTTTGGCGTGGGTCGGCTATCGTTTTGGGCTGGCCGAACGGCCGTTTCTCGCCCTGACCACATGGCTGTTGGGCGGCGCGACAGCTTTTTACGCCCTCTGGCCAGCGGGGGAGGCGTGGCCTGTGCGGCCGAGTCGCACCACCTTGCTCACCGCCCTTGGCTTGTTCGGGGGGGCGTGGCTCATCCGCACCATCGGCCTCTCCAGCCACCCCTTCATCCTTAGCGGCACCGAGGCCAACTTGGGCTTGGCCAGCCTCAGTTTGCCCAGCAACCCGTTTGGCACGGGCTGGCTCACCAACCCCACGCTAGGTCTCTACCTGATGGCCTTGCCCGTGCGCCTGCTCGGCCGCACGGCGTTGGGCTTGCGCTTGCTCTCGCCGCTGGTGGGGGCGGCCACGGTGGCGGCCGTTTATCTCATCGGCCAAAAAATTTGGGGGCGAGCGGTGGGGGTGGGCGCGGCCGTCCTCCTCCTCGCCTCGCACACCCACCTGCACTACAGCCGCTTGGGGATGACCAACATTTGGGATCCCCTTGTGCTGGTGCTGGGGCTGGGCTTGCTGGCCGTGGCGTGGCAAGAGCAAAAGCGGGGCTGGTATCTGCTGGCGGGTCTTTTTCTCGGCCTCAACGCCTATTTTCTAACCAGCAACCACCTCTTGCCCTTTGTCTTGCTGGCGTGGCTGGGGGGGATGGCGCTTCTTCAGCGGGAGGCGTTGTGGGGCAACGGCCGTCACCTCCTCGCCACCTTTGGGCTGGCGTTGGTCGTCGCCCTGCCCCACCTGCTCTACCTGAACGCCAACCCGACCACCTTTTGGGAGCGCACAAATAGCTACGGCATCTTCCCCACGGGCTGGGTGGCGGGCCAACTGAGCCAAGGGCAACCGCTGGCTGAAATCGCCCAGCGGCAGGTGTGGTCGTCCCTGTTGGCCTATCAGGCCACGGCCGATGTCTCCACCTATTATCGCCCCGGCCAGCCATTGCTTGGCTTTTGGCCCGCCCTCGCTTTTGGCGTGGGGCTGATTTTGGCGCTGTGGCACGGCCGCAAGGGGGCAGAGCAAATGCTCGTCTGGTGGGTGTTGCTGACGGCCGTTTTGGGTGGCGTGTTGCTCCTCGAATCCCCATCGAGCCACCGCTTTTTGGTGGCCATCCCCGCCGCGTGTTGGCTGGCCGCGCTGGCCATAGATGGGTTGGTGCGGGCGGTTTTAGAGTGGTGGGGGGAGTGGGATGGCGAAGCGGCAACGGCATATCGGCCGTACCAATGGGCGGCCGTGGCCGTGCTGGCCGTGGTCATGGTTGCCCCCGATGCGCTCTTTTACTTCGGCCCCTATCGCGCCGCGCCGGGCTTGGGCGACCCCAACACGGAGATTGCCCACGCCGTGGGCACATGGCTCCAAACGGAGTTGACGGGCACCGAAACTGTCTATTTCATGGGTGCGCCTGTGATGTTTGCCGATTTTCCCACCATCACTTTTTTGGGGGAGTCGTTTACGAAAGGGTTTAATCTGTTTGATGTGGAGCCGTTGCCTGTGGATGCGCCTGCGGCCGTGTTGCCTCCCCGTTCGGCCGCCATGCGCTTTGTGCTCATTCCCGCCCGCTTGGGGGATTTGGCCGCGTTACAGGCGGCCTACCCCGGCGGCCGTGTCGAACAGTTTGCGGGCTACTATGCCGACCCGCTCTTTACCGTTTACAGTGTGGACTAAACTGGGTTACAAGTTACAAGTCGTTTAACACCTGTAACTTGTAACCTGCAATCCCCCACAATAAACCCTATGTCCCTCCTCGACCTCCTCCAACAAACCCACACCATCGCCGTGGTTGGGCTATCGCCCCACCCGTGGCGGCCGAGCCACGAAATTGCCGCCTATATGCAACAACAAGGCTACCGCATCATCCCCGTTAACCCCGAGGTGGATGAGGTGTTGGGCGAACCAGCGTACCCCGATTTGGCCAGCATTCCCGTGCCCGTAGACCTTGTCAATGTGTTTCGCCGCTCCGAGCATTGCGTGCCCATTGCCCAACAAGCGGTGGCCATTGGGGGGCGGGGGTTGTGGATGCAACTGGGGTGGTGAACCATGAGGCGGCCGAGATAGCGACTCGTGCGGGGTTAACCGTGGTGATGAACCGCTGTTTGCTGGTGGAGCATCGGCGATTGATGGGCGTGTAAGATGGATTTGGACACGAATTACACGAATTGCACGAATTAGATTTGGAAAAATTCGTGTCATTCGTGAAATTCGTGTCCAAAAATGACTCACTTATCAACGGGCCAACATGACCCTAGCATGACGTAGGTCACTGCTCAAGAGGGTTCGGGGCGTTGTATTATCAGCGTGGGATAGCTATTCACGGCCGTCTCATACCGATTAACGCGAACAAACCTTATGCGCAACGATTCCCAACCCAACCCTGCCCAACCAATACACCATTAAACAATTATGAGACCCAATCACACTCTCGCCAAACTTCGCCAAGGAGAGCCAGCCTTCGGGCTATGGCTCCAAAGCCACAGCTTTCACACCGCCCGCATTATCGCCGCGCAGGGTTTGCTGGATTGGCTGTTGGTGGATATGGAACACACCCCTGTGGATTTATCCACCGCGTCCACCATTTTGGCCACCATTGCCGATGTCAGTGGCGGCCGTTGCACCCCCCTCGCCCGCGTGGCGGCCAACACCATGTATCACATCAAGCAGGCGTTGGATGCAGGGGCGCAGGGGGTGATTGTGCCAATGATTAACACGGCCGCCGAAGCCGCCCTTGCCGTCCGTTTTGCCCTCTACCCCCCGCTGGGGGAACGGGGCGGTGGCGGTCTCACCCCCCATTATGGTTTTGGCACAACCAGCCATGTCGCCTACATTCAGCAAGCCAACCGCGAGGTTTTGGTGGGGTTGCAAATCGAAACGGCCGAGGCGGTGGCCAATATCGAGGCGATTTTAGACACGCCCGGCCTCGATATGGCCTTTTTGGGGCCGTTTGATTTGCACCTGTCGCTCGGTTTGCCCCCTGCGCTGTGGAGCGAGGCGGCCGAGTTTACAACGGCCGTGGCCAAGGTGACGGCCGCTTGTCGCCAGCGCGGCATCCCCCTCGGAACCATTGTGCCCAACGGCACGGCCGCCGCCCAACGCCTCGCCGATGGTTTCACCTTCATCAGCCTCGGCACCGACATCATCCATTTGCTTAGTTCGCTCAACAGCCAACTCGAGGCCATATCTACGGCCAGCAATCATAATCAACACACCTGAATCATTACCGCCCCATGTAACTGTCAGATTTAGTTCGGACTTGGGACTGAGGACAAGGGATTAGAGGTCACAAGCGTGCCAAGTCCCTTGTCCCCAGTCGAAATTTGCACAGATGCTTTCTGGTAAACTGTGAACCATGCCCTTTTTACCATTTTGATAAACAAGTCTGAACACTTACCGCCCAATCCTCATTTTGACATTCAGGGTCTGCCAGTTATAATTGCAATTCTTCTTAACGCCTTGGTGGTGGAATTGGCATACACAATAGGTTGAGGGCCTATGCCCTATGGGCGTGGAGGTTCGAGTCCTCTCCAAGGCACAGATGTCAAAAAGCCAGAAGCAAATTGCTTCTGGCTTTTTTGTTGTCTGCTTCAGGTTCTTTCATGGTTTGTATGGTTATGTAGGGGCTGGCCTTGTGCCTGCCCTCAAAGGGCGACCACAAGGGTGCGCCCCTACCACACCAAACCTCAGAAACCCCTGCTTCATAAGGTGGCCACGGCCGTTGCCCCAAAACGGACATCCTCGGCCAGCGTTTGGCGCAACCCCTCGGCCAAACTGATGCGGGGTACATAGCCCAAAAGCTGTTTGGCTCGCTCAAGGTCGCCTGTGAGCCGCGACACCCCACTCGCCTTGGCAGGGTTGGCAATGCGGCTGACCGATTTGCCCAGCAGTTGCTCAATGACATCCACCAAGCCGCTCAAGCTGGTTTCCACGCCACTGCCCACGTTAATGACCTGCTTGTCCACACGGGCGGCCGTGGCGGCGCGGATTAACGCCTCCACCACATCGGTGACATAGACGAAATCGCGGGTTTGCTGGCCGTTGCCAAACAGCACCACCGACCCCCCTGTGGCCGCCTGTTTGAGAAAGCGAGGCACGACGGGAGCATGGGAAACGGGCAAATTTTGGCCGGGGCCATAGGCATTGAAAATGCGCAGAGCAACGGTTTCGATGCCCCACAGTTGGCCAATGGTGTGCAGGTATTGCTCGGCCGCTAGTTTGCTGACAGCGTAGGGGGAATCGGGGGTGGGCACGGCCGTTTCGGGCACGGGCTGGGCGGGTTGGGAGCCGTAAACAGCCCCCGAGGAGGCCAACACCACCCGCCGCACTCCCGCATCCCGTATCGCTTCCATCAGGCTGACAGTGCCGCCCACATTGACATGATTATAATCGCGGGGATACAGGATGGATTCGGCAACAGAGACGCGGGCGGCGAGATGGTAGACACAATCTACATCTTGCAACAGCGACCACAGTTTGGGAATGTCGTTGACATCGCCTCGGGTGAGATGCACGGCCGGGTGCAAATTGCCTTTCTCGCCGCTGGATAAATCATCCAACACGCGCACCTCGTGCCCCAAATGGCTGAGTTGGTTGGCCAAGGCCGCCCCCAAAAAACCTGCTCCCCCAGTGACCAAATAGCGCATTGTGTTTCCTCAAAATCTGTTAATTGCTTGAGCCATTACTTGTTATTCATGTTTTTTCTCAGGGCGGGGCGGAAATTCTTCACCTTTGCCCAGTAGTGGTGGAGGGTGTGGCGAATGAGGAGCGGCCGTAGGGTTTGCCATTCCGCTTGGGGGTTGGCGGGTTCGGCGGCTGTGGAGGGGCTGTAGCTTTGGCGCACAAAGAGATGGATGAGGTTTTGGATAGGCGTGCGGCCGTCGGGCACGGCCGACATAAGCTGGTCAGCGCGTTCGTAGGGGGTTTGGGAAGGATGGGGGGCTTGGCCGAGCCAGAGGCCCCATTTGCCCAACCTGTCGTAGCTCTGCACCACGTCGGTTTCGACGCGCACATTGAGGATGTTGGCCAAATAGAGAGCCACGGCCGATAAGACCAGCACCAACACCCCTGCCCCCACCCGCCACAAAGTCAGCGGGTCGAACTGAGCCAACCACGAAGTTGTTGTGTCGGGCGCGAATGAAGCGGGCGAATCGTCCTCGGGCAATTCATTGGCGGCCAGAAAATCATCATCCAATTGGGGGAGCAACTGGTCGGGGGCATTCAGCGGGTTGTCCTCGTCAGACTGGTTCAGAGCAAACTCGGTGTCGCCATCTTCCCCCGAGGGGCGGCCGATGACGTTAATGGCCGAGGTTGGCTCGAACTGCACCCAACCGTAACGGGGGAAATACGCCTCCACCCATGTGTGGGCATCGCTGGCACGGACGCGGTAAACATTGGCATCCTCCACAAATTGGCCCGAGGCGTAGCCCGCCACAACACGGGCGGGAATCCCTTGGGAGCGCAACATAATGGCCATCGCCGAGGCGTAATAGTTGCAATACCCCTCTTTGGTGGTGAATAAAATATGGTGGATGGGTTCCACCTCGTTGGGCGGGGCTTCGATTTGGTCGTTGTAGGTGATGTTGGCCCGCAAATAGTTTTGGATGGCGATGGCTTTGTCGTAGGGCGCATCGTAAGGGGCGGACAAATCGGCCGCAAGGGCGATGGTTTCGGCCGTGATGCTATCGGGCATTTGCAGGTAAGCGGCCGTCCATGCGGGGTAAAGCGTGCCCGCTTCGCGCAAGCTCGTCTCGTCGGCCACGCTCATGCGCGAAACAACATCGTATTGGTCGCCCTGTTGCAAAATGTAGCGCGATTGAATGAGGTCAACCAAATTCTTGCCCTGTGGGTCTAGGCCACGGGTCACAAACATTTGGCGGCTCGATTGGACGACTTCGGGCAAGCCATACAAGATGCCTGAGTTGGGCAAAAAGTTGAGAACTGTTTGGCGGACTTCTTCACGGCCGAGGTTAACCGGCACATCGAGCGGCCCATCATCAGGAATATGGATGATGCGCTCTTCGACGCTAGGGGCGCGCCATTGGCCATCTTCATAGGTTTGGAAGACCGTGGATTGCCAATAGGCGAAAGGCAATTGCCGATCCACATACACATCCATAATGAGCGAATCGCTGACATTGCGCGGCCCGCCCAGAGAGAGCGAATCGGCGTAGGGGTCGTTGACCCCGCCCCCATAGGAGCGCAGGGAGGAGTAGAGGCGTGTCCAATTGTCTTGGAAGCGTCGCCACGGTTGGTTGACACTGCCAAAGACTTCGTTGACCGAGGCGCTGGCGTTGAGCGTCGGCAATGTCCATGCCCCCAGCAGGACGAAGGCGGCCAGCAAAAAGCCGCCGCGCAAAAAGTTAAAGGTGGTGGCGCGTTCATAGCGCACGGCCGCTTGTCGCCAACCCACTTCTTGCTCGGCTAAATGGGTTCTGCTGATGTAGAGCATGGCCAACAACAAATAGACAATCAGATAGGTGGCGAGCGGTTTGGGGCCATAATAAAAATAAACCACGCTCAGAAGCAAAATCCCACTGGGCAGAACCACCCGCCACAGGCGCGGGTTGCGGAAGGTGTACCATGCGGCCGAATAGCCGAGTGCCCAGAAAATAGCAGAGGTGTGCGCCGCAAACACTGTCGAATTGCGGTTTGTGCCCCCACCCACCGCCTTTTGCACCCAATCCCGCTGTTGCCCAATCAACTCCCCAATGCGCTCAGCCCACGGCATATCGGCTGGCAAATATTCGGTGCCGAGCAAATACCCTATCGTAAACAAGCCATACACCAGCGCATAAATAAAGGCTGTGCGCCCCGAGAAGCTGGAGCGGGACAGGGCAAACCCTGCCCCAAAAGCGAGGGTGGTAATGATGAGCAAAATTTCCATGCCTGTTGTTAAATCGGCTTGGAAGAGGGCGTAGGCACTGATAAAGACCATGCCCCACGCCAGTAAGATGGTGGACCAGTCTTCGCGGGGTTGAAGGGATTTGTGATTCATGGGGATGGGGGGGATTGCGGAACTGAATGGGAGCCACTAACTTGGGGCATTATAGGCATTCGGCCGTGGGGGGGCAATGTGGCTTACCAAAACTTCATTTAGAAGCTATCTATTACCACATCTTTTGTACCTCGAGAGATAAAGTCTAATTTTTATTGCAAAGGCGCAAAGGTGCAAAGGTGCAAAGACGCAAAGGATTTATGGTTAATTTGCTCTCGAGGTAAAAATTCCCAGTTAGGGATTAAAACCCGCTCATACCAGTCTAGGGTGAAGCCCTAGGAAGATGTGGGTAATAGGTAGCATTTAGAAGGGTTGGGACGATGAGTTAGGGACTGACAGAGTAGGGGTGTGAGGCTACAATAGTTAATAGGTTATTCGTTACTGGTTACTGGTTACTGGTTATTCGTTATTGAACCCCACTCCTCACTACTTACTAACCACTACCCACTAATCACTACCCACTACCCACCATCATCCCCCACAATTAGGAGAGTTTCCCATGATTATCGGCGTTCCCAAGGAAATTAAAAACAACGAGTACCGCGTGGCCATGACCCCCGCTGGTGTTCAGCAATTGGTTCACCACGGCCATACGGTATTGGTGGAGACCAACGCTGGGCTAGGCAGTGCCTTCCCCGATGCGGAATATGTGGCGGCCGGGGGCAAAATTGTGCCCACGGCGGCCGACGCATGGAGCGGCAACATGGTCGTCAAGGTGAAAGAGCCACAAGCGAGCGAATATGATTTCATGCGCGAGGATTTGTTGCTCTTCACCTACCTGCATTTGGCGGCCGAAGAAGAGCTGACCCACGCCATGATGCGCACCAAAGTGACAGGCATCGCCTACGAAACGGTGGAAGCGGCCGATGGCAGTTTGCCCCTGCTGACCCCCATGAGCGAGGTGGCGGGGCGGATGGCGACCCAAGTGGGGGCGCACTGGCTGGAACGGCCGAACGGCGGCCGTGGCCTGCTCCTCGGCGGCGTGCCCGGCGTGCCCGGCGCCAACGTTGTCATCATCGGTGGCGGGGTGGTGGGAACCAACGCCGCCCAAATTGCCCTTGGCATGGGGGCCAATGTGACCATCATGGACAATAATTTGGAGCGGTTGCGCTTCTTGGATTTGGTCTTGCACGGCCGTGTCCACACCGTCGCCTCCAACAGCTACAACATCGCCCAAGCTGTGCGCGATGCTGATTTGGTGATTGGGGGCGTGTTGGTGCGCGGCGCGAAAGCCCCCAAACTGGTCAGCCATGCCATGATTAGTTCGATGCGCGAAGGGAGTGTGGTGGTAGATGTGGCCGTAGACCAAGGCGGGTGCATGGAAACAACCCACGCCACCACCCACGCCGACCCCACCTATGTGATTGATGGGGTGGTGCATTATGGCGTGGCCAACATGCCCGGCGCAGTGCCCCGCACCAGCACCCTTGCCCTGAACAATGCCACTCTGCCCTATGCTGTGCGCTTGGCCAACATGGGCGCAGAAGCGGCTTGCGCGGCCGATGATGGCCTTGCCCTGGGTATGAACAGCTACAAGGGGCACATTACCTATGCGGCCGTGGCCGAAGCGTTTGGGCTGGCTTACACGCCGTTGGCGGAATTGGTGTAGGGGTGGGGAAGTGAAGTAAGAAGTGAAAAGTAGGGGCAACCCTTGTGGTTGCCCAGTTCTTAGGGTAGGCACAAGGCCTACCCCTACAACAACCTTTTTACCTTTCACCTTTTACTATACAATCCCCTTTCCTCAAGTTGGCTGGGTGGTCGCGCTACGGTTTCGGCCGTGGTGAGGAAAGTCCGCACTCCACAGAGCACGGTGCTAGCTAACAGCTAGGCGGGGCGACCCGACGGCAAGTGCAACAGAGAACGAATTGCAACGGCCGCAAGGCTAGTTGTGAGGGTGAAAAGGTGGTGTAAGAGACCACCAGCAGGGGCAGTGATGTCGCTGGCTAGGCAAACCCCACCGGGAGCAAGGTCAAGCAGAGTGTTAGGGCGGCTCGCTCAATAGCACTCGGGTAGACTGCATGAGGCGGCCGGCGACGGCCGTCCCAGATAGATGATCACCACCACCGCAAGGTGGCACAGAATGCGGCTTATAGGCCAACTTGAGGATTGATACAGTAAAAAGTGAGAAGTGAAAAGTAAGGCAATACGTCTTACTTTTCACTTCTCACTTTTACATTTATTCCCGTGCCGCGAGCCAGCGTTCGGCCGACATGGCCGCCGCGCACCCTTGGCCGACGGAGGTGGCCACTTGGCGGTAGACGGAATCTACGATTTCGCCCGCCACAAAGACCCCCTCCACACTGGCGCGCATCAATTCATCGCCAATGATGGTTCCTTGCTCGTCCAACTCCACCTGCCCTTCGAAAATTTGGCTGTTGGGAATATGGCCGATGAACAGGAAGAAGCCATCGGTGTCCATCTCGCTCTGTTCGCCTGTCTTGAGGTTGGTCATTTTCACCCCTGTGACGCTGGTGCCGTTGCCGAGGACTTCGTCCACGGCCGTATCCCACACAAAGCGGATTTTTTCGCTGGCAAAGGCGCGTTTTTGCAGGGTGGGGCCAGCCCGCAATTTGTCGCGGCGGTGAATAATGGTCACTTCGCTGGCAAATTTGGTCAGGAACAGCCCTTCTTCGAGGGCACTATCCCCACCCCCAACGACAACCACTTTTTTGCCTCGGTAAAAGAAGCCATCGCAGGTGGCGCAGGTGCTTACGCCGCGCCCCCAGTAGGTGTCTTCGCCGGGGATGCCCAATTTGCGGGGGGAAGCCCCAGCAGTGATGATGAGTGCCTCGGCCGAATAGACGTTGTTGTGGGTGGTGATGGTGAAGGGGGACCGTGGGTTAAATCCACGCTGACCACGCGGTCATAATCGTAGCGTGCCCCAAATTTGGCCGCTTGCTTTTGCATTCTGTCGGTCAAATCGAAGCCGCTAATCACGTCCTCGAAGGCGGGGTAGTTTTCGACCTCGGCCGAGAGGGCGATTTGCCCCCCCAGTTGGTCGCCGACAATGACAAGGGGACTGAGCATAGCACGGCCAGTGTAGAGCGCGGCCGTTAACCCCGCTGGCCCAGAGCCGATGATGACTACTTTTTCGTGTTTTGTTTCGGTGTTCATATTGATTGGTTATGGGTTATTGGTTACTCGTTATTGGTTATTGGTTGTGGGTGACAAGCGTCCCAATAACCAGTAACGAATCACGAATAACGTTATTCTTTGTTGAGGGTAAAGATGCAGTAGAAGGTGGTTCCCTTACCCAATTCGCTGGTAACTTGGATACGGCCGTGGTGCGCTTCCACAATTTTTTGGGCGATGGAAAGCCCTAAGCCTGTGCCTTCGGTGTACCCTTCACTGCCGGGAACGCGGTAAAACCGCTCGAACAGGCGAGCCAAGTTTGCGGGGGCGATGCCCGGCCCTGTATCTTCCACGGCCAACGTCAGCTCATCCCCCACGGCCGTGAGACGTACCTCAATTTGCCCACCTACACGGTTATATTTAATGGCGTTGCTGATGAGGTTAAGCAGAAGCTGGCGCAATTTGTCCTCATCGCCCGTAAAAATAGGCAGGTTTTCTTCCGTGGCAATGACAATGCCT
The DNA here is from genome assembly GCA_016711405.1 of Candidatus Hadersleviella danica. Lineage (GTDB taxonomy): Bacteria > Chloroflexota > Anaerolineae > Promineifilales > Promineifilaceae > Hadersleviella > Hadersleviella danica. The sequence goes on along the minus strand of JADJSZ010000012.1, from coordinate 116,577 downwards.
ATCTCTTTCTGAGCCGCCTGCGGCCGTTGCATTTCCACCACTTCCGCCACCAACGCCTCTAAATTCACCACCTCTTGCTTCAACTTAATCCGCCCCGAATCGAACCGCGCCAATTCCAAATACCCTTGCACCATGCGCTTCATGCGCTCCCCCTCTTGCTTCAGCATCTGCACAATAATTTTTTGCTTTTGGGGGGGTAAATCCGGCCGTTCCATCAGTTCCGTGGCCGCCTGCAAGGCCAGCAGGGGGGTTTTTAGCTCGTGCATAATCTCGGCAATAATGTCGGTTTGTTGGAAGAGGTGGGCGTTGGTAATGGCCACGGCCGCTTGCGAAGCCAACGCCGAGAGCAAGATAACATCTTGGGGGGAGCAAACCCTCCCCTCTCGTTTGTTAATCGCCTCCAACACACCCATCACCACGCCTTTGTAGATGAGGGGCACGGCAATCATTGATTCGGTAATCACATCCGTGACTTTCGCCACTTCCTGATAATGTCGCTTGTCCTGATGCACCTTATCAAGGATGAGCGGCTCGGCGTGTGTTAACACCCAGCCTGCAATGCTCCGCTCGATGGGTACGGCCATGCCCACCAAGGCGGGTTCGTTGCTGGTCGCCACAAATTCAAGCTGATGGCTGGCTTTGCCGAGCAAGAGCAGGGAAGCGTGTTCCATGTCGGTCAACTCGGCCGCTACCTGAATAACCATCTCCAGCAATTGCCCCAAATCCAGCGTGGAACTGAGCATGGTGCTAATTTCCAATAACCGATAGAGATGGTGGTTGCTGATGGGGTTGGCTTTGGACATGGGGGGATAGAGTGTTGAGATAGAGATAGAGGGATATGTGGTTGGTTGGTCTATTAGGGGTTCCCCTACTATGTAAAGGATTCTGGTAAATCGTAAGTAGTAAATAGTGAGTAGTTTGTCACTACTTACTACTCACTACTCACTTTTTATCTTTGCGTGTGTGACTGGTCTCATACGCAACTCTCTATCTCCTAGCTCTATCTGAGCTACAAAGCGGGGGCGTTTTCGCAGTTTTGGACAATGAAAGGGGCGGCGAGTTGGGGGAGGATTTCGGCCGCATCGGCCCGAATAACTACTGCGGCCAAATGGTCAAGGTGGGTGGGGCCAAAATTAACCATAATGAGTTTGGCTCCATTGTAAAAGGCTCGTTCGGGCAAATCACCTGCGGGGGCAACTTCCAACGAAGAACCCACCACCAGCATCACATCACAGCGCAACGCTTCTTGTTCGGCGTGGTGCAAGGCGTGCCACGGCAATTGTTCGCCAAAGAGCGTCACACACGGCTTGAGTACATCGCCACAATGGTGGCACAGGGGGATGATTCCTTCGCTGATAAAGGTCTGCAAACGTCCTTCGGCATTGTACTTTTGGCGGCAGGTCAGGCACTCGGCTTCGCGGAGGTGGCCGTGCAGTTCGTGCAAAACACGCGAACCAGCTTTGGTATGGAGCATGTCTATATTTTGGGTGATGATGCTCCGCAGGGGGCCGAACCGCTCTAACTCTTTGAGGGCAAGATGGGCGGCGTTGGGTTGGGCGGCCAAGATTTTGTCGGCCAACGGCCGTATCCAACGATAAAACTTCTCGGGATAGCGGCGAAATGCCTGAATGGTGGCCACCTCGCTGGGGTCAGATTCGGCCCACAAGCCCGATTCGCGGGTGCGAAAATCGGGAATGCCCGAGGGGGTGCTAATCCCTGCCCCTGTAAGGGCGACTACGTAACGCGCCTGCTGTAAGAGTTGTTGGGCGTGCAGAATGGGCGCGAGCATGGTTTTAGTCGGTTTGTCTCTCAGTTTTTCAGTCGGTCAGTTTAAGTTTGGGGGTGGGTTAGCGGGCGGGGATGAGTTGGTGGGCGAGTTTGCGGAAGGTGCGGGTGGCCTCGGCCGTGGGGGCACTTTGCACGAGTGGTTTGGCACTATTCACTGCTTGGAGCATATCTAGTGGGAGAGATGATTAGCTCGAAGTGGAGGGGGTGGCCAATAAAATTTTCGACTGCTTTGCGGGGTAAGGCCGCCCCTTGGCCAAATTCCAACATAAGCACATGCATTTGGGCGGTGCTGGGCAAAATACGGCCGAGGCTGGAGAGCAACTGCTTGGCGGCCGAAATAGCCACTCTTTCAGGGCGCAAGCAGACGACCAATTGGTCTAACCGCTCAAAAATGGGTTGATTAATGGAGGTGATGCCGTGCCCCAAATCGAGAACAATTTGCCCCCCAATCGATTGCAGAGCTTCGGTGAAGTAAGGCACCTGCTCCACTTCAAGCGTGGGACGTTGGTTGTTGACATTGGGTTTGCTCAACAAAAAGTTGAGGTGTTCGCTATGAGGGGTAATCTGTTTTTTGAGTTCGCCCGTCAGGTAATTGACATCGGCCGTGGCCAAGCTATTCAGGCTTTCGGCGGCCTTGTTGTTCAGGTACAACCCCACATGCCCTTGCCGAAAATCTAAATCCACCAGAAGCGTCTCTTGGCTGGCTTGAGCCAAACAAAAAGCGAGGTTAATGGCTGTGGTGGTTGTGCCCACCCCGCCGCGCACCCCAACCACCCCTACCAAATGGCTTTTGGGAGCCACCAATGGCGAAACAACTGTTGTTTGCGCCGAGTGCAGCTGGTTTTGTTGGGTTTGGGCACGGGGCGATTGGTCTAAAATCATGCGTACCCGTTTGCCCAATTCTTCGGTATTGGTTGGTTTAACCAAATAATCGGTGGCTCCCGCTTGAAACCCTTCCCACTTTTCGCCCGGCTGAGATTTGGCGGTGAAGAGGATAATGGGCACATCGTGCAAGGTGGTGTGCCCACGCAGACGGCGGCACACTTCGTAACCATCCATTTCAGGCATCATCACATCGAGTAGGATGAGATGGGGGTCTACCTGCTCGGCCAAATTTAATCCAACTGGGCCAGAGCCAGCCGTATGCACCTCATACCCCTGCCGTTTAAGAATAACAGAGACGAGATTGAGCGTTTCCGCATGGTCGTCCACCACTAAGATTTTTTCCGCCATAGCGATGTCAAGGGGTAAGGTTTAAGTAACTATTCAGATAGAGATAGTTGTGGATGAGGTAAGTCGCACACGCACGGATGAAAAGTGAGTAGTGAGTAGTTCCATACTACTCACTACTTACTATTTACTCGGGTAGAGGAATCCTTTACACAATAGAGATAGAGGGGAACTCAATTGTTTAGCCTATCGTGTTTCCTCTATCTCTATCTCTCGTCTCTATCTTGATTATACCAGCGGCCACGGGTAATGTCGGCCACGGCCGGGGGTGATAAATTTGGGCTGAGTGAGCAACGTGCGTAGACGCTTTTCAAGGGCTTGTAACTCGTGGCGGTTGAGGTGTTGCCGCAACTCTTCTGCCCACGGTTCGGCCGTGGCCAAACCACCCCGCAATCGTTCCAAATCCGCCAAATAAGTGGGCGGGATGGGTTGCTCTGCATAATCCCAAATGACGGTGCGGAGTTTGTTTTCGGGGTGAAAGCACAGGCCGTGGTCAATGCCCCATAATTGTTCGGCCGTGTCACGAATCACATGGCCACCTTTGCGGTCGGCATTGTTGGTGACTATATCAAATAAAGCGATTTTTTGCAGTTGGCTCTCAAAATGGGCTTGCCCTTGAAAATTAAAATAGGTCTCCTCGGGGTCGTGTTCGATAAAGGTTTGCACCGAGCCAAAGCCACGGGGGCCATCGCGCAAAATTGTGGGGGGCACAATTTGCCACCCAAGGACTTCGCTGACCAGATAGGCGGCTCGTTCGCGCAAACAGAGTGTGCCTGTGGGGAAATCCCATAACGGCCGTTCCCCCTGCTGAGGCTTGTAAATGGCCTGATGCTCTTGCTCGCCCTCGCTGACAACCATGAGGAAGGTATAGTTAGACCCCCACGGGACAAGGCCAGCGGTTTGGAGCGTTCCTTCGGTGAGGATGCGGAGATGTTCGGCCGTGGGAAACATAAAGAGTGCTGAGGTGTGGTGAGTGCTGAGTTCAAGTTACTTCGGCACTCAGCACTTTAACTGGCTAGTGCTTGTGCCCATTGCGGTTGGGGCAAAAATGACCCGCCATATCAATGGGCAAGCCACAGTTGCCACACAACGGCCGTCCCGATTTGACCAAGGCGGCGATGCGCGGCACCAAAATGCGGGCTTGGGCAATGGTAATCCAAAAGCTAACCATGTTGGGTTCGATGCCCTCTTCCACCAATTCATAGGTGAGGATGACAATGCGTTGCACATCATCGCTGTAGCCCAAGCCCAGTTGCCCCACCCGAAACAGCACTTCGATTGGCTCGCGCAAGCGCAAATCGGCCGTCCACTGTCCCTCAGCGTGGGGTTCAACGCTGACCGACTGACCAAGTTGTTGCAACAGTTGAATGAGACTATCGGCCAAGGCCGCCGCCTGTTGCTTTTCAATAACCAGCGTAATCAGGTGGTCAGTCTTGCTCCCTTGCAGGTAAAAGACGCGCTGTCCCGGTTCACCGATTGTGCCCACGGTGACATGCGAAGCCGGGTTTAATTCAATGTGTCGCGCCATAGCACTTCCTTTTTTTGAGCGATAAATGAGATGATTTTTGATGAGCGATATTCACAAACTGCTGGTGTAAGAGTTTAGTGGTGTACTCGTGTATTAAAAATAAACCAATACACAAATACACCCCTACACCCATCATTATTCGTTTTCCGCCACCACTTCTGGGGCATCTGGCTTTTCTTCGCCACCCATTTTTTTGATGGGGCCATCGTCGTTGAGGCGCAGGATGTAAATACGGCCGTTGGCGGGCAAATGAACAATGCTCACCGAAGCGGGAGAGATGACAATGCGTTGGAACAAATCAATGTGCACCCCTAAATAATGTGCCAACACCAATTTGATGAGGTCGGCATGGGAGCAAACGACCACCATTTGTTCGGGGTGGGCACGGCCGAGCTTTTCCAACACCTCCACCGCTCGGCTCTGCACCCCGCGCAGGGTTTCGCCTGCGGGGAATTCCAGCCGGCTGGGGAAATGTTGCACCACCTGCCACAATGGCTCTTTGGCCAGTTCCGCAATTTTTTGCCCTTCCCAATCGCCGTAGCGCACTTCGCCAATTTCGGGCAGAAATTGGATGGGAAGCTGGTGGGACTGGGCGATAAATTCGGCCGTTTCGCGGCATCGCTCCAGCGGGCTACTGTAGATGTGGGTCAGGGGGAGATGCGCTAAGTGGGCGGCCGTTTGTCGTGCTTGTTCACGGCCGTTCTCATTCAGGTGAACCCCTTCTATCCATCCCGCCAACCGATGCTCCTTCACCCACTCATTTTCGCCGTGTCGTACCAAGAGAATATAAGCCATACTGGATGATAGCACAGGTAGACCAAAAGTGGGGAGTAGTGGCGCAGGGTAGCTAGAGGGAAATTTGGTGGGTATCCAACCCTAGTGGCACCCCAGAAATGGCGGGAATGCGGCTCAATCCTGTCAATTCTTCATATAAACCCGCAATACGCCCCGCGATGAGGCCCCAATCGTATTGCAAAGCGTGGCGGCGAGCCTCGCGGCCTAACTCATCGCGCAAGGCGCGGTCGCTGAGCAAAACACAGAGGCGGTCGGCCAACATGGCGGGATTGCGGGGGGGGATGTGGAACCCTGTACGGCCGTCGCGCACCAGATAAGCCAGCCCACCCACCTCCGAGGCGATGACAGGCGTGCCCATCGCCATGGCCTCGAGGGCGACAAGGCCGAAACTTTCGTAGTGGGAGGGCATGACGACGACTTCGGCCGCCGCATAATAATAGGGGAGCAGATTTTGGTTTTAGACCCCAAAAAGCCCACCAAATCGGTCACTCCCAATTGGCGGCTCAGGGCTTGCAAGCGAGCCATCTCCTCGTCCAAATCTTCCGCCCACGGGTCGCCTCCCACAATGGAAAAGCAAGTGCAAGCCATCATTTCGGGGTGGTGGTCGCGTAAAATGGCCGCCGCTTCGATGAAGGTATCAATCCCTTTGAGCGGCTCAATGCGCCCCACGAACATGATGTTTTTACCCTGACAGGGGATGCCGATTTGCTTGCGGGCGGCCGTGCGGTCTATGGGTTGGAAACGGCCGAGGTCTACCCCCGGCGCAATAACCACGATTTTGCGCGGGTCAGCCCCATAGAGCGCCATCAATTGGGTTTCTTCGGCAGGGGTCGCCGCTACCACACAATCGGAAATTTCATGGATGATGCGCGTTTCGCCATCGAGGCGGCTTTGAGGGCGCGTTCCGCTTCCGTGGGGTTGATTTGGTTCTTCATGCCCCAACGTGTGGAACATTTGCACAATGGGAATGCGTACCCCTCGCTCGACCTCCCATGCGTCGCGCAACCCTTCGGCCACCAGCCCCGAGAGCCAATAATGGCTGTGGATGAGGTCGTATTCAGCCGCTTCTTCTTCCGCAAAATCGAGCACCCCTTCTACAAACTCGTCCAAATGGGTCAAAATATCGGCGGGTCGGACGGGCACTTCTGGCCCCGCCTTGATGTGGATGACCCGCGCCCCAAACCCCAAATCATGCCTCACTTGTGGTTCGCACATATCTTCAGAGCGGGTGAATACATCCACCTGAATGCCAAGGCGGCCGAGCTCGGCCGCCAAATCACGTACATAGACATTCATACCACCTGTTTTTTTGCCGCCGAGCATGGCCAGCGGACAGGTGTGGACACTCAACATAGCGATACGCCTGATAGGAGAGGAAGAAAAGAAGTTCACGGGGAATCCTATAGAGGGGGAGACTGGGTTACGGAGAAGAGAACCTGAAACAAGACGACCGTCTAATTATAACGGCCGAGCCACAGTAGGGTACTGGGTTCAGGTTATAGATTGCATTAGTGCCCCAAAGCTGACTTTTCCCAACCAAACTCCCCATCTTGATAAATCCTTCCCCGCATGGTTCAAGCCATCTTCACAATGGGAGACAGGGGACTGGGGACTAGGGACTCGAGGTCACAAACGTCCCAAGTCCCTTGTCCCCAGTCCCCGTCAAAATTTGCCAAGAAACCCTCTTGGAAAGCGTGAACCATCTCCCGCCCCCCTACTCCTCCAACGCCGCTTGGCGGCAATCATTCAGCCCCACCAACGCATCTTGCCCCCGAAAACTATCTTCTCCCAGTGCTTCGATAACGAGGCGGAAAAGGGGTTCCGCGTCGCTACAAAGGGCTGTATCGGTGCGGTAATAGGCAAACCCAAGATAGATAAAATAAAGCGAGCTGGAATCAGTCAGGGGAATCCCGTTTTCATAATTATCTTGGTAAACCGCCACAGCTTCTTCCAGCATGGGGATGGCTTGGACATAGTTGAAGTTTTTGTAATAAGCCGAGCCAAGATGGGCCTTGGCCCGAGTCAGGCTGGGGTCAAGAGCCACCGCTTCTTGCAAATACTGCTCCGCATCGGGGTATTGCCCCGCCAGGAAATACATCCAGCCCAGTGCATCATAAGCATCGGCATTGGCGGGGTTTACTTCGATGAGTTCGCGCAAGATGTTGATGGCGCGGGCGCGGTTATCGGTGTAAAAGTAGCTATAAGCCAGAGCCAGCGCAGGGTCGAGATAGCTGGGGTCTAACTGGCGGGCGGCTTCATACTCTTCGATGGCAAGTTGGTAGTAGCCTTGGTTTTCCAACACGACAGCGCGGTAATAACGCACCACGGCACTATCGGGGTTGATGGCCACGGCCGTATCCACCATTTCTTGCGCGGCCGCAAAATTGCTCCTATCTAGCTGAATCAATGCCCCCGCCAAATAACCATACGCATCGGCATTGTTGGCGTTAATTTGGATGGCTTGGGTGGCCGTGTCCACCGCACGCTGGTATTGCAAGGTTGCTTCGTTGCGCTGGCCAATATCGGCCAAACGGCCGCCATTAAGCAGGTAAGTAGCGGCGACGGCCGTGAGTACCCTGTCATCATCCCGCGAGAGCAACAACACCCGTTCCGCCCAGTACAACGCTTGCTCGGCATTGCCCGTTTGGGTCAGCAAATTAATCAGGGCGACGTAGTATTGCGTATTTTCGGGGTCAAGGGTGATGGCACTCTCGTAGCTGGCAATCGCCTTGTCGTAATCTTTATCCCGCTGGTAAAGCGCGGCACTGGTGGCATAGGAAGCGGCCGAACGGGTTGGCTCGGCCGTGGGTGTGGGCACAATCGCCTCTATCACCGCATTGGCATTGACCCCCAAAAAAAGCAAAAACGAACCACCCACCAGCACCAACAAAATGGTCAGGCAAGATGGCCCTCCGCGACGGGGGTAGTGGGATGAGCGACGGTCAATTATCATGGTTGGGGAAAATGTCGTAATTCGTCATTACCACTATACCAACAGCCCCTCCCCTGCATCCGCCCGCACACCAACCCCTAATCTTCAATTAACTCGGCACTAAAAATGTGATCCAGCGGAAAGGTTTGCAATTGCTTTTGGGCAGGTACATAGACAGTCAGGTGGTTTGTGCCTTGGTGGGTGGTGGCGTAGCGGGGGATGGCCTCGAGTGTGTCTAAGCCTGTGGGAGAAACGAGGAGCAGGCGCAAGCCACGGCCGTTTTTCATCGCCGTGGCCAATGGTTCCAGCAAAGGCACACCCGCTGGCGCGGGCGTATAAATCGCCTCTCCCTGCAAGTTAATCCAATCCCCCAGTGTGTGGGCGCGGTAACGGCCGCCCAACTCCTTGCTCATCCGCTTAAAAATTTCGGCCGTCACATACACATCGTTCAGGGCGCGGTGGGCACGGCGCATGGGAACCCCCAACGCCTTGGCCACCCCCGCCAAATGGTTACGGCCGAAGTGAAAATGGCGCCGCGCCAATAACAAGGTACACAGCCACGGCGCAGGCCACACTGGCTCTTGCGGAGCCGCCTCGGGTTGGCAAATGGCCAATTCCAGCCCCAAAAAAGTTGGCATCAAAACTGGCATTGTGGGCGATGATGACCGCGCCCTCTAAAAACTGTTGCAAACGGGGGGCAATTTCGGCGAAGGTCGGTTGGTCGCGCAGGTGCTCATCGGCCAAGCCTGTAATCTCGGCCGCGCGGGCTTCCTGCGGCCGTTCGGGGTTGATGAGTTGCTGAAATTCGGCCACGCGACGGCCGTTTTCGAGCCGCACGGCCGCCACCTCCACCACGCGGTTGCCCAACCCCGGTGCCAGCCCCGTCGTTTCGGTATCCAGCACCACCCAAGCCGTTTGTGCCAATGTGCGTTCTAACCAATCCATGCCCACATTTTACGGCACGGCCAGTGGATTTGCCACGAGAAAGGCTCATGGGGTGTACGAGGTTCAGGCCATTTTTATAATTTCGGACAAGGCACATGGGACAAGGGACTCAAAATTTTGCTTGACAGCTACCCCACACAAGCTATAATTCTCATTCGCGGCGGCACAACGCCGTTTTTTTATGCTGACCCCACCCGCGCACATTGGCGGAATTACACGCAGAACCACAGAGAGGATAACATCATGGGTGCATTACCTAAACGCAAAATTTCCAAGGCTCGCCGCGACCGCCGGCGGACACATGACAATATCAAGACCCTGAACCTGTTTGCCTGCGCCGATGCAGATGGGATGCACATTCCCCACGCCCTGCGCCGCGCCGTGAGCACCAAGCAAGGGCGCAAAATGCTCGGCCTCGACGAATAAACTTCTTTATTCCCCTAAAACTGGAGATTAGAGATAAGAGATGATACTATCTCCTATCTCTAATCTCTTTTTTTATTATTAACCGTTACTGGGTTATTTGTTACTGAGTTATTCGTTACTCGTTACTCATATACACCAATAACCAATAACGAGTAACGAGTAACCAATACCACCCTTATGTCCATCGCCCACCTCTACCCCGGCCAAGGTTCCCAAGTTGTGGGAATGGGGCGCGAATTATACGAGCGCGTTCCTTCTGCCCGCGAACTCTTCCAGCAAGCAGATGACCTCCTCGGCTTTGCCCTCTCCCAACTCTGCTTTGATGGCCCTGAAGAGCAGCTGACCGATACGGTGAACCAGCAACCCGCCTTGTTTGTGACCAGCATGGCCACCTTGGCGGCCGTGCAAGCGGCTGGCTGGCCCGCCCCTGATTTTGTGGCGGGGCACAGTTTGGGCGAACTTTCCGCCCTCGTCGCCGCAGGGAGCCTCTCTTTTGCGGATGGCTTGCGCCTTGTGCGCACCCGTGGGGAATTGATGAAGCGGGCGGGCACAGAACAGCCGGGGAGCATGGCGGCCGTGTTGGCGGCCGACCCAGACACAGTGCGCCAAGCGTGCCTCTCGGCCCAAACCGAAACAGGCGAGGTGGTGCAGATTGCCAACGACAACTGCCCCGGCCAAATTGTCATTTCGGGGGGCACGGCCGCTGTGCAAGCGGCCACAGCCTTGCTCACGGCCGCTGGGGTTAAGCGTATCGTCGCCTTGCCCATTACCATCGCCGCCCACTCCCCGCTCATGGCCTCGGCCGCTGGGGATTTTGCGGCGGCCGTGGCCGCCACCCCCATTGCCCCACCCCGCGTGCCTGTCATTGGCAACACCACGGCCGCACCCCTAACCACGGCCGAAGCAATTCGCGCCGAACTCACCACCCAACTCACTGGCTCCGTGCGCTGGACCGAATCCATGCAATACCTCGTCGCCCAAGGCGTAGATACAGTTGTCGAAATCGGCGCAGGGGATACGCTACAAAATCTGATGAAACGAATTGAGCGGAGCGTGAAACGAGTGTCTTTTGGACTAGGGACAGGGGACTAGGGACGATAGATTTTGGGGGTCATTTGTCATTTGTCATTTGTCATTGGCTCACAAGTTCCATGACCCCATTTGTTCATTGTTCATTACTCATTGCTCATTGAAAAACTCATGTTATTAGCAGGAAAAATCGCCATTGTCACAGGAGCCTCGCGTGGAATTGGTCGGGCCATTGCCGAAGATTTGGCCGCGCAGGGAGCCAAAGTTGTTATCAATTACAACAGCAACAGCGACGCGGCCGATGAGGTGGTAGCCGCGATTGTAGCGGCGGGTGGAGAGGCCACGGCCGTGCAAGCCAATGTCGCCCTCTTTGAAGATGCTGAAAAGCTGGTTAAAGCGGCCATCGAAACCTATGGCCATGTGGATATTTTGGTGAACAACGCAGGAACCACCCGCGACACCTTGCTGATGACGATGAAAGAAGAGCAGTGGGACGAGGTACTTGATGTGAACCTCAAGAGCGTCTTTAACTGTTGCAAGGCGGTGGCACGGCCGATGATTCGTCGCAAACAAGGCGGCCGAATCATCAACATCACCTCCATTGTGGGTTTGGTGGGGCAAGCGGGGCAAACCAACTACGCCGCCTCCAAAGCGGGGATGATTGGCTTTACCAAGGCGTTTGCCAAAGAAGTTGGCTCCCGTGGCATCACCGTCAATGCCATCGCCCCCGGCTTTATCCCCACCGCCCTCACATCCGATTTGCCCGCCGATATGTTAAAGTGGACAATGGAGAATACGCCGCTCGGCCGTATGGGCAAGCCCGAAGAAATTGCATACATGGTCACTTTTCTTGCCTCCGAACGAGCCGCCTTTATCACAGGCGAAACCATCCGTGTGGATGGCGGTTTGGCCATGTAGCATAGCCGTACTGAGTGAACTCAGCACTCAGCACTCAGCACTTTCAACTATGACAGAAGAAACCATTAGCCTCGGCCGCATTGAAGTGGCCCCCGAAGTCATAGCCACCATCGCCCGCTTGGTTGTTTCGGCCAACGAAACAGTGACCAAGATGGGCAATCCCCCCTCGGGGCGGCTATTTAGCCGCGCCATCAAACAAGAGGGGGTGGTGTTGCACTACGAAAACAGCAAACTTATTTTTGATATTTATGTTTTTATGGATCCTCGTGGTAATATAAGGCAAGCTAGTCGCACCTTACAAGGAGCTATCATCGAGGCAATGGATCAGATGGTGGGCATTCCTGTCGAAGCGGTCAACATTCATGTGGAAGATGTCACCTATCAACCCGACCAAGCCGCATAGTCGCGGCGAGAAGTAAAGTAGTCATGGACGGTCATAACATGAGGACAAGGCGGCGTGCGCGTCGCTTAACTCTGGAAGTCTTATACGAATACGACCTCGCCGAACATCCCGCTGGCGAAGTTTTGGCACGACGCTTCCAAGAGATGAACGAACAAGACAAGCCGATGGAAAAGGCGGGGTCGCTTTTTGCTTCGCAATTGGTGATGGGTGTTTTGCACCATTTGGAGCAGATGGACAAGGTGATTGCCCGTTATGCCCCTGAGTGGCCGTTGGATCAAATGGCGGTCATAGACCGCAACATCCTGCGCATGGCCATTTTTGAGTTTTTGGTAGACGGGGAAACACCTGTCAAAGTAGCTATTAACGAGGCGGTGGAACTGGCCAAAACGTATGGCTCCGATAGTGCGCCCCGCTTTATCAATGGGGTGTTGGGAACTTTGGCCGATGAATCGGATTTGTTGCGGGAGGAGATTTTAGATTTGGCGGCCGTAGCTCTGCCGCAACTGTGAGCCTCTGATGTTGGAAGTGGAAGCCTTCTCTGGGACTGGGGGACAAAGTTCTGCCGAAACGGCCGTCTTTTGTGCCGATTTGCACGGCCGGCTGACTCCCGTCCCCCCTGCCTCGCTCCAATTTTCCCTCGCCGTCTACGGCATCCTCATCGAAAATAACCGCGTTTTACTGCAAGTTGAGCCGCAAACAGGGCTGTTTTACCCCTTGGGCGGCCGTTTTGCGGCCGAGCAACCCCCCAGCCAAGCGTTGCGCCAATTGGTCTATGCCGCCACGGGTATTTCGCCCGTCGTCCACCACCTGTTGCTCATGCGTGAAGAAATGGTGTTGGATGGCCAAAAGCGGGCATGGCGACTCAGTGTGGCTTATTACATGCTGGAACGGCCGCTCAACGGCCGCTCCAACCTGATTGATTTTGACACCGCCGCCAAACCTGAATGGCTCCCTGTGGCCAAACTAGGCCGTGAACAAATGCAATTTGGGTACGATGCCGTCCAGTTAGCCATCGGCCGTATGAGCTAAATCATAAATTCCCCCCACCGAAACGCGGCGACAAGCCGCGTTTTTTTTGTTTCTCTGCTAAAATCAGGTAGAGACGGGAGATAGAGATAGAGGAAATGTAGTGACTAATAAGCCAACCATGTACGCCTCTATCACTATCTCTACACTCTATCTCCACCCAATAACCAATAACGAGTAACCACTAACCCCCATGATTGAGCAGTTAGACCAACTCTACCAAGATGCCCTGACCACGCTGGAAACGGCCGCTTCCACGGCCGTCCTCGAGGCGTGGTATCGCGATACCCTCGGCCGTAAAGGCTCCGTGCAACTCCTCACCCGGCAAGTGGGGGGACTGTCCCCCGAAGAGCGCCCTGCCTTTGGCAAACGGGTCAACGAGGTCAAGGAGGCATTGCAACAGGCGTATGACGGCCGTGCCGAACACCTCAAACTGGCCGAAATCGAAGCCGCCATTGCCCGTGACACCCTCGACGTGACCCTCCCCGGACGGTCAACTACCCACGGCAACCTTCATGTCGCCACCAAAACCCTACGCGAAATCTACAAAATCTGGGCCGATATGGGCTTCCAAGTGTTCCGTAGCCGCGATGTGGAAACGGATGAGTACAACTTTGAACTGCTCAACATTCCCCAGCACCACCCCGCACGGGATATGTGGGACACCTTCCACACCCTCACCCCCGGCGTGATTTTGCGAACGCACACCAGCCCCGGCCAAATCCACGCCATGCGCACCTACGCCCCCGAGGCCATTCGCGTGATTTTGCCCGGCATGTGCTACCGCTACGAGCAAATCACCGCCCGCAGTGAGATTCAGTTCCACCAAGTTGAAGGGTTGGCCGTGGGCAAAAACATTACCTTCGCCGACCTAAAAGGGACGCTGACCAGCTTTGCCCGGCGCATGTTCGGCGAACAGCGCAAGGTGCGCTTCCGCGCCAACTATTTCCCCTTCACCGAGCCGAGCGCGGAGATGGACGTGGAGTGCATTTTGTGCAACGGCAACGGCTGTAATGTGTGCAAGCACAGCGGCTGGCTGGAAATTCTCGGCTGTGGCATGGTGCATCCCAACGTGTTCCGCAACGGCGGCTACGACCCCGAGGAGTACAGTGGCTACGCCTTCGGCATGGGGCCAGAGCGCATTGCCATGCTCAAGTACGGCATTGAGGACATCCGCTACTTCTGGGGCAACGATTTGCGCTTCCTCGAACAGTTTTAGCGGCCAGTCACCCTGTTGGCATTATGATGGGTGTGGGGAATAAAACGGCCGCTCCGAAAAGGGAGCGGCCGTTTTATTTCCCGATTGTTTTGCGCCTGCACCTTCTCGGGGTCAAGTGCTTTGAGTTGGGCAAGCGTTTCGTTAAACATATTCGTTGTCATCTGCCCTCTGTTTGGGTTTGCCTTGCACAAACTGTGGATAAAGCGTGAAGATATGGGGATAACTGTGCGTGTTATCCACAAAGCCAATCAGCCAATTTGTGCAAAATGCACAAAGATTTACACAAATCTATTGGGCAAACTCGTTATTGGTTACTGGTTACTCGTTATTAACTCTCCTCCGCCCCTCTGCTCCCCCTCTCTTCCTCCCTTACTCCCCACACTCCACCCGCCACGCATAATCCGCCAACGGTGCGCCAGTGCCATCCACGGCCGCAAACCGCTCCCCCGTCGTGTAATCATACGCCCCCACCAGCAGTTGCACGGCCGTGCCCTCGGCCGCCACCGGGATTTCGCGTTGGTCGTGCAGTTGCAGGGCAGGGGTGAGGTGGTAGCGCGTGGGGGGCAACCCCAGCGGCGGCCCATCCGCTTGGCCAATGAGCGTGCCATCTGCCCCCAACACTTGCACAAAGAGCGAGAGGGTGGCGGGCAACTCCCCCACGGGTCGCCAAACGAGGCGGGTGGTGGGCACGGCCGTCTCACACCCTACCAACTCGGCCGAGAGCAGTTCCAGCGGCCCAAAAACGGCCAGCGGGGGCGGGGCGTTCTGCGGGGCATAATCGAGCCAGCCTGTGTGAACGGCCGTGGGGCCATCCACCCCATAGCGAGTGAGTAAAACGTGTTGGGTGCTGGCCAGCGTGGGGCTGATGAGAGGCGCGGCCAATAATTCGTAAATGGCGTAAGGGTACGTTGTTTCGCTCAGCAAACTCGGCTCCACCACAATCGTCGTCGGGGCGCGGTCACGGCCGAGGTTGCCCTCCACAATCCCTTGCGGCAAGATGTGGTCGCCCAGCACAGGCGCAAAATCGGCCCCCACGGGGAACACATTGCGCGGCAAGGCCAGCCATTGCGGCCAATTGACCAGCACCACCCCGTCCTCGGCAGGCCATTCGGCCGCGAATTGCCCCACTTGGGCAAACGGGGTGCTGGCACGGCCGTATAAATCGAGCATCTGGCGCACAAACCAGCCACTGGGGAGCAAAATAGCCAGCAGAACGGCCGTCCATGCCACTTTGCGCCATGCGGCCGTGCCCCATACAGATTCCAACAGCCACAACAAACCAATGGCCAGCCCCGCCCCGCCAAAATAGTGGAGCCGGGCACTGGTGGCCACATAAAAAGTGGGCAGAGGCACGGCCATGACCACGGCCACGCCCAGCCACCAGCCAAGGCCAAAGACGAGCGGGCAACGGTGGGCGGGGTGGCGCACGGCCGTCCAAACTGCCCAACTCAACATGAAAACAACCCCACGCCAATCAGGGTGGCGGCGGGCACATCGGGCAGGCGGTGCGCCCAGATGGTAATCGGGTAGGCCAGCACTTGCTCGAAGAGGAGGATCTTTTCGGGCCAGCCACGGCCGTCGGCCACTGCTTGTGGCCCCGTGCCCAGCGAGAATGCCCAATAGCTGAAGAGATAAAGGGCGGTGACGGCCGCCAGCATCCACCACCGCCAATCGGCCAAGATAAAACGGAGCGTGAGCGGCCGTTCCCCCCGCCACGCCAAAAAGAGCAACCCCACCAGCGGCACAAACACCACACTCGACTCATGCGTCAGCAACGCCCCCACAAAACAAACAATCACCCCTGCAAACACCCGCCCCTTGCTCCTCTGCTCCTCTGCTCCCCTGCCCGCCGCTCCCAATACCGCACCACCCCAACAACCCCAGCAACACAAAATTCAGAATCGTCAGGTGGACGTTGTTGCCGTAAATGGCGAGGGCTTGGTAGCTGAAGGGAAAGGTGGCGAAGAGCAAAGCGGCCGTCACCGCCTGCCGCTCATCCCGCCACAACCGCCACACCAGCCAGCCCACCAACCCCACGTTGAGGCTGTGTTGGAGCAGGTTGATGGTTTGCAACACGGCCGCTGGATACCCCCCCCACACCTCGCGCACGGTGACGAGGGGGACGAAGACCAACGGCCGAAAATAGCCAAACTGGGGCGTAGGCAACCACGCCTCCCACCAGCCCAGCCCGTGGGCAATTTGGATGTGGAGCAGGGTGTCATACACATTGGGCAGGCGCAAAATCGGCCCATAGAGCCACAACGTTAGGGCAAGGGGATGGGCGAGCAGGAAGGGAAAGCGGCGAGAAAACATGGGCAAGCTCGAAAATCGTGGTTGGGATATGCGAATCGATTATGGGGCTGTATAGAGAAATGGCCTATATCTCTGGTAGGCATTGTGAAATCTGTAACTTGCGTAGGTTTCTAGTAGGTTTTGCGTAGGTTCTACGTATAGCAACGCTTGAAATAAAGCCCTATACTGCCATTCATAACGTAAACGATCTTCTTCTCCTCCTTTGACAAGAGCTAGGCGCAACCGCCTAGCTCTTCTCATTTGGGGGTGTTTTGCGTTTAGGGGTATAGTGGTGGGGTTATTCGTTACTTGTTGCTCGTTGCTGGTTATTATCGCCCACTATGCGCCGAATTGCTTTTTTCCTCACCCTGTTTTTGGTTCTCATCCCGTTGGCGGGTTGCCAACTGTTGCCCACTGTGGAGGATTCGTATGAGGTGGTGACGCTGACCCCGCTGGTGACGGCCGTGCCCGCCACCGCCACCCCTGTGCCCGGCGGCGCGGCCGAGGTGGGGCAAACCTTCTACAAAGCGTGGGAAACCCAAAACTATCTGGGCATGTACAGCCTGCTCTCGCCGCAGAGCCAAGCGCTGGTAGATTCTAACGCCTTTATCCAGCGGTATGAGACGGCCGTGCGCACGGCCACGGTGCAAGCAATTCGGGTGCAACCACTAACGGCCGCGCAAGAGAACGACCGCGCCACCTTCACCGTGCAGGTGACATGGGATACGGCCGTGGTGGGGAGCATTGTGCGCAACCACACGGCCGATTTGGTCTACAGCGACGGCCGCTGGGGGGTTGTCTGGCACGAAGGGCTGATTTTGCCCGAACTGGCGGGCGGGAACCAACTCACCCTCGCCTACCGCACCCCCTCCCGCGCCAACATTTACGACGTGAACGGCAAAGCACTGGCTTATCAGGGCAACGCCATTTTGTTTGGGATTGTGCCCGGCCAAATTCAGGATGAGGCGGCCTTGTTGGCCACCATGAGCGTGGTACTGGGGCGTACCCCTGAAGCCATCAAAGAGCTGTATGCGGCGGCCGACCCCAACTGGTATGTGCCCATCGGCCAAGTGCCCATCCAAGTGATGGAGGCGAATTATGCGGCCGTGGAGCCGTTTATTGGGGCGGGACTGACCGTGGACAATAAACTAACCCGCATTTACACGCCAATAGCCCCCCATGTAGTGGGGTATCTTGGCCGTGTGCCCGCCGAACAAGCGGATATTTACGCCAGCCTTGGCTACAAAGAAGATGCGTTTGTGGGGTTAACGGGCCTCGAAGCGTGGGGCGAAACCTATTTGAGCGGCACACGTGGCGGGGTGCTGGATGTGCTCAGCCCGACGGGGGAATATGTGCAAACCCTCGCCGAAACGGAGCCACGCCAAGCGCGAAGCATTTACACCACGTTCGACATTGAATTTCAACAGGCGGTGGAGCAGGCGTTGGCCGAGGCGGGAGCCTTGCACGGCCGTCCCGGAGCCATTGTCGTTTTGCGGCCGCAAACGGGCGAGATTTTGGCGATGGCCAGCTTCCCCAGCTACGACCCCAGTGCCTTTGACCCCAGCCGGACGAACGCCCAAGAGGCGATTGCCGCACTGGTCAGCAATCCCAGTCGGCCGCTGTTTAACCGGGCGGCGCAAGGAGCGTACCCGCCCGGCTCGACGTTTAAGATTGTGACCTTTGCGGCGGCCGTGACCAGCGGCCTTTATAACCCCGGCAGTGGCTATAACTCGATTGGCTCGTGGGACAGGTTGGGGCCGCAAGCGATTAAATATGATTGGCGCGACGGGGGGCACGGCTTTGTCAGCTTGCGCACAGCCTTGGTCGTCTCTTGCAATAGCTGTTTTTACGATGCGGGCTACAACATGGATGCTGTTGACCCGTACCATCTGCCCAGCATTGCACGGCAATTTGGCCTTGGCTCGCCCACGGGGGCATTGGGCGTGGCCGAATCGGCCGGGAATATCCCCGACCCCGAGTGGAAATTGGCCAACACGGCCGAAGGGGGCTGGGTCACAGGCGATGCTGTCAATATGTCCATCGGCCAAGGGTATGTGCTGGTGACACCGTTACAGATGGCCCAAATTGCGGCCGCGTTGGCTAACGGCGGCCAACTCATCGAGCCGACGATTGTCCAGCGCATTGGGGCGGGTGGGGGTGCGCCCGAGGAGATTTTGCCACCTCGCGCTGTGTCGCCCTTGCCCATTTCGGCCGAGATTTTAGAAACCATCAACGGCGCATTGCGCGATGTGGCGCAGAGCGAAAGCGGCACGGCGACGTTTGTATTTGAGGGGTTTGAGGTGCCTGTGGCGGGCAAAACGGGCACGGCCGAGACGGCGCAAGGGGTTCCCAATGCGTGGTTTATCGGCTTTGCCCCGAGCCAACCTTATACCAAGTTGGATGGCACGGTAATCAATGAACCCGAAATTGCTATTGCGGTGATGATGGAGAATGCGGGGGAAGGCTCTGAAGTGGCCGCGCCCATTTTTAAGCGCATTGTCGAATTGTATTACGGACTAAGATAGGCAGGAGTGCCCTAAAAAAGTTTTAATGAGGCAAAGACGCGAAGGCACCCAAAGACGCAAAGGGTCCAGAGAACATTGTGCTCAATGGCTGAGTGCTAAGTTAAACACCCCTAATCCGCAATCCCCATTCCCCATTCCGCAATCCCCATGTTTTCCCTCGCCAGCCTCAACATCCACAACATGGCCGACCGCTGGTTGGAGCGGCGAGAATTGGTGGTGAAGGCGTTGTTGGAAGCCCAACCCGATGTGGTTGCGTTACAGGAGGTGCGTCTTTCGGCGGGGCAAGCGTGGTGGGTGTGCAACCAGCTCAATGCGCGGTTGGGGCAGGTGGTGTACACCGTCGCCCAGCAGAGGAGTTGGCGGTTTTGGTTCGGCCGCCAGCAGGGTTTGGCTTTGCTGAGCAAGTTGCCCATTGTGGCACAAGATGCGCTGGCACTGGGGCAAGGCGGCCGTGTCGCCCTCCGCATCAACATCGCCTTGCCCACAGGTCATTTGGTAGATGTCGTCACGACCCATCTGCAAGTGGGGCCATTTGAGGGAGAAGAACGGCTGGCACAGGTGATGCGGCTGGTGGGGTGGCTGAATGAGCGCGGCCGTGCGCCCTACCAAATCATCGCTGGTGGGTTTGAGGATGTGCCGACCAGTTTGGCCGTCACCTACATGCGCCAAAACTACACCTCGGCGTATGCCCAAGTGCGGGGGCGCGACCCACTGGCCACATGGCCGACCAGTTTGGTGGGGGGGGATGTGCCTTCGGCCTGCCTCGATTATCTGTTTATCACGCGCACATTGGCGGCTACGGCCGCCTCCCTCTTCGCCACCCGCCCCCACCCCGACCACCCCACCCTCTTCCCCTCTGACCACATCGGCCTGTTCGCCACCTTAGAATTGCGAGAAAACAGCTAAGGCAGTGTACAATCCTGTGGGTAATGAGCCATACCAATAGGCAATGGGAGTCGAACCGACAGACTGGGACTAGTGCCCCAATAACGAATAACCAATAACAAATAACACACCGATGACCAAACCGATTTTCTCAATTATCGCCCCTGTTTATAACGAAGAAGAAGTGTTGCCTGAATTGTATCGCCGAGTTAGTGCGGTAATGGACGGGGTGGGCGAGGCGTGGGAACTGGTGCTGGTGGATGATGGGAGCAAAGACCGCTCGGCTGAGGTGATTGCCCACTTACACGCCCAAGACCCCCGTGTGAAAGGCATTGGCTTTTCGCGCAATTTTGGCTTTCAGGAGGCTGTCACGGCAGGCTTAGACCATGCGCTTGGCGCGGCCGTCATCCTGACCGATGCCGATTTGCAAGACCCGCCCGAAGTGATTCCCGAAATGATTGCCAAATGGCGCGAGGGGTATGATGTGGTGTATGGGGTTCGCGCCGAGCGAGAGGGAGAAACGTGGTTTAAGAAAATCACGGCAATGCTTTTCTACAGGCTCATCCACCGCATCACCAGCGTCCAAATTCCGCTCGATACGGGGGATTTTCGGCTGATGGATCGGCGAGTGGTGGAAGCGATTACCCACATGCGCGAGCGCAACCGCTTTTTGCGCGGCATGGTTCCGTGGGTGGGTTTCCGCCAAGTGGGGGTCTCGTATAAGCGCGATGCTCGGTTTGCGGGGCAGTCAAAGTTCAGCACCCTGCGGCCGATGCTCAAATTTGCCCTCAACGCCATTACCAGTTTTTCTTATTTGCCGCTCCATTTGGCCACCTATTTGGGCTTTGCCATTGCCCTCATCTCCGCCATTGCCATTGTCATCGTCATTCCCCTACGCCTCTTCACCCCTTCCGAGGCGTTGCTGGGGCAAGCCACCACACTGGTGGCGGTGCTGTTCTTGGGTGGGGTGCAACTCATCTCGCTGGGCATTATTGGGGAATACCTCGGCCGTATTTACGACGAAGTGAAAGGACGGCCGCTCTACCTTGTTGCCAAACGCTGGGGCTACGAGGAGTAGGGGAGTTATTGGTTACTGGTTACTGGTTATTGGCGTAATGAGTAACCAATAACGAATAACCAATAACGAATTTATCGGTAAATAGTAGGTGAATCGCCGCCTTGAGGGGCGGCGATTCGTTTATAATCGGGGATGCTCGATTGATTTTTGTAACTATTCAGGTAGGTCAAGATAGAGTGTAGAGATAGAGATAGAGGAAACACGATAGGCTGAACAACTGAGTTCTCCTCTATCTCTATCTCCTATCGCTATCTGAATAGTTACTGATTTTTAGCCTATGGAGACAATGTGAACGACAAAAATTATTCGATTTTACCGCGCTGGTTAACCATCGCTTTGGTATTTGCGGGGGTGGTCAGCTTTTTATCTGTTTCAGGCTTGGCCGCCATGACAGCGTATGCGTATGTGCAACGGCCGTTTAACCCCGCCACCGACACCGAAGGTCTCGAGGTACTCATCACCGAGGCCAACCAAGATTTGGAGCCAAGCACGGCCGTGGATACCAGCGGAACCCCCATTCCCCTGCCCGCTGTGGTCATTGAAGAAGAAGAACTGGAAGAACTGATGGTGGCGGCCGAGGCCACCTTGGCCGCCTCCAACCGCGTCACCATCTTGCTGATGGGCATAGACCGCCGCCCCGGCGAAGCGTTCATCTCCCGCACCGATACCATGATGATTCTCTCGGTGAACCCCGATACGGACACCGCCTCCATCCTCTCTGTGCCCCGCGATTTATATGTGGAAGTGCCCGGCTACGGCCGTAACCGCATCAACACCGCCTTTGTGTATGGAGCCAACAACGGCGGCCCGGCGGGTGGGGCGCAGTTGGCGATGGAAACCATCGAATTGAACTTGGGTGTTCACATAGACCATTATGTACTGGTGGATTTTGGGGCATTTATCAAGGCCATTGATACCGTGGGCGGCATTGATGTGTACGTCCCCCGCGAACTGTATGACCCTGAATTTCCCGATATGGGCTATGGCTACGACCCGCTCTATGTGCCCGCTGGCTTGCAACATTTTGATGGCCTCATGGCGCTTAAATACGCCCGCACCCGCCATGTAGACAACGACTTCGGCCGTGCCCAACGGCAACAACAAGTTGTTTTGGCCGTGCGGAGCAAAGTGCTGGCCTTGGGTCTGAACGATTTGCTGACCCGTTTGCCCGTGCTGTACCAACAAATGCAAGATGGCATCCGCACCGATTTAAGCATTAGCGATATGGTCACGCTCATTTCGGCCACCAGCGACATTCCTGAGGATAATATCCGTTCGGCCGTGATTGATTACACCTATGTCACCAGCTACCGCACCCCCCAAGGGTCGGATGTGCTTGTCTTGCAAAACGAGTTAATCGCCCCTCTCATCGCCGAAATGTTCGCCGAATAGGCTAACAGCGTACAAGTCCAAAGCTCCATGAATGTTGTGCTATACTCACAACGGCTATAGGGTGTATAAGTTTATGGGTGTATTGGTGTATCAAAATAGACCAGTACACCCATACACAATTAAACAAAAAGTTGGAGAATTAGGGTATGTCCATCACTTTAGAAGCCATTGATGTGCCTGAAAGTGGTCTGCTAGAACTCAATATCCACAAAATCGTGGATATTAAAGTCAAGGCGGAAACGGCTCGTCGGCATGTTACCCGCTATGTGGGAGATTACATTGGCGATTTGCTTTATGGCGAAAACCCTACCCTTGTCTTGCAAGGGAGCCGCACTGTTTGGCGCGTTCCCATTGCCATTGCCACAGGCAAACTGGGGCGGCTGGGGCAAGTGGGGGTGGTGGATGTAGACGTGGACACAGGGGAGTTGGCCATCACACAAGGTCTCGTTCAGGAAATTGAAGACAATGCCCACCGTCTTGTTACCCGTGCCCCACTTTGAACAAAGCCAAGATGGTTTTTGTTTGCCTGCTTGCGCACGTATGGTTTTGGCCTATCTCAATCAGCCATTCAGTGAGGCAACGTTAGCCCAAATTTTAGGGACACGGCCGTTTGGAACCCCCATTTCCCACATTAACAAATTGCGAGCCTATCAATACAACATCGAATATCGCCCCTTTTCCGAGGCCGAACTAAAAACTTACTTGCGTCAGGGTATTCCCCTCATCGCTCGCGTTTGGACCAGCATGTTAACCTATTGGCACGAAGCGACTTTTCATGTGGTTGTCGTCGTGGGCTACGATGATGAGCAAGTTTTCCTCCATGACCCTGCCACTCAGATAGCCCCCCAAACTGTTCATTGGGATAGCTTTCTGGCGGCATGGGCAGAATGTGATGAAGCCGCCATTGCGATTCAGTTAGGCTAACCCTCCCACCCCCAACATGGAAATACGCCATTTAGAAGCATTTTTGGCCGTGGTACGGGAAGGGAGCTTTACCCGTGCGGCCGAACGCCTGAACCTCACCCAGCCCTCGCTCAGTGCCCGCATCCAGCACTTGGAGCAATCGCTCAACGGGGAGCTGTTCACCCGCGACACCCGCCCCATTCGCCTGACCATTATTGGCGAGACCTTTTTGCCCTATGCCGAACGAGTGGTGGGGGTGTTGGAGGCGGCGGCCGAGGCCGTCCGCATCGCCCAATCGGGCATGGTCGGCCGTCTTTCCGTCGGTTGCCCCGTCTCCGTCTCCACCTATCTCATGCCCCAAGTGGTCAACCTGTTTAGCCAACGCTTCCCCCAAGCCGAGCTGTTTTTAGAAACGAGCCACTCCATTAATCTCGTGCAACAATTGTTGGATGGGGTGTTGGATTTAACATTTACGGCCGTCTTCCCCCACCTCATTCGCCAAGCCGATATTTTGCTCCGCCTGCACGATGATTTGGTGGCCGCCGCCCCCACCCACCACCCCTTGGCCAGCCAAAGCCAAATTCCCCTCGCCCACCTGTGGGATTCGCGCCTCGTCTTGCCCCGCTGGGGTTCCGCTTTTGAGGCCTATATCAAAAGTCTGCGCGATTTAGCGGCCGTGCCCCAACCCATCATCCGCATTCCCCTCGCCACCGCCCTGCCCATGAGCCAACAAGCCGACCACATTACGTTTATGCCCCGCCGCGTGGCCATCGCCACAGGGCTGGTGCCGCTGGATGTGCTCGATTTTTATTTTGGTTGGGACATGGTGCTCATCACTCGCCCCGGCCGTGCCCTTTCCCGCCTCGAGCAAGGGTTCGTGGATACAGTCGCAGGGGTGGGTTGATTCGTTATCGGTCATTCGTCATTTGCCATTCGTCATTCGTACTTCGTACTTCGTCATTTGCC
The DNA here is from genome assembly GCA_016711405.1 of Candidatus Hadersleviella danica. GTDB lineage: Bacteria > Chloroflexota > Anaerolineae > Promineifilales > Promineifilaceae > Hadersleviella > Hadersleviella danica. Next base: position 92,297 of record JADJSZ010000012.1, on the reverse strand, counting down.
ATTGACAGCCATGTGTAGCTACTCTTACCAGCTACATCATTTACTCATTACTCATTACTCATTATTAATTGTTAATTGTTAATTGAAAAGAGGTTTACATGAAAGTTCTAGTCACTGGGGGAGCCGGTTATATTGGGAGCGTTGTCACATGGCAGTTGGCCGAAGCGGGGCATGAGGTGGTCGTGTTCGACAACCTCTACCAAGGCCACGCCGAGGCTGTTCATCCCCGCGCCACGCTGGTCGTGGGCGATTTGGCCAATCGGGAGCAGGTGGAGGCGGTCATGGCGGAACATAAGCCAACGGCCGTGATGCATTTCGCCAGCTACACCCTCGTCGGCGAATCCATGCAACTCCCTTTCAAATACATTGGCGACAACGTTCGCAACGGCCTGAACCTGTTCGAGAGCGCCCTTGCCCACGGTGTCCAAAAATTCGTGCTCTCTTCCACGGCCAACTTATTTGGCGAACCGCAAACCCTGCCCATCACGGAGGAGGAGCCGTTGGCTCCCTCCAGCCCCTATGGCCAAGGCAAATACATACTGGAGCAGATTTTGCACTGGCTGGATGTGACCAAGGGCATTAAATACGCCGCTTTTCGCTATTTTAATGCGTGTGGGGCCACGGCCGAACTGGGCGAAGACCACACCCCCGAAAGCCACCTCATTCCCATTGTTCTGCAAGTGGCCCTTGGCCAGCGCGAAAAAATCACCCTGTTTGGGAATGATTACGACACGGCCGATGGCACCTGCGTGCGCGACTATGTCCATGTCCTCGATTTAGCCGAAGCGCACATCCGCGCCCTAAACAAGCTCGATGAGGGGCACAGCCTGACCTACAACCTTGGCACGGGCACGGGCTACAGCAACCTCGAGATTGTCCAAATGGTACGTGAAGTGACAGGCCACCCCATCCCGCTCGAATTTGGCCCCCGTCGCCCCGGCGACCCGGCTTCCCTTATTGCGGGTAACGAAAAAGTCATGCGTGAATTGGGCTGGGAACCCCGCTACGACCTGCGCCAAATTGTCGCCAGTGCATGGGCGTGGCATCAGGCGCATCCCAATGGCTACAAATAGAAAAGAGAGAGTCTGACCTCGAGAGTTAGTTCACCACAAACCCTTGGGTGTACGAACAACTTGTAATTAGAATCTTTTTGGGGTGCAAGGACGCAGAGGAAGTTTGCCAGAAAAAACCCTCTGCGCTTCCTGCGCCCTTGCGCCCCTGTGCGCCAAATCTTCTAACAACTTGTTCGTACACCACACACCCTTTGCGTCTTGGCATCTTTGCGCCTTGCAATAAAAATTTGATTATGAACGACGAAACGATTTCTGCGATTCGCACCTTGCTGGAGCCAGCCCAGCGGGTGTTGGTGGCAACGCACACCAGCCCAGATGGGGATGCGCTCGGCTCGCTAACGGCCGTGGGGCAAGCCCTGCAACAGTTGGGCAAAACCTTCACCATGGCCTGTGATGATGGCCCCGACAGGCGTTTGGGCTACCTACCTCTGCTCGACCAATTGACGAGCGACCCACATATACTCGGCCGTCCCTACAACTTGCTCATCGCCGTAGACTGTGGCGATGAGACGCGCATGGGGGATATTTATCTCAGGATGCCCCACCCCCACCCGCCCATCATCAACATAGACCACCATGTGACCAATAACTTGTTTGGCACTGTCAATTTGGTGGATGGGCGAGCGACTTCCACGGCCGAGATTCTCACCAACCTGCTCCCCCAATTGGGCGTTACCCTCACCCGCGACATAGCCACCAGCTTGCTAACGGGTCTTGTCACCGACACCTTGGGCTTTCGCGTGGCGGGTGTGACAGGGGAAACCCTGCGCGTGGCCAGCCGCTTGGTTGATTTAGGCGCAGATTTGCCCGAAATCACCACCCAAGCGCTTGTGTTAAAATCGGCACGAACCCTGCAACTGTGGCGGCTGGGGCTAAATAATATGCAGTTAGAGGAAGGCGTGATGTGGACAGTGATGAAAATGAGCGACCAAAACCGCATCGGCGAAGATTTGAACAGTAGCATGGGGCTGGGCAACTTGTTGGCCGATGTGGATGAAGCGGCCATGAGCATTGTCTTCACCGAAAAACACGAAGGGCGGATTAACGTCAGCTTTCGTTCACGGCCGCCTGTAGACGTTTCGGGGCTGGCTAGTGAATACGGCGGAGGCGGCCACCGCCAAGCCGCAGGATGCTCCGTCCAAGGCCGCCGCCTACACGAACTCGTCCCCGAAATCGTGGCCAAGGCGAAAAGAAGCCTGTCAGCCAGTCAGCATTTCAGCTAGTCAGCATCTCCTCTGCTCCTCTGCTCCTCCGCACCTCTGCTCCCCCTCTCTTCCTCCTTTACTCTCCCCCTCTCCTTATGGACGGTATCCTCAACATCCACAAACCCCTTACCCTAACCTCCCACGACGTAGTGGGGCGAGTGCGCCGCGTGGCGGGACAAAAGCGGGTGGGGCATTCGGGCACGCTCGACCCATTGGCGACGGGGGTGTTGGTGGTTTGCCTCGGCCGTGCCACGCGCCTTGTGGAATATGTCGTCGGCCAGCGCAAAGAGTACGAGGCGGTCATCCGGCTGGGGCAAAGCACGGCCACCTATGATGCCGAGGGGGAAATCACGGCCGAACGCCCCCTGCCCGCCGACCTAACGGCCGACCAACTGGCCATCACCCTGCGCCAATTTACGGGGGCCATTGAGCAACGGCCGCCCATGTACTCGGCCATCAAAAAAGATGGGCAACCGCTCTACAAAATGGCGCGGCGCGGCGAAACAATCGAGATACCCGCCCGCCCCGTGACCATTTACGACTTAGCCATTTTGGGTTGGGAAGTCCCTCTGCTAACCGTGCGCGTGGCCTGTTCGGCGGGCACTTATATTCGCTCGCTGGCGCACGATTTGGGGGAGGTGCTGGGGTGTGGCGGCCATTTGGTGGGGCTGGTGCGCACGGCCGTTGGTCCATTTTCGCTCGAGACGGCCGTTGCCCTCGATGCGCTCACCCCTGAAAACATCGCCCAATTTTTGTTGCCCTCCGAAACGGCCGTCGCCCATCTGCCCGCGCTGGAGCTGGAAGATGCGGCCGTCAAAGCCCTCTTCATGGGGCAACTCGTCCCCTGCCAACCGCACCACCCCACGGCCGAACTCGTGCGTGTTACCAACCCCAACCACCCCTTTGCTGGTCTCGCCACTCGAGAAGGGGAGATTTGGCGACCAAAGAAAATGTTTGATTAAATTGCGGAATGGGGAATGCGGATTGCGGAATACTCAGCACTCAGCACTCAGAACTTAGCACTCAACACCTAGCACTCTTATGCTTCACGTTTCTTCTCTGACCGAATTGCCTGCCCCCCAACCCACTTACATGGCGGTAGGGGTGTTTGATGGTGTGCATGGCGGCCATGCCCAGTTGCTAGGGCGCATGGTGGCGGCGGCGCGGGCGGATGGGGTGCGCACGGCCGTGCTAACCTTTTTCCCCCACCCCCAAGCTGTCATCCAAAAGTTGAGCGGCCGTCTTTACCTTTCCACCCTTGAGGAACGCGCCGCTTTGTTGGCGGCGTTGGGCATAGATATTGTCATCACCCACTCATTTGATGAGGCGATGCGCCAGACGCGGGCGGCCGACTTTGTCGCCATGCTCCAAAACCATGTGGGCATGGTGGGGCTGTGGAGTGGCGATTTTGGCTTGGGGTATCGGCGCGAGGGCACGGCCGCTTACCTGCGCCAATTGGGTGGCTTCGCCGTGCATGAATTGCACGATGTGTTGCTGGTCGGTGACGAACGAGTGAGCAGTACGCGCATCCGTCAATTGCTGGCCGAAGGGGATGTGACGGCCGTGGCGCCCTTGTTGGGGCGGCCGTATGGGGTCGAAGGTGTGGTGGTGGAAGGGGATAAGCGCGGCCGTACCATCAACTTTCCCACAGCCAATTTGGATGTGTGGGCACAGCAGATTTTGCCCGCCAATGGGGTTTATGCCACCATCGCCCATGTCGGTGAGGCGCGTTATTTGGCCGCCACCAACATCGGCGTGCGGCCGACGGTAGACGGCCTCCACCACCGTGTAGAAGCGCATTTGCTCGATTTTGAGGGGGATTTATACGGCCGCTCCCTCCACCTTGAGTTCATCCAACGAGTGCGCTCCGAACAAAAGTTCAGCGGCTTGGCCGAACTGCAAGCCCAAATCACGGCCGATGTGGCGCAGGTGCGGGGGATAGGTAAAGAAGAGAGATAAGAGAAGAGAGAAGAGAGGAGGCATTACAGAAACATCCTCTCTTCTTCTTCCTCTCTTCCCTCTCACCCCATATCCATCGCCATCTCAAAGGTGGCGGCGTAGCCAGCGGCCGTGGGCGAAACGACCAACTGCAATTGGGAGCCACCACTTCTGTAAATGCCATCTGAGCTGTTGAGCGTGTTTTGGGTTCCCTTGCTGGCATAAGGTTCGGCCGCATAAACCACATTGGCCGAAAAATCGTCGTCAAAGAAGAGTTGTGACGTAAACTCTAGCGAATCTTTGCGGATTTTAAAATGGATATGCACCGCCCGCCCCGGATACCAGCCGGGGTAAATGGTCGTAAATTGAGCCAAACCGTTGGCATCTGTCTCCTGATAGCCACGCAAAAATTGTTGCCCAACGGTATTAAACCCACCATCACTGACCCCAGAATAAACCCCTGCCGCATCGCAATGCCAAATATCCACTACTGCGCCTTCGAGTGGCCCGCAAACCCCGTCGCGTATCTGCAAGACACGCATGGTAAGGGCTAAAAGTGCGCCGTCTGCCATCACCCCACTCGCAGGGTCGGTGCGAATATCGGAGCGATTGAGTTGGGTGTCTACGAAATAGGGGCCTTCGGTCATGGCGGGGCGCACCACACAGTTGGGAATGGCCTCGGCCACTGTTGTGACGTTTAGAGTGGGGGTGCTCACTGTGGGGGCAAGGGGCACAGCGGCGGCCGTAGGGGGTGCTACAGTGGCGGCCGTTTCTTGCCCCGGAATACAGCCCACCAAGGCGGCGGCACTGGCCGCCCCTAACAATTTCAATACTTCGCGGCGGCTTAAGACACGGCCGACTGGTTCATCATCGTTATCCATCTGGTTTCTCCTAAAAATGGGTACGGCCGCAGGGCAACGCCTTCAGCCATTGGGTTAGACATGTCCCCAGCATAATGGATAAATGCCCGCAAAGTATTAGGCAACTGTAAAATAATGTAACTATTCAGGAGTAATGTTTCGAGAATTGTTACAAGTTACAAGTTACATAGCCCATGTAACTTGTAACTTGTAACTGAGAACCAAGGCTTTAGACCTGAATAGTTACAAAATAATCGGCTGGGATTAGAACGGCCGTCTCTGCTAGAAGGCGACTTTGCGGCTTTGGCAGTATTGGACAGTGCCTAGGGGCTGTGCTAAAATGCGGCCGTCTATGCGGGATAGTTTAACGGCAGAACAGTGGACTCTGAATCCATCAGTCTTGGTTCGAATCCAGGTCCCGCAGTCTTCATCACCCCCCCTCCCCCTTCAACCACAAAATAAGCCCTAAGTTACTGGTTATTGGACACCCCAATAACCAGTAACATATAACCCCCTCTTATTGCACTTGCCCCAAATGCTTCTCTGCCCGCACGGCCGCTAAACCCATCTGCTTGTGCCGCTCGGCCAAGCTGGCGCGGCGGCGCGGGGTAAGGCTGTGGATACAGTGGGGACAACTAATCCCCTCTTCGTAATCGGCCGATTCCATATCGGCGGGGGTCAGCGGCCGACGGCACGCAAAACAGAGATGGTACTCCCCCGGCCGTAGGTGATGGTCCACCGCCACCCGCTGGTCAAAGACAAAACACTCCCCCTCCCACAAACTCTCCTCAGGCGCAACCTCCTCCAAGTATTTGAGAATGCCCCCTTGTAGGTGATACACCTCCTCAAAGCCGAGCAAGCGCAAATAGGCCGTCGCCTTTTCACAGCGAATGCCACCCGTGCAAAACATGGCCACCCGCTTGTGTTGCTGGGGGTCGAGTTGCCCCTGCACAAAGGCGGGAAACTCCCGAAAAGTCGTCGTGGCGGGGTTGATAGCTCCCGCAAAAGTGCCCAACTCCACCTCATAATCGTTGCGCGTGTCCACCACCACCACATCGGGCTGGTTGATAAGCTGGTTCCACTGTTGGGGCGGCACATAAATGCCCACCAATTCGCTGGGGTCGGCCGCAGGCACGCCAAAACTCACAATCTCCCGCTTCAGCTTCACTTTCCAGCGGTGGAATGGGTTTTCGGTCGCCCAAGCCCCTTTGTGTTCCAGCTTGGCCAACGCGGGGTGCTGGCGCAGATGAGCCAACATAGCCTCTACCCCTGCTTGCGGCCCCGCAATGGTTCCATTCACCCCCTCTTGGGCCAGCAAAATGGTTCCCGACAGGCCGTGTTCACGGCCGAGGGCGAGCAAAGACGGCCGTAAATCGGCGTAATCTTCCAAATTAGCAAACTGATAAAAAGCGGCAACGTAGAACATAAGTGATTCGTGATTCGTGTGGCTAAAAGGCAGTTGATGGCTGGGCTAAACATCAGAAAAGCTTATGACGCACAGCGTCATATTGCACTTATCAATTGATAAGCATATAATCAAAATGGCTAATTTGGAGCCAAAAACTTTAGATAAACCATACAAAAACAAAAGTTATTCGTTACTTGTTATTTGTAACTGGCTGACAATCCATTTACGAATAACCAATAACCAGTAACCCAATACCCTGCGCGGAGGTTTTATGAAAGTCGTCGTTTGCGTCAAACAAACCCCCAGCACCACCGCCACCTTTAAGGTTAGCAACAACGTGGTCAGTTGGGAAGATGCGGGGAGCGGAAAGCCCAATGTCGTCAATCCATGGGATGAATATACCATAGAAGAAGGGATTCGCCTGAGCGAAAAGCACGGCGCGAGCGAGGTCATTGCCCTGACAGTTGGCCCCGCCGAAAGCGTGGAAGCGTTGCGCACCAGCTTGGCCATGGGTTGCACCAACGCCGTTCTCGTCTCCGACGAAGCGTACAGTGAAGGGGATGCCGTTAGCACCGCCAAAGTGCTGGCGGCGGCCGTGCAAAAAGTCGGCGATGTCTCCATCGTCGTGTGTGGCAAGCAAGCCATTGATGGCGACAGCGGCCTGACCCCCGTCATGTTGGCCCGCAAATTGGGTTGGACCCCGCTCACCTATGTGGCCGCCATCAACGAAGTGAGCGGCGATACGATTACGGTGGAGCGGCTCATTGAAAGCGGCCGTCAAGTCGTCACCGCCAAACTGCCCGTCGTCATCAGCGTTGTCAAAGAGATTAACGAACCCCGCTATCCCTCCTTCATGGGTATCCGCAAAGCGAATCGCGCCGAAATTCCCACATGGAATGCGGCCGATTTAGGTGTCGCCGGCGAAGCCAGCCGCGTCAACTGGGCCCACATCTACACCCCCCCCGTGCGCGAAGGGGAAGTGGAAATGCTCACGGGCACTGTCCAAGAGCAAGTCGAAGCTCTGGTCGAGAAGCTATTTGCGGAGAAAGTGATTTAAGTGGTTAGTGGTTAGTGATTAGTGGCTAGAGGCAAGTGAGCCTTTTTCTAACCACTAACCACTCGCCACTCATCACTCCCTAGGTGAAACTATGAGCAACATATACGTATACATCGAAAGCTATCAGGGGCAGATGGTCAGTGCCAGCTTGGAGGCGTTGGGGGCGGCACGGGGCATTGCCGATGAGTTGGATGCGGAACTAACCGCGATTGTGTTGGGGCATGGGGTGGGCGATGTGGCCACGGCCGCTTTTGACTTGGGCGCGGACAACGTGTTGGGGGCAGATGACCCCAGTTTGGCCGAATACCGCGCCGATGCCTATGGCCCCCTCCTGAGCCACATTGTGGGCGAATACACGCCCGATGTGTTCTTGGCGGGCGCAACCAGCCAAGGGCGCGATTTATCGGCATGGGTGGCCGCTGATTTAGAAGCGGGCGTGATTGCCGACGTGACGGGGTTGCGGGTCGAAAACGGCCGTCTCCTCGCCACCCGCCCTGTGTACGCCAGCAAATTGCTGTGCGACACAACCATTCCCGCTGGCCTGCAAATCGTCACCCTGCGGAGCCGGGCCTTTTCCCCCGCCACCTCCATGGGCAACACGGGCGAGGCGCACTGGATTGACCCCATCGTGGCCGAAGGGGATTTGACAACGGCCGTGGTCGGCTTTAAGGCCAAAGAGGGCGGCGTGAGCCTGACCGAAGCCAAAATCATCGTCAGCGGCGGCCGTGGCGTGGGTGGCCCCGAGGGGTTTGCCCCCGTGAAGGCGTTGGCTGAGACGTTGGGCGGCGCGTTAGGGGCTTCGCGGGCGGCCGTGGATGCGGGCTGGATTCCCTACGAGCACCAAGTTGGGCAAACGGGCAAAACCGTCAGCCCCGATTTGTACATTGCCTGTGGCATCAGCGGCGCCATCCAGCACCAAGCGGGGATGCGCACGGCCAAAGTCATCGTAGCCATCAACAAAGATGGGGAAGCCCCTATCTTTAAATTAGCCAGCTACGGCATCGTCGGCGATTTATTCACAATTCTCCCTGCCCTGCAAGCGGCATTCGCCAAACGGCTCGGCTAAGAAGAAAAAAGTGAAAGGTAAAAGGTAAAAGTGGGATATACGCCCACCTTCTACCTTTTACTTTTCACCTTTCACGTGCGAAGCACCCTCTTGGGTGCTTTTTTTTTATCTGCGCCCCCCGTACATTTCACCTACCACCTACTGAAATCCCCCCGACTTTACGCTATAATGAAATCTAATTCCTATCTAGGTAGATCGTTTTATTGTTGGAGATAGGTTACAAGTTATCGGAATCGTCCCTTGTCCCCTGTCCCTCGTCCCTTTTTATGCAAGGTTTAGTCATCAAAGCAATCAGCGGGTTTTACACGGTGGTTACGGCCGCTGGGGAGACCTATGTCTGCCGCTTGCCGGGCAAGCTCAAGCGGGCATGGCAAGTCAGCGACATTGTGGCCGTGGGCGACCATGTCGTCTTCACCCCTGATGAGGCCAGCGATGGGCAAACAGGTTTGGTGGATAGTGTGGCCGAGCGGGAACGGGTCATTTCGCGCACACGGCCGAGCGGCAACAACCGCCAAGTCACGGCCGACCAAGAGCAAGTGCTCGTGGCCAACCCCGACCAAGTCATTTTTGTCTTTGCCATCCGCACTCCCGAACCAAGTCTCCGCAAACTAGACAGGCTCCTTGTCATGGCCGAGCGGAGCAATTTGCCCGTTATTATTTGTGTCAACAAAATTGATTTGGGAGCCGAAGAGGAAGCGCAGACATTATTTGGGGTGTATGAGCAGATTGGCTACCCCGTGTTGTACACCAGTGTCACCCGCCAAATCGGCATCGAGGCGTTGCGGGAGCGGTTATTGGGCAAAATTTCTGTTTTTTCAGGCTCATCGGGGGTGGGCAAATCGAGTTTGTTGAACAGTGTGCAACCAGATCTCGGCCGCAGGGTTTCGGCCGTGAGCAAAGCGACGGGCAAGGGATTGCACACCACCCGCTACTCAGAACTCATCCCGCTGGAAGGGGGCGGTTATGTGGCCGATACCCCCGGCATTCGCGGGGTGGCTTTGTACGATATCGAAGCGGAAGAGTTGGATGCCTATTTTGTAGACATTGCGCCCCTCGTGCCGCAATGCCAATTTAGCAATTGCACCCACAAGCACGAACCCGGTTGTGCGGTGCGCCAAGCGTTGGCGGACGGGCAGTTATCGCCCCAGCGTTATGATAGCTACTTGCGTTTACGTGAAGAGCATGAAACCCTCCACCAAATGGCATATTGATATGAATACCAACACGCAACTTAGGACAACACTTTGGTCACGGCCGCTGGTCGGGCTGGTGGTTGTCATCATTTGGGGCATCGTGGGATTGGTCGCCTGCACGGCCGACCCCTCCGCAACAGTTTGCGCCAACGCTTGTATAGACCCTAGTTTGGAATTGTTCTATGAGGAAAACGGGGGGAAGATGTCTTTGGCTTGCCCTATACCCCCCTGTTTGAAGACCCCACCAGCGAGCGCATGGTGCAATACTTTGAGCGGGCACGGCTTGAATATGATCCTGCCACGCCAGACGATATTCTCATTGCCGCTTTGGGCGCATGGGCACTTGATGGGTTGGATGCGCCAATCCCCGCCACTGTGCCTGCCACTGGCCCCAGCCGTTTATTCGAGACGGGCTACACCGTTCAAGATCAATTCCTGACCTTTTATGAGGCCAACAAAGGGGAATTGCTCTTTGGCCAGCCGCTTTCGCCACAACTAGATGAGGGGGAGTTGCGGGTGCACTACTTTGAGAATGCCCGTTTGGAATGGCACCCCGAAGCACCACCTGAACGGCAAATACAGGTGGGCTTGCTCGGCCGTGCCCATTATTTGTACGAGGTTTACGACCCCATCGCTAATGTGTTCATCCCCGATGACCAACTGCGCGTGACAGCGGCCGAGGTGACAGCGGCCGTTAGCTCCCCCATTTTATATGCGGGCGACCAACAAATCCTCTATGTCATTGTCGAAAGCCGCGACCGCCAACCCATCCCCGGTGTGCAGGTTGAGCTAGAAATAACCCAAGGAGCCTTGAGCTACACCCAAGAACTCGAAGGAGCCACCAACGACCTTGGAACCTTGCAGAGCATCCTCGAATTGCCCGAGCTAACCCTTGGCGAAGAAGTGCGTCTGACAGTGTTTATTCGCTACCCCGGCGAGACGAATGTCATTGGCAAAACATCTATCCCCTTTAAGCCGTGGTGGTAAGAGGTGAGAAGTGAGAAGTGAAATGTAAAAAGTGGCAGGTGTCTGCCCAACTATCTTCACTTCTCACCTTTCACTTCTCACCTTTCACCTTTCACCTCTTACTTCTCACTCCCTATGCGCTTGCCACCAACTGCCCAAATTTTGTACACGGAGCCACAACCGAGTTTGGCAGGATTGGTGGGGGAAAAGCTCCGTTTAGGGGGATATGACGTAGAAATAGCGGCCGATGGCCAAGCGGGTTGGCGGCACTACCAAACCAACCGCCACGATTTGCTCATCGTGCGGCACGAGGCATCTGCCCAAGATGGGGTGCAATTGCTCCACCAATTGCGCCAGCACGGAGCCTTGCCCGCCACCATTTTGCTCATCCCGCCGGGGCAAGAGCAGTTGGTGGTCGAGGCGATGCGCCTTGGAGCAGGGGATTATCTGATGCAGGATGCGGGGGGCGGGTATTTGGAGCTATTGCCCATCGTTGTGGAGCGGTTGCTGGTTCGGCATCGACTGGAGCGCGACAAGCAACAGATGTTGGCCGTTTTGCAGGGGCGCAATCGCGCCCTTTCCCTTCTTAACCAAATTAGCCATGAAGTCACTTCGATTCACGACCCCGATGAGGTGGTGGAGCGGATTTTAACAGCCACCATTGAAATTATGGGCGCACAGGGCTGTTCCCTGTGGCTGTGGGGCGATGAGCAACGTGCCTATTTGGTTTGCCAAGCGGTGACAGACCAAGTGGTTTCGCCACCTCTAAAAGGGGTGCGCGTGGAGGCGGGGCAAGGGGTGGTGGGCTGGGTGGCCAGCAACAATCGCAGTGCGGTGGTGCAACAAACCACAGACGATGTGCGCTTTTTGGCCGATATTGATGTCAAAATCAATTTCCAAACCCAATCACTGATGGCTGTGCCGATGCAAATGCGGGACGAGGTGTTGGGGGTGTTGGAGGTGGTGAACAAGTTTGAGGGGGCGTTTAACCAAGATGACCTTAACGTGGCCAAGACGTTGGCCGCCTCGGCCGCCATCGCCATTGAAAACGCCCGGCTGGTGCGCGCCCTGCGCCGCTACACGGCCGAACTCGAGGAGCGCAACGCCGAACTCGATGCCTTTGCCCACACAGTCGCCCACGATATCCAAAACATGCTGGCGCGGGTAATGGGGTTTGCCGAATTACTGCGCATGGATTTGAGCGACGAGACACGGCCGCTGAACCGCCAACAACTGCTGGAGCCAGCCCAATTTGTGGCCGTGAATAGCCGGCGCATGAGCAAGGTGGTGGAGGCTCTGCTCTTGTTGGCGGCCGTGCGCCAAACGGAAGTTTCCGCTTTGCCGCTCGATATGGCCGCCATTGTGCGCGAAGTGAGCGACCGCCTCAGCGACCAAATTAGGGAAAGTGGGGCGGAGATTCGCCTGCCTGAGGTGTGGCCGACGGCCGTGGGCTATGCCCCGTGGGTGGAGGAGGTCTGGTATAACTACCTCACCAATGGCCTTAAATATGGCGGCGAACCACCCCGCCTGACCTTAGGGGCGGAGCTATTGGCCGACCAAAAAGCTGTTCGTTTTTGGGTGCAGGATGAGGGGGCAGGCATTGCGGCGGCCGACCAAAAACAACTCTTCCAACCGTTTAGCCAAATTGGCAAAAGCCGCCGCCACGGCCACGGCTTGGGTCTTTCTATTGTGGAGCGCATTGTCTCCAAGATGGGGGGGAAGGTAGGGGTGCAAAGCGCCGTGGGCGAGGGGAGTCGCTTTTGGTTTACGTTGCCAGTGGGGAAGGGGGAGTAAAGGACGAAATACGAAGTACGAAGTACGAGATTGCTCAGGAATTATCGTAATTCGTAACTCGTCCTTCCTAATTACCTTAGCCTGCTAGAAACAGGTTGGTGGCAATGAGCAGGGCGAACATGACGGCCGCGAGGATGAGGATGTGGCGCAAATCGCGCAAGACGTAGGCGTATTCTTCGCGCAGGTTGGTTTCGCCCGCTTGCTTGCGGGCTTGGCGAATGGACGGCCGCCGCGAACTGCTGGCGGGGGTGACAGGAATGGCGGGTGTGCTAGGTTGCGGCCGACGCGGCCGACGGTCTTTACGGGGTGGTTGTTGCATAAGGGAGTTATTGGTTATTAGTTACTGGTTATTGGGTTATTTGGTTATTGGTAACTCATTACGGCAATGCACCAGTAACGAATAACGAGTAACCAATAACAAATAACCATTATACCACCACTAGCCGTAGGCCAAACTGGCGCGGACGCTGATGCGGGTGGCGCTGTAGGCGGGGTAGAGGGAGGCGGCCGTGGCAATGAATAAAATGGCGGCCAGCCACGTGCCCACGGCCGCATAGCTAAACGAAAAATCGAGCGCCGTATCGAGAATGACACGGCCGAGGGTGGCGGAAAGCGGCCGTGCCACCGCCAGCGCGAGGGGAACCGCAACAAACCAACTCAACACCCCCTGCAACAACCCCTCCATCACAAACATACCCATAATCGTTGGCGAATCGGCCCCAATGGCGCGAAGCACCCCAATTTCGCGGGTGCGCTCCACCACGCTGATGGAAAGAGCGCCCATCAGCCCAATGCCCCCCACCAATCCCATCACAATGGCCAAAAAGAGAAGCAATTGGGTCAGGATGCCGAATTGGTTGTAGGCGTATTCCCGCTCCTGAAAAATGGTGCGGGTGGTGAACATGTTGACAGGGATGTTTTGGCTCTCAAACTCATTGCGCAGATAAGTCATCACGGCCAGTGTTGTTTCGGCCGTGGGGTCGGCCGTGCGGACAAGCAATTGCCGCGCTTGTTGCGTCTTTTTGGTCACTTGCACCACGGCCGGGGCGGGGGCGTAAATCGGGTCGGTGGCAATTGGTTCAGAGGTGATGGCCTGATACGTGCCGATAATCGTCCAATTGGATTGGCCAATGGGGCCGAGGTCAATCGTCAGCACATCCCCCACGACGAGGTTGTTGAATTCGGCCGTCTCTTGGCTGATAACGACGACGTTGCCCGTGTCTTCGGCCGTGAGCCAACGGCCGCGCACGATGTTGGGTTGGTACATTTGGCTCCCCGTGGGCACGCCATATAGCTCGCCACCCAGCCCGGCCGTGTCTTGCACCCGTTGCCCCTCGCGCAACACAGTGCCTGTGATGGTGTACCAGCCCTCGGCCGCTTCGACCAAAGCCAACTGCTCGGCCGCACCTTCCACCACCTCCACCCGTGCATTGCGCGGGAAGGTGATGCGAATATCGTAGCCGCGCCGGTTTAGCTCGTTTTCGAGGGTGTTGCTGAGTGAGTTGGAGAGGGTGAGCACCATGATGAACATGGTGCCGGCCGTGACCAAGACGATTTGGGTGAGCAGGAGCCTCCCCTTGCGCCGAAAGACATTGCCGAGGGCAATGGCATAGGGGGAGGAGAGCCAGCGTTCGCCGATGCGTTCAATCCATTTATCGAGCCGGCTGTAGCCAAAATCGCCGCCCAAGCCGTAGGAGGCGATGGCCTCGCGCACCGAGATGTTGGCTCCGCTGAGAACGGGCCAGAGGGCGGCCAGTAAGGGAGCGACCACGGCCGCCAACACCTGAAATAGCACGGCGCGATTCGAGAATTGGAAGTCGTCGTAATCTATGTTGAAGATGTTCAGCAAAAATTTGCTGGCCATGTAGGCGGCAAACATGCCGCCGGGCAGGGCGACAACGGCCGCTAACAAACCATACACAAACACCCCCGCCAAATAAACGCGGGTGATGATGCCAGTTGTGCCGCCAATCGCTTTAAGCACCCCGATTTGGTCTGTTTGCTGGGTAATCACGGCCGTCATGGTGTTGATGACCAAGATGACGCTGGCCATCAGCGAGACGATGGCCAGCACTTGCAAGACGAGGGTGATGCCGAGGACAAACGGCCGTCCCCAATGTGCTTCGGGGGTTTGGTAGATGCTCACGGAAATGGGGATGCCTTGTTTGGCCAATTGCTCTTTGATGACCGCCATGCGATCGCGGGCATACGCTTCGCTGTAGGGGTCTACTTGGATGAGCAGTTGGTTGAATTCCCCTTGGGCTGGCCCCATCCGCGCCATTACTTCGGGGCTGACCATGAGGTAGGTATCGCCGCCAAACTCGGGTGGGGGCACAAAGGGGTGGCGAATCATGCCCCCCACGACAAAACGTCGGTCGGTGCTGTTTAGTTCGAGCAGGATTTCATCGCCCATGTTGATGCCGAACGCTTCGCTGGAGAGCCGTTCGACGGCGATTTCTTGTTGGGTGAGTACGCCCGGCCGTCAGAGTCAGGTGGTCAAATTGCTGGTTCTCGAAATCGTCGCGCATCGCGATGGTGGCGGATTGCCATTCGTCGGAGGCGGCCGTTTTGTAGCGTGTGCTCCAGATGTTGAGCACTTCGACCCCGCTCACGCCGGGGATGCGGAGGAGGGCCTCGGCCGTGTCTTTGTCTATTCGTTGCCCCAGCACCACGTTAATATGCGAGGGGTTGGTTTCCACATGCCGCGCATCCATCGTGCTGAGCAGTTGGTCTACCATGCCAAATATCGTGCCCACGGCAAACACCCCCGCTGAAATGCTGAGAACGGCCAATAAGGTGCGCCCTTTTTTTTGCCATAAATCGAACCAAACTTTGTACCAGATGACGCTCATAGGAGTGTTGAGTGCTGAGTGTTGAGTGTTGAGTGTTGAGTGCTGCTTACGGCTTATGGCTTACAGCTTACAGCTTTCTACTTAACCAGTTTGCCCAGCGGCGGGGTTGCCACTAAAATTCACCAGAGAAGATAATTGCTGAGTGCTGAGTAACGAATAACCAGTAACGAATAACTTTTGTGGAGATATTATGCTAACTGTACAGCAACACGAAGAGGGACTCAAAAAAATTAAGGCGGGATTAGCGACAAAGGTGCGGATTTTGGTTCCGGGCGAGGCTTGTCCCGTTTGTGTAGCCATCGAAGGGGTGTATGAATTTGATACCGTACCCACTTTGCCACCCGATGGTTGCTCTTGTATTGGTGGGTGTAAGGCGATGTATGCGCCTGTGTTGGATATGTTTGGGCCGTAGGATGGCCCATTTTAGAGTTTGGATGGGGCGTTTGGGATTGCGGCTGGCTCGGTCACGAGGCGGCCGTTTTTTTATGGCCACGGCCGTGCGCCATCTCCATCGGTTACTGCCTGTGCAACGATTATACGAGAGCGACCACGTGCTGGCGTTCGCCCACCCCCAGCCTAGCTACCCTATCCATATCTTGCTTGTGCCCAAACAAGCCTATGCCAGTTTGTTGGATATTCCCCCCACGGCCGCCTTTTGGCCCGACTTGCTCCACGCCAGCCAGCAACTCGTCGCCCAATTGCAGTTGGGGGCGGGCTACCGCCTCATTGTGAATGGCGGCCGTTTTCAAGATGTGCCCGTCGTCCACTTTCATCTGGTCGGCGAGCCTGAGCCGTAATCGCTCAGAGTTCCCAGCGCAACCCAACAGCACCAATTGTTGCCCCAGCGGCCGTGACGGCCGCCCGCGCCGCGCTGGTTGGGTCTAGCACAGGGTTGGTGTGGTTAAAATGGGTCAGCACCAACTGACTCGGCAAATTTTGCCATAGTTGCAATGTTTCGGGGATGGTCGCATGGGGAATGGCTATTTGGCGGTGTAGTTCGGTGGTGCTGTAAAAAGTCGCATCCACAATGGCCACATCTACCCGCCCCAAAATCTCCTCGGCCGCTGGCCACTGGTTCCAATGGTCAATGTCGGGCACATAAAAGAGCGAACGGTGGGGGCCGCGTATCTCAAAGCCAAATGTGCCCGTGCCCCACTCGTCGCGGTGGGGCACAAGGTGGGGGGTGATGGTTAAATCGGGGGCAAGGGTGATGGGTTTTGCGGCCGTCAACGGCCGCAGAACCAACTGATGCGCCCACGGCCGCCACAACCCATTCTCCACCACCAACTCCCCCAACACAGGCGACGCATAGACAGGCAATTGTTGAACATTCATCGCCTCCTTGCCCAATTGCGCCAGCCCATCCACATGCCCCATGTGGCCGTGGGTCAGGAAAATTCCGTCGGGTTGGCGCAGACGGTGTGGTTGGCTGGGGTGCGCCCCCAGCCACGGAGCCAACAGGTGCAACTGGTGCTTAATGTCGGGCGAGGCATCCAACACATAAACGGCTGGTGGCGTTTGCCGCTCATCCACCACCGCCAAACTGGTCACATAATGGGGTGGGAAGTCGGGGCGGCGTGCGGCCGTGCAATTGCCACAGACACATCCCGCATGGGGCAACCCGCCATCTTGCATATTTCCTAAAAGTAAAGCGAACATCTGGGTACTACTGGTTATTCGTTATTCGTTACGAGTAACTATTCAGGTGGGTCAAGATAGAGTGTAGAGATAGAGATAGAGGAAACACGATAGGCTGAACAACTGAGTTCTCCTCTATCTCTATCTCTTATCTCTATCTGAATAGTTACATTGGTTATTGGTTATTGGTCTATCCATGTGCTGGTATACTACGAACCAATAACGAATAACCAGTAACCAATAACTCCCTTTCCTATGAACCGTTTAGACAAACTCTCTGTGGAGGAGCTAGAGCAAGCGTTGTACCGCAAAAAACGCGCCCTGCGCCAGCGGCGGCTCCAGCGGCTGAAGGAGCAGGGGCGGGTGGTGGATGCGGCCGATTTGGCTCCCCCCAACCCCACGCCCCAGCTTGTACGGCCGTCGGCCGTGCCCACGGGAGCCATGCGCCGCTACAGCAGTGCCCCCCCCCCCACGGCCGAAACCCCCTCCCGCTGGCGGCTCAACTGGCGTTGGATGAGCAATGTGTTGCTGGTGCTGGTCGAGATTGGCGCGGTGGTTGGCTTGGTGGCCGTGCTTGTCTCGCTTTATAGCACCGTGCGCGATTTAAATGCGGATTCGGCCGCGGCCCAAGGGCAAGTGGCCAATGGGGGTTTGGCGGCCGTGCCCACCCCCACACGGCCGCCGCTGATTACGGCCGTTGTGTTGCCCACGGGGCATCGGCCGCCAGTAGCTGGTCGGCCGCCCCAACCCGGCGAAGCGGGCGAAATCCCCGAACACCTCCAACCCCTCTTGGCCGCCTATGTGCCGCCCCCCTTGCCCACCCCAGCGCCGAACAGCCCCGCCTCATCAGCATTGGCTCCATTGGGGTCAGTGCGCCCGTCGTGCAAGGGGATGATTGGGAACAACTCAAGAAAGGGGTTGGCCACCACATCGGCTCGGCCCAGCCGGGGCAATTGGGCAATGTGGTGCTTTCCGCGCACAATGATATTTACGGCGAAATTTTCCGCCATCTCGACAAATTGGCTCCGGGGGATGAGGTCACGATTGGCACAGGAAGTGAAAATTATACCTACGTGGTCAACGAAATTCAGGTGGTCAGCCCCACCGATGTGTGGGTGATGGAACCCACCGACCATGCCAGCCTGACCCTAATTTCGTGCTACCCGTATCTCATCAACAACAAGCGCATTGTTGTTTTTGCGGAATTGGTGGAATGAGAGAGGGATGTTACTGGTTATTCGTTATTCGTTATTTTTTAGTTCATGCAAAACGGCCACCAAATTCGCCCATGAGAATTGGGCTTGGTGGGCGCGGATGTGCTGGCGGAAGGGAGCCTCTAGCCCTTCGGCCAAGTAGCGATTGACGGCCGCCGCCAGCCCTGCCACATTCTCGGCGGGCACAACCAACCCTGTCACCCCATCCTGCACCGCCTCAGCCAAGCCGCCCACGGCCGTGGTAATGACAGGCGTGCCCAGCCCAAACGCCGTTTGCACGACCGCGCTCTGGGTGGCACTACGGTAAGGCAACACAACCACGTTGGCGCGTTGGACATAGGTGGCCAGCACCTCGTTGGGCACGTAGGCGTTGTGGAGCGTCACCTGTGCGGCAATGCCCAAACGGTCGATTTGCGCCTCATAGTCGGCCGTGCCCCCCCAAAAATCCCCCACCACCGCCAAATGAACTTTTTGCTGGGTCAGCACCAGCGGCAACGCCTCCAGCAACACATCGAGGCCCTTATACGGCCGTACCATCCCGCAAAAGAGCAAAATGGGGCAATCTTCGGGCAGGGGCATGGGCAGGGGCGCGGCCGAATCGGCCAGCGCGGCATAGGTGGGCAGAGGGGTGACGACGACACGGGCTTGCGGCCACAGGCGGTGCAAGATGGCCGCTTGCTCGGCTGAATGAACCACAAAACCATCCGCACGGCCGAGGGCAAACCGCACCGCAGGCACATCCAGCCAACTCGGTTCGTGCGGCAAAATGTTGTGGCCGATGAACACAAGGCGCGGCGCGGGGCGCAACCGCTTGACCCCCCAGCCCAAATACCCCCACACAGGCGCCCAAAAGGGAACCCACCACGGCAAGACGACCATCTCGGGTTGCCATGCGGCGATGCGGCGCAGGGTGCGCCACCAACTCAGCGGGTTGATGGAATCGAGCAGGTATTCGGTCTCGGCCGTGAGCGGGTGCTGGCTGGGGTCTTTGTAGTCGCGGCCGTACAGCCAGAGCGGGTATTGGCGTGTAAACGAAATAAACAGCACCTCATCCCCCGCGTGGCGCAATTGTTGCGCCAGCAAGGTGGTGTGGTGGGCAATGCCCCCCCGAAAGGGGTAGGTGGGGCCGATGAGAGCAACGCGCATGGGGAGGGAGAGCGGGGGAGCAGGGGAGCAGAGGGGCGGCAAATGGCAAATGACAAATGACAAGTGACAAATGACAAATGACTAACTCTTCCGCAATTTTAGCCATCCGCTCCACAGCTTGTTCCAAATCGCTCAGGGCGGTGGCGATGGAGAAGCGCACCCGTTTTTCGGCGCTGGGGCCGAAGGCGAGGCCGGGGGTGCCCGCCACGCCCGCTTTTTCCAGCAACGCCTCGGCCAGTTCGACGCTGTTGCGCGAGGAGTGGGGGAAGTGGGGCATCACGTAAAAGGCGCCTTCAATCATGGGGCATTCGATGCCGGGCAGGGCGTTTAGGGCGGGCACGATGAAATCCCGCCGCGCCTGATACGCATCGCGCATGTGGGCGACTTGTTCTTGGGGACCGCGCAGGGCGGCCACGGCCGCGTACATCGTAAAATGGGCGGCCGAGGTCAGGGTTTGGCTGTGCATTTTGGCGGCCAGTTTAAGCACGGCCGTTGGCCCCACCAACCAACCCAGCCGCCAACCCGTCATGGCGTACCCTTTGGAGAGGCCATTGACGGTCAGGGTGCGTTCGTCCATGCCGGGCAAACCCATCAAAGAGATGTGTTGACGGCCGTCGAAGACCAATTTTTCGTACAACTCGTCGGAAATGACGAACAAATCGTGTTCGTTGGCCACTTGGGCGATGGCTTGCGCCTCTGCGGCCGTCATCACCCGCCCTGTGGGGTTGCTGGGGCTGTTGACCATGATGGCTTTGGTGCGCGGGGTGATGTGGGCGGTGAGTTGTTCGGCCGTGATGCGAAAGTTATCCGCCCCATCTAGCCCCACGGCCACGGGCACACCCCCCGCCATGCGGATGAGCGGCACATAGGAAACCCACGCAGGTTCTAAATAGAGCACCTCATCGCCCGTGTTGAGGATGCTCCACAAGGCGAGAGCCAAGCCCCACTTGCCGCCGGGAGTGATTATCACATCGCTGGCCGGGTTGATGGTTCGGCCGCTATCGGCCAACACCTTTTCGGCGATGGCTTCCATCGCCACCATGATGCCTTTGGAGGGAGCGGGGTAGTTGGTTTTGCCCGCGTGCATGGCTTGTATAGCCGCTTCCACAATATGCGGCGCCGTCGCAAAATCGGGGTCGCCCCCGGCAAGGGCAATGACATTGTGCCCGGCCGCGCGCAGGGCGTTGGCTTTGTCAGCAATGGCCACTGTGGCCGAGGAGGGGATGCTTTGGATGAGGTGGGAGAGTTCGCGCATGGGGAGGGTGGATTATTGGTTACTAGTTATTGGTTATTGGTTACTGGGAAAGCTATCTATCATACTTCAGCGCAAGTGAGCAGACACCGTGCGTTCCAAATTGAGGAAAGTACGCACGGGGCGAGGGTCACCCCCGCCCGGCTCCGAATTTTATCATTTTTGCTGGTTGCCCCTCCCTCCCCCCTTGTGCTAAACTGCCCGCGTTATGATGTCCTGCACAACCACCCACCATCACCATCCCTACCCATCACACACCCTCGGGTCGTGGTAGTGTTGGCTGGTTGGCAAACTTTTTTGGCAAAACGCAACGCCCTCTTCGGAACCCCGAGGAGGGCGTTTTTTGTTGTTATTGGTTAAAAGTACGAATTACAAAATACGAAGTACGATAGCCCTCGACTAATTTCGTACTTCGTAATTCGTACTTCGTACTTTATTCACTGCACTCAGCACTCAGCACTACTATGAGAACAGATATCCGCTTCGCCATTCCTAGCAACGGCCGACTCGAGACCGATTCACTTGCCTTTTTACAGGCGTGTGGGTTGGCCGTCCAGCGGCTCAACCCGCGCCAATATACGGCCACCATTCCCGCCTTGAAGGGAGTCACGGCCGTGTGGCAACGCCAAAACGACATTGTGCGCGGCATTCAATTGGGCAGTATAGATTTTGCCATCGTCGGCCTCGATTCGCTCGAGGAGCGATGCCAAAATGGGGCGCAATGCCCCGAAATTATCGTCTTGCACGACCAACTCGACATTTCCCACTGCGAACTGCACCTCGCCGTGCCGATGGCGTGGGCCACCGTCGAGAATGTCAATGATTTGGCAGGGCAGGCGCGGATTATTTTGGCGCGGGAAGGACGGCCGTTGCGGGTGGCCACCAAATACCCCAACCTCACCGCCCGCTTTTTAAGCCAATACGACATCCCCCACGAGTTGGTGCGGGCGGATGGCACACTGGAAATTGCCCCCGCCATTGGCTACGCCGACATGATTGCCGACCTCGTCTCCAGCGGCACCACCTTGCGCGACAATCAGCTCAAGCCGTTGGGCGATGGGATGCTGGTTCATTCGCAGGCGGTGTTGGTGGGCAACAAAGCGAGTTTGCGCGAACGGCCGGAAGTCCTCGCCATCGCCCGCGAACTACTCGAGTATTTTGAGGCGCATTTGCGGGCAGAGGGGTGTTACACCGTCACGGCCAATGTGCGCGGCGAATCGCCCCAAGCGATTGCCAAACTGATGCTCGACCATGCCCACATTCGCGGCTTGCAAGGGCCGACTATCTCCCCCGTTGTGCCGCACAATGGCACCACTCAGAGCATGGTCAATTGGTACGCCATCAACATTATTGTGCAACGGCCGCACCTCGCCCAAGCCATCCGCGAACTCCGCGCCATCGGCGGCAGTGGGGTCATCGTCACCGAGGTCAAATACATCTTCGAGGAAGAGCCAGAGCGGTATAAGCAAATGTTGAAGGCAATTAATAATGAGTAATGAATAATGAGTAAAGGGGTGTTGGCAGGAGAATAAATTTTGTTTGCCAATGGTGTTTATTCATTATTCATTACTCATTACTCATTTTTGTGAGGTTATGGTGTTAAAAATTTACGATGTGGCCACGGCCGCCCAAACGATTCTGAACCGCGCCCATGCGCTGGACATGGACATTCCCGATGGTTTGCAACAGAGCATCACGCGCCTGTTTGGGGAACCGCTGACCCCCGAGCAGGTGGTGCGCCGCATTTTGGCCGATGTGCGCCAGCGGGGGGATGCGGCCGTGTCCGATTGGACAGCCCGCATAGATGGCCTCCAATTGGAGAGTCTTTTTGTGCCCCCCAGCGACATTTCTGCTGGGGCGGGGCGGATTGACCCCGACTTGTATGAGGCAATGCACACGGCCGCCCAGCGCATTCGCCTCTTCCACGAATGCCAGCCATTGCCCAATTGGACCACCAACAAATTGGGCGGAACCCTCGGCCAACGCGCCACCCCGATTCGGCGCGTGGGCGTGTATGTGCCCGGCGGCACGGCTCCCCTGCCCTCTTCCCTGCTGATGAGCGTCATTCCCGCACAGGTGGCGGGGGTGGCGGAAATTGTCGTGGCCACCCCGCCGGGCAAGGGGGGCACGGCCGTGCCCGATGTCATTTTGGCCGCCGCCCACATCTGCGGCATCCAGAAAATCATCACCGTGGGCGGGGCGCAAGCCATCGCCGCGCTCGCTTTTGGCACGGAGAGCGTGCCACGGGTGGACAAAATTGTGGGGGCGGGCAACTTGTTTGTCACCCTCGCCAAGCGGGAGGTGTATGGGTTGGTGGGCATTGATGGGCTGTATGGCCCCACGGAAACGGTGGTGGTGGCGGATGAAACGGCCGACCCCGCATGGGTGGCGGCCGATTTGCTGGCCCAAGCAGAGCATGATGTGTTGGCCACGGCCATTTTGTTCACCCCCAGCCGCGCCTTGGCCGAGGCGGTGCAACAGGAGGTCGGCCGCCAACTTGAGCAGTTGAGCCGCCCTGAAATTATCGTGCAAGCGTTGGCGGGGCAGGGGGGCATTGTGCTGACCAGCTCGGTGGAGGAGGCGTGTGCCTTGGCCAGCGAGTTTGCGGCCGAACACACCTGCATTGCCACGGCCGACCCCGCCCAATACCAGCATCTCATCCCCAACGCGGGCGGGCTGTTTATCGGCGAACGCTCGTTTGAGGTGTTGGGGGATTATGTGGCTGGCCCCAGCCATGTGATGCCCACCAGCGGCACGGCACGGTTTGCCAGCCCGCTCAATGTGCTCGATTTTGTCAAAATCACGAGCTTGATTGCGCTAGATGATGAGACTTCGGCCGCGCTGGCTCCGCTGGCCGCCCGCCTTGCCCATGCCGAAGGGCTGACTGCCCATGCCAACGCGGCCGAGCGGCGGGGGTAGGTTGGGCGTTAATCGTTATTGGTTACTGGTTATTGGTTATGGGTTTAGGGGGGAGGGGGTCTTGTCTGTTGCTACAACGATGTTTATGGTAGGCTTTCACCAATAACCAATCACCAATAACGAGTAACTAACACCCCAATGACTACCGACCCATCCAAAATCCAAAATCCAAAATCCAAAATCGTAAGCGTGAGCCAGCCGCTGGGGGGAGTGTCGCCGCTGGAGTTTTTACAGCAGGCGCAGGGACAACCCCGCTTTTACTGGAACGACCATGACCCCATCACCTTTGCGGGAATGGGGGTGGCGGCCGAGCTTTTTGCGTGGGGGCCGCACCGTTTTGAGCAAATTCAGGCGCAAGCGCGAGAGTTATTTGCGGGGGCAGTGGTGGATGTGAACGGGGGCACGGCCGTGGAACCGCTGGCCGTGCCGCGCCTATTCGGTGGCTTCGCCTTTCGGGATGATTTCATGCCCGACAACACATGGGCCAATTTTCACCCCGCCCATTTTGTGTTGCCCCATTACCAATTGCTGGCCCACGGCCGCGAAGCGTGGCTGACCATTAACGCCCAAATCCCTGCGGAGGAAGACCCCGCCGAGTTGATTCCTGCTTTGCGTGAGGCGTTGGCGGCGAAGGCAGAAGAATTGCAGGAGAAAGGACAAGGGACGAGGGACAAGGGACACTCAGCACTCAGAACTCAGCCCTCAGCACTGAGCTACCCGATGAGCGAGGCGCAGTGGGCGGAGTTGATTGGGCAGGCCACGGCCGCGATTCGGACGGGGCAGTTCCAAAAGGTGGTGCTTTCCCGCTTGGCCGAGCTACGGCTGGAGAAGCCTGTGGATGTGGTGCAGGCGTTGGCCTATTTGGATGCCCAATACCCTGAATGTTACCGCTTTTTGTTCGAGCCACGGCCGCATCACGCTTTTTATGGGGCCACGCCCGAACTGCTGACCCGCGTGGTGGGCACGGCCGTGGAAACGATGGGCATGGCTGGCTCCGCCCGGCGGGGCAACACCCCCGGCGAAGACAAGGGTCTGGCGATGGATTTGATGAGCAGTGTCAAAGACCGACATGAGCATCAGTTGGTGGTGGAATCTATTCAGCGGCGGCTGGCTCCGCTGACGACTGCGTTGGATGTGCCTGCCCGGCCGAAAATCTACACCCTGAGCAACATCCACCATTTGTACACGCCGATTCAGGGAACGCTGGCGGAGGCGAGCGGGGTGTTACCTGTCGTGGCCGCGTTACACCCCACGCCGGCGCTGGGGGGCACGCCCCGCGAGGCGGCCATGCAGTTTATCCAAGCGGCCGAGCCTGTGAGCCGGGGCTGGTACGCCGCACCTGTGGGCTGGATTGACCACCAGCTTGACGGGGTGTTTGGCGTGGCCATCCGCTCGGCCGTGGCGCAGGAGAACAAGGTGTGGGCGTATGCAGGGGCGGGCATTGTGGCGCAATCGGTGGCGGAACAGGAATGGCAGGAGACGCAGGTGAAGTTTCGGCCGATGTTTAATGCACTGGGGGTGGGGGGGTGAGAGAGAGAAGAGGGAAAAGAGAAGAGATGCGCCGCTGACTTGCTGACTGACTAGCTGACTAGCTGAGAGGCTTATCCCATGCGCCGACTAAAATCTTGTGGTGTGCTTTGTTATACGGCGGGGGAGCCGCGCCGCTTTTTGTTGATGATGCGCCGTCGGCGGGGGTTTGATTTGCCGAAGGGGCATATTGAGGAGGGGGAGACGGAGTTGGAATGTGCGTTGCGGGAGTTGTGGGAGGAGACGGGGATTACGGCCGACCATGTCTCCATTGACCCAGCTTTTCGCTTTGAGACACGCTACACTTTCCGCACGAAGCGGTATGGGGATGACCCCGTGGACAAGACGCTGGTTATCTTTTTGGGCGAGATAGACGACGCGGCCGTGATGGAAACAGTCCAACACAGCCGCGAGCATAAGGCGTTCCAATGGTTCGACTGGCCGCCCGCGCCTATCCAGAAGCGGACGATTGACCCGTTGTTGGCGCAAGTAGTGGAGTATTGGGCAGAGGAGCAGAGGGGCGGAGGAGCAGAGGAGAAGCTGAGTGGTTGACCAACCACTCACTAACCACTAGCCACTAACCACTAACCACTCTACAGCTTGGCAATGAAGGTTTGGGCGAAGCGGGAGTTGGCGCCCATGCGGCGGACGAGCCAATCGATGACAAAGGGGAAGTGGAGCATGATGTATTGGAGCCGGTAGGAGCGAATCATGTCCTTGCTGAGTTGTTGGTAGCACAATTTTTCGTACCGTTTGAGGGCGGCGGCCGATGTGTCGTTCGCTTTGAGCGCGGCCGTGCCCACTTCGCCCGCCAAGCAGGCGGAGATGAGTGCATTGTGGATGCCGCCGCCTGTGAGCGGGTTGATGAAGCCTGCCGCATCGCCCACCAACAGGGCATTGTCGAAGGCATAGGGCAGATTGGTTTGCGAACCCATGTTGAGTTGCCATGTGGCCACGCCTTCGAGGGTGTAGCCGGGCTGGAGGCGGGGCTTGATGGCGGGCAGGCTGAGGAAATGGTCGAGCAGTTGGTTGAGGGTGGTTTTGGATTTCTGGCCGCGATAAATGTCGAGCCGCATGCCGAGGCCGATGTTGACTTGGTTGGCGGCCGTGGGAAAGATCCATGCGTAGCCGGGCAGAATTTCGTCGTACATGTAGAACTCCACCCCGCCGGGGATGATGTCGAGGCCAGTGAGATAGGCGCGGAGGGCGATGGCGCGGTGGTTATCGGTGAATGTTTGGCCTTGGCGCAGGTCGCGGGCCACGGCCGAGGTGACCCCATCCGCCCCGATGATGAGCCGCCCTGCAATGGTTTGGGTTCCTTCAGCCGTCTTGACGGTGAGAGCGGCGGCACGGCCGTTTTCACGCACAACCCCCTGCACCGCACCTTGTTGGAACTCGACCCCAGCCGCTAATGCCCCCTCATAAACAAGATTATCGAAGTGCAAACGGGGAGCGATGTAGGTGCGAACCTCTTTGTGGCTGTCGTTAACGGGTGTGTCGAGCTGGTAGCCTTTGGGGGAGAGGAGGCGGATGCTATCAATGGGGTAAAAAAGCTGTTCGGCCGCCGCTTTGAGAATCGCCTCCTTCATGCCCAGCCCAACCAAAATCTCCATTGCGCCAGAGGTGACGGCATCGCCGCAAATTTTGTCGCGGGGGAAGGTGTGGCGGTCGAGCATGAGGGTGTGGAACCCTTGGCGAGCGAAGTAAGCGGCCGTGGCCGCCCCTGCTGGCCCTGCGCCAGCAACCAATACGTCGTAAGTTGTCATGGGTAGCCTCCTGCTGGTTTATTTGTTTATGGGTATATTGGTATATGGGTGTACAGCCAAAACCAATAAACCTTCTGGAAAACTCCTAAATGGGCAGGCAAAGTTTCAAATGGGCAGACCAAAACGCGACCAATCCCCCCTCCTCATTTCTCCCCTCCTCCCCCTTCCCCCATCCCTTCCTCCTCCCCTCCCCCTGTTATAATCCCACCCTGTGTCACAAAAAGAAGAAAAACAAAGCTCATTATGGATAGGCACGGCCGTCAGCCTCGCCTGCATCGCCCTCATTCTCTGGTTGGTAGACCCCCAAGAAGTGCTCGAGGCGTTGCGCGTGGCGCAATACAGCTATCTCGCCCTCTGCGCCGCCCTCATGGTGCTGTTCTTGGCCTTGCGAGCGGTGCGCTGGCGCATTTTGCTCGATAACCAAGTCTCGTGGAGCCAAACATTCCACATCCAAAACATTGGCTATATGCTCGGCATGTTGCTCCCCTTCCGCTTGGGTGATGTGGCGCGGGCGGTTCTCATCGGCAACGTGCCGCCACTGACTATCGGCCGTGGGGCATCCACCATGGTCGTCGAACGGCTTCTCGATTTGCTCTTCTTTGTCGTCCTGCTCCCCTTCACCGTGGCGGGATTGCCCACCGTGCCCGAAAACATCCGCACGGCCGCGCTTGTCTCGGGCATCATCGCCCTGTTTGGCATTGTCGTGCTGGTGGTGGCGGCCAACCAACGGCCGCTCGTCTTGCGCCTTAGCGCGGCCGTGCTCGGCAGAACCCCTCTGCGCCAGCCCGAACGCATCACCCACCAAGTGGATGAGCTACTCAAGGGGCTAAACAGCCTGACCCAGTGGGGCACAGGCTTGCGCCTGCTCCTGTGGAGCGTTATCTTGTGGCTCCCCGTGCTGTCCGCCTACTATATCGTCATGCGCTCCGTCGGCCTTGAGGTTACGCCGCTCACGGCCGCGTTTATCACCTGCGTCGCCGCCTTCAGCGTCGCCGCGCCCTCGTCGCCGGGGCAGATTGGGGTGTTTCACCTCGCCGTCACGGCCGCTCTCACCGAAATCCTCGGCCAACCCGAAGGCCCGGCCGTCAGTTTCGCCATCCTCTACCACACCACCCAATTCCTCCTCTTCATCCTCATCGGCCTCATCGCCCTTCCCAGCACAGGCACCACCTTCCAACAAACCATCCAATCCGCCCGCCAATGGCGACAACGAAACAGATAGGGAAGATAAGAGAGAAGTAAGCGAGGACCCTATCCATATGACCCCCTGAATCATTACGACCCAATAACCTTTCCCTTCCCATGCACTACCTTCCCCACGGAACCATCACCTCCCCCCTTGGCTTCACGGCCGGTGCCGTTGCCGCCCACATCAAAAAAAGCGGCAAGCTCGATGTCGCCCTTATCGCCTCCGAACACAACTGCACGGCCGCAGGCGTATTCACCAAAAACCAAGTCGCCGCCGCTCCCGTGCTGGTGGATAAAGAAACCTTGCAGGTCAATCGCGTTTTGCTCCGCGCCGTCGTCACCAACGCCGGCAACGCCAACGCTTGCACGGGCGAACAAGGGCTGGCCGATGCCCGCCACATGCAACAACTCGCGGCCGAGGCTCTCGCCTGCTCCCCCCAACAGATTTTAGTCCTCTCCACAGGGGTCATCGGAGTGCCTTTGCCGATGGATAAACTGGCCAACGGCATTGCCTCAGCCGCCGCACAACTCGGCCGCGAGAACGGCCAACAAGCGGCCGAAGCCATCTGCACCACCGACACCTTCATCAAGCAAGCGGCCGTGCAAGTTCCCCTCTCGGGTGGCACTGTCACCATTGGCGGCATGGCCAAAGGCGCAGGCATGATCCACCCCAACATGGCCACCATGCTCAGCGTGCTCACCACCGACGCGGCCGTTGACCCCGACGTGTTGCAAGGGATGTTGACAGCGGCCGTGGAAGCCAGCTTCAACCGCATCTCGGTTGATGGCGACACCAGCACCAACGACACCGTCCTCCTCCTCGCCAATGGGGCCAGCGGGGCCAAAATAGACCGCCACCAATGGGTTGAAGGGAGCGATTTAGCCCTCTTTAGCGCGGCACTCACCGATTTGTGCCAAACATTGGCCAAACTCATTGTGCGCGATGGGGAAGGGGCGACCAAACTGATTGAGTTACGGGTAGACGGCACGCGCACCAAAACGGACGCACACCAAATCGCCAACACAATCGCCACCTCGCCGCTGGTCAAAACAGCTTTTGCGGGGAGCGACCCCAATTGGGGGCGCATATTTGCGGCCGCAGGGCGGGCGGGTGTCCCCTTTGACCAACGCCAAACGACATTGCGCGTCAGCTCTGATGGGCAAACGTGGCTCACTCTGCTCGAAAATGGCACCCCCACCGCCTACGCCGAAGCGGACGCGGCCGACATCTTCGCCCAACCCGAAATCATCGTCTGGCTCTCCTTCGCCGAAGGGCTGGCCAGCGACACCGTCTGGACGTGTGACCTCACCCATGAGTATGTGACCATTAATGCCGACTACCGCACCTAAACGAGGTGGTTTATTGGTGTATAGGTCTATTGGTGTAGTGGTCTATTGCAATACACCACTACACCAATACACCAATAAACCAATATACCCCTACACCTCCTCACCCTTGGTGAAGCCCATGAAACTATCCGCCCTCATCATCGAAGACGAACCCTCTTTAGCGACGATTTTTGCCAAGGCATTGCACGAGGCTGGGTTTGATGTGCAAACGGCCGCCGACGGCCGTGAGGGGCAAGCCAAACTGGCGCAAACAAGCCCGGCCGTGGTCGCCCTCGATTTACACCTGCCCTATGTCTCTGGCGAAGAACTCCTGCGCTATATCCGCACGGCCGACCACCTGCGCCACACCCAAGTCGTCATCGTCAGCGCCGATGCCGTCCTCTCAGGCTGGCTCCACGACCAAGCCGACTTCGCCCTCACCAAACCCGTCAGCTTCCACCAACTCGTCAGCCTCGCCACCCGCTTGCGGCAAGCGCTGGATTAGGGAAAAAGTACGAAGTACAAAGTACGAAGTACGAAATTACTCGAAAGATGCCGTAATTCGTACTTCGTAATTCGTACTTTCAATCGTCACCCCATCAACCCCGCCACCCCACGGCCGAGCTGGGGCGCACACTCAGGGCAGGAGCCATTCGCACACGCCGATTCATAGTTGGGCGGCTCTTCGTAAACAGTCAGGTTGCCCTCATAGTTGCGAAGAACCACCTTATGCGCTGAATACGACATGAGATAGTTGGGCATGAGCGGGATTTTTCCCTCTCCCTTGGGGCCATCCACCACAAAAGTTGGCACGGCGTAGCCCGAAGTATGGCCGCGCAAACTCTCCATAATTTCAATGCCTTTGCCTACAGGGGTGCGGAAATGCCCTGCCCCCGTCACCAAATCGCATTGGTAAAGGTAATACGGCCGCACCCGCATCTGCACCAATTCATGCACCAGTTGGCGTTGGACGTGAACGCAATCGTTCACCCCCGCCAGCAAAACCGATTGGTTGCCCAGCGGAATACCCGCCCGCGAGAGCCTATCACACGCGGCCGAGAGTTCGGCCGTAATCTCCTGCGGGTGGTTCACATGAATGTTCAGCCAAAAGGGGTGGTGCTTGGCCAGCACCTCGCACAACTCGGCCGTGACCATCATCGGCAAAAAGACGGGCAAGCGGGTGCTCATGCGGATAATTTCCACATGGGGAATGGCTCGCAAGCGGCCGAGGAGCGAATCCAACAATTTGAGCGGCAAAATGAGCGGGTCGCCCCCCGAGAGCAACACATCGCGCACCTCGGGGTGGCTGGCGATATAAGCAATCTGCGCCTCGAAATCGCGCTGGCTGAAATTGTGGGTGGGGTCGCCCACAATGCGACTGCGAGTGCAATAACGGCAGTAGCTGGCGCACTGGGTCGTCACCAGCATTAGCACTCGGTCGGGGTAGCGGTGGACAAGGCCGCGCACGGGAGAATCCGCCTCTTCGCCGAGCGAGTCGCTCATCATGCCCGCAAAGCTTTCCATCTCGGCCGCCACAGGAATCACCTGCCGCCGAATGGGGCAGGTGGGGTCGTTCGGCCGTATCAGGCTGGCAAAATAGGGGGTGATGTCCACCCGAAACAGCCCTTGCTGGCGCAGGGCATGGGTTTCAGCGGCCGTCAGCTCCACCACCTGCCCCAACTCCGCCACACTGTTGATGCGCTGGCTCAGTTGCCAACGCCAATCAAACCATTGCTCATCGGGCACATCGCGCCACAGCGGGGCACGCGGCGCGGCCGTTTTTCGTCTACTGTTCATAGCGTGTTCCTCACCATGTTGATAATTAGGGGCAGAGATAGAGACAGGAGATAGAGATAGTGGGGTATGAGAGTGGTCACATACTTAGGATGAAAAGTTGGTAAAGAGGGGAGAGAGGGGAGGAAAAAAAAAAAAAAAATTTTTTTCTCCTTTTTTCTCCCAAAAAAAGCAGCCTCCCACAAAAAAGGGAAACGTGTTTATTCGGCTAACAAAGAGACCCTCTATCTCTATCTCTACACTCTATCTCCCCTCTGCCTGCTCTATCCTAGGCGACGCGGGTTACAATGGCGACTACGAACAACGATTTGGTGCGCCTCATTGCCCAAACCAGCGCACCCTTGGCCGTAGTAGATTGACCCCCTCGGCAGGGGTGCGTTCGTTTTGGTAGATCGCTTCCAGTTGCTCGGGCAGAAAATAGCTCTGCTCCTCAATGAGGATAGGGCGGGCAAAGGGAAAGCCAGCCCGCATCGCCTCTTCCAATGGGTCGGGCAGGCTGGCCCAAAAGCCCGTGCGCGTGGCCACCGACGGCCGACTGGGAATCAACCGCGCCGTGCGGACGGGGTAGTGGTCGCTCAGAAAGCGGAGCCATGCCCACATTTCAAGTGGCTGGCCGCTGGTGGCACTGATAAAGTTGCCCTGTACCCACAACGGCGTTACCCCACCAAATTCGGCCGAGCCGGGGAAGGCCACCACCCCCGCCGAACGCTGTTGAAAATGATTTTCATACTCCACAGGTTTGCTCACCCAGAGCGAGACCCCATTGCTGGACGGCGAGGTGAGGGTGAAGAGCCAATTTTCCCGCTCGATGGGGTTGAGCGGAGCCATGTGGGGCATTTGGCTGGCCATTTGTTGGTAAAAAGCGAGCGCGGCCGTGGCTTCGCCCTCGCGCAGGCGCATGGTACAGCGCACCGTGGGCGTGTCGGGGCAGGTTTGCCCTTGGTGGTAGGCGTAGGCAAAGAGCAGGTTTTGGTTGGGGTCGGCCATCCCCCAGCCCGAGGGGCCAGCGGCCAAAGCGGCCGAATCCGCTTGCAATTGTGCCCATGTCCAGCCCGCCGTGGGCGCGGCACGGCCGAGGTCGCGGTAAGCCACGGGGTCGTAATAAATGATGGGCATCTCGGCCGTTTGGGGCAGGAACCACATTCGGCCGCGCCACCAGCCCGCCAGCCAGATTTGCTCGTAAAAGTCGCTGGCATCAAAAGCGGGGTCACTATTCACGTAATCGGTTAAATCGCGCACCAGCCCAGCGGCCAACATCGCCTCAGTGGGTGCCACGGCCGCGCCATCTACCAGCCCCACCCAGTCGGCGGGTTCGGGCGGCAAGCTCTCGAGGGGAACGATTTCGACGGTGAGCGGCCGAAGGGGGTTTTGCTCGGCGAAGAGCTTGGCCAGCTCGGTGTAGGCCGAAATTTGGGCGGAGGGCACGGCAAAGCGCAAGGGAGCGGGAGCGTAATACGCTTTCAGTTGGGTGAGGAGGAGTTGCCAGTAGAGCAAACTGGGCTGGCCATCGCTATCCAGCGCAATAAGGCGGGGGGAGGGCGAGAGGATGGTTTGCGGGGCGGCCGTGTCGCCAAAATCGGGGGCGATAATGACGTTGAGCGGGGGGCAAGTTGTGCCGCAGAGGTAATCGGCCGTGGTGCTAATTTGCCGCGCAAAATCATCCCGCCACACCTCATCCACCTCATAAAGGGTGAGAGTGCCCCACGGAGTGGTGGTGGTTGTGGGCGTGCCCCAAAAGGCGGTGGGGCTGGCTCGCTGGCGCAAGCCCACGGGGGTTTGTTCGTAGAAGAGGAGGCGTTGGTAGGTTTGCCCGTCGGCCGTTGTCCACTCGGCACTGACCACGGCCAAGCTCTGCCCAATTTGCTCCACGGCCGTTACGGTTAGGCCCGCTTGCCACGCTTCGCGGTTGATGGGCCACAGTTGGGCGGCGCGAAGGGGGGGCGAGTTGGTCAGGCTATCGTAGAAAAGCTCGCCATCCCCAGCCACAAAAGCGCGGTGTTGCAACGAAATTTGGCGTTGCAGGTATTGGCGCAGGGCAATTTGCTCTTGTTCAAGGCGGTGTTCGAGGTAAAGCCAAAGCGACAAAATGGCTCCCACGGCCAGCAAGGCGGCCAGCCACCACCAATACGCCTCGAGAAGGGGTGCATGGCCGGCCGTGCGAACCTCGCGAGTATCCTCAAATTGCCAATCGAACTCGTTTTTGTTCATGTGTCATTGGTCAGTCGTCATTTGTCCTTGGTCATTTGTCCCTCGTCCCTCATCCTTCGTCCCTCGTCCCTTACCCTCCGCAATTTGGTACAATCACCAGCAACCCTTTGTTCATTGCTCATTACTCATTACTCATTGTCCTATGATTCACGTCATTTTTGTCTGTCTGGGAAATATCTGTCGGTCGCCGATGGCGGAGGGGGTGTTTGCCCATTTGGTGGCCGAGGCGGGTTTGGGGGAGGTAGTGGCGGTGGATTCGGCGGGCACGGCCGGCTACCACACGGGCGAACGGCCGCACCGAGGCACACAACAGGTGTTACGCGAGCATGGGGTGGTTTACAACGGCCGTGCCCGGCAAGTGAGCCAAGCCGACATGAACCCCGCGCATTGGGTGGTGGCGATGGACGGGGAAAACACGGCCGACTTACGCCGCCAATTCGGCGAGCATCCCCGCCTCCACCGCTTGCTGGATTTTGCCACCCAGCACCGCCACGTGCAAAACGTACCAGACCCATACTACACGGGCAACTTTGAATACGTCTACGAACTCGTCTTAGATGGCTGTCAGGGCCTACTGGCACACATTCGCCAAGCGGAGGGGGTATAAGCAGAGACTCCATTCACTTCCTCAGCATGGTTCATGGCTTTTGACTAGGGACAAGGGACTTGGGACGCTTGTAACCTCCAGTCCCTTGTCCCCCGTCCCCCGTCCGATTGGAACCATGCCATATCCCCCAATCCGCAATCCAAAATCCAAAATCCGCAATCCCATGTCCCTCCAACCCATCCTCAACCCCCGTACCATTGCCGTCATTGGCGCAACCGAGCGCGAGGGAAGCATCGGCCGTACCGTCATGTGGAACCTCATCACCAACGGCTTCGAGGGGGTTATCTATCCCATCAACATTCGGCGGCGCAGTGTGATGGGCATTCGCGCCTACAGCAAACTGGCCGATGTGCCTGACGAGATAGATTTGGCGATTATTATGCTCCGCGCCGACAAGGTGGTGGATGCTGTGCGGGATTGTGTGGCGGCCGGGGTGCGGGGAGCCATCATCACCTCGGCGGGCTTCCGCGAGATGGGCGAGGCGGGGGCAGAGCGGGAAGCGGCCGTGCTTTCGGCCGCCCGCGCAGGCGGTTTGCGCCTCATCGGCCCCAACAGCTTGGGGGTGATGGTTCCTCGGCTGGGCCTGAACGCCACCTTTGCACGGGGCATGGTTCAGCCGGGGCGCGTCGGCTTCCTGACCCAGAGCGGGGCGTTGGGCACGGCCGTGCTCGACTGGAGCTTGCGCGAAAACGTCGGTTTTAGTGCGGTTATCTCCGTGGGGAGCATGGTGGATGTGGATTGGGGGGATTTGCTGAACGAGTTGGGCAACGACCCACACACGCGGAGCATCATCGTCTACATGGAAACCATCGGCCGTGCCCGCGCCTTTTTGTCCTCGGCGCGGGCGGTGGCCATGAGCAAGCCAATTATTGTGCTGAAGCCGGGGCGCACGGCCGAGGCGGCACGAGCGGCCGTCTCCCACACGGGGTCGCTGACAGGGCAAGACGAGGTGCTAGAAGCCGCTTTTCGCCGCTGTGGCGTGTTGCGGGTCAACACGCTGGATGAACTGTTTTACATGGCGGAGAGCTTGGACAAACAGCCCCGCCCCATTGGCCCCCGCCTCGCCATTGTGACCAACGCGGGTGGCCCAGCCGTGTTGGCCACCGACGAGCTGATTTTAGGCGGCGGCCAACTCGCCCCCCTGAGTGAGGAGACGATGGCCGCCCTGAACGCCATCTTGCCCGCCCATTGGAGCCACAATAACCCGTTGGATGTGTTGGGGGATGCCACACCCGAGCAGTTTGCCCAAACGCTGGAAATTGTGGCCAAGGACAAAACGGCCGAGGGCCTGCTGGCCATTCTGACCCCGCAAGGGATGACCGACGCGACGGCCGTGGCCAAAGCCATCTTGCCGCTGGCGCGAAGCACGGGCAAACCCGTGCTGGCCAGTTGGATGGGTGGGGGCGAGATGGCCGAGGGGGAGAGATTGCTCAACCAAGCGGGTATTCCCACCTTTGCCTACCCCGATGCGGCGGCGCGGGTGTTTAATTACATGTGGCGTTATAGCCGCAATTTGCGCTCGCTGTATGAAACGCCTTCCCTGCCCGAGGACAGCGACAATGAGCTAACCGCTCATGCGTATGCCACGGCCGTTATCGAAGAGGTGCGGTTGGCGGGGCGCACCCTGCTGACCGAGTACGAAACCAAGATGGTGCTGGCCGCTTACCACATCCCCACGCTGGACACGCGGCTGGAATTTACGGCCGAAGAAGCGGCGGCCACGGCCGACCAAATCGGCTACCCTGTCGTCCTCAAGGTCAATTCCCACCACATTACCCACAAGTTAGCGGCGGGGGGGATTGAGTTGCCTGTGGGGGATAAAGCGGCCGTGCGCCAAGCGTTTGGGCGCATTCAGGCGGCCATCCCGCCCGAGCATTTTGATGGGGTGACGGTGCAACCGTATGTGCCGACCCATTTGGGGTTGGAACTGCTCCTCGGCAGTAGCCAAGATGTCCAGTGCGGCCCTGTACTGCTCTTTGGGATGGGGGGCACGGCGGCCGAAATCGTGCGCGATACCTCGCTGTCGTTGCCGCCCCTAAACAGCACCTTGGCGCGGCGGCTGATGGAACGCACCCGCATTTACGAGGGGCTTGTGCAAAGTGGGGTGGATATGGCCGAAATGGAGCAGTTGTTGGTGCGTTTTAGTCAGTTGGTGGTGGAGCAACCGTGGGTGAAGGAAGTTGACATAAACCCACTTTTTGCCAGCAAGGAGCGGGTGGGGGTGCTAGACGGCCGCATCATCCTCCACCCACCCAACACCCCACCCGAAAAATTGTCGAAGCCTGCTATTCGGCCGTACCCAAGGCAATACAGTCGGCCGTGGCGCACCAAACAGGGGCTGGATGTGACCATTCGCCCCATCCGCCCCGAGGATGAGCCGCAGATTGTGGCTTTCCACAGCACCCTTTCGGAACAAAGCGTTTATTTGCGCTATTTTCAATCGCTGAATATGCACCAGCGCACCAACCATGATAGGCTCACCAAGATTTGTTTTATTGATTATGACCGCGAAATGGCGTTGGTGGCGGAACACAAAGACCCCGCTACAGGCGAGCTGGCGATTGTGGCGGTGGGGCGGCTAACTCGCCAACCACTCGACCCAAGCGAGGCGGAGTTTGCCACGATTGTGGCAGATGCGTATCATGGGCAAGGGTTGGGCACTGTTATTTTGGAGCGACTCATTGAGATTGGGCGGGTGGAGGGGTTGCACAAAATCACGGCCGTCACCCTGCCCGAAAATTTAGCCATGAAACGAGTTTTTGAACGGCTGGGCTTTGCCTTCGGCCGTGAAGATGGACTAACCAAGGTGGTGTTGGAGCTTTGAGCCGTAAAGCTGTAAGCCGTAAGCCAATGCACTCAGCACTACCCACTAATCACTAGCCACTAACCACTGAACCCCTATGAGCAGTAGAGCCAAAACAGGGTATCTTTTGACAGATGCCGATTTGCGGGTGACCTACCACAGCCATATCTTTACTGATTGGTTTGGGTTGGGGATGGCTGAGTTGCACGGCCGCCCCCTGACTGAATTTATGCCCGAGCTGATTGGGCGGGAGGAGGAGTTGGTGGATGGACGGCCGAGCCATTTCCCTTTGTGTGTGGGCAAAACCCAGCGCACGCTGGCCAACGGCCGTGAGCGGTATTTTGACCTGCAAGTAGATGCCCTGCCGACCGCCCCCACCACATGGCTCATCACCCTGACCGATGTGACCCGTGAGGCGGAACAATCGCAACGGCTCCACCAGCGGCGCAATGAATTGCACTTGCTCTCCAACAAGCTGGCCACGGCCAACGAGCAACTCACCTTTTTGCTCAAGCGGTTTGTGCCCGCCCGAGTGGCCGATAAGCTGATTGAATCGCCCGAACTGCCCAAGTTGGGGGGCCACCAACGCACCGTGGCCACCATTGTCTTTGCCGATATGCGGAATTTTACGGGCATGGCTGAAAAGCTGGAACCTGAAGAGACGTTTGATATTCTGAATGTGTATTTGGAGGTTTTGGCCCAAGCTGTGTGGGAGAATCAGGGCACGATTATTCAGATTGTGGGGGATATGATTATGGCCACGTTTAATGTGCCCGATGAGCAAGCGGACCATGCTTTGCGGGGGGCGCGCACGGCCGTGGCCATGCAACGCCATCTGGCCGATTTTGTGCGAGCCAACGGCCGCGAATTCCCGGCCGTGCAATTCGGCATTGGGGTGCATACGGGGGCTGTCGTAACGGGCTACTTGGGCGTGCGCGACCGCTATCGCTACTCCGTGGTCAGCGACACGACCAATGTCGCGTTTCACCTGTGCGCCCGCGCCCAAGGGGGGCAAATCATCATCAGCCAACCCACGCTCCACGCCCTTGGCGGGCTGGCGCAAGCCACCTATTTGGGCGATGTCACCCTCAAGGCCCGCAAACAGCCATTGTCCATCTACGATTTACAAGCTGTGCGGGTGGGGCAGTAGGTGTTTAGTCGGTCAGTTTTCAGTCTCTCAGTCTTTCAGTCGGTCAGTCGGTCAGCCCATTCCGCAATCCCCATTCCCCATTCCGCAATCCCCATGGACACCTCTCTTTTTCGACCACAGCCATGATTTGGTGCAAGCGATAGACCCCCACGGCCGTGTTTGTTATGTCAATTTATCTTGGCGCAAAGCACTGGGGTACACGGCCGAGGAGGCGGCCCAATTGACAATTTGGGATGTGATACACCCCAGCCAACACGAGCATTGTCGCCAACAGTTAACCGAATTGTGGACAGGCAAAACGGCTTACAATCTCGCCACCAAATTACTCACCCGCGACGGCCGTCTTCTGATTGTCAACGGCAACCTCGCCTACCACAGCCAAATAGGGCAAACCAGTTGGGTGTTTGGCTTTTTCCGCGATGTGACACTGGTGGCACAGGCAATGCACAACGCCCAATCTTACCGCCACCAACTCGAAACCCTGAGCCACATGGGGCAATTGGTAACGAGTAGCCTCAACATGGAGGAGGTGTTGCAACGGGTTTTGGATGAAGTGACAGGGTTGGTCGCGGCCGAAGGGGTGGCCGTGCTATTACTGGAAGGGGACGAACTCGTCTTTGTAGCGGTCAGCGGCCCCGGCACACGGGGGCTGTTGCATACCCGTATGCCTGCTCATAAAGGGGTGGCGGGGCATGTTCTGCAAACGGGGCAATCCATGAACGTGACCAGCCGCGCCACCAGCAACGTGCCCTTGTACGAAGAAGTGGAGAAAGTGAGCGGCTTTGTGACCCAAACCATGTTGGCCGTGCCGATTATTTTGGAGCAGGGCGTGATTGGCGTACTCGAGGCGGCGCACAGCCAGCCCTTGCCGTTCACGGCCGATGCCTTGCCCCTGCTCGAATCCGCTTCCCACTGGGCGGCCATCGCCATTCACAATGCCATGTTGTACGAGAAGGAGCGCGAGCAGTACCAGCAACTGCACCAATCGCAGGCGCATCTGGTGCAGGCGGAAAAGATGGCCGCCCTCGGCCGCCTCTCCTCTTCGGTGGCGCACGAAATTAACAACCCCATCCAAGCCATTCAGGGCTGTATGACGCTGGCGGTGGAAGAGCTGGCGCAAGCGGCCGTGCCCATTCCCGAGGAAGTGGAAACTTACTTGGGCATTGTGCAAACGGAATTGATGCGGGTGGCCGAAATGTGCAGCCGCTTGCGCGACTTTTACGAACCAGCGGCCGATGCCGCTGAAGCCATCCAAATTTCTAGCCTCATCGAAGAGGTGTTGGCGCTGATGCACCGCACCATTGCCGATAGCAACATTACCACCCATTGCCAGTGGGCGGCCGATTTACCGATTGTGTGGGGCAACAGCAACCAGCTTAAACAAGTGTTTCTCAATTTGGTATTAAACGCGCTGGATGCAATGCCCCACGGAGGCGAGTTGCATATCACGGCCGAATACGTCAAAATCACCCTTGCAGGCAACCATCGCACCCAGCCCGCTACCCGCATCATTTTTCGTGATACAGGTGAAGGAATCTCCCCCGAAATTTTGCCACATCTATTTGAACCTTTTGTCACCAGTAAAATGGCTGGCTCTGGCTTGGGCTTGTCCACCAGCTATGGCATTATCCAAGACCACCACGGCCAAATTCAGGTGGAAAGCCGCCTTGGCCAAGGAACCACGTTTGTTATTGATTTGCCCGTGGGGTAGAAGAGTTATTGGTTATTCGTTATTGGTACTTGCGGTTGATATGTAACGAGTAACCAGTAACCAGTAACGAATAACCAACAATTTGTTATGAGCAAAATTCTCGTTGTAGACGATGAACCGTATATCCGCTTTTTCTTAGAACGGTTGCTAACCAGCGAAGGGCATGAGGTGGTCTCTTTGGCTGATGGCACGGCCGCTTTAGAAGCCATCCACCAGCCCTTTGATTTGGCCTTGCTGGATATTAACCTCGGCCGTGGCCCAAGTGGCCTCGATGTGCTGGAGGCATTGCACCAGCATCAGCCAGATGCGGCCGTTATTTTGCTGACAGGGCAGGGAACGCTGGAAACGGCCGTCATTGCCCTGCGCCACGGGGCGCACGATTATTTGCTCAAGCCCTGCATGGCCGACGAAATTCGGCATAGCGTGCGCCAAGGGCTGGCCAAACGCTACCAACGCCAGAAGCAAACCTTGCTCATCAACGAATTGGAGCAAAACATCGTCTCCACCTTGCGCGAGATACGGGGCGACGGGGTGGCGGCTTATGCCCCTACGGCCGTGGCTCCCCCCCCACCCGCCAGCGACCACAATCGGCTGACCATAGATAAAGAGCGGCACATGATTTTGGTCAACAAAACCCCGTTGCCCCTTACCCCAATCGAATTTAGCATCCTCAGCTATCTGGTCAGCCAAGCCCCCCAAGTTGTCACCGCCCAACAACTCGTCTATGCCATCCACCAATACCGCACCGATGCGATTGAAGCCAGCAACATTGTGCGCTCCCATGTGTACCGGTTGCGCCAAAAAATCAAAGAAACGGGCATCAACGATGAACTCATCGGCACCATTCGGGGTGTGGGGTATGTGATTCATGTTTGATTGCGGATTGCGGAATGGGGAACGCGGAACGAAGGGGCAGAGCTTACAGCTTATGGCTTACGGCTTACGGCTTATCCTTTCCAGCGTTTGCCTCCTATCGCTGATGGCTTGCCGCCCCACGCCTCGCGCTTTGGCTCCGTTGGTTTTGCCCACGGCCGCGCCACTCATGGCCACCCCCACGCCTAGCCCCAGCCCCAGCATCACCCCGCTTTTTACGCCCACCCCCTCGCTCACCCCGAGTGCGACACCCCCTTTTACGCCATCTCCCTTGGCCGTGGGCGCGGCCGTGCGGCCGAACGACATCCCCCTCCTCACCAGCACCCCCCAGCCATTTAATCTCAATCCCACCCTTGTGCCCATTTTGGTCGGCACAACCGAACTTCGGCCGCCGCCACTGCCCGTCCCGCTGGCTATCCATCCCGATGACCATTACTGGCTGGCACGGCCGCTCCCCTCGGGGTCGCGTAACTATGCCCTTGAGTGGTACCCGTATGGCAACGATGTGTTGTTGGCCGAAATCGGCGCTTACCGCATCCACCACGGGCTGGATTTTCCCAACCCCAATGGCACCCAAATTT
This sequence comes from Candidatus Hadersleviella danica, assembly GCA_016711405.1. Taxonomy (GTDB): domain Bacteria; phylum Chloroflexota; class Anaerolineae; order Promineifilales; family Promineifilaceae; genus Hadersleviella; species Hadersleviella danica. The sequence continues at coordinate 51,179 of JADJSZ010000012.1, read as the reverse complement.
TGGCGGCGGGAAGCGGCCGTGTCATTTGGGCAGGCGAACTCATCAGCAACCGCGATGGGGTGAGCTATTACGGCAATACCATCGTCATTCAACACGATTGGCAATGGCAAGAGAAAGCTGTGTACACCTTGTACGCCCATGCCATCGAGCTATTTGTCAGTGTGGGGGATGTGGTGGAGCAGGGGCAATTGCTGGCGGGGGTGGGCGGCACGGGCTACACCAGCGGCTCCCATCTCCATTTTGAGGTGCGGGTGGGTGAAGACGAATACTTTGCCGTGCGGAACCCTTATTTGTGGTTGGCTCCCTACGAAGGGTGGGGGACGTTGGCCGGCCGTTTTGTGGATGTGCGCGGCGAGCCGATTAGTGGGGCAGAGTTGGTGGTCACACCGTTGCAAGTCTCGGCCGATATAGCCCCCCGCCGCCAAAAAACCTACGAAGATTTGCGCCTCATTCCCGATGAGGTATGGAACGAAAATTTTGTGGTGGGGGATTTACCTGCGGGGCAATACCAATTGGATATGTGGGCGGCTGGGGAGGATGGGATTTTGCGTCAGTACACCAATTTGGTGGAAATTCGGCCGGGGCGCACCAATTTCGTCCTCGTCCAAGCCGATTTTGTCTTTATCCCCACCCCCACACCCGTACCCGTGGACACGGCCGAACCCACACTTGAAGCAGAAGCGGAGGAATAAAGATAGCGTGTCGAGTTAGGGATAGAGGGGGTAACAGGCCAAATAACCACGTTCCCCTCTATCTCTATGGACAGGGAGAAAAGAGCAGCGACCCCCCCCCCCCCCCCCCCCCCCCCCCTTTCCCCCCTGGGGGGGTGACTCTCTCCCTCTCTATCCTATTTAAGCACCACGAAAACCATCGGCCGCTTGCCTGTCTCGTTGTACAAATAGCGGCTGATGGCTTCCTCAATAAAGCTGGAGACGCGCTTTTCCGCTTTGCGGCCGTGCAACTCCATCACCCGTGTCACCACCTCCGTAATTTCGCTCTCCCACTCCTCATCCATGTTGATGAGGCCACGGGTAATGTACTCAGGCTTGCCAAGGAGCTGGCCCGTGCCGTTGGAGCCAACGGCCGCCATAAAGAAGCCACTCTCGGCCAACCGCTCCCTGTCACGCATCACTTTGCGGCCGATATCCCCCACCCCCGAACCATCTACATAAACATGCCCACCGGGAATGCGCTCCCCAATGCTCATCGTGGTCGAGGTTAGTTCGATAACAGTCCCATTTTCCACAATGGCAATGTTATCTTTGGGGATGCCCATCTGTTCGGCCAACTTGGCGTGTTGCACCAAATGCCGCCGTTCACCATGCACGGGGATGAGGAACTTCGGCCGTACCAAGTTGATGAGCAACTTCATCTCTTCGCGGCTGGCGTGCCCCGAAACATGGACGCGGGCAATGTCCTCATACAACACATTGGCCCCCCGCTGGAGCAGACGGTTGATGATGTTGGTCACTGTCTCTTCGTTGCCGGGAATGGCATGAGCCGAAAGAATGACAGTATCCCCAGCTTGGATGTTTAGGTGGGGGTGACGGCCGTGGGCCAGCCGCCCCATGACCGATGTCGGCTCCCCTTGGGCGCCCGTGGCCATGACGGTGACTTGGTTGGCGGGCAATTTGCTCGTCTCGCTGATGTCTATCAGCATGTTATCGGGAATATCAATATAGCCCAATTTGCGGGCGATATTGACTGTATCGCGCATGGAGCGGCCGGTGATGGCTAATTTGCGGCCGTGTTTATACGCCGCATTGGCCACCTGCTGGATGCGCGACACGAGCGAAGCGAACGAGGCGACGATGACACGCCCCTCGGCCACGCTGAACACATCGTCGAGAGCGGCCGTGATCACCGATTCCGACAGTGTCCACCCTTCGCGCTCCGCATTCGTGCTATCGGCCATCAGGCACAGCACGCCCCGGTGGGCAAACTCCGCCAGTTTGGCAAAATCGGGCGGCCACCCATCCACAGGCGTATGGTCAAACTTATAATCGCCCGAGTGGACAATGAGTCCAGCAGGGGTTCCAATGCCAAAGCCCACACAATCGGGAATGCTGTGGGCCATGTGGAATGGCTCCACCGTAAAGATGCCCACCTGAAACACATCCCCCGCCTGAATGGGGTTAATGGTCACACTTTTTAACAAGCCCGCCCGTTGGAGCTTGTTCTCCAACAACCCAACGGTAAGCGGGGTGGCATAAATCGGGGCCTTGATGTCTTTCATCACATGGCCAACTGCGCCCACATGGTCTTCGTGGCCGTGGGTAAAGAGGATGCCCTCGATTTTGTCCAACTTATCCATCAGATAGTTGTAATCGGGGATAATATAATCAATGCCGAGCATGTCGTTTTCGGGGAACATAATACCCGCATCAATGATGAGGATATGGTCATCATATTCGATGGCGGTCATGTTCTTGCCGATTTCGCCACACCCGCCAAGGGGAATGATGCGTAATTTAGAACTCATAGGTTGTTACTCCAACTAGGATTTTCCCTTGGGGCCAGCAAGGGCAATTTTGTGGTAATTCGTTTGTAAATCGTTATTCGCAATTCAGTTGTAATGGGGCACCCATCATGACAATGAATTACGAGCCATTACACCGAATTACGACAACTCCCCACCCGTGTATTCCAGCACAATGACGCTGATGTTATCTAAACCGCCGCGCAAGTTGGCCAGTTCGACTAATTTTTTGGCCGCTTCGGGCGGGGCGTGTTGGCTCAAAATATAGGCCATCTCATCATCGGCTACATGGGTATTTAACCCATCAGAACAGAGAAGGATTTTGTCGCCCGTAGCCAATAGTTCGTAGAAAAGGTCTATTTGGGGGGGGTGTTCAGAGCCGATACTTTGTAAGATGATGTTGCTAATTTTAAGCTCGGCCGCTTCTTCTTCGGTAATAATCCCCTCTTCGAGGAGTTTCACCACCAAACTATGGTCTTTGGTAATTTGGCGAATGCGGTTGTAGCGATAAATATAGGCGCGGCTATCCCCCACATTGGCAAAGACGATTTCATTATTGGTGGCCAAAAGTGCCGCGACCAAGGTGGTTCCCATGCGCCGTTGCCCTTCGCGGCTGGCAATCAGGTCGCATAAATCGTTGTGGGCGGTGGCGATGGCTTGTTGGAGGCGTGCTCCCCATTGAAGTGGGTTGTGGTTGGCCAAATAGTGTTGGACAGTTTGCTCGGCCGCAAACCGACTGGCCACCTCTCCAGCATCGGCCCCACCTACCCCATCAGCCACAATAAAAAGCCAACCATGCCGCGTTTCATCGTCGGCATCTTCAGGTTGGCGAACAACTAAAAAATCTTCGTTGTGGTCGCGCACCCGCCCTTGGTCGGTGCGGGCGGCGGCAATAATGTGGCCGATGTTTGTCATAGGCTGACTATAGCCCTAAAAAGAGTGTCTAGCAAGCCATACCACTCCCGAATGGGCATACTTTTAACGGAACCTTTGCGGGGGAAATAGAGAAGGGAGATAGAGGTGGAGGAACTCTTTTAAGCGAACCAATGTCAACCGATTATCTCTCTTCTTTTTTCCCTCTTCTCTATCTTAAAAGTAAGCGGCGAGGGCTTGAAAGAGGAGGAGAATCATGATGATGGCCAGCAGAAGGGAAACGCCAATTCCCAAGGTATTGAAAAGCTGGGATGGTTGGGCTGGGGCTTTGGGGCGCTTGCTGGGGGGAGGGCTGGCCACGGCCGTGGGTTCCACCTCTTTTTCCCAAGCCGCTTCAACCTCTGGTTCGCGCAGAGAGCTGATTTTCGGCGTGACCACTGGCTCTTCTTTCAGTGCCTCTTGCCAATTTTTAGTGACCTTGATTTCAGGTTCCGTGATGGGTTCTGGTTCGCCAAATCGGTCAAAATCGGCAGGGGGGAGCACAGGTTCGGGCACGGCCGGCGGTTCGAGTTCCGCCAGCCGTTCGCGGGCAATGCTCAGGTTGGGATTTAGCTTAATGGCCTTCTGCAGGAAAATGAGTTTGCGGTCACCTGCGGTTGCCTCGCTCAGAATAAACCATGCTTCCGCGTCTTGCTGGTTGGTTTTCAGCAGTTCGGCCGCAATGGCTTGGGCAGTCACTAGGTCTCCCGATTCAATTGCCTCATAGGCTTCCTGCAAGTTGCTCATGGTATTCCTCATAGGGGGTGTTAATAGTTACCATAATGTTAACACACCCATTGTAACAAATAAAGCAGGGATAGAGAAGAGAGAAGAGAGATAGTCCTTTGTCCTAGTCCTTTGTCCTTTGTCCCTTGTCATTTGCTCATTTGTCATTTGCTCCTCTGCCCCTCTGCTCCCCTCTCTCGCCAAACGGGTTGCTTTGAGATAAAGTATCAGCTATGCAACAATTGGCGGAAATTATCAGAAAACCAGAGGGGACTTCCCATGAACCAGCCTCCTCACCACTGGCCATGCTGGGGGTGGCGGTGGCGTATGGGGCAGGTGCTTCGGCCGCGGCACGGCCGCCCAACGGCCGTCTCACCCCCACCGAGGGCTATGCCCTGCAAGACATTACCTTTCGCCTTGAATTGGGCGAGCGCATTGCCCTTGTGGGGCCAAACGGGGCGGGCAAAAGCACCTTGTTCAAGCTCATCGTCGGCATCATCCAGCCCACGGCCGGAACCGTGCATGTGTTCGGCCGTCCACCCGAAAAGCACACCTGCATCGCCTATGTACCCCAGCGCAACGAAGTGGATTGGAGCTTTCCCGCCACTGTGGAAGATGTGGTGATGATGGGGCGGGTGGGCAAAATTGGGCTGTTTCGGCGGCCGAGCCAGCACGACCGCCAGCAAGTGTGGGCCAGCCTCGAGCGTGTCAATGCCCAAGCCTTGGCCAAAAAACAGATTGGTGAGTTATCGGGTGGACAACAACAACGGGTGTTCATCGCTCGTGCGCTGGCGCAAGAAGCTGAATTGCTCTTGTTGGATGAGCCGCTGAACGGCCTTGACAAGCCCAGCCAAGAGGATATTTTTCGGTTGCTGGATAGTGTGCGGGGGGATGGGGTGACGGCCGTGGTGGCCACCCACGACCTCGATTTAGCGGCCGAACGTTTCGACCGCATCATGCTCCTCAACAAGCGCATCGTCGCCTTCGACCAACCCGACCTCTGCCTGACGGCCGAACACCTCCGCCACGCCTATGGCGGGAGGTAGGGAGTTATTGGTTATTCGTTATTGGGGCATACGAATAACCAATAACCAATACCCATTAACCAATCACCTCTTATGTCTTTGCTTCTCGAACCCCTCGCTTATGCGTTTTTTGTGCGGGCGCTGATTGCGGCCGTGTTGGTCGGCGTGGTTTCGGCCGCGTTGGGGGCGTTTGTCGTCTTGCGCGGCATGGCCTTTTTGGGCGATGCACTGGCGCACACCATCTTGCCGGGCGTGGTCGGGGCACACCTGCTGGGTTGGCCACTCAGCCTTGGGGCGTTGCTGATGGGCGTGTTGACGGCCGTGGGCATTGGCGCCATCACCAGCCGAACGGCACTCAAAGAAGATACCGCCATCGGGGTTATTTTTGCGGGCATGTTTGCACTGGGGGTGGCTATGCTCTCGGCCACAGGCAACTACAGCCAAGATTTGGCGCACTTTTTGTTTGGCAACTTGCTGGGCGTTTCCACGGCCGATTTATGGCTCATGGCAGGGCTGAGTGGCTTTGTCTTGCTCATCCTCTTCCTGCTCTACAAAGAGTTCATGGTTTTGGCCTTTGATGCGGTGTTGGCCACCGCCTTGCGCCTGCCCACCGCCTTTCTGAATTATCTGATGCTCATCCTCATTGCCGTGACAATTGTGGTGGCTTTGCAAGTGGTGGGCATCGCCCTCATGCTGGCCATGCTGGTCACACCCGCCGCCACCGCCTCGTTGCTCACCAAACGGCTCACGCCGATGATTTTCGTTGCGGCCGTTCTGGGCGCACTTTCTGGTATCATTGGGTTATACGCTTCTTATTATCTCAACATCGCCTCTGGCCCGGCCGTGGTGCTGGTTAGCACGGCCGCTTTTGTTCTGGCCTTCTCGCGCAAATTGCTCCTCCGCAACTAATTACGGCAACGACCCATTTCGCAGTGGTGTATAAGTTTATTGGTATACTCGTGTATTGAATATACAAATACACGAGTATACCAATAAACGAAATGCAAATTATGGCCATGAAAATATCATAGCCCATCCACATGACCACCCAACTAACCCACATTAGCGAACTCATCCAAACCCAAGGCTACCGCCTCACGGCCGCCCGCGAGGCGATTATCACCGCCTTGGTGCAAACAGGCGGCCATGTCAGTGCCGATGAGTTGGTCGAAATCGTCCATCAGGCGGCTCCCCAAGTCGGCCGTATGACCGTCTACCGCACCCTCGATTTGCTGTGCGAATTGGGCTGTTTGCGCCCCGTCTACCAAGGCACGGGCGCGGCCCATTACATTCTCTTCGCCGATGGGCATCATCACCATTTGGTGTGCCGGCTGTGCGAAAAGGTGGTGGAGTTTGATGAGTGCCTGTTGCGGGAGTTGGAAGAGCGCATCGGCCGTCGCTTCAACTTTGCCATCGAAGGGCATTTGCTCGAGTTATATGGTTTGTGTGGCGATTGTCAGGGGCGGGATGCGGTGGGATAGGCTCCGTCCCGTCTATGCCCTTACCAGCATGGTTCAAGCTATCTTTACAATTTCAGACTTGGGACTGGGGACAAGGAACTGGAGGTCACAAGCGTCCCAAGTCCCTTGTCCCTAGTCAAAATTTGTAAAGATGCTCTCTCAAGGGGCGTGAACCATGCCCCCTTACCCTTTGTACGGGTCTCTGTCGGTCAGGTAAGCCATCAGCCGATTGCCCTGCGGGTGTTCCGCCAACCATGCGCGAAGCACCTTAATTTTTTCGTAATCCGCTTCCCCAAACGTCTCCAAATACATCTTCACAAACCGCTGGCGCATCTCCTCGTCCTTTAGTTTGGCTTGCCAAACAGGCGAAAAGAAAAGGTTGAGGTGGTAGTGCAGGTTTTGCACCTGCAAAGTCTGCCATTCGTTCTGGTCAAACCAAATCCCCGTGCAGGTGCTACACCGGTCGAGATGGAAGGCCACATTGGGCCAAATTTCAAAGCGGCGCAGGAAACGGCCGCAATCGGGGCAAAACAACGCCTGCTTGTTATCCGCCATGGGTAGGCAAAGTAACCGCAAATCAAACCCACTTCTCGGGCAAGATAAAACAAAGCGTTCTTATACAATCAATACTTAGTGAGTGGGGCTTCCTTCGAGGAAGCAACTTTCCCACCAAATTCTGGTTCTTTGATGTTTGGCTATCCCCAAAATTTAACTCGTCCTGAATGGTAAAGCTTAGATACCCCTTTCCCTCTGGTCAAAGTTGACAAACAAAGTCCTTCTTATCAATTCAGTACTTAGTGAATCGGGTTTCTTTTCCCTATCGAGACAACTCTTTTCCCGAAACCACCTTTGTGTGAGTTGTGGTGTGCTGCCCCTCAAAGGCAATCACAAGGGTGCATCCCTACCACCCCAAACCTCAGGAAACCCAAATTCTTTCCCCCCAACCCTTGTATGATTTAAGGAGAAGAAAGATGAAACGCAGAGAATTTTTGGAAATGGCGGCCAAAGGCGCACTCGGTGCCACAGCTCTTGGTTTAGTTGGGTGTGGGGGCGATGCCGCCCCAGCCACCCAAGCCCCACAAGCGGATGTGGTGCCCGACGAAGTTTTGGTTGATGCGGTGCAAAACGATTCCGCTTTGCCCGAAATCACATGGGAAGTAGCCACTAGCTGGCCACTTTCGCTCGACACGATTTTTGGCGGGGCAGAGACTTTTGCCCAACGTGTCACCCGGCTCACCCAAGGCAAATTTAACATTACCGCCCGCGCCGCTGGGGAATTGGTTCCCGGCTTGGAAGTCCTCAATGCAGTTGAGGCAGGGTCGGTTCCTGTGGGGCACACCGCTTCCTATTACTATATCGGCAAAAGCCCCGTCACCGCTTTTGGCACAGCTCTGCCCTTTGGCCTAACCGCTCGCCAGCAAAATGCGTGGTGGTATGAAGGGGGCGGTATGGAGTTGATGCAAGAAGTTTACGCCGAAAAATTTGGGGTTATCCAGTTTTTGGCGGGCAACACGGGGGCACAGATGGGTGGTTGGTTCAATAAAGAAATCAACACACCTGCCGATTTACAAGGGTTGAAGATGCGTATCCCCGGCTTGGGTGGACAGGTGATGAATAAGTTGGGTGTCACCGTGCAGGTCATTGCGGGTGGTGAAATTTTCCAAGCCCTGCAAACGGGGGCAGTGGACGCGGCCGAATGGGTTGGCCCTTATGACGACCTCAAACTCGGCTTCCAAACAGTGACCAAGTATTACTACTATCCCGGCTGGTGGGAACCGGGGCCATCTTTGGAAGTCCAAATCAACCTCCAAGAGTGGAACAACCTGCCTGAAGTCTACCAAGAAATCATCAAGACTTGCGCTTACGAGGCGAACATGACCATGTTGTCTCGCTATGATGCGAAAAACTATGATGCCCTCCAAACCTTGTTGACTGAATCGGAAGTGGAAATGCGGCCGTTTAGCGATGAGGTATTGAAGGCTTGTGAAGATGCCGCCTTTGCCTTGTACGATGAATTTTCGGCCTCCGACTCCGATTTCTCGGCCATTTTTAAAGATTGGTTGAAATTCCGCGATGGGATCCAAGCGTGGCATGGTCTGAACGAGACCCGCTACATGAACTACATGGGTAGCTCCCGCTAACCCCTGCCCGGCTTCGACAGGGCGAAGTAATGGCCAGAAGGCAATGTTGCCGGCCGTTACTTCGCCTCTTTTTTTAACCACATTCTCGTGGCGAGCCTACGGAAAAGAATATGAAACGACGAGAATTTCTCGAAACGGCCGTCCACACGACCCTTGGGGCGACTGCCTTTAGTTTGCTGGGAGCCAATGGAACCACCCCCTCTGCCCCCCAAGCCCCCATCATTCCCAATGAGGTATTGGCCGAAGCGACCCAGAATGACAACGCCCTGCCCCTTATAAACTGGGAGATGCCCACCAGTTGGCCGCTCTCGTTAGACACCATTTATGGAGGAGCAACAGCATTTACCCAGCGTGTCGCCGCGCTCACCCAAGGCAGGCTCAACATCACTGCCCGCCCAGCGGGAGAAGTGCTTCCCCCGCTGGAAATCTTAAATGCCGTAGAAGCGGGCACATTCCCCATTGGCCACACAGCTTCTTATTATTACATTGGCAAAAGCCCTGTCACCGCTTTTGGCACAACCCTGCCCTTTGGCCTTACCTCGCGCCAGCAAAATGCGTGGTGGTATGAAGGGGGCGGCCAAGAGCTGATGCAACAGGTTTGTGCTGAAAAATTTGGGGTCATTCAGTTTCCCGCAGGCAATACGGGGGCGCAGATGGGTGGCTGGTTTAACAAAATCATCAATAGCCCTGCCGATTTGCAAGCCCTGAAAATGAGGATTCCCGGCTTGGGCGGGCAGGTGATGAGTAAGTTGGGGGTGGATGTGCAGGTGCTGGCGGGGGGCGAGATTATCGAGGCGTTGCGGAGTGGGGCGGTGGACGCGGCCGAGTGGGTCGGCCCCTATGATGACCTCAAACTTGGGTTTCAAGAGGTTGCCCAATACTATTACTACCCCGGCTGGTGGGAACCCGGTGCCGCGTTGGAGCTACAAATCAATTTGGGCGAATGGAACAATTTGCCCGAAATTTACCGCGAGATTCTCAAATCGGCCGCCTATGAAGCCAATCTCGCTCTTTTATCGCGCTACGATGCCCTTAATTTTGATGCCCTGCGCACCTTGGTGACTGAAACGAACATGGAGTTACGGCCGTTTAACGACGAGGTTCTGCACGCTTGCGAACAAGCCGCCTTTGAACTCTATGATGAGTTCTCGGCCGCCGATGCCGATTTTGCGGCCATCTTCCAAGAGTGGCTGAAATTCCGCGATGGTATCCAAGCATGGCATGGGCTGAATGAAACGCGCTACATGAATTACATGGGTGGCCAAGGATAAATTGCAAACTTGGACAGGGGACGATTGGAGATAGTGCGGAGCTATTATCCTCGTCCTTTATCCCTTGTCCCTCGTCCCCATCGCAAAAATGGCTTGAGCCATGCTGAAAATTGGTGCTAAAAACTCTTGCCAGAGCCAACGGCCGTGCTATAATTCTCCTCAGGCTCCCTCCCGAGGTGGTACGGACAGCGCCCGCTGAACCGGCCACCTATTTTTTTGCCTATTTGCCACTGTTCGCGCCCATCAACCCACCTATCCACCAGTCCAAAAGGCTCTTCACGCTTACTTTACGTAAAGCAAAAAGCGTGTTATAGTATTTTCGGTTTCTTAAAAAACCTCACCTTCAACTTTTCTCTGGTTTCCCTCATTTAGCATGGCAATTCGTTGGCCAATAGGGCAGATGCGAGTCAGCCCCACTAACCAACGAGACCATCATTACACGCTATTTTTAGCAAATCTTGTAGGAGTAGGCTTATGTTTTGGAAGCGCTCAATCATTGTCATGGCATTATTAACCCTCGGGTTATTGTTGGTCGCGTGTGAAATACCTTTAGGCGGCGGCGGCGACGAAGAAATCGTCTTGCCACCGACCACGGCCGAAACCACCGAAACAACAACCGAGACCACAACCGAAACCATCACCACCACAACCACCACAGAGGGTACAACGGCCGAACAACCCGCCCCCGAAACTGTCGAAGGTGGTGAAACCCCCGCCACAGGCGAAGAAACATCTCCCCGCCCTGAAACGGAAACGGCCGAAACCCCTGCTGAGCAACCCGCCACCACCACCGAAACCACAGAAGGTGGCGAAACCGCTCCTGCAACCACGACCGAAGAGCAACCCGCAACGACCACGACCGAGGAAACCCCTGCGGAAACACCCGCTGAAACAACGGCCGAGCAACCTGCGACCACCACCACCGAACAACCCGCCACCACAACAACCAACACCACGGGCACGCACACCGTTGTCGCAGGCGATAACCTCTACCGCATTGGTTTGCAATATGGGGTGTCATGGGTGGTGTTGGCGCAATACAACAATTTGCCCAACGCCAACTCGATTGTGGTCGGGCAAGTGCTACGCATCCCCACGGCCGCACCAGATGGCACGGCCGCTACCCCCACCCCCGTGCCCGTCCCCAGCGATGGCACCACCTACACCGTGCAAGCAGGGGACACCTTGGCCAAAATCGGCCAAACCTATGGCATTGATTGGCGACTCATCGCCGAAGCCAACGGCATCATCAACCCCAATCGCATTTTGGTGGGCGATGAGCTAAAAATCCCCAGCAACACCCCCGGTCCCATCGCCGATTTGACCCACGAAGTGCAAGCTGGTGAAACCCTATTCATCATCTCGCTCAACTATGGCGTGACATGGACACAAATTGCGGAGGCCAATGAGTTGGCCACCCCCTACGTCATTTACCCCGGCCAAATTCTGGTCATTCCCGGCGAATAATCGCCCCAACCTTTTTTCGCCCAAAAGAGCGTAGCAGGTCTTGCTACGCTCTTTTTTTGCGTAGTCGTCTCATTTTTGCGCCACAATCAGGGTGGCTTCGCTCCCTTGCAGAGGGATGAGGTGCAGGGTGGGCGTGAAGCCAGCGGCCGTCAGTGCCTCCGTAAACGGCCGCCACAACTCAGCCGAGCTATGCGCTGGCTCCGCTTGGGCTTGGCCTGTAATGGCAAATAGCCACGCAATTACCCGATGAACCCATGTGCGCCCCGTCAGGTGGCCTTCGGGCAGGATAACAAGACGGCCGTCGGCCGCCAAAACGCGCCAGATAGCGGCCAAACTTGCTGGCTCCAAAATATAGGGGGTGGGAAATTGGGAAAGGACACAAGTAAACTGCCCATCGGCAAGGGGCAAGGCTTGCACACGGCCGCGAATTAACCCCACCCGCCCCGCCAACCCCGCCCGCGCCAGCAACCGCGCCGCCCGTCGCCCCATCTGCGGCGATAAATCTAGCCCCATTACCGCGTAGCCCCGCTGGGCAAGTGGGATGAGCATGTGGCCGGGGCCATGCCCGATTTCCAACACGCGGGGGCCTGTCACAAACTCTAAAGCGGCCGCTTGCCACACCCGCCAACGGCCGAGCGACACCAGCCAACTCACCCCGTCATACGTCCACGCCAGTTGGTGGTACAACAAATGGAACCCCCACCGCACCAACCACACCCAAAATTGTTTTAATATCATGCCCACGATTGTATACTCAAGAAGAGAGAAGAGAGGAGAGAGATTGCGGAATGGGGAATGCGGATTGAGGAATGGGCTAACTAGCTGACTAGCTGACAAGCTGAAAGACTGAGAGACTAACAAATTATGACTAAAAAAATTGCAATTAACACAGGTGGAGGAGATGCGCCGGGTTTAAATGCGGTGATTCGGGCGGTGGTGTTGGCCGCTTACAAGCGGGGCTGGGAATGTTATGGCATTCGAGATGGCTATAACGGCATCCTCAGCCCCCATGAATACCCCGATGGGGGGATTATGACGCTGGACAGGATGGCGGTGCGCGGCATTACCCATCTGGGCGGCACCATTTTGGGCACAACCAACCGAGGCAACCCCCTTCAATACCCCGTCCAAGATGAAAACGGGCAGTGGACGACGATTGACCGCTCGGGCGAAATTATGGCCGCATTTAAGGAGCGGGGCTTCGATGCACTCATTGCCATTGGCGGGGATGGCTCGCTGACCATTGCCAATGAGTTGTCTAAGCGCAATGGCATCAAGGTGATTGGCGTGCCCAAGACGATTGACAACGATTTGTTGCACACCACGGCCACCTTTGGCTTCGACACGGCCGTCTCCTTCGCCACCGAGTGCATTGACAGGCTCCACAGCACGGCCGAATCCCACCGACGCATTATCGTGGTCGAGGTGATGGGGCGTTATGCGGGCTGGATTGCGCTGGATTCAGGCGTGGCTTCCACGGCCGATGTCATTCTCATCCCCGAAATCCCCTATGATATTCTGAAAGTGGCCGAAAAGATACGCGAACGGGAGGCTCTCGGCCGTCATTTCTCCATCGTCGTCGTCGCCGAAGGAGCCAAACCCGTGGGCGGCGAGCTTTCCATTCGCGGGCAAAGTCTTGGCCAAGCGGAGCGGCTGGGCGGCGTGGGTGAAAAAGTGGCGGCGGCCTTGGGCGAACTGACGGGGCAGGAGACGCGCTCGGTGGTGCTGGGCCATCTCTTGCGCGGCGGCAAACCGACCAACACGGATAGGTTGCTCTCGTTGCGCTTTGGGGCGGCGGCCGTGCGTGCCCTCGATGAGGGGCTATCAGGGGTCATGGTTGCCCTGAACCCGCCCCGCGTGGATTACGTGCCATTGGAGCAAGTCGCTGGGGCGATGAAACTCGTACCACTCGATTGCGACACGATTTTGACGGCGCGGGATTTGGGGATTAGTTTGGGGGACTGAGAAAACACTCTGTTGGTGTACTTGTGTATTGGTGTATTGGTGTATTTTGATACACCAGTACACTTATAGACTTATATACCAGTAAGATGCATCAAAACACAATCGCCCATGCTTGCCCTGCCTCTCCCCACACCGTATTATCTGCGCCGTATGGAAACGGCCGACATACCCGCCGTGATGGCCATTGAACAAGTGGCCAAATCATCGCCGTGGACGGCCGAGGCGTACCAAGTCGAGGTGGACAATCCGCAGTACTCCTTGCCGATGGTGTTGTGGGCAGGCACCGAAATAGCGGGCTACATGGTCTCGTGGCTCATTGTAGACGAGGTGCAAATTGCCACCATTGTCACGGCCGAAAAGTGGCGCGGCCGTGGGCTGGGCGAAACATTGCTCTACCACGCCCTCTGGCACGGTGGCCAACACAAGGCCACCACCGCCATTTTAGAGGTGCGGCCGAGCAACCTCATCGCCCAAAATTTGTACCACAAATATGGCTTCCGCGAAGTCGGCCGTCGGCAAAAGTATTACCGCGATAACGGCGAAGATGCCCTGCTGATGACGGCCGACCTCAACCCTGACCTCCTCGAACAACATTGGACTAACCTTGAGCAACGCCTAAACAGCGGGTAGGGTGTATATTGGTTATTGGTTACTCGTCGTTACTCGGAAGCCTACCCACTACTTACTACTTACTATTTACTACTCACTAACCACTAACCACTCCCATGAACCTCTTCATCACAGGCGGCGCAGGCTTTATTGGCTGTAACAGCGCCGATTACTTCTTACGACACGGCCATCAGGTCACGATTTACGACAACTTTAGCCGCAAAGGGGGGGCTTCCAACCTCGATTGGTTGCAGAGCCACCACGAGACAGGGCTAACCGTGGTGCGGGGCGATGTGCGCGACTTTGCCGCGTTGACGGCCGCCATGCAAGCCGCCACCCCCGATGCTGTTTTGCATTTGGCGGGGCAAGTGGCCGTCACCACCTCCGTCATGGATCCGCGCACCGATTTTGAGATAAACGCGCTGGGCACGTTCAACGTTCTCGAGGCTGTACGCGCCCATTGCCCGCAAGCGGCCGTGCTTTACGCCTCCACCAACAAAGTTTACGGCGGCATGGAAGAGCTACACATCGGCGAAACCCCCACCCGCTACGAATACACCGAATACCCAGCGGGCATCCCCGAAACTTACCCGCTCGATTTTCACTCGCCCTACGGCTGTTCCAAAGGGGCGGGCGACCAGTATATGCTCGATTACGGCCGCATTTACGGCCTCAAAACCATCGTTTTGCGCCAATCGTGCATCTATGGCCCGCGCCAATTTGGGGTGGAAGACCAAGGGTGGGTGGCGCATTTCATCATCGCCACGGTGCTCGGCCGTCCCATTACCATTTACGGCGATGGCAAACAAGTGCGCGATTTGCTCCATGTGCATGATTTGGTGCGCCTGTACGAGATGGCCATTGAACAAGCCAACACTCTAGCGGGGCAAGCGTTTAACGTTGGGGGTGGCCCCACCCACAGCCTCTCCATCTGGGCCGAATTTGGCCCCCTGCTGGCCGAGATACATGGCACGGCCGTGCCTGTGCGCTACGGCGCATGGCGGCCGGGCGACCAACAAGTGTTCATCGCCGATATTCACAAAGCGGCCGCCAAACTGGGCTGGCAACCCCACCTTTCCCCCGCCGAGGGCATTCGCCAACTCTACCAGTGGGTGGCGGAAAACAAGGGGCTTTTTTAGAAGAGAGAAGAGAGATAAGAGAAGAGAGGGTGTTTGTCCCTGACAAACAACTCTTTCTCTTCTCTTCTCTCTTCTCTATTCTAAATCAAATAATAGAGCAACCCCGCCAACGCACTCCCCGCCAGCACCACCAACATGCTTTGTTTGTAGCGGAAAATGGCCACAAATGCCCCCACGGCGATGACCAAAGCGGCCGTATCGAGGGTTGACCAGACGGGGATTTGCCAGCGGATAGGGCCTGTCATGATTTCATCCACCGTGCCGAAGAGGGTGTGCAGGGAGAACCAGATGGCCAAGTTGAGAATGACCCCCACCACGGCCGCTGTCACGGCCGAGAGCGCGGTCGTCAGCGATTTGTTGCCCCGCAAATACTCGATGTAGGGCGCTCCCAGAAAAATCCACAAAAAGCAGGGCGCAAACGTCGCCCATGTGCTGACAATGGCCCCCAACACCCCTGCCCACAGGGGAGCCAATCCACCGGGGAAGCGATACGCCCCCATAAAGCCCACAAATTGCACCACCTGAATAAGCGGCCCCGGTGTTGTTTCGGCCATGCCCAGCCCATCCAGCATTTCGCCGGGGGCGAGCCAGCCATAGACTTCGACAGCTTGCTGGGCAATGTAGGCCAAAACGGCGTAGGCACCGCCAAAAGTGACCACGGCCGCATAGCTAAAAAAGCGCCCAATCTCCGCCAACACGGGCACATCGGGCCAGAGCCAGCCCACGGCCAGCAGGGGCACAAACCAAATGGCCAGCCCCGTCACCAACACGCGCAGGGCGCGGCGGGTAGACGGCCGTGCCGTGTCATTGACCTCGTTGGCTTCGGCGGCCGTTTGGTGGCCGCGCACCACATCAAATGGCTCGAGCCAGATTCGGCCGCCCACAAACCCCACCAACGCGGCCGAGAGGACGATGAGCGGGAAGGGCAAGTTGAAGAAGAAGATGGCGATGAAAGCGGCCGTGGCAATGCCCACCATGACCTTGTTGGTCAGCACCCGGCGGCCGATGCGAATGACCGCCTCGACCACGACCGCCATGACGGCCGGCTTCAACCCAAAAAACAGCCCCTGCACCAACGGCATCTCCTGATACCCTGCATACAAAATGCTGAGAAGCAAAATGGAGAAAAAGCCCGGCAAGATGAAGAGGATGCCTGCCACCAGCCCGCCCCGTGTGCCGTGCAACAGCCAGCCCAAATAGGTGGCCAACTGTTGCGCCTCGGGGCCGGGGAGCAACATGCAGTAGTTGAGGGCGTGTAGGAAGCGGCTCTCGCTGACCCACTTTTTCTCCTCTACCACCAACTTGTGCATGACGGCGATTTGCCCCGCAGGGCCGCCAAAGCTATAGGCGGCCACTTTGAGCCACACCCAGAACGCTTCACGGAAAGTTGGCATCGGCATTACAACGCTTTATTCCTCTTGTTTAACAAGGTTGTGGAGTTTTTCTAAAAGCATCTTGTATTGCACATGGTTGTACATCATAGAGCCCAAGACAATTTTTTGATTGTCTGTTGACCAAATAACCTTGTCTAACGGGAATTTGCGTTTGGCATTGTACGAGATGGTGCGTTCTAAATCGAGATTTTGGAGAGGAATGCCAATCCGTTCACGGCCGTCAGCCCCCTCTAAAAAGCCATTCCTGATACATATGGTTACATGTTTGAACGGGATAAATAACATTATCTGCCCAGCAATGGCCGCCCCGATAGTAATGGAAATAGCCATGTCGAGGAACCCACCAAGGCAAGCTGCAAAACAACTGCCAGTTACGGTTATGATAAAATAAAAAAGAGCCATGTGAATACCTTTGGCGAGATGGGACAAGAGTAAATTCCGTTTGAGTGCTGGTCATTTTTAACGCCTCTTCTAAAACGCATTGAATCTACTCGCCGTATTTCTGCTTCCACTCAAATAACTTGCTAATCGCCTCCAGCGGGGTCAGCGAAGCCACATCCAACGCCGCAATCTCCTGCAAAATGGGGCTGGCCTCGGGGAAGAGCGCCGCCTGTTGCACGGGGCGCAAATGCCCCTTGGGCGCGGCATGGCTCGGCGCTTGCCGCTCCAACGTCTCCATCACCTGCTGTGCCCGCTGAATCACCTCGCGGGGGAGGCCCGCCAATTGCGCCACATGAATGCCATAGCTCTTATCCGCCCCGCCCCGCACCAACTGGTGCAAGAAAATCACCCGCTCCCCCTCTTCCGCCACGGCCACATTGTAATTCACCACCATCGGGAACAAATCCACCAAATGGGTTAGCTCGTGGTAATGGGTGGCGAAGAGGGTGCGCGGCCGTAGCCTTGGGTTGCTGTGCAGATATTCCGCCATCGCCCACGCAATCGAAAGCCCATCATAGGTGCTGGTTCCCCGCCCAATCTCATCCAAAATGAGCAGAGAGCGGTGGGTGGCGTGGTGCAAAATCTCGGCCGCTTCCACCATCTCCACCATAAACGTCGAACGGCCAGCGTGCAGTTCGTCGTGCGCCCCAATGCGGGTGAAGATGCGGTCCACGAGGCCAATCTCGGCCGAATCGGCCGGCACAAAACTGCCCATCTGCGCCATGAGGACGATGAGGGCGACTTGGCGCAAGACGGTGCTTTTACCCGCCATATTCGGCCCCGTAATCAGGTGGATGCGCTCTTTTTCGTCAAAATAGGTGTCGTTGGGCACAAACCGCTCCAACTCCAACGTGCGCTCAATGACGGGGTGACGGCCGCCCCGAATGTCCAGCACGTTCAGATGGGTCAGCGTCGGCCGCACATAGCCATAGTTGGCCGCCACCTCAGCCAGCCCACCCGCCACGTCTAGCTGGGCCAAAATGTCGGCCGTGAACAGCAACCGCTCCGCATAACGGCCGATTTCTTGGCACAACTCCTCAAACAGCCGCCGCTCAATCTGCAAAATGCGCTCCTCGGCGTTCAGGATGAGCGTCTCATACTCCTTCAACTCGGGCGTGATATACCGCTCCGCATTGGTCAGGGTCTGCTTGCGGATGTAATCCTCGGGCACGTTGTCGCTCTGGGCGCGGCTGACCTCGATGTAGTAGCCAAAGACTTGGTTGAAGCCCACCTTGAGCGTGTTGATGCCTGACCGCTCCCGCTCGCGGGGTTCCAAATTAGCTACCCACTCGCGGGCGTGTTTGGCCGAGTGCAACACGCCATCTAGCTCGGCCGAATAACCCGGCAAGATAAAATCGGGCTTGTTGAGGTGGTTAGGGGCATCCTCACCCAAGGCACGGCCGATGACACTCGCCACCTCCCGGCACGGGTCGAGTTGGCTGGCCAAATCGGCCAGCGGTGCGCCCGCTGGCCCCACGGCCGCAAACAGATGCTGGATAGCGGGCACTTCATTGAGTGCCTGCCCAATTTGGGACACATCGCGGGGGGTGGCACGGCCGCTGACCACCCGATTAACCAGCCGTTCCAAGTCGGGCAACCCTTTCAGCAGGGTGCGCGCTTCGGCGCGGAGCAGGCCATCTTGCACAAAGCTCTGCACGTAATCAAGCCGCTCGGTCAGGTGGTCGAGGTCGAGAAGCGGCCGTGTAACCCGCTCGCGCAACAGCCGCGCCCCCATCGGTGTGACCGTTTTGTTGAGCACGCCATAAAGCGAGTGGCCCCTGTCCCCCCCCAGCGATTCGGTCAGCTCTAAATTGCGCCGCGTGGATAGCCCCAAAGCCATGAATTTGTCCGTCTGGTAATACGCCAGCCGCTGGATTTGGTCCACCGCTCCCTTTTGGGTCTCTTGCAAGTAATACAAAACGGCCCCGGCCGCACTGATGGCCAGCGGTTTTTGCTCAATGCCCAGCGCAGTTAAATCCCGCATGGCAAAGTGCTTCTCCAGCAACAGCCGCGCCTGCCCCACCTCAAAATGCCACGGCGGGAGCTTGCTAATTGCCCGCGCCCGCGCCTCGTCTTTGCAGATGCGGTACTCCCCATCGGCCAACAACAGTTCGGATGGCTCCAGCCGCGCCAACTCTTCCACAAGGGCGCGGCGATTGGGCAGGACGGTGACGGCAAATTGGCCTGTCGTAATATCGGCGTAGGCCAGCCCTGCCCGCTCTTCATCAAACCAGATGGCCACCAGATAGTTGTTGCGTCCCGCGTCTAACATGCCCGGCTCGATAACTGTGCCAGCGGTGAAGACGCGCACGACTTGCCGCTCCATCAGCCCCTTGGTAGTGGCGCTGTCGCCGATTTGTTCGCACAGGGCCACTTTGTGCCCTTTGGCCACGAGGCGGCCGATGTAACTTTCGGCCGCGTGATACGGCACACCCCGCCATGGGGATGCGTGGCCCTTTGCCGTTGGGTCGGCTGGTCAGCACAATGTCCAACTCGCGGGTCACGAGCCGGGCATCTTCGTCAAAGCACTCGTAAAAATCGCCCATCCGCATGAGCAGGATGTCGTTGGGGTGCTGGCTTTTCAGTTTGAGGTATTGCTTGCGGGAGGGGGTTAAATCGTCGTGCGCCATAGGGCACGATTATAGCCTAATCAAACCCCCCCCCGCCTCCCCCCCCGCCTCCCCCCCTCGGAAAACACAGCCCCCCGGCCCCCCCCCCTTCCCCCCCCCCCCCCCCGCCAAAACCGGAAAAAAGAAAAGACCAAAACCCCCCCGCAAAAAATTCCCCCCCGGGACCACAAACAACCCCCCCGCCGCCCACTTTCCCCTCCTTTTTCTTCCCGCCCCCTTTCAATTCTCCCTCCCCCCCCGCGCCCCCCCCACACCACCCCCCCCGGAACGCCGCACCCCCCCCGGCCCCCCCCCCCGGCCACCCGGGGCCCCCCCCCCCCCCCCCACCCCCCCCCCCCCCCCCCCCCCCCCCCCCCCCCCCCCCCCCCCAAGACCAAAAGGGTTTTTCAGGCGGTAAGCCAAGAGGGGCTATTCGTATGCGTTTGTTTTTGGATGTGGAGAGGCTCCTCCCCTCATTGATTGCCGACACTACCCCATCGCTTCCATCGCCTCATCCGAGATGGTTAGGGCTGAAAAGACATTTTGGACATCGTCCAGCTCTTCCAATATCTCAATCAGGCGCATCACCTGCACCGCCTCATCGGGGCCTAAATCCATCGGCGAATTGGGTTCGTAAATCAAACTCGCATCTTCAAACGCATATCCAGCATCGCTAAGGGCGTTGCGAACAGCACTAAAGCTATCCTTCTCGACATACACTTCGGCAATACCCTCGTCAAATTGCACATCATCTGCCCCCGCTTCCACGGCCAGCATGAAAAATTCATCGGGGTCTACAGCTTGGGTGATGGACAAATACCCTTTTTGGGTAAATTGCCACGAGACCGAGCCAGAGGTGGCCATGTTGCCCCCATTTTTGCCCAGCGCGTGCCGCAATTCGGAGACAGCGCGATTTTTATTGTCGGTGACGCACTCGATTAAAATGCCCACCGCATGAGGGCCATACCCCTCATATAAAATTTCTTGCAAATCGCCGCCTTCGATTTCGCCCGTGCCCCGTTTAATGGCTCGTTCGATGTTGTCTTTGGGCATGTTGGCCTGTTTGGCTTTTTCCAAGATAAGGCGCAACGAAGCATTAAAATTGGGGTCGCCCCCAGCACGGGCGGCGATGGTAATTTCTTTGGCAATGCGGGTAAAGGCTTTGCCGCGCTTGGCATCGGTGGCCGCTTTTTTGTGTTTGATGGTAGACCACTTAGAATGACCTGACATCTCGTTCTCTCCTTGTCGGCGGTAAATTTCCGCGATGAATGTTGGGGCTAGTAAATTGGCCGAGATTATAGCACGTTCGGCCGTGTTGCCGCACCCGCGACTTGCGAATCACCCTTGCCTTAGCCCTGTAGGCATGGTATATTTCTCCACTGCCCCATTTAGGTGGGTCTTTTTGTATGGGTTAACTTGTGCAAAGTACACCCATCCCCCCAAATATTTACCAGCAGAGAGAAAATTCCCGCAAGTTTGGCCAACTGACATTGGGCAATGGTGGTTGCCGAGAGAGATGTGGCAGGTGCGGACTGGAGAAATGGCAATGTCTGACTTATTACTGAAAACATTTGATATTCCCTTGAAAGAGGATTTTCCTCAATTGCAAGTAGGCGATAGCGTCGTCGTCTATGTGCGTGTGGTCGAAGGCAAGAAAGAGCGGACCCAAATGGTACGTGGCACGATTATCAGCATCGAGGGGGGTGGCATCAATCGCCGCTTCACCGTGCGGCGCGTCGCTTCCAATGGCATCGGTGTGGAGCTTTCCTTCCTGACCCATTCCCCCCGCATCGAGAAGATTGAAATCCAACGGCACAGCTATGTGCGCCGGGCGAAGTTGTATTACATGCGCGGCCGTACAGGTAAAGCCGCTCGCTTGCGCGAACGCCGCTACGCCTAAGGGTTGCCCGTCATCGTTCCTAAACGGGGTGAAAGTCATTTGGCTTTCACCCCTTTTTTGTTACCCAGTAGATAGAGAAGGGAGATAGAGATAAAGGCGAACTCAACTGGGTAGTCTGTCATGCTTCCTCTATCTCTATCTCTACACTCTATCCTTCTCCCTCTTTATTTTTATGAACAACAAACGTCCTCTCATTGGTTGCACCACCTATCGTCGGCAGGTTTCCTCCGACCCAGATATTTGGGTAGATGGGTTGATGCCCACTTATACCAGTGCCCTTTTAGCGGCCGGAGCTATCCCCGTTCTCATCCCCCTCTCGCTTGGCGAACCTGATTTGTTGGAGCTATTCGCCCAACTAGATGGGGTTTTGCTCCCGGTGGGGGCGATATTGACCCAGCCCGCTATGGTGGGCAAAACCACCCCACCCTCTATGGCATAGACCCATTGCGGGACGAAGTCGAGATTTTTGTGGCGCGGCAAGCTGTGGCGCAAGATAAACCCCTCTTGGCTATTTGTCGGGGCCACCAAATGCTCAATGTCGCTTTGGGCGGCTCATTGTGGGAGGATGTGTTGGATTTGATGCCTGAGGCGCACCGCCACGCCTATTTTCAGGGGCACCCCCGCGATATGTTGACCCATGAGGTACATTTCACGGCCGATTCCCGCCTTGCCCGCATTTTGGGGCAGAGCCACAAGCCCGTCAACAGCTTGCACCATCAGGGTATCCGCGAGTTGGGGGCTAATTTACGGCCGATGGCTCACGCCACCGATGGCCTCATCGAAAGCGTGGAAGTGATAGACCACCGCTTCGCCATTGGGGTGCAGTGGCATCCCGAAGAGTTTTTCCGCACCGACAAAGCCACCTTGGGCTTGTTCGAGGCGTTTGTCCACGCATGTGAATAGAAGATAGAGGGTAGAGATAGAGATAGAGGGGGCCATAGTCGGCCGAACAACCACGTTCCCTCTATCTCTAGCTCTCGCCTCTATCTTGCTCCAAGTAATTTTGGGCATAGCGGCGATATTCGCCCGGCGCGGCCGATAACCGCGCCTGAACTTCGGCCGAGAGGGAGCCACGCACCTTGGCAGGCACGCCAGCGGCCAACGTGTGCGGGGGAATCACATCGCCCTCGCGGATGACAGCCCCAGCGGCCACGGCCGCACCTTCCCCCACCACCGCCCCATCCAACACCGTCGCGTTCATGCCGATGAGCGCCCCCGCGCCAATGGTGCAACCTTCCAGCACCGCCCCGTGACCAATGGTCACATTGTCGCCAATCAGGGTGGCGTGGCGGCCGTTGACATGCACCACGACGTTATCCTGCACACTCGTGCCCGCCCCAATGCGGATAGGGCCAGCATCCCCCCGAATGACAGCCCCAAACCACACACTGGCTCCTTCGCCAATGACCACATCGCCAATAATGACGGCCGTGGGAGCCACATACACATTTGCCGCAATCTGCGGCCGTTTGCCTTTGTACTCGAGAAGCATGGGAGTTTTAGTCTTTCAGTCTTTCAGTCGGTCAGTCTCTCAGTCATTCCAATCCGCAATCCCCATTCCGCATTCCGCATTCCTAAACCACTCCTTCTTGTCGCAATTCGGCCACCTGTTCCTCGTCGTAGCCCAAGTTCGCCAAAATCTCGGCCGTGTGTTGGCCGAGGGTGGGCGGGGCAGATTGAATGGTGGGCGGGGTTTCCGACAGTTTGGCCACAGGGCCGAGCAGTTCAATTTCCCCTGCACTGGGGTGGGTGATGGTTTGCACCATGCCCCGCGCCTGTACGTGCGGGTCGCGCAAAATGGTGGGGATGTCGTTAATCGGCCCAGCGGGGATGTTGGCCTCGGCCAGCAGAGCCAGCCATTCGGCCGTGGGGCGGGTGCGAAAGACGGCCGTCAACTCCCCCACCAACTCAGCCCGATGGGCAACCCGGCCAGCATTGCGCTGGTAACGGCCGTCTTCCCCCAGTTCAGGGCGGCCGATGAGTTGACATAAGCGCCCAAATTGCCCGTCTGTACCCACGGCAAGGGCGAGATGGCCATCGGCCGTGGGGAAGCTCTGGTAGGGGACGATGTTGGGGTGGGCGTTGCCATACCGCTGGGGGGCTTCGGCCGTGGCCAAATAGTTGTGCGCCACGTTAATCAGCCACGCCACTTGGGTGTCGAGCAACGACACATCTATGAATTGCCCCCGCCCTGTGCGGGTGCGGTGGTGCAGGGCGGCCAAAATCGCTTGGCTGGCAAACAAGCCCGTGGTCACATCGGCAATGGCCACCCCCACTTTCATCGGCTCTCCATCGGCTTCGCCTGTAATGGACATGATGCCCCCCTGTGCCTGAATCATAAAATCGTAGCCGGGCAAATCTTTATACGGCCCTGTGTGGCCGTAGCCCGTGATGGCGCAGTAGATGAGGTGGGGATAGCGGGGAGCCAAGGTTTCGTAATCCAGCCCCATTTTGGCCATCGTGCCCACCTTGAAGTTCTCGATGAGGATGTCGGCCGTGGCTAATAATTGGTGCAAGATGGCCACCCCACGGGGATGCTTTAGGTTGAGGGTGACGCTTTTTTTGTTGCGATTGGCGCTCAGGAAATAGGCACTTTGGTCGCCCACCCACGGCGGCCCCCATTGGCGCGTGCCATCGCCAAGATTTGGCTCCTCAATTTTAATCACCTCCGCCCCAAAATCGGCCAAGGTCATGGTGCAATACGGCCCCGCTAACACGCGGGAAAGGTCGAGAATGCGAATATCGTCTAAAGCGGGCATGGGGGAAGTAGTGGTTAGTGGTTAGTGGCTAGTGAGTAGTGGTGTCCGCCCCGCCATTCACAATTAATAATTAACCGTTCACAATTCACAATTCCCACGGCCGCCAACGGCCGCTGAAATCGTTGTACTGGAGGGCATTGAACTGCTTTTTGTAATCGTAGCGGCTACTGGCGACGGTGGTATAGCCCGAATAATACCAGCGTTTGCCCTGCCGTTTGGCCCACACCATCTCCAAAAGCATGGTGTAGATGCCCAAGCGGCGTTGGCTCTCCGCGGGGTCGAAAAAGGCGTAAATGGAGGAGACGGCCGTTTGCCCCACATCCAAAAAGCTGGCGGCGACGAGACGGTTGTCCGACGGCCGATACACAGCCACCTCGAGGCACGGGCAGGGCACGGCCGAGGGTTGGTCGCCCAAAAATGTGTGAATGGTGCTGGGCTTGTTCTCCTCAAACCGCTCCTTGTGCAGGTCAAACAAAGCCTCTTTTTCCGCGTCAATCTGGGCGGGGCGCAAGCGCACCTCTAAATCCCCATTGCGCCGCCATGTGCGCCGCTGGCTTTTGGAGAAGGTGGCATGGTGCAAATCGGTTCGCAGAGCGACGATGTGTTGGTGTTGCCCCTCCATGACCGTTTGGTTGTAGCGGAAAAAATAATCCCCAAAGTGGCGCCAGCCCTGTTCCCACAGCCTGTCCATTTGGGCAGGGGAGACAACGGCCGCGTGAAAATACTCATTGAGCAGGGGATGGGCTTGGTCAGACATGCCCTACTGGCTCTCCAATTGCATCATGGCCAACAGAGCTTCCAATTCTTCCGCGCAAGGAGGGCAAATCTCAAGGTGCTTTTGCACCAAGGGCATTAAGTCCGAGACATCTTCGCCCCGCAAAAGTGCTTCGGCATATAAATCCGCCCATTGGTTAATATCCTCACATGCAAAAGCCTCACAGGGTGCATCGGCCAACAACTTCATCAGGCGCGGCACAACCTCCCCTGAAATGGTGGTGGGGGCTGGGGGGGTGGCACGGCCGAAGAGTTGGCGCACAAAGCGCATCAAACGATTCATGGGGAGGGATGGGTTATTGGTTATTCGTTATTGGGGTATATAAGTGCCCACAACAACTAACCAATAACCAATAACGAATAACAAGTAACAAATAACGCCTACACCCCTAGACGTACCAGCCATTTACCCTCTTACTCAAAGGTAGCCAGCACTTCCTCGGGGGTGAGCTTGTGTTTAGCCAAACTGCGGCGCAGGCGCAGGCGGGCATCGTGGACCAATTTGTAGAGGGCGTTGCGGTTGGTGTCCATCTCGGCCACCACCTGCTCCACCGCTTGCCCTTGGAGCATCAGCCGTTCCAACACCTCCCGTTGGCGGTCGGTTAACTCCTCGCTCAGAATCTGGTTGAGCAGGGTGAGCATTGTTTTTTGGCTGGTTTGCTCTTCAGGGCTGGCGGATGGGTCGGCGAGGTAGAGGGGTTCGTAAGCGTCCCCCTCGGCCGTGGTTGTCAGCGCTTCCAACGAGCTATCCTGCCACCGCTTACGGCGCAGTTCCGTAAAAGCGACGCGCACGGCCACTTTTTGCGCCCATGTGGTAAACTGGCTCTCTCCACGAAAACTGTCTAACTTGTCCTGAATTTTGAGGAGGCTCTCTTGGGCAAAATCCTCTAAAATTTCTTCCGAGCGGCCGTCTAGGCGGGAGGCAATGGTGTAGCGCAACCCGCGCAAAAGCAAATCGCGCAAGTCAGCCAATGCTTCCTCGGGCTGGTTGCTCCGCAAGTCAGCCAACCATTCCTCATTTGTGCGACGATTGCTCATAGGGCGCAATTGTAACCAGCGGCCGTGTGGTTTGCCATTTAAGGGTTACGCCGTAAAATGTGAAGTCGTCAGTGGTCATTTGTCACTGGTCACTGGTCATTTGTACTTCGTAATTCGTAATTCGTAATTTCGTCCCCAGTCCCTAGTCCCCATTGTCCAGCGAGGTGTATTTTGCCGACAGAATCGAAAGGGTTTGTGCCAACGGAAGACCAACGGCCGGCCGTCACTGTAGATGTGGTCATCTTCTCCTTGGTGGAGAACGACTTGCGTGTCTTGCTGGTCAAGCGGCGCACGCCACCGTTTGAAGGGATGTGGGCCATCCCCGGCGGCTTTGTACGGCCGGATGAATCGCTGGAAACAGCGGCCGCCCGCAAATTGGCCGAAGAGACAGGTGTCACCAGCGTCTACACCGAACAGCTTTACACTTTTGGCGATGTGAGCCGCGACCCGCGCTCGCGGGTGATTACGATTGCCTATTTTGCCCTTGTGCCCCACGAAGCCATCCAGCACCAGCCGGGGCGTTACGAAAGCGCAACAAGTTGGTTTTCGTTGGCCAAATTGCCCCCGCTGGCCTTCGACCACGAGAAAATTGTGGATTATGCCCTGCAACGGTTGCGCTACAAGTTGGAATACACGGCCGTGGGCTTCCGCCTCCTCCCCCACGAATTTACCCTCACCGAACTGCAACAGGCGTATGAGGTGGTGCTGGGCGAAGAACTCGACAAACGCAACTTCCGGCGCAAAATTTTAGCGGCCGAAGTCATTGAAGAGACGGGCAAAATCTCCCGCGAGAGCGAAGGCAGACCCGCCAAGCTCTACCACTACCGCGATGATTCCAACCCCGAAGTTAAAACGCGGCGGTTGTTCCCCTAAAAGCGTGTTGGGAATGGATTAGGACTAGGGACTGGGGAGTGTATCCTACTCCTGTCCCTCCCTTGTCCCTTGTCCTCGTCCCTTGTCCCTTGTCCCCGTCCCCTAAAGCAATTGCGCCAAGACGTTTTCCAAACTCGGCCGTGTTTCGCCCCCCACCGCCAACCCAGCCCCATAATCGGCCGCTCTATCCCGCGTCTGCTTCGCCGTAGCGGGGTGCGCCACCACCACCGCCAGCCATTCGGCCGCTTTTTCCCCATCCCCCCGCTGAAGCGCTACCTCCGCCAAATGGAGCAACGCATCCATCACCTCGCGGTAACGATTAGCGGCCGTGGCCATGCGCAACGCCTGTCCAAAATACCCCTCCGCCTCCGCCACATCCCCATTGGCCAACGTCACCCGCCCCAACTTATCCAACGCCACAATCCCCCCCCAACTCAGCGGGTCGAGCGATTTGTGCAGGGCGAGGCTTTCTGTGTAGAGATGTTTGGCGCTCTCATAACGGCCGTGCGCCCGCGCAATATCCCCCAAATTGTGCAACGACCACGCCTCCCCATGCACATCCCCCACCTCCCGCGAGATGTGCAAACTCTCGCGGTAATGGGTTTCGGCCGTGTCATACTCCTCCAGCAAATAAGTCACATACCCCACACAATCCAAGCAAATCGCCACCTCTCGCGCATGGCCATATTGGCGCAAAATGGCCAAACTCTCCCGATAATAGGCGCGGGCTTCCTCATATTGCCCCAACGTGCCCGCCACTTGTCCCAGATGGTTCAGCGAGTGTGCCGTCCCCTTGGCCTCGCCCAAGGCGCGGTGCAAAGCCAAACTGCGCTCGGCGTGTTGCCGTGCTTCCTCATAATCGCCCCGCTCATAGGCCAAATCGCACAAATAGTTGAGCGTACTGGCCACCCCGCGCTGGTCGCCAATCTGCTGGCGAATGGCCAAACATTGTTGGAGCAATGTTTTTTGCTGGCCATAGGTGTCGGGCGCACCAATTTGGCGCAGATGGGTGACAAAGCGCATATGGCAACTGGCAATGCCCCACGAGTCGGCCGTCTGCTCAAAAAAAGCGAGGCTGTGGCCATACAATTGGGCGGGGCGCATCCCCTCCTGTCCCAAATTGGATTCGATGGCCAACATGCTAATCAAGGCCAGTGGATGGCCACGGCCGCTGGCCTCCAAAATGGCCAAACTGCGGGGAAAAAGGGCATGAGCACGGCCGTTATCCCCCAGCAACTGCAAAAACCGCGCCTGCAATCCCAGCACCACCCCCAGCACCAACGGTTGTTCGGCCGCTATTTCAGCCAGCAGGGCGGCCGTGTCGTGCCCTTCTTGGATGCGGTTGCTCATGGTGAAAAACAGATAAAGTGCCTCGGCCGTTTCCAGCAACAGCCCCGCCTGCCCCTTTTCGATGGCCCAGCGGCAGGCGGCGCGAAAATTTTCCACCTCCGCCTCCACCGCCTGCACCACCTCTCGCTGACGGCCGCCTTGTTTGAGGCTGGCGGTTCTGCTGGCCACAAATTGGGTGTAATAGCGGCCGTGTTCCTCCTGCACTCGCGCCCACTCGTCGGCCGTGGCCTGCAATTTCTCGTGGGCATATTGGCGCAACAGGGGGTGGATGGCGTACCGCCCCCCCTCTGCCACGCGCAACAGCGATTTGCCGCTGAGGGCGTGTAGCACGGCCAAGTTGGCTCCCGCCACCGCTTGCGCCGCGTGCCTATCAAAGCTCCCCCGAAACACCGCCAAGCGGCGAAACACCGCCTGCTCCTCGGCCGAAAGCAACACCCATGAATAATGAAAAACGGCCCGCAAACTGCGATGTCGCTCGGGCACATCGGCGTAGGTGGTGGCCAAAAAGTCCAAATTGGCCTGTATCTCGGCCGAAATCTCCGCGCAAGAGAGGACACTCCCCCAACTGGCGGCCAACTCTAACCCGAGCGGCATTCCCCCCACCAATTGGCAAATGGTGGCAATGTGCCCCCAATCGGCCGTGCCAATCGCTTCGCCCGCCCGCACCCGCTCCCACGCTTGCTGGAAAAGTAACCCCGCGCTGAATTGGTGCGGGGAAATATCGGCCGTGAGCGTGGCGGGCACATCCAAACCGTGCAAGGCAATCACCCACTCCCCGCGCACCTGTAGCCGCTCCCGTGAAGTGACCAGCAACTTGACCTGCGGGGCGTGGGTCAGCAAGTCGCTCATTAGCCCCGCCCCCGTGCGCGTCAGATGCTCAAAATTATCGAGGACAAGTAGCAACTGTTTGCCACTTAAAAAATGGTGCATCTGTGGTGCGGCGGGTTGCTGGGAATCGAGCGAGAATTGCAACGCTTGGGCGATGGTCGGGATGAGCAAGTCGGCCGTTTCGAGCGTGTCCAAGGCGATGAAATAGGCGGGCCAGTCGCTTTCTTGCGCCGCCTGTATGGCCAAGCGGGTTTTGCCCATACCCCCCGCACCCACAATGCTAATCAGCCGACAGGTGGGGTCGGCCAAGTAATAGGCGATTTGGGCGCGTTCGGCCGTGCGCCCCACAAACGGGGTCAGGGGGTGGGGCAAGTTGCTGGGTGGCAGATGGGCGGCCGTGAGGGGGATGGTCGGCGCGGGTGGGGGAGGGGAGGTGACGGCCGTCTCATTCTGCTTTCGCAACCAATCCGCCAACCTATCCAACGCCTCACGCTGGTCTACAAAATAGCCGCTCTCAGAAATGGCCAACGCCTCTTGTAACGTTTGGGCGCGTTGGTCGTGCAGGTACTGCTCGTGGAGAATGTAATAGTGTCGCCATGCCCGCTGGCTAAAATCGGGCTGGGCGCCTGCTGGTTTAATCTGCTCAATCGCTTCTTGCAACAGTTGGCGCAGGGCGATGCCACGGCCAGCGGCCGTGTCGGCATACCCCCCTTGCTGGCGGCGCACATGCACCACGGGCAATTCTGCCAACGGGTGTTGCCCCAGTTTGGGCGAGCTATGCCACGCCTTCAAGGCTTCGCGGAGCTGTTTGCGGCTGAAAACATCCATGTGATGAGGTGCAAGATGAGAGTGCTTTGACAAAAAGATTGATTGCAAAAGGGCAAAAGAGCTAAAAGGCAAAATGGCTCGAGAGAAAATTTGCTGTTTGACTGACAAAATTGATTGAACCGCGGAGGGCGCGGAGAACGCAGAGGAAATGCCAGAGAAGCCTCTGCGCCCTCGGCGTTCTCCGCGGTTAGAAAAAACATTTGTCCGTCAATTAGCAATGGGTGTGTTTCATCTCAGTTGAAAGGGCAAAAACCCACGGATCTACCCCACAACCCCCCACCTTTTCAGTAGGCTCAGTACCCAGTCTCTGGCTCTCTTCCCCCCTTTCTCTCCCTTCCCAGCGGGCTATACAAACTGCCCAGTCGTGATTATACAGTTTTTGTGCAGTTTTCTTGCAGTTAGTAGTTGATAGCTCAACTAATAATAAGGCTATTCGCTATTGGTTTCTCGTTATTAGGGTGCAACTGCCCCATAACGAATAACCAATAACCCAATAACCAGTCACCACTCACAAGGAGAAGTAACATGAACACCAACGCACAGCGATTTTCGAGAAAGATAGGGGGAGCCTTGTTGTTGATGGCGGCCGTGCTCGCCTTTTTGCTCATTGCGGGGCAACCTGCCCCCGTGGCGGCCAACCCGCCCCCACCCCCGCCCCGCACGGTGTTCGTGCACCTCTTTGAGTGGAAGTGGACGGATATTGCCCTTGAGTGTGAGAATTTCTTGGGGCCAAAGGGGTTCTCGGCCGTGCAAGTTTCCCCAACGAGCACATCAACCACCAACTGGTCGCCAACTACGCATGGTGGTCGCGCTACCAACCCGTCACCTTCGACCTGACCAAGTTCAACAGTCGCAGTGGCACACGGGCGCAATTTGATGACATGGTGGCGCGGTGCGCGGCCGTGGGCGTGGATATTTACGTGGACGCAGTCATTAACCACATGGCCGACCAAGTTGGCTCGGGCACGAGCGGCTCCACCTTCAACCGCGCCAGCCTCAGCTACCCCCAATTCTCCGCCCCCGACTTTCACTCCGCCTGCATTATTCAATCGGGCGATTACAACAGCTCCAGCGACCCCGCCGTTAACGAAGCACGGCGCAACGCCATTTGGAACTGCCAACTGAGTGGCTTGCCCGACTTAGACACAGGCAAAGAGTACGTCCGCGCCACCCTTGCCGCCTATCTGCAAGGGCTTGTCAACAGCGGCGTGAAGGGGTTCCGCATTGACGCGGCCAAACACATGGCTCCCGCCGATGTGCAAAACATCCTCAGCCGGGTGACGGGCAACTACTACGTTTTCCAAGAAGTGATTGACCCCGGTAGCCAACCTGTCAGCGCAGGCATGTACACCTATATTGCCGACGTGACCGAGTTCAAGTACAGCCAAAAAATCGGCGAGACATTTGCCACCGGCCAACTCGCTTGGCTGAGCAATTTTGGCGAACAATGGGGCTTTTTGCCCAGCACAGCGGCCGTGGTCTTTGTGGATAACCACGACAACCAACGCGGCCACGGCATGGCCGCCCAAGTCACCCACCGCAGTGGCGCCTTATATGATTTGGCCAATGTATACATGTTGGCGTGGCCTTACGGCTATCCCGCCCTCATGTCCAGCTACGAATGGGGCGGCGTGAATGACAACCAAGGCCCCCCCAACGATGGTTCGGGCAATACTTCCAGCGTTTACAACGGCAATGGGTCGCTCAACTGCTTTGGCAACCAATGGAAATGTGAACACCGCTGGCAACCGATTGCCAACATGGTCGCTTTCCGCAACTACACCGCTGGGGCGAATGCCCACAATGTGACCAATTGGTGGAGCAATGGGAGCAACCAAATCGCCTTTACCCGCAGTGGGGCAAACGGCGGGGCGGGCTTTGTGGTTATCAATCGCCAAGGCGACACATTGAACCGCACTTTCCAGACGGGTTTGGCGGCCGGGACTTATTGCAACATCACCCAAGCTGATTTTAACGCGGCCACGGCCACTTGCTCTGGCTCGACCATTACGGTAGATGGCGGTGGCTGGGCGACTATCACGGTGAATGGGATGAGTTCGGCCGCGATTCACATCGGTGCCAAAGTGGGGCAAGTGAACCCCACCGCCACCCCTGCCCCCTCTTGCTCGGCGCAGATGTACCAACGGGGTACGAACAATGCGTGGGGAACCACGGCCATGAGTTTGGTTAACAACGCCACCTGCCAGTGGAGCGTTAGCACGACCTTTGGCTCGGCCAGCAACCAACGCTTTAAGTTCGATAAGTTCGGCAACTGGGCCACCAACTATGGCGACAACAACAACGATGGCTTCGTAGACCTCGCAGGTGGCGACATTGCCGTGACCCAAGGGGCGGGCAACTACACCATTACCTACACCGAAAGCAGTGGGGCATACACGGTGGTGAAGAGCAACAATCCCACCCCCACGCCTAGCCCCACTCCTGCACCGGGCAATGTCACCGTGACGTTTACCGTTAATGGGTATGTCACCCAGCCGGGGCAAAACATCTTCGTGGTGGGCAACACGGCCGAGCTTGGTAACTGGAATGCGGCCAATGCTGTACCCCTGACATGGCAAGACAGCGACACATGGAGCGGCCCTGTGACCTTCACCACCAGTGCGGGGCAGACGGTGCAGTACAAGTTCATCGTCAAGCAAGGCTCCACAACAACGTGGCAGAGCGGGGCAAACCGCACCTACAATGTGCCCGCCAGCGGCACGGGCAGTGTGAATATCAATTGGAATTAGGCGGGTAAGCCCAGAAGAAGAGAAGGAAATTTAGAGAGCGGGAGATTAAGAGATTGATTGGTTCTAAACCTCAAATCTCTTAATCTCCCGCTCTTTTACCTGTTTGACAATCCCTAAGCATCTGTTATTATCACGGCCGTTATGTTTCCCGCACCCACCCAGTACCCTCGCCTCCGACGTCGCCCCCAGACACATGGTCTGGGTTGTGGTACTTCTTGCCTGAACGCATAACACCTTCACGCGAATAGAACCTCTTCGTTATTGCAACGCCAGACCAACTTTATTGTGGTCTGGCGTTTTTTATTTGGCAAAAAGATAGAGACGAGAGATAGAGGGATACACAGTTATTCAGCCTATCGTGTTTCCTCTATCTCTATCTCTACACTCTATCTACAAGGAAAACTGCATGACCATTCACATCGGCATTTGCGGCGTAACAGGCTACACGGGTTTTGAGTTGGTGCGGCTGTTAGCCAGCCACCCCACGGCCGAAATTGTCTTCGCCACTTCCCAGACCTTTGCGGGGCAGACGCTGGACGCAGTGTACCCCCAAGCCCCCGCTATTCCCCTCATCGCGGAGGGGGATGCGCCGTATGAGACGGCCGATGTCGTCTTCCTCTGCCTGCCCCATGCGGCCAGCGCGGCCACGGCCGTGCGCGCCCTGCAAGCGGGGTGCAAGGTCATAGACCTGAGTGCCGATTTTCGGCTGAAGGATGTGGCCACCTATGAGGCGTGGTACAAGGTCAGTCATCCTGCGCCCCATTTGTTGGAGACGGCCGTCTACGGCCTGACCGAATGGGCGCGGGAGGAAATCAAGACGGCCGACCTCGTCGCCTGCCCCGGCTGTTACCCGACCAGCATTTTGCTTCCACTCAAACCCCTACTCTCGGCGGGAGCAGTGGCGGGCACGGTGATTGCCGATTCCAAATCAGGCGTATCGGGGGCGGGGCGCACCCCCAAACAAGCCAGCCACTTCGTCGAGGTCAGCGATAACCTCAGCCCGTACAGCATCGGCCAAAGCCACCGCCACTGGCCCGAAATAAGCCAAGCGATGGGTTGGTGGGCGCAACCCGCCCCCAGCCTCATCTTCTCCCCTCACCTTATTCCCATCCCACGGGGCATGTTGAGCACCATTTACATGCCGCTGGCGCAGGGGTGGGACGAGGCACAGGTGCGCGAGGCGTTGCACGAGGCGTACTCGGCCGAGCCGTTCATCAAATTGCTCCCCGCTGGCCAACACGCCACCGTCGCCCACGCCATCCGCACCAATCGGTGCGCCATCGGCGTGCAAATGGGCGACCCGCACACCCTCATCCTGACCTCCGCCATCGACAACCTGACCAAAGGCGCATCGGGGCAAGCGGTGCAGAATATGAATGTGATGTTTGGTGTGAGGGAGGATTGCGGATTGGGGAATGCGGATTGCGGAATGAATGCTGACCGACTACCTAGCTGACAAGCTGAAATGCTGACAAGCTGAGAGGCTTCCATGCGAATTATCAAAATCAGTGGACACCAATTAGACGATGCGGGGTTTGT
This sequence comes from Candidatus Hadersleviella danica, assembly GCA_016711405.1. GTDB lineage: Bacteria > Chloroflexota > Anaerolineae > Promineifilales > Promineifilaceae > Hadersleviella > Hadersleviella danica. Next base: position 16,902 of record JADJSZ010000012.1, on the reverse strand, counting down.
GGAGCAGTTTGCGGCGGCCGTGGCCGAAATCGGCCGTGCCGAGCCAGTCGTCATCATCAATGGCGGCGGCAAGAGCATTTCGGCGTTGCAACAGGCGCTGGGGCTGGCCGAGCGCAAAATAGACGGCTTGCGCGTCACCGACGGGGAGTCGCTGGCCATCACCGAGATGGTTATGTCGGCCCAAGTGAACAAGTTGGTGGTGCGGGCGTTGCAAAAGGCGGGTTTGGATGCGCTGGGGTTGAGCGGGGTGGACGGCCGTTTGCTCACCGCCCAGAAAAAGCACTCGCCCAAGGGGGATTTGGGCTTTGTGGGGGAAATCATCGGCGTGCGGGTGGAGTTGTTGCGCCAACTCATCGCCTCGGGGTTGACCCCCGTTATTTCGCCCGTGGCGTGTGATGTGGCGGGGCAACATTACAATGTCAATGCGGACGAGGCGGCCACGGCCGTGGCCCAAGCCATCTCCGCCGACCAACTCGATTTTGTCTCCAACGTGCCCGGCGTGTACGCCGACTGGGCCAGCAAGCGGATTATGGGGGAGCTGACCACGGCCGAAGCCAACCAACTCATCGCCACGGGAACCATTAGCGGGGGCATGATCCCCAAAGTACAATCCGCCCTGCAAGCCCTCGCCCACGTCCCCCGCGTCCGCATCACCAATTTGGATGGCCTTGTGGGCGGCGGCACGGTGCTGATTGCGGAATTGGGAATGCGGATTGCGGAATAATCACTAACCACTAGCCACTCACTACTAACCACTCCTATGAACAAACAAGACCTCATCCAGCAGGAAAAGAATTACATTTTGCAGACCTATGTGCGCCCCGAGATTGTTTTTGAGCGGGGGGAGGGGGCGGTGCTGTACGACAGCGACGGCCGTGCCTACCTCGACTTCAACGCGGGTATCGCCGTCTCCGCCCTTGGCCACGCCGACCCTGACTGGGCCAAGGCGGTGGCCGAACAAGCGAGCAAGCTGACCCACACCAGCAACCTCTACCACACCGCCCCCCAAATCGAACTGGCGAAAAAGCTGGTCGAAAGTTCGTTTGCGGACAAAGTTTACTTTTGCAATTCGGGCACGGAGGCGAATGAAGCGGCGCTGAAATTCGCCCGCAAATATGCGTGGAATAAATACGGACAGGGGACGGGGGACGAGGGACAGGGGAATCCGAAGACCAAAATTATCGCCTTTTCGCACAGTTTCCACGGCCGCACAATGGGTTCGCTGGCCACGACAGCCAAGGAAAAGTACCGCAAGCCGTTCGAGCCGCTCATCAGCGGGGTCATTTTTGCCGAATTTAACGATTTGGCCAGTGTGCAGGCGGTGATGGACGACAGCGTGGGGGCGGTGATTTTGGAACCCGTGCAGGGTGAGGGGGGGATTTACCCCGCCACGGCCGATTTCCTGCGCGGCCTCCGTGCCCTGTGCGACCAGTACGATGCCTTGCTGATTTTCGACGAAATCCAGTGTGGCCTCGGCCGCACGGGCTATTTGTGGGCGCACGAGGCGACGGGCGTGGTGCCCGACATTATGACCATTGCCAAGCCGTTGGCGGGTGGCTTGCCCATCGGGGCGACACTGGTGAGCCAAAAGGTGGCCAACGCGCTCCAGCCGGGCGACCACGGCACGACATTTGGCGGGGGGCCCCTGGTTTGCACGGCCGCCAACGTTGTCTTCGACAAGGTCAGCCAGCCCGACTTTTTGGCTCATGTGCGGGCGATGGGCGAACACCTCCACCATCGGCTCCACGAAATGCTCCCCGCCGACCAAGTGGTGGCCATTCGCGGCCGTGGCCTGATGATGGGCGTGGAGTTAAATCGCCCTGTGGCCGAAATTACCAAGGCGTGTGTGGCCAATGGGGTGTTGGTTATTGGTGCGGGCGATATGGTTTTGCGCCTCGTCCCGCCGCTCATCATCAACGAAGAGCAGATTGACCATGCGGTGGCGGTGTTGCAGAAAGTGCTGAGTGCTCAGTCCTGAGTGCTGAGTATCACCCTCACGCCCCACTCAGCACTCTGAAAAAGGCTTTGCAAAAGGCAAAAAGAATTGTGTCATCAACCTTTTTCAGTAGACTCAGCACTCAGCACTCAGAACTCCCCATGACACAAGCGAATTTAGTTTACATAACCGATGTGGAATTGCGGCCGTCGCCCGTCACGGCCGTAACACCCACCATTCACAAGCCCACCGAGGCGGATATTCCCGGCTTGGTGGCCTTGGTTAACACCTACGCTCGGCGGGGGGATTTGCTCCCCCGTTCGGCCGAGCAAATCCGCGCCTCGTTACCCACATGGGTCATTGGCAAATTGGGGGATGAGGTGGTGGCATGTGGCTCGCTCTTGCACTACTCGCCCCACTTGGCCGAGGTGCGGTCGCTGGCGGTGGCCGATGTGGCGCAGGGGACGGGTCTCGGCCGCAAAATTGTGGAGGCGCTCATGGCGGAGGCAAGCGGCCGTGGCATCCCCACCCTCTTCGCCCTGACCCGTGCGGTGCCCTTCTTCCTCAAACTCGGCTTCGCCATCACCGAAAAGGAGTTTTTCCCCCAGAAAGTGTGGACGGATTGCAGTGTTTGCCCCCTCAAAGATGCCTGTGATGAGACCGCAGTTGTCTTCAAATTAGTAATGAATAATGAGTAATGAATAAAAAGGCATTATCCGAAAATATACCTTCGTTAACCATTACTTACCCATCACTCAATTTAGAGGTAATCCATGCAAAGTGGAGCAAAAGGACAAGATATTTGTGACCGAACTCGAGCGTATGCCTTGCGAATTATCAACCTGTACAAGCCTCACACGAGGTGCGCAAAAGAAGCACCCCCCCCCCCCCAGCCCCCCCCGGCGCTTGGGCGCGGGGGGGCAACCGGGCCCCCCCCCCCCCGCCTCCTTCAAACCAAACCAACCCCCCCCCCCGATTTACCCCCACCCCACCCCACAACACCCCCCTACCCCCCCCCCTTTTCCTCATTATTCATTACTCATTATTCATTTCCGAAGGAGATACAATGAAAAACAAAGTCAACAAAGTCGTTTTAGCCTATTCTGGTGGTTTGGATACCAGCGTGATTGTGCCGTGGTTGAAGGAAAACTATGGTTGTGAGGTCATCTGTTTTTGCGCCGATATTGGGCAGGAGAATGCGGAGTTGGAGGGGTTGCGTGAAAAGGCACTCAACAGTGGCGCGAGCAAGGTGTATATCGAGGATTTGAAGCATGAATTTGCCAAGGATTTCCTCTTCCCCATGTTGCGTTCGGGGCGGTGTACGAGCGGCAATACCTGTTGGGCACATCGGTGGCACGGCCGTTGATTGCCAAGTGGCAGGTAGCTATTGCCGAAGCAGAGGGAGCAGAAGCAGTGGCACACGGTTGCACTGGCAAGGGTAACGACCAAGTGCGCTTTGAGCTAACCTATAAGGCCCTCAACCCCACCCTGAAAGTGATTGCCCCGTGGCGCGAGTGGGAAATTCGCTCCCGCGAGGATGCGTTGGCCTATGCTCGCAAATTCAATGTGCCCGTCAGCAACACCGAGCGGGACATGTACAGCCGCGATAGCAACTTGTGGCACATGTCGCACGAGGGTGGCGTGCTGGAAGACCCCAGCCAAGAACCCGAGAAGAGCATGTTCAGGCTGACGGTTGACCCCGAGGATGCCCCCGACACGGCCGAGGCGATTAAAATCACCTACGAAAAAGGCGTGCCCGTCGCCATCAACGATGTCCAAATGGCCCCCGCCACCCTTATCGCCAAACTGAACGAAATAGGGGCACGGCATGGGGTCGGCCGCATCGATTTGGTCGAAAACCGCCTCGTCGGCATGAAATCGCACGGGGTGTACGAAACCCCCGGCGGCACGATTTTATACGCCGCCCATCGTGAACTCGAATCGCTCTGTCTCGACAGGGACACGTTGCACTTTAAGGAGCAAACCGCCCTGCGCTACGCCGAACTTGTCTATTTTGGCCAGTGGTACACCACCCTGCGCGAGGGGTTGCAACTGTTCATGGATTACACCCAAGAGACTGTTTCGGGCTGGGTGAAGGTTAAGTTGTACAAGGGGAATCTGACAATTATCGGCCGTCAGAGCGACAACAGCCTCTACCGCGAAGATTTTGCCACCTTTGGCAAAGACGACGTGTATGACCAGCAAGAGGCCAAGGGGTTCATCAACCTGTTTGGCCTGCAAATGAAGGTCAAGGCGATGATGGAAGTGAGCGATGGCGGCAAAACCCGCTACGCCGCCCCCGATTACTCCAAATTCAAGCGCGATTAGCCTTGGGTATGTTTCATTTAAGTTCATTAGTTATAAGTTAAGCATTAGTTATAAGTTAAGCGGGTTAAGCAAAAATCAAGAGAGAAAACAAGCCGAGACCCCTTTGCTTTATTGTTCTTTTGCCCTTTTGCAATAAATTTTTATTGCAAAAGGACAAAAAAGGGAAAGGGCAAAGGGTATTTAGGCGAAGAATGACAACTTGACTCTCTGGAAAATCGCTTAACTTATAATCAATGATTTAAGTTGAGAATCGTTTAGGCGAGACTCTTTTTTAGACACGAATTTCACGAATTGGTCTCGAAAAATTCGTGTAATTCGTGTCTAAATTCATACCCGCTCCAACCGAGATGAAACACCCCTATCCGTCTTGGAGCATTTTGGTCGTACCTGCCAGCCACAGACGAAGGCAGGTACGACTCGGGAGCCTGCCCACCCACCATCGGCTAACCATAAGAGAAAATCGCCATAGACGGCCGACTTTGCTAAACTAACAACGTGGTGCCCATCAGCATCACCTCCTACACTCCCAAGCCCATCGCAAACGAATGACCCAGCGAAAACTCACTAACAACCCAGTGGGTGCTTCTCGTTACCAGCCGTAAGCCATAAGCCATAAGCCATAAGCGAATTCCAGCTTACAGCTTATGGCTTATGGCTTATGGCTATCCCTCAAGGAGACAACATGGCCAAGTTATTAATAGACGAGTCCGAATACGACACCTCGGATTACACCACCAAAGAGATGGTACTCGAGTGGTACCGCCAAATGGTGCTCATCCGCAAATTTGAACAAGCCTGCTCTGAGCAGTACCAATTGGGCAAAATCGGCGGCTTCCTGCACCTTTACATTGGGCAAGAAGCAATCGCCGTCGGCTCCATTGCCGCACGGGGCGACAACGACCACGTGATCACCGCCTACCGCGACCACGCCCACGCCCTCTGCGTTGGCTCCGACGTGGGCGCTTCGATGGCCGAATTAATGGGCAAAGCGACGGGCGTGAGCAAAGGCAAAGGCGGCTCCATGCACCTTGCCGATGTGCCCCGCCGTTATTGGGGTGGCTATGCCGTCGTCGGCGGCCATTTGCCCCTCGCGGCCGGCATTGCGCTGGCCGAACAGTACAGGGGCACCGATGGCGCTGTCCTGTGCTATTTTGGGGATGGCTCCACCAACATCGGTTACTTCCACGAATCGCTCAACCTTTCGGGGGTGTGGGATTTGCCCGTGGTGTGGATTTGCGAAAACAACCAGTACGGGATGGGCACGGCCGTGCAACGCGCCTCGGCTGCGCCCGACATGGCCACCAAAGCGGCTGGCTACGCCATGAAAGCTCGCCAAGTCAACGGCATGAACGTCTGCACCGTCTACGTCGAGACGATGAAGGCCCTTGAACGCATCCGCAACGGCGAAGGCCCCCAATTTTTAGAGATGATTACTTACCGCTACGAAGGGCACAGCATGGGCGACCCCCTGCGCTACCGCACCAAGGAAGAAGTGGCCAAATGGCGCGAAGATGACCCACTCGGGGTTGTCGAACGCCGCCTGACCGACATCGAAGGGGTGCATCCCGACGAACTGGATGCGATTGACGAAATCGTCGAAAAGCAAATGGCCGAAGCAGTTAAATTTGCCGACGAATCCCCCTTCCCCGACCCATCCGCCCTTTTTGAAAATATCTTTGTGGAGAACTAACATGGCCCGCATCACAATGAGACAAGCAATTAGCGACGCGTTGCGCGAAGAACTCCAACGAGACGAGCGCGTCTTCATCATGGGACAAGAAGTCGGCGTGTGGGGTGGAACCTACGCCGTGACCCGTGGTTTCCACGACGAATTTGGCGAAAAGCGCATCCGCGACACCCCCATTTCCGAAATGGCCATTGGCGGCGCGGCCGCTGGGGCGGCCATGAACGGCCTGCGCCCCGTGGCCGAATTTATGACCATCAACTTCGCCTTTGTCGCCTTCGACGCGATTATCAACCACGCCTCCAAGGTGCATTACATGTTCGGCGGGCAGATGCGTTGCCCAGTCGTTTTTCGGGCACCGGGGGGCGGCGGCCGACAACTCGGCGCCACCCACAGCCACACCCCCGACGTGATATTCGCCCACTTCCCCGGCCTGCGCGTCGTCTCCCCCGCCACCCCCTACGATGCCAAGGGGATGCTAAAATCAGCTATTCGGAGTGATGACCCTGTGTTCTTCATCGAACACCACACCCTCTACCAAGAGCGGGGCGAAGTGCCCGAAGAAGAATATCTGGTGCCGCTGGACAAGGCAGATGTGAAGCGGGTAGGCAAAGATGTGACCATCGTAGCCTATGCCGAGGGGTTGCGGGTGGCCATGCTGGCGGCCGAACAACTCGCCAAAGAGGGCATTGAGGCCGAAGTCATTGACCTGCGTTGCTTGCAACCGCTCGATATGGAACCCGCCATCACCTCGTTTAAGAAGACCTTTAAGGCGGTGATTGTGGAAGAAGGGTACGGCACGTATGGCATTGGGGCAGAGGTGGCCGCACAGTTGCAAGAGCACGCCTTTGACTATCTGGACGCACCCATCAAGCGGGTGGCGCAAAAGCAAGTGCCCCTGCCCTATTCCCGCCAACTCGAGCAATCGGCGCTCATCAACCCGCAACGGGTGATTGACGCGGTGAAGGAGATTTTGTAATGGCTGAGTTTATTGTCATGCCCAAGATGGGCTTCGATATGCGCGAAGGCGTGTTCAACCAATGGCTCAAAGCGGTGGGGGATGCCATCACACGCGGCGAGGTAGTGGCCGAGATTGAATCGGACAAGGCAACGCTCGACCTCGAGTCGCAAACGGCCGGGGTTTTGCTGGCCACGCTGGTGAACCCCGGCGATGTGGTGGCCGTGGGAGCAAATGTGGCCATTGTGGGCGAGAAGGGGGAGGATATTTCGGGCATGGCAGGGGGTGGTGAAAGCAAACCCGCCCCAGCCGCCGAGGCTCCGAAGAAAGAAGAGGCTCCTAGCGGACAAGCAGAAACGGCTAAAGCCGCCACTACGAACGTGACGGCCGAGGCCAATGCCGAATTCCCTGCGGGGGTGAAGGCGACCCCTGTGGCGCGGCGGGTGGCCAAGGAAGAAGGGGTGGATTTACTGGCCGTGCCGTTTGAGGGGGAGCGCATTCGCAAAGCGGATGTGGCCGCCTTTGTGGCTGGCGGTGGCAAGACTCCCGAGGCTCCCCAGTCCTCAGTCCCCAGTCCCCAGTCTCCCACCCCCGTTGTCATCTCCACACCCACGGCTCCAGTCCAAAGCCCCCCCACCCAAATCACGCTCCGCGATGGGGATGAGGCGCTTCCTGCCTCCAAACTGCGCCAAGCAATTGCCCGGCGCATGACCGAGAGCAAGACCACCGTGCCCCATTTCCAAGTGACGATGGAGATTGACATGGAACCCGCCATGGCTCTGCGCCAGCAGGTGAACGAGATGTTAGCGGCCGATGGCATCAAGGTCTCGGTCAACGATTTGCTCGTCAAAGCGGCCGGCCTCGCCCTGACCTATTACCCCAACCTGAACGCCAGTTTTGGGGGAGATAAGATTGTGCGGCGCAAGGCGATTAACGTGGGCAGTGCCGTGGCCACCCCCAATGGCTTGCTGACGGTGGTGCAGAAGAACACCGACAAATCCACGCTCAGCCAGATTGCGCGGGACAATAAGGAGATGGTGGAACGCGCCCGCAGTGGCAAAATCCACCCCGATGATGTCTCGGATGGGACGTTTACCCTGAGCAATTTGGGCGTGTATGGGGTGGATGCGTTCACGGCCATCATCAACCCACCCGAAGCGGCGATTTTGGCGATTGGTGGCATTATCGAAAAGCCCGTGGTGAAGAACGGCCAGATTGTGATTGGGCACACGATGAAGGTGACGATTTCGGCCGACCATCGCGTGACAGACGGCGCAGAAGCGGCCGAGTTCATGGTCAAGTTCAAGGCCATTCTCGAGAACCCGATGCGCATGTTGGCGTAAGGGGAAGTGAGGGAAGTGAAAGGTAAAAAGTGAAAGGTGGAAGGTACATCTCACCTTTCACTTTTCATTTTTCACACCCCAAAATTGTCCCCACTTGTTTACACGTTTTTTATGAAACATATTTATATTTATCAATATGTTTTGTTTTTGCTTGACAGACGTGCCTGTTTCACTAAACTGTAACAGAGAGGCAAGTAAGTTCACCCCACTTACCCACGTCTAAAAGCTATTCCAAGAAAACCAATCGTCTGCATGACGAATAACCGCATTTACGGAGAAAATATGGCCGAAACAATTGTGATAACCGATGAAAATTTCCAGCAAGATGTGCTGAATTCTGACAAACCCGTGCTGGTAGACTTTTGGGCGGAATGGTGTGGCCCTTGCCACATGATAGCCCCCGCTGTGAAAGAAATCGCGGCCGAGCACGGTGCTAAACTGGTGGTCGGCAAAATGGATGTGGATGAAAATCCAATGATCCCCGGCCGCTACAGCATTATGAGCATCCCCACCCTGATGCTGTTCAAGAAGGGCGAGGTGGTTGCCCGCATTACAGGGGCACGGCCGAAAGATGCCATCATGGCGCAAGTTTTGCCGCACATGAATTAAGAGCCGCTATCTGCTGGCTCACCCTAAAACAAAAGCGGGGTTTCTCTATTCGAGAAACCCCGCTTTTTATTTTTTGCCTTTTACCTTTGACAGGCTACTGGACATCATTAGGCGATTTTTCGTTGGGCGTGAATTTTTCGGCCAACTTGCCCAGCTCTTGGCTTAACCAACTCAACCCTTGGGCAACGCTGTTGCGGGCTTTTTTGGTTACTTCGGTGTCTTCCACCTTCGTTTTAATTTCAGATGCTTCTTCGCGCACTTTCTGTGCCGCCGCGCTCTCGCGAACATTGTTCAGCACACGGCCGACTTCATCCGCAAACTGCTTCATCCCTTCGCGGATTTCCCCCTCGACCCGCACGCGTTCTTGGCTGTGCCATGCCGCTTCGAGTGTGTTGGCGAATTGTTGGCCTAAATTCCGCAATTCGTTGGTAATATCACGCCCTTCGGCTTTAACGGCGGGTTCCTCTTCCACAGGAATTTCAATCTTAATGGGTTCTTGTAACTTGGTCATGTCTTACTCCTTATGAGGTTACTCGTTACTTGTTATTGGTTATCAGCTTCCCACAGCATACTATACGGAGCGGCAAATAGCGAGTTGCGGGGAGATAGAGATAGTTGTGTATGAGAGTGATCAGACACTCATGGGTGAAAAGTGAGTAGTGAGTAGTGAGTAGTAGAGAACTACTCACTATTCACTACTTACTATTTACTCGGGTAAAGGAGGGGGGAAGCTGACAGCTAATCCACCTTTTGCAACGACCAATCATCCATAAACCAGCCATTGTTGAGGATAGCCCAACGGCCGCGCACGGCCACGCCTATGCGCACGGGGCGTTTTTCGGTAATGGTAAAGGTCACGGTGAACACATTGCGCTGGCCAAAATTGGGGAGCATCCACGGCTCGGAACGGCCGTCAGCAATGAGCCGCACCTCGCCCGCCAACACATCATCCGCCCAAATTTTGGCGCCACTGGGGGTGTAACCCATCACCAAATCGGGGTAGATTTTGACGCTGAACAAGTAGGTACCCGGCTCTAGCTCCACATCGGTTAGCAAACGGTAACTGATTGCTCCTTCTCCCTTGAACACCTTTACCGTTTGTTCGCCGTTCCAAATAAAGGTGGCGTGTTCTTGTGCGGGCAGAAAATCGGTGGAGAGTACGCGTACTTCGGGGCGCACAAAGGCGTTCCACGGGTCAGGGTCGAGCGTGTTCGGCCCCTCGTCCCACTCAAACAGCCATTGGTTAGGGATTTGCAACTCGGGGCGGCCGTTGAGGTGGTACCACCCCTCCTCGAACGAGGCGTTGGGCAAATAATTGCCGCTGGCGGGGGGCGGCACGGCCGTCGGTGTATCGGTTGGAATGGGTATCGGCGTTTCGGTGGGGGTAGGGGATGGCGTGATGGTCGGCGTGTTGGAGGGGGTGGCGGTAGGGAAAGGGGTGTAAGTCGCGGCCGTTGTGGGCGCAAAATCGCCTAGCGGGGTGGCCACAACCAAGTCCATGCCTACGGGGGTAAAGGTGGGCGGCACTGTCGCAGTGGCAGGTATGGCCGTGGGCAACTCGGGCACGTCCGCAATAGCGGCCGTGGTGGGCAGAACCAGTTCGGCCGTGGGCACGGCCGTTTCCGCACAACCCACCAGCAGGGCGGCGGAGAGGAGAAAGTGGTTGAGATAACGCATGAGCAAAAGGCGGAGTACTGCTCCTACTGAATACTGGTTTATAGGTGTCATGGTGCATTGGTCTATTTCAATACACCAATACATTTCTACACCAATAAACAAAAGAGGCGACATTACTGTCGCCTCTTTCCTGCGGAGAGGGTGGGATTCGAACCCACGGTGACATCACTGCCACAACGCATTTCGAGTGCGTCCCATTCGACCACTCTGGCACCTCTCCGAACCAGAACCTAAATTATGGCGGAAACAACTCATTTTGGCAACCAACCCAAATCGGCCAATTAGGGCTAACCCTTCTTTCCTATCTGGTAAATGTTATCGCCATCTTGCCGTGTGGCCGATTGCTCTTCACTAAATTGGGATTCTTCTAAATCTTGCACAGGGGCATAATAAAGTTGCCAAAGAATAAAGCGGAACCGTTTGGCAAGGGCACGGCCGATATTCCACAGCACCCGCGTGCCCAACACCGCATCATCTTCGCACAGCGAAAGCAACCGGGTGCGGTCTAAAATGAGTACCGTCGCCCCCTCTTCCCCCGCAATCAAATCCGCACTGCGCTTTTGCTGGTCCAGCAAAGAAAGCTCGCCTGTAATTTGCCCCGCCCGCAAAATGGCCACTTTGCGCCACAAACCCGATTCCTCCCGCTCGAGCAGGGCGGTGCGGCTAAGTGGTTCGTGGCTCCCCTCGTCGCTTTCAAGATTGCGCCAAATCTCGAGATTGCCCGCCATGATAATGTAGAGTTCACGGCCGATTTCGGCCGTGCGGGCAATAAATTCCCCCGAAAGATAGCGCCGCCGCCTAAACTGAGCCGCCAACCGCATTCGTTGGGCTTGGTTCAGCCCCGTGCCCAAATCGGAATGAGCCAAAAAGTAAGCGATGGCATTGTCGTTTAGCCCCTCTTCCTCTTGCTGGGCTTGCACCCCGCGTCGGTTGAGTTTGAAGCGGGCAATGCCCAAATAAGCGGCGATGAGGCGCATGGTCGCGCTCGGCCGTTCAAAATGAGGCCAATGCCCCGCTTTGGGCAAAATCCGCAAGTCGGCATCCCACCATTCATCATCCACAATGCTGGCATCGCTCAGGGGCACTGTGTTGTCTTCGGCTCCCCAAATCACCAAGGCGGGAGTATCCACATGCTTAATTTGGTCGGTCAGGTCGTTTTCGCGCATGGCGCGGAAACACTCAGCCCGCACCCGCCCTTGGCCATGCCGCCGCGCATCCGAGCGCAACCGGGCATACACCTCATCGCTGATGGCCGTGCGTTCGGCAAACGAAGCCGGCCGCATCAACCTATCAGTCAGGCCAACCACCACCCCCTCTATCCAAGAAACGATATAACTGCCCACCCCAAACCGCTCCAAAACAGTGATGGGCGAAATGAAAAAGTTGATGAAGCGGGAGAGCCGCCCTGTAATGGTGGGGCAGATTAAGACCATGCGCTCCACCAATTCGGGGTAGTGCAAAGCGATGGTGATGCTAATCATGCCACCCATTGAGTGGCCAATAAGCACAACTGGCCCATCGCTCACTTCGCGAATCAGTGCCGCGATAAGGTCGGCATACGCTTTAATGGTGGTGCGCTCTTTGAGCGGGGGGGATTGCCCATAACCCGGTAAATCCACGGCGAAACAGCGAAACCGTTCGCGGACTAATTCCAACACGGGGTACATGGCATACCACGAGCTAGACCAGCCGTGGAGAAGCACGGCCGTCTGTTGGTGGTTGGCACCTGTTTTAACGACGTGGAGCGATTGGTCGTTGATTTGGTAGATGGGCATAGGCTGATAGAACTGGAAATAAGAGGGGAGGGAAATAGCGAATAACAGCAGTTGGGGAAGGACGCGCTAATTTCGTAAAACTCCAGTTCAACGCACCTCTGGTGGGCTTTATACAGTATCTAGCCCAGAGATGCAATATGGCGGCCGTTAATTTTAGGGACATAGATTGCGGCTCTCGAGAGAGCATCTTTGCAAATTTTGACTAGGGACAAGGGACTGGGGACGTTTATGACCAACCAGCCCCAAGTCCCAGTCCGAAATTGTAAAGATAACTGAACCATGCCAGTTTTAGAAATGGCCTAACGGCCGCTGATAGCTTTCTAATTGCCCATAGCGTACAATAAAAGCTGTTAACAACTAAATAAGGGGATGACTGGTTTCGACGGGAAAGTAAGGCTCTGGATGGCAAGCCGAGCATCGTTTTTCATCTCGTAAAACTGCGGAACGAACCAATAAGTGCCAATCGCACAACTGCATACAGCGCTATGCCCCTCGCCGCCTAATAACGGCTAAAGCGGAAACGCTGTTCGAGGCCCCAGAGGTCTCGCGCACCCCCTAGATTCTCATTGGTGGTCTATTGTGGTGTGTCACTCTAGTCAATGTGCCGCACGAAAATACCGATAGTAGTGCCTAAGACCTCCTCGGTTCGCCCTAATCTGACCCCGTTGACTGGGGCGCATGTGGGCTAAATCTCAAATGAGTCAACTAAGCTTGTAGATGTCTGGCAGGTGAGCTTTTTCGGACGCGGGTTCGACTCCCGCCATCTCCACTCCCCTAAACAAAAAGCGCCGCTGTGAAAACAGCGGCGCTTTTTGTTTCCTTGGCATAGTTCACAACCCTCGAGAGAGCATCTTTACAAATTTTGACTGGGGACAAGGGACTTGCGACGCTTGTGACCTCCAGTCCCTTGTCCCCAGTCCCGAGTCCCAAATTGTAAAGATAGCTTGAACTATGCCGTTTCCCCTCCCTTACTGTCTTGCTCCCCCTCTCCCCTCCCCCTTGCCGCAATCACCTGCAACCCACTCAGTGTCAGCCACGGGTCGGTGGTAGTAATGGTGCGGGTGTGGGGGGCGATGAGGCCAATGAGGCCGCCTGTGCCGATGATGTGAATTTGGTCGGCCGTCAATTCCCCATCCAGCGCACACATTTCCGCCTGCAAGCGGGGAATCAGCCCATCTATTTGGCTGGCGTAGCCATAAATGAGACCCGCTTGCAGGGCGTGAATCGTGTTACGGCCGATAACCCCCGGCGGGGCAACAAACTCTACTTGGCTCAGTTTGGCCGCCCGCGCAAACAGTGCATCGGCCGTAATTTGCAACCCCGGCGAGATAATCCCCCCCAAAAACGCCCCATCGCGGTTCACCACATCGTATTTGGTGGCCGTGCCCATATCCACCACAATGCACGCCCCGCCAAAGCGGTGATAAGCGGCCGTGGCATTCACCAGCCTGTCCGCCCCCACTTGGTCGGGGAAATCAGTCTCCACGCGAATGCCCATGTTGGTGCGGTGGTTGACCACCAACGCCTCTTGCCCCAAATAGCGACGGCCGACTTCGGCAAAGACGGCCGTCAGCTTGGGCACAACGCTGGAGATGACCACCTGCCCCACCTGCCGCTTTTTGACCTTGCACTCGCGGAGTAAGCCGCGCACGTCGAGGCCATACTCATCGGCCGTGCGTTCACGCACCGTACTCAGCCGCCACTGAAGCCGCCAACGGCCGCCATCCCACAGCCCCAAGACGATGTTTGTGTTGCCAATGTCTATTGCCAGAAGCATGGGGAGTTACTGGTTACTGGTTACTAGTTACTGGTTACTCATGAGGGTGAATAACCAATAACCAGTAACCAATAACCCCTCTACGGCCGCATGACCAGTGGGAGGTAGATGTCGTAGCGCAGGACGGTGGTCGTGAGACTGGCGGTGTTGTTCAAGGGGGCGGAGTCCAGCGTGGCTGTGGTTGTCACCGTGGCGGTGCTGGTGTACACCCCTGCGGCCAAGGGTGCTGTGGCTGTCAGCACAATTTGGCTGGTGGCGTTGCTGGCCAACGCAGGCAAGGTGCAAGTGACGAGCGGCAAAGCGGCCGTGTCACACGTCCAATCCCCCGCTTGCGCCACCGCACTGCCCACGCCAGTGGGCAACTCGTGGGTCACGGTTAGGGTTTCGGCCGCATCTGGCCCCGCGTTAGTAATGGTGATGGTATAGGTGAGGGTTTCGCCGTAGATGACGGGAGCGGGCACGGCCGCCAGCGCAATTTGCAAATCAGCTTGGGGTGCTTGCCACTCGAGTGCGCCAATGTCAGGCAGGGTGGTTCCCACACCGGGGCGGGGATTGCCCAGCAAATCTTCAGTCACACTCAGGTTGACGGCCGCGTCAATGGCTGGCGAACCGCTCATCAATCCTGTGTCCCCCCCCCCAAGGTTGATGAACAGCGGGTCGGCCACAAAGCTGTTGCCACCAGAACTAATCGTGCCTGTGGTGGTTAGACCCAAGTTGTGGAATAGGTTGTAATCCTCGCTAACCACGCTACCACCTGTTTGGGCAATGCCACTGCTGTGATTGGTGACAATGGTGTTGGTGATGAAGGCGGTGCCTAAGTTGACATAAACGGCCGCGCCGCTAACCGAAACGGGCGAGGCGATGGTGTTATGGACAACTGTTAACGTCTCGCTGATGCCCGAATAGTAGATGGATTCGCCATTAATCCCCGCCAAATTGCTTCCCAAGGCATTGTTCTCGACAGTACTCGGGCCGCTCAGGTAGAG
This sequence comes from Candidatus Hadersleviella danica, assembly GCA_016711405.1. Taxonomy (GTDB): domain Bacteria; phylum Chloroflexota; class Anaerolineae; order Promineifilales; family Promineifilaceae; genus Hadersleviella; species Hadersleviella danica. The sequence goes on along the minus strand of JADJSZ010000012.1, from coordinate 1,829 downwards.
GCCGCCACCGTGTTGAACCGCGCCATTCGCACCTACGGCCGATTGTTGCAAGGAGAAAGAGCCTGTGGCATAAATCGCCCCACCACGCATCGCCTGATTCAGCACGGCGCCGATTCCAGTCAGGTTGGTGGTGCCAAGGGTGGCCAGACCACCGCCTGTATCGGCCGCTTCGTTGCCCACAAACGCCATCTGCCCCGCAAGGGTGAGCGCCCCTTCGGCATAAAAGCCGCCACCGTCATCGCCAGCTTGGTTGCCTTGCACAAGACCTGCTGTGCCATTGGTTGTGCCACGCAGATATGCGCCGCCGCCGTCGAGGGCGGCCGTGTTGCTCAAAAAGGTGGTCGCGACCAAAGTCGCCAATTGGGAGGTGCTATTGGCATACAGCCCACCCCCATTGCGGGTGAGTGATTGGTTGCCCCGCAGGGTAGAGCCTGTCAGAGAAGCGGCGGCACTGGCAAAGAGGCCGCCCCCATTTTCAAAGGCTTGGTTATTCACCCACTCCACATCTACGGCCACCAACAAACCAACCGTATACAACCCGCCGCCACTTCCCGAAATGACTTCGTTGCTGTTAAAACTGGTTTCAGTGAGGGTGGTGAATACATTGGCATACGCTCCGCCACCTGCCAAGGTAGCAGAGTTATCGGTGAAGGTTGAGCCACCCACATCAGTCCAGCCTTTGTCGGCATAAAGGCCGCCGCCGCGCTGTTGGAGGGCTTGGTTTGCCACAAAAGTGGTGGAAAGGGTAGTCAGGGGTTCGAGGACATACGCGCCGCCGCCATGAACGGCCGCGCTGTTGCCCTCAAAGTGGACTTGCCCCAAATAGATTGACGCTGTGCTATACAACCCCCCACCACGCTCTAGCTCCGAATGGTTGTTGATAAACTCAACAGCTTCGAAGGCAATGAAGGAACTCCCTTCGATATACATGCCCCCCCCTTGGCCGCTGGCAATGCTATCGCTGATGATGACGTGGCTGATAAACGGCCGTGCGGCCGTGGCGATGCGAACGCCCCCCCCGCAAAAAGCAGGACAGGTGGGGGTGGTTGTGAGCAAACGGCCGCCTGCCAATTGCACGCCACTGATGGTTGTGCCTGCGCCAATCGCTCCTGTCACCGTTAACACGCGCTGGTCTGGTTGGGCATAAATAATGGTTTGCGCGGCCCCATCGCCAATGAGATTGACAGCTTTGTTAAGGGTTAGGCTTTCGGTGTAAACCCCTGCGCTAATCAAAACAGTGTCGCCGGGGCTGGCACTATCAATGGCCGCCTGAATGGAATCGCCGGGGTTAACGATAATATCGGCCGCCCATGCGACCTGTACGGGGGCCAGCAGAGCCAGCCAAAGAGCCACGGCCGCCACGGCCGTGAACACAGGCACGGTTAAAAGCAGGGAACGTTTAGAAAATTGCATTATGGATACTCCTTAAAACTGAGGGGGGGTGTCCACCATAGACACCCTTATACCGTAACTGATAGTTGGAATGGGTGCATTGGTGTATAAGTTTATTGGTATAGTGGTGTCTTGAAATACACCACTATATCAATTTCCACATTGTGACCGTGAAAGGGATAGGTCTGATGGGGAGGTTGGCCGAGATTGGGTGGTTTTGCCAGACCCACGCAGGCAATTTGAGGGGGAGCGTGTCCCCTAGCTGAGCGATTGCAGGTAAAAAACCAATATAAGCAACGCCACAAAGCCAATGGTGATGAGGGTTAGCCACAGCTTACGGCGGCGGGCGGCAAGGGCTTTATCCGCCTTATCGAGCGGCACATCTGGCACAAGGGGGCCCAGCCGTGGGGGGGCAGGTGCAAGGGAGGGCGGGGCGG
>JADJSZ010000011.1 GCA_016711405.1 Candidatus Hadersleviella danica | reverse complement strand
TAACGGCTACGGCCGACCTCGGCTCCACCTTTGTAGATTGGAGCGGCGATGTCGTCTCAACTACCAACCCCGTCACTGTCACGATGGACAGCGACAAATTTATCACCGCCACCTTTAGCCTCAACCAATATGAGCTAAACGTGGCCACGGTGGGCAATGGCACGGCCGCTCCCAACAGCGGCACTTACGACTATGGCACAGTCGTGACGTTAACAGCCACGGCCGACCTCGGCTCCACCTTCACCGATTGGAGCGGCGATGTCGTTTCAACCACCAACCCCATTACCATCACGATGGACAGCGACAAATTCATCACCGCCACCTTCATTCTCAATCAATATGAGCTAAACGTGGCCACGGTGGGCAATGGCACGGCCGCACCCAACAGCGGCACTTACGACTACGGCACGGTCGTGACGCTAACGGCCACGGCCGACCTGGGCTCCACTTTCACCGATTGGAGCGGCGATGTCCTCTCAACCACCAATCCCGTCACAGTTACGATGAACAGCGACAAGTTCATCACCGCCACCTTTGCGCTAACCAAACGTTACGCACACGATTTATTTGCCCATCGTCGTGCAACAATTCGCCATCCAACTCGGTGCCGCGTACCCCCCCGAGCCAAACGAAACCCAAGGTACGACCTTCTACGCCAATACTGTCGTTATGCCCGCTCAACTCCCTCGCAGGCGGACAATACTACCTTTCCTCTTCCAGCGCTGGCTTAAACCCCGCCGTCGTAGATGATTTATTGGTCATTGCTCAATGGGGAACCTGTCTTCACACAGAGTTTGGGCAACCCTCTACAGGCTTGGCTACCGCTAGAGCCATCTGTCATCAGCCAAATGGCAGGGCAAACTGTCATTATTTATTACCGCGATGTGTACGGCGATAAGCAAGGGGCAACGGCCGTGTGGCTCATTTGGGTTCCCTAAACCCTGCAACCAAATATCCCTCTCAAGCCCATTTGTAAGCGATGCCCCCTACACTCATTCCTGTTGTAGGGGGCATTTTTTTTGTCGTACCCACAGGACACCCACCATGCGCCGCATCATCCCCCTCCTCACCTTCCTCACCCTCCTCCTCGCCCTCGGCCGCAACACCCCCACCACGGCCGCCGAAACCGACATCCTCATCAACGAAATCCACACCAACCCCGTGGGCGACACCGAATTTAGCGAATTCGTGGAGATTTACAATGCAGGAGCCACGGCTGTAGACCTCTCCAACTGGTCATTCACCAGCGGCATCAGCTACACCTTCCCCCCTGCCACCACCCTCAACGCGGGGGATTACTATGTCATCGCCGAAACAGACCCCGCTGGCGCATTCACCATCAGCTTCCAAACCAAATTCGGCTTCCCGCCCGATGGCGTGTTCACAGGCAACCTGAGCAACGAAGGCGAACGGCTCGTCCTCCGCAACAGCAGTGGCGTGATTATTGACGACTTCACCTACGGCGACGGCTTCCCTTGGCCGCTCAGCGGCGGCGGCAGTTCCCTCGAACTCATTCACCCCAGCTTCGACAACGCCATCCCCGGCCATTGGCGTTCCAGCGCAGGCAACCCCACCCCCAAAGCACAAAACGCCATCTTCGCCACCAACGCCCCCCCCGCTATCAGCGAAGTCACCCACACCCCCCTCACCCCCACCTCGGCCGATACCGTCACCATCACCGCCCGCATCGCCGACCCCGACGGCGTAATCAGCGTCACTCTTCAACTCCAACTCGTCGAGCCGGGGAACTATATCGCCCTCACCGACCCCGCTTACGCCAGCAGTTGGGTAGATGTGCCCATGAGCCATCAAGGTGGCGGCATCTACACGGCCGTTCTTCCCCCCTCCTACCAAGTTCACCGCCGCCTCGTCCGCTATCGCCTTGCGGCCGTGGATGGGTTAGCGGCGGCCGTCACCGTCCCCTACAGCGACGACACCCAACCCAATTTCGCCTACTTCGTCTACGACGGCCTGCCCGACTGGAGCGGCGCGGCCAAGCCCGGCGACGCGGGGCCACTCGGCACAGTCATCACCTACACCTTTAACACCTTGCAAGATGTGCCCGTCTACCACCTTATCACCAAAGCCAGCGACACGGCCGATGCCACCTTCCACCCCCCCTCCACCCGTAGCTCTGGCTACACTGGCGAAGATTATTTGTGGAAAGGCACACTCGTCTACAACGGCCTCGTCTACGACCACATCAGCTACCGCGCCCGTGGTGGCGTATGGCGCTACGCGATGGGCAAAAACATGTGGAAATTCGATTTTAATCGCGGCCACGACTTCCAAGCCTACGACGATTACGGCCAGCCCTACGCTACCACATGGCGCAAACTCAACTTCTCCTCCGTCATTCAGCAAGGCAATTTCCTCCATCGCGGCGAACAGGGCTTGTTTGAATCCGTCGGCTTCCAACTCTTCAACCTCGCGGGTGTGGAAGCCCCCACTACCAGCTTCGCCCACTTTCGCATCATAGATGGCGCGGCCGAAAGTGGCCCCACCCAATACGACGGCGACTTTTGGGGGCTTTATCTCACCATCGAACAATGGGACGGCCGTCTGCTCGAAGAACACGGCCTGCCCGATGGCAATCTTTACAAGATGGAAAGCTGGACAGGCGAGTTGAATAATCAGGGAGCCACGGCCGCGACCGACAAATCTGACCTCAACGCTTTCATCAACGGCTACGGCCCCAACCAAACCACCGTTGGCCCCCAGCAAAACAACGAAACATGGTGGCGCACCAACCTCGACATGGAGCGTTATTACAGCTACCGCGCCATCGTAGATTCTATCCACCATTACGACATCGGCTCGGGCAAAAACTATTTCTACTACCTCAACCCCGAAACGAACCAATGGTCAGTCATGCCGTGGGATTTAGACCTGACATGGGCGAACAACATGTACATCGCATGGAACGCCCCCACCCCGCCCAACTGTGGTGTCACCATCGGCGGCGATCCCTTCCACCAACGCACCATCTACAACGCCAACATTCCCGCCTTCAACCTCGAATACCAAAACCGCCTGCGCGAAATCATGGATTTGCTCTACAACCCCGAGCAAACGGGCTACATGATTGACGAGCAAATGGCCAAAATCTACACGGCCGGCCAACCCTCCTTGGTGGATGTGGATCGTGCCCAGTGGGATTACAACCCCGTGATGATAGCCGTCACGGCCAACGGCTACCTGCGCAACTACGTCAATCTGAGCAAGGCGAGCCACGGCCGCTATTACCAACAACCCGCTGGCACAGCCAACGACAACTTCCCCGGCATGGCCGACCTCATGCGGGCATACGTCAGCACCCGCACCACATGGCTCAACACCTGCCTGCTGACGGGCACAGCCCAAGTACCCACCAAACCCGTGCTGAGTTACACAGGCACGGCCGGCTACCCCGTCAACCAACTCGCCTTCGCCGCCACCCCCTACAACGACCCCCAAAGCGACCTGTTCGGGGCGATGGAATGGCGCATCGGCCGCATCCGCACCCCCGGCGTGCCCGACTTTGACCCCAATTTGCCGTGGCTGTACGAGATGACGGCCGTCTGGGAAAGCGGCGAACTCACCACCTACGACCCCAATCTAACCATCCCCGCTGGCCTGCTCCAAACGGGCGAAACCTACCGCGCCCGCGTGCGCTACAAGGATAGCACCGGCCGTTGGAGCAACTGGTCTGACCCCGTGGAATTTACGGCCGGCACGGCCGTTCCCTTCCCTGCCAACTCGCTCATCATCAGCGAAATCCTCTACAACCCACCGGGGTAGACGACGTGGGCTACGAATTTTTGGAGCTGAAAAACGCCTACACCGAGACGCTTGATTTAACGGCCGTCACCGTCAACGGCCTCGGCGACTTCACCTTTCCCACAGGAACCAGCCTTGCCCCCCAAGAATTTATCCTCTTGGCCAAAAACCCCGTCGCCTTCCAAAACCAATATGGCTTGGTCTCCTACAACAATACGGGCTACTCGGGCAGTCTCAGCAACAGCGGCGAACGGATTACCCTTTATGATTCAGTCGGCCTGACCATCACCACCGTGCTGTACAGTGCCAGCGCCCCGTGGCCCACAGTGCCCAACTTGGGCATGGGCTACTCGCTCGTGCCCACCAACCCCAACCTCGCCCCCGACACCTTCGGCGGCTGGCGCACCAGCACCAGCCTCGGCGGCTCCCCCGGCCAAGATGACCCGACGATTACGGTGACGGGCACGGCCGTTACCGAACAAGACAGCCACAGCACCGCCCACGTCCAAGTGAGCCTTTCGGCCGCCACAGGGCAAGGCATCACCACCACCCTCTCCTTTACGACTGTGCCCGGCTCCGCCCTCGCTGGCGAAGATTATCTCAGCACGGCCGGCACACTCGTCATCACCCAAACCCCCACCGTGCAACTCCCCCTCACCATTGTCGGCGACACCCGCTACGAGTTGAGCGAGGGCTTGACCATGCAATTCAGCGGCAACGCGGGCTTGCTGGCCAACAGCGCGGCCATCACCCTTGCCGATAACGACCCCCAACCGAGTGCGAGTGTGGCCGATGTGCTGGTCAATGAGGGGGCAGGCACGGCCGTCTTCACCGTCACCCTCTCGGCCGTTAGCGGGGTTGCCGCCACGGCCGACTATGCCACGGCCGACGAGTCAGCCCTTGCTGGCCAAGATTACCAACCCATCAGCGGCACACTCACCTTTGCGCCCGGCCAAACTGTGCAAACCATCGCCGTGCCCCTTGTGGAGGATGCTTTGTATGAGTTGGTCGAAGCGTTCCAACTGCTTTTGAGCAACCCCAGCCACGCCACCCTTGGCCAAGCGACGGCCGTGGCCCAAATTGTGGACAACGACCCGCTCCCGATTCTTAACGGGTTTGATGTGTCTGTTAACGAGGGCAATATCAGCCACACGGTCAATATCACCGTCGAATTGGCGGCCGTCAGCAGTGTCACCGCCACTGTGGATTTTGCCACGGCCGATGGCACAGCCATTGCGGGGCAACATTACCAGCCCATCAGCGGCACGCTCATTTTTGCCCCGTTCCAAACTGTGCAAACAGTGCCCGTCGTCATCCTCGGCAACGAAGTGGATGACCCCCACCGCGCCTTCGCCCTCCAATTGGCCAATCCCACCCATGCCGTGATTGGTACTGGGCAAGCCGCCATCACCATTTTGGACGATGACGGCCAGCCAGAACTCCACCTCACCCCCGCCGCCAGCGCGGTGGAAGGGGCGACGGCCGTCCTGACCGTTACCCTCGTGCCCGCCAGCGGCCAAACGGTTGCGGTGGATTTTGCCACGGCCGATGGCTCGGCTGGCACGGCCGACTACACCCCCATCAGCGGCACACTCGTCTTCACCCCCGGTCAAACCGCCCACACCGTCACCATCCCCACCACCGACGATGCCTTGGCCGAGGACGAGGAGCAGTTCACGCTTGTTCTGAGCAACGCCACCAATGGGTTGATTATCTCGGGCACGGCCGTCATCACCCTGCACGACAACGACAGCCCGCCCACCCTCTCTCTGCCCGCCGAACTGAGCATTTGGGAAGGGCAAACGGGCACGAGCTATCTCACCGTCACCGTCTCGCTCTCCGCACCGAGTGGGCAAACGGTGGCTGTGGATTATGCGACGGCCGATGGCTCGGCCGTGGCGGGGGAGGATTACACGGCCGTCAGCGGCACGCTTACTTTCACGCCCGGCCAAACCGCGCACACCATCCTCGTGCCCATCCACGGCGATACGCTCCACGAGTTGGATGAGGCGTTGACGCTGACCTTGAGCAACGCGAGCAATGGGGAGTTGGGCACGGCCGAGGCGACGCTGACCATCGCCAACGACGATGCCGCGCCCCAGTTGCTGTTGGGCGATGTGAGTGTGGACGAGGGGGATGTGACCCAGACTGTGTGGGTCACTGTTTCGCTGTCGGCCGCCAGCGGGGTGACGGGTACGGTGGATTGGGCGACGGGAGGGGGAACGGCCGTGGCGGGCACAGATTACCAGCCCATCAGCGGCACACTCACCTTTGCCCCCGGCCAAACCAGCCAAACAATCGCTCTAACCATTGTGGGCGACACCCTGCCCGAAGAAACCGAAAACCTCCAACTCCTCTTTACCACCCCCACCCACCTCACCCTTGGCCAAACCGCGCTCACCATCACCATTTTGGACGATGATGCCATAGTCGAACCGCCCCCCATGCAGGTCTTCCTGCCGCTGGTAGTGCGATAAAAAAGAGGTGCAACCCTTTTCTACAATGGGTTGCACCTCAATCAAGCCATCTTGGCGAGGGCATATCTTCCAAATGTCGTTCCGACCAAAGGGGGAAATCCCGAGGGGTTGACCTTGCCCTTTTGCTTTTTAGCCAGCTTCTGGCAAGGCTTTATGAGCATTTACCTCTTGGTACCGCCCTGAAACATATTTATGCAAAACACTTGAGATAAGAGTTTGATAGGGAAGACCTTCCTCTGCGGCACGCCGTTGCAAAGCGAGCAAATCACGGCTCGAGATGCGAATATTGATGCGCTTGTCTTTGCGGAAGGTTTCTTCGGCCGCTTGAACAAGATAATTTTGCCGTGCTTCACTCAAAACAGAAACAAACTCATCCGCTTCAAAAGCGTCTAAAATTTCTTGTTCTTCGGAATCTAACAATAGTTTATTCATGTTTACCTCGCCCATATTTCTTCGTTGCTTTACGGCTTGGAATGATAGTTTTTAGAAAAATTTGTTCTTGTGCTTCAACATATGGAACCAAATAAGCGTAGCCATCTATTTCGACAATGAATAGCCGTTGATTGGGATATTTTTCGGTGTTGGGATGGCTAATATCGTCTCGTAATCCACCCGATAAAATGGCAAAAACAATCTCTTCAAAAGAAATGCCACGTTCCAAGATTAGCAATTGGTTTTTGTCGGCATTCCAATCAAACTGCTTCATAAATTACATCTTAGCACAGCGTGTGCTTAACGTCATCATATCTGGCCAAAAGGTCTTGGAAGGCTAAGGGTGAATACGCCCTTACGCCATTAAGGCCAACACCCCTTCGGGCTGGAGCACCCCACGGCCGATAAAATCCAAGAACGCATCCGCAATTGCCTCGGGGCCGAGCTTTCCCTCGGGTTTGTACCATGTCACCACCAAATTGAGCGCCCCAAAGGTGAGCAAGCGCAACAAGTCAAGGTCTACTTCCGGCCGAAACAGCCCCGCCGCTTGGCACGCCTCCAACAGCCCCTGCCACATATCCTCATACGCATCCCGTGCCGCCACCACATTCATGCGCTGGTCGGCCGATAAATGGCGCAAATCCTTGAGCAACACAATCGCAAAATCTTGGTATTCGAGGCTGATGGCCAAATGGGTTTGCAGGGCGACGCGCAATTGACCCCACGGGGTGGTTTGGCTGGCCACGGCCGTTTGCACAGCCTCGCGCAAGTTGTGCAAACTCAGGCGCATAATCTCCAGCAAAATCTCTTCTTTGTTCTTAAAATGGTAATAGAGCGCGGCCGAAGTCATGCCCATCGCCTCGCTAATATCGCGAATGCTGGTGGCCAAATACCCTTGTTCGCGGAACAGCCGCGCCGATTCGGCAATGATTTCTTGCTGGCGATTGGTTGGTTTAATGGGGAGCATACTCGTGGGGAAGAGAACTTATCAATTGATAAGTGGAGTGTATAGCAAGCCCGAGGGTGGGGCAAATGGGGCGTACCGAGGCGGAAAAATAACCGAATCGGGGTAGTATAGTTGAGTAAGGGGTCAGGTTAATTGCCGATACGTTTTGGCTGAATGAGATGGGAGGTGCAATTTTTTGCTCTTGTGGAGGCCGCCCTGTCCCAAAAGTAGCCCTTTGGCTAATCGTGGTGTGTCGCGCTTAAGCCGAGCGGCGCACCACAAGGAGAAATAAACGATGTGGAGCGAAAAAATCGCATGAAATTGGGTTGGGTATTGTTTGGCTTTTTCTGGCTCGCCCTTGTCGCCAACATCGCCAACGACTTGTTTAGGCAGGGCTGGATTTCCCCCCTGAGCATTTTGATGGTGGTGACGGTGAGCGGGATGATGTTGTATCAGTGGGTGCGGGGACGGCCGTTGCTAACCACAGAAGGGTGGCGGATGCGCTTGGGGATCATCGTAGTTCTTCTTGTAATCGGGGCGGCCATCCTCTTGTGGACGATGATGGCTTGCTGTGCCGAGCCGCCCATCCCAGTGGACATTTTTATCCCGCAGGGGTAACTATTGCTGGGGCGGCACGGTTAGCACCATGTGAACATATTCAGGAACCACCTCGAGGTGGTGGATGGTGCAACCGTATAGCTGGCCGATTTTGCCCAACACATTTTGCAAAATCGTACACAACCCCTCGGCCACGGGCTGACGGCCGCGCCAGACGATGGCGTATTGGTTCGGGGCAGGGCGGGGCAAGGCGATTTCGGCCGTGGGGTCGGCCAGCTTTTGCACCACCCCCTCACCCAATTGGCGCAGATGGGTTAACCCCGCGTTCAGTTCCGCGCCCACGATGAGCTTTTGGGTGAGGCCCAACGGCCGTGCCATGAGCAGGAGATTTTCGGGGCCGTTCACTTTGTTGAGGAACGAGAGTTGGGTGGCATTTAGGCGCGGCTCCCACGGCAAACGGGCGAGGCGGCCGAGAACGGCCGTTTCAAGGCTGGCCTCGGCCGTGGTGTGGCTGGCCAACACCTGCTCCCCCTCCACCACCAAGGCCAAGCGCACTTGTTCGTCGGCACACAGTTCGGCCAGCACGAGTTGGAGCCGCTCTACATCTAAGACTTGGTGCTGGGCAGAGGCGAGTTCGGCCGTCCATGTGCCATCCAGCAAATGAGGCAGGGCGCGGAGAATGAGCGGCCGTTCCACCACCCCCTGTACCACCTGCAACTGCCGCTCGGGGATGAACGCTTGTGGGCTGTCGGGCATGAGGTAGAGGGGCAAGCCCGGTTGCAAGACGCGCAACGAATAAACGAGGCTGTCGTTGCGGCTGATGGGGATGAGGGCTAAATCTTGGGGTTGGGCGGCCAGCGAAGCACACGCCTCGCGCATGTTGCGCACGCGGGTCACGGCATACGCCCCGGCCGATTCGATTTGCTCGGCCAGTTGCTCTGCCTCGCTAAGTTTGGGTTCCAACAAAAGAATGTGTTTCACGGGTATGGTGAGTACGGGAGCGCAAGTTTTTAAGCAAGGCTTTAAGGGGGCAAAGACGCAAAGGTTTTTGAAGGCAAAAAAATTCGTGTCATTCGTGCAATTCGTGCCTAAAATGCCTTTTGCTCCGCCTTCATTGTAGATTTGCCCTTGGTTTGGGACAATGAAGGGGGGGTGAATAAAAGCTAGTCAGCTTGTCAGCATTTCAGCTTCTCCTCTGCCCCTCCGCTCCTCTGCTCCCCCTTACGGCTAAAGCCGTTACTACGAACCAACCACCTCCCATGAACCTCTTTCAACACAGCCGCCAGAAACAGATTGAACAAGAATCCCCCCTTGCCAACCGAATGCGGCCGAGGGTGTTGGACGAGTACGTGGGGCAGGAGCATATTTTGGGCCACGGCCGTCTCCTCCGTCGCGCCATACAGGCCGACCAACTCGCTTCGCTGATTTTTTATGGGCCGCCGGGGACGGGCAAAACCACGCTGGCGATGGTGATAGCCAACAGCACGCAGGAGCCATTTCATTACCCTCAACGCCGTGCTGGCGGGGGTGAAGGAGATTCGGGAGGCCATCGCCGAGGCGGACGAGCGGCGCACCTTGCACAACCAGCGCACGACCCTGTTTGTGGACGAGGTGCATCGCTGGAACAAGGCGCAACAAGATGCGCTGTTGCCCCATGTGGAGCGGGGAACCATCTTGCTGATTGGGGCGACGACGGCCAACCCCTATTTCGAGGTCAACAGTGCCTTGGTGAGCCGCAGTCGCATCTTCCAATTGCAACCGTTGACAGCGGCCGACCTGCGCCAAATCGCCGCCCAAGCGTTGGCGGACGAAGAGCGGGGGTATGGCAACTGGCAGGTGGAGGTGGCGGAAGAGGCGTTGGCCCATCTGGTCAACATCGCCAATGGGGATGCGCGGACATTGCTGAACGCGTTGGAACTGGCCGTGGAGACCACCCCCGCCGACGAGGACGGCGTGGTGCGGGTCAGCTTGGCCGTGGCCGAGGAATCCATCCAGCGGCGGGCGGTGCTGTACGACAAAGACGGCGACTCCCACTACGACACCATCTCGGCTTTCATCAAAAGTTTGCGCGGCTCCGACCCCGATGCCGCGCTTTATTGGCTGGCCAAAATGGTGTACGCGGGCGAAGACCCCCGCTTTTTGTTTCGGCGGATGGCCATCTTGGCCAGCGAAGACATTGGCATGGCCGACCCCAACGCGGCGGGCGTGGTCAACAACTGTTGGCAAATCTATGAGAAGATTGGCCTGCCCGAGGGATATTACCCGCTGGCCAATTGTGCCATTTATTTGGCCACGGCCGCTAAATCCAACTCGGTGATGGCCTTTTTTGATGCGCTGAACGTGGTGCAAGCGGAGCAAGAGGCGGATGTGCCCAATCACCTCAAGGACGGCAATCGGGACAAAGAGGGATTTGGGCACGGCAAGGGCTACCTCTACCCGCACGCCTACCGCGACCACTGGGTGGCGCAACAGTATTTGCCCACGGCGTTGCAGGGGCGGCTCTTTTACCAGCCCAGCGACCAAGGGTATGAGCAAAAAATTCAGGCGGAGGTGGCGCGGCGGCGGGAGGCGCAATTGGCGGCCATGCTCGAGGTGGAGCAAGCGGCCGTGCCCGAGGTGTTCACCACCAGCCCAGTGGATAAGCAACGGGAGGCGTGGCTCCAACGCGCCATCAATGCCAGTGGCAAGGGGCTGGCCGAGGTGCGCGAGAAGCTGTTTGCGCTGGCCGAGGTGCAACGGCACCATCGTTTGTTGGATGTGGCGGGTGGGTCGGGCTTGCTGGTGTGGGAAGGGGTGCGGCGTGCGCCCGAAGGGGGGGTGTGGACGGCCGTGGCCGAGCCATCATCGGCCGAGATTTTGCGCCAACAGGCGGCCCAACTGCCCGATGCGCTCTTACGGCCGCACATTGTGACGGCCGCGCTGGCCGAGTTGCCCGCCCAGTTGCCGCCCGAGGTGCGCTTTGACCGCATTTTGGCGCGGCAGGCGGTGTCGTTGGCCAGCCAGCAGGGGGCGTTGGCGGGGTTGCGGCCGTGGTTGGCTCCCGATGGGCGGCTGATTATCGTGCAGACCATCCCCCGCCACGGCCAGCGGCTGTATGCGCTGGTGGATTGGGCGGGGGCGGAGGCGTTGCGGGCGCAGGTGGTGGCGGCCGAGGAGGCCATCTACCATGACCCCGAGGATGAATTGGTGAATTGGGAGGTGGCGGATTTGGTGGCGACGCTGGCGGGGGCGGGCTGGCGGGTGTTGCACCAGCAGGTGGAGCGACGGGTGGAGGAGCGGCAAATCACGGCGGGGTTGGTCGGCCGTTGGTTTGGGCCTGCCCCGGCGGGGGCACGGCCGAGTTATGGGGAGCGGCTGGAAGCGGCGGGGGTGGATGTGGGGGCGGTGCGGGGGCGGTTTGGGGTGGGGCAGGTGGTGGGGTGGGAGTCGGCCGTGGTGTGGGTGGTTGCTGGGTAGATAGAGAGGGGAGATAGAGATAGAGAGCTAGTTGGTTTCGGGGACTGTTTGGGAGGCCACGTATGCTTGGAGGACTTCATCCATGCGGGCTTGGCCAGCGAGTGTGTGGCGGAAGTAGTGGATGACTTCGGGGCTGTAGCGGACGGAGAGCAGGATTTTGGTGGTTTCGGCTTTGGGACGGCCGCGCAGGGTGTGGTAGGGAACCATCGCGGCTAGTTGCTCGTCGGTTAGGGGTTGGGCAGAGGGGTCGGCGAGGGCGGCCGTGGTGATGGCGGCATCTTCTTCGGCCGTGGGGGGGATGATGAGGGGTTTAGTCGGTGTTTTGGACATAGTAGTCAACCTCTTTGCGTGTGGCGCGGCGCAAACTAATGATGCGCTTGACTTCGCCTCGCTCCACAAAAGAGACGTAGTAGAGGGTGTTGGTCTGAGGAGCCAAGGCTATCATTCTAATTTCATCGTAGCTAAATCGGTCATCTACCCCATACCAAGGCGAAGTCCCAATCGAGTTGTTTGGCAATGGCCAAGGATAGGCCGTGCTTTTGGAGATTCGTGGCATCTTTGCGGGGGTCAAATTCGATTTGCATAATTTATTGTAGCTACGGGAATACCTTTGTCAATGGGTATGCCCTTCTTGGAGGTCTAGTGAGGGCAACTTTTCCAAAATATGCCGATTTGCGAAGCAGACAATCGACGTTTTTTCCAAAAGTTGCCCATTTACGAGGCCGACAATCGACGTTTTTTCTAAAAGTTGCCCGTTTACGAGGCCGACAATCAACGTTTTTTCTAAAAGTTGCCCATTACTTCTCCCAAGAGCGATATAGACCGCTAAGCCTTTATGAACCGAGCCAACAAAAAACGGCCGCAGGTTCTCCTGCGGCCGTTTTTATTTAGTACTACCCCCTCCAAACGCGACAACCCAAAAGCCCCTACACCAGCACATGCCGCAGAACCTGCTCCACCCGCTCCACAAAGATAAAGTTCAGGTCTTGCCGCAAATCCTTCGGAATCTCCACAATATCATTCTCATTCTTCTGCGGCAGAATAAAATCCCGAATGCCCAGCCGCCGCGCGGCCAGTGCCTTCTCGCGGATACCCCCTACTGGCAAAATACGGCCGCGCAACGTAATCTCCCCCGTCATGCCCACATCGTGCCGCAACGGCCGTCCCGTAAACGCCGAAATCAGCGCACAGGCCAGCGGAACCCCGGCCGAGGGGCCATCCTTCGGCACAGCCCCCTCGGGCAAGTGAATGTGAATATCCGTCTTCTCAAAGATGCTGTGTTCCAGCCCCAAATGGTGCGCTTGGCTCCGCGTATAGGTCAGCGCCGCTTGGGCACTCTCCTGCATCACCTCGCCCAACTGCCCCGTCAGCATCAGCGTGCCTTTGCCGGGCATTAGGTTCACTTCAATAATCATCACATCGCCGCCGTTGGCCGTCCATGCCAACCCATTGGCAATGCCCACCTCATCCTCATCCCGCTTTTGCTTGGCGATGATGCGCGGCGGCCCCAACAAATTCAGCACCTGTTGCCCCGTCACCCGCTTGGGGTAGCGTTGCTTTTCGGCCACGCGGCGGGCAATTTTGCGGCACACATTGGCAATCTCCCGCTCCAAATTGCGCACCCCTGCCTCATACGTGTATTGGCGGATGAGCATCCGCACCGCCTCGTCGTCGAAGCGCACGCCCGCTTGGGCGAGGCCGTGTTGCGCCACTTGGCGGGGGACGAGGTAATTGTGGGCGATGTTGGCCTTCTCTTCCTCTAAATAACTGCGGAACTCAATCACCTCCATGCGGTCGCGCAGGGCGGGCGGGATGGGTTCGAGCAGGTTGGCCGTCGTAATAAACATCGTCTTGGAGAGGTCGTAATCCAGCTCCAAGTAATGGTCGTTAAACGAGTGGTTTTGCTCGGGGTCGAGCACTTCGAGGAGGGCGGCCGAGGGGTCGCCCCGGAAATCCTGCCCCAACTTGTCAATCTCATCCAACATGAATAATGGGTTGGATGTGCCTGTGCGGCGCATGGCCTGAATGATACGGCCGGGCATCGCCCCGATATACGTCCGCCGATGGCCGCGTATTTCCGCTTCGTCGCGCACGCCGCCCAAACTAATGCGCACAAATTCCCGGTTGAGGGCGGTGGCAATGGAACGGCCGAGCGATGTTTTGCCCGTTCCCGGCGGCCCCACAAAGCACAAAATGGGGGCGCGGGTGGTGTTGGGGGCCAATTGGCGGGTGGCGATATGCTCTAAAATGCGCTCCTTCACCCGATTCAGGCCAAAGTGGTCTAAATCTAGCACTTGCGAGGCGTGGCTGACATTCACGTTCTCGGCCGATTCTTCCAGCCACGGCAACTCCAAAATCCAATCCAAATAGGTGCGGATAATGCCTACTTCGGGAGCCATGGGCGGCATGGCTCCCAGCCGGGCCATCTCTTTTTCCGCCTTGGCGCGGACCTCGTCGGGCAACGTTTTGGCGGAGAGCATTTGGCGCAACTCTTCCACCTCTTGCGTAAACACATCCCCTTCGCCCAACTCTCCCTGAATGGCCCGCATTTGTTCGCGCAGGAAGTGTTCGCGTTGGGCGCGGTCCATCTCTTCGTGGACTTGGTTCTGGATTTGGCTCTCTAACTGCAACACATCCAACTCTTTGGCCAGCAGAACGCTCACTTTGTGCAACCGATTGCGAATTTGGGTCGTGTTGAGAATCTCTTGCCGCTGGTGCAGGGGCACATCGAGCGTGGAGGCGATGAAATCGGCCAACCAGCCGGGGGTTTCGATGTTGACCGCAAAGGATAGCGCATCTTCGGGAATCTTTTGGCTCAGGTTCACCACTTTGTCGTAAAAGTTGAGCGCGGCACGCATGAGCGGCTCGGTTTCTTCGTCCCAGCCGGGTTCGTCGGGCAGGATTTGGGCGCGGACGCGCACGTAGGGATCCCACTGCACGAACTCGAGGATTTGCACCCGCCGCCGCCCCTGCGCCAAAATGGAATTGGAGTTGTCGGGCATTTTGAGGAACCGATTGATGGCGGTTTCGGTGCCGATTTTGTAGATGTCTTCGGGTTGGGGGTCGAGCTGTTCGGGGTCGCGCTGGGCGGCGACGATGATGCGTTCGTTGTTGGCCATAGCGGCTTGCACGGCCGCCAACGACCGGTCACGGCCGACAAACAGCGGCATCACCATTTGCGGATACAACACGACATCCCGCAAGGGGAGCAAGGCGCATTCGATAATGGTCTCGCCATCTTCGTCTTCGTCGAGAAGTTCATCCAGCAATTCCGCCTCTAAATCGGTAATGTCGCCGAGAAAATCGGGGTATTGCATGAACTGGAAATCGTCTGGAGCCATAAGGATTTTGGATTGGGGATTTTGGATTGCGGATTGTGTTCGTAATAACGGCTTTAACCGTGACCTAATAAGCTGACTAGCTGAGCGGCTGACAGGCTGACCAGCTAATAAGCTGACCGCTGATTGTAGAGCGGTTGGGTGGGAAGGGCAAAAGAAATGTACAATACGCCAATGCTTGGGCAGTGAGAAGTGAGAAGTAAAAAGTGAGAGATGTATTCCGAGTACCCACTTTTCACCTTTCACCTTTCACCTTTTACTATCTTCCAGCAAAGGTGATACAACACGATGGCTAATGTAATTTTTTTGCACACCAACCTTGCCAATACGGCGTGGTTGCTTCTATTTATATTGGGGTTGTGGGGCGCGTGGCGGGCGATTCGGGGGGAGGGGGTTGATGGCTCCTATTTGGGGGCGTTGGCGATTGCCCAGATGCTCATCTGGGTGCAGAGTGTGTTGGGGGTGATTTATTGGTCGCAGTTTGGGATGTTGAGCGTGCCTCGGCCGTGGGTGCATTGGCTGTATGGGCTGTTTGGGGCGGTGTTTATTCCCGCCATGTACTTCGCCGTGCTAAAAGGGGATGATTCCAACCGAGGGCAGTGGGTGATGTCTTTTGCTTGCTTCTTTATGTTTGGCATTGCCTTGCGGGGGATTTCTACGGCCGTTTATTGAGTGCTGAGTGCTGAGTGCTGAGTAAGCGACTGATAACTCAGCACTCAGCACTTTCCACTTAGCACTTTTTATTCCACCCGCTTGCTGGGCAGAATGAGGCGCACCACCCGCTCATAGAAGAGGTAATTCCACGCCCAGTTGGTGAGCACGCCGATGCGGTTGCGGAAGCCGATGAGGAAGAAGATGTGGATGACGAGCCATAACACCCACGCCACAAAGCCCGTGAACTGCCGCCCGCCGATATTGGCCACGGCCGCATTCCTCCCAATCGTTGCCATCGCTCCTTTATCCTTGTAGCGAAAGGGGAGGAGCGACTGACCCGCAAGGTGGCGCAAGATATTTTGCGCCGCATGTCGGCCGCCCTGCATAGCCACCTGCGCCACCCCCGGTAGCATCTGCCCATCTTGTTCGAGGTAAGCCAAATCCCCCACCACAAACACATTATCGTGCCCTTCCACCTGTAGCGTGGGGCGCACGGCCAGACGGCCGCCGCGCACGCGAGGCAAATCGAGCTGAGCCAGTGGCACACCCTGCACCCCGGCCGTCCAGATGGGCGAAACTGTGGGAATAATCGTCTCGCCCTTGTTGAGCGTGACGGCATCAGCCTGAATCTCGCTGACTTGGGTGTTGAGCCGCACATCAACGCCCATGCGTTGGAGCCGTTGGAGGGCATAATCGCCGCCGCCGATGCCGCGCAAGAGGCCATCGGCCGCTTCCACCAACACCACCTTCGCCTCGTGGCGCAAATCTAGCTCGGGGAAATCTTTATCGAGCGGCTGGTAGAGCAATTCGCTCAGTGCGCCCGCATATTCCACCCCCGTGGGGCCGCCGCCGATGATGACAAAGGTGAGCAGTTGGCGGCGCACGGCCGTATCCGTCTCTCGCGCCGCCTTTTCCACACAGCGCAAGATGTGGTTGCGCAGGGCAATGCCCTCTTCCACCGATTTAAGGGTGAAGCTGTGTTCGGCCGCGCCGGGAATGCCAAAGTAATGGTTGGTACTGCCCAAGGCAATGAGCAAGTAATCATAGGCGAGGGTTTGCCCCACGGCCGTTTGGACAGTTTGCGCCGCCAAATCCACCCCCACCACCTCTTGCAAAGCAAAACGCACGTTGTTGCGCTGGCGAATAATGCTCCGCACGGGCTGGGCGATGCGCTCGGGTTCGAGTTCGGCCGCGGCCACTTGGTAGAGCAGGGGCAAAAAGGTGTGGTAATTGTTTTTGTCGAGGATAAGAACTTGGGCGGGCTGGTTGGCAAGGGCTTCGGCCGCCCATACGCCCCCAAAACCTGCCCCGAGAATGAGTATTTGAGTCATAGTAAGGAACCTATTTAGGTGTGCTTGATCTTAAATGCAACCCCTCACCCCAACCCTCTCCCCAAGGGAGAGGGAGCCAGTCCCCCTCTCCCCGAGGGAGAGGGGTTAGGGGTGAGGGCTGTTTGTTCAGAGGTCAAAAAGATGTCGGTAATAGATAGCATAAGGTACTTTAGCTTATTTTTTGTGCTTCTTCTATCGTTTCATACAACAAATGATCTCTTTTCCCCAAGTTTGCCAATAGGGCGAATCATGTTATAGGGGCGAAAAGGTGCGGAAGGGGTTTGATGGAACCTTTTGGGGGAAGTTTCGTGCCCTCTCGCCCCTACGCAACGACTTTGGCAAGGTCTTTGCCAGCAAAGGGGGTCTTTTTTTGTTGCTTGATGGGGGAAAAGGGGGCAATTCGTAAAAACTTCCGAGGCTTTTCGTAAGTTCTTGCGTTTTTTGCCGCCCCCAAAAAGCCTATTCTAGGGTCAATCAACGAATTCGTTGTCGTTTCCAACTTCAGGCTCTTGAGCATCTTTCGGAAGCAGAGTAAATACTCTGGGTGCGCACCATTCTTCAAGAGTCTCCTACCTCAAACAGGAGATTCGCGATGTTCAAGTTTACGCATGTTCGTCAAAATGTAACCCGTTGGTTGATGGTGTTGGCTCTGGCATTGGCTTTGGCTGGCCCACTCGCCGCTCCCAGTCCTATTTTTGCCGATGGTGGGGGGTGTGCCAGCAGTAGCATCCCCAATTGTGGTGGCTAATCTGTGAATTATCTCATCTAGTTGACCCCAAGTTTCAAGCAAACTTGGGGTCTTTTCTATGAAAGGATCCAAACAACCTATAAAAAGATTATTTTTTGGTGCAAAGGATGCCAAAGGTGTTCTAAAAAATACGATGACAGATGGCAAAATTATTATTGTAGGGGCAAGAAGGCACGGAAGGGATTTGATGAAAACGTATGAAGCAACTTCCGCGCCTCCTCGCCCCTACAACGCAATTTTTCCTAGTCAATAGGCTTTTAAAAATGCTTGAGAAGGTATAAAGAATGGTTGATTGCGCTTTAATCCACCTAGTTTTGGTCTAAATCTACCTAGTTTTGGTCTAAATCCACCTAGTTTTGTCTAAATCCATCTAGTTTTGGTTTAAATCCATCTGATTTTAGTCTCAATCCATCTAGTTTTGATCTCAATCCATCTAGTTTTGGCCTCAATCTATCTAGTTTTGATCTCAATCCATCTAGTTTTGGTCTCAATCCATCTAGTTTTGGTTTTGGTCTCAATCCATCTAGTTTTAGTCTAAATCCATCTAGTTTTAATCTAAATCCATCTAGTTTTAGTCTAAATCTATCTACTTTTAGTCTAAATCTATCTGCTTTTGTTATTTATCTATCTGCTTTTGTCATTTATCTATCTGCTTTTGTCATTTATCTATCTGCTTTTGTCATTTATCTATCTAGCTTTGTCATTTATCTATCTAATTTTGTTATTTATCTATCTGGCTTTGTTATAAACCCATCTGGCTTTGTTATAAATCCATCTACTTTTAATATAAAAGTAGGTAGATTAAAACCAAATCTACATGGATTTGACTTCAATCTACCTAGATTGGGCTTACATCGTGATAGATTAGGCTCTCATCCACATGGATGAGGGGTTGTATAAACAACTTGTAAGGGGATTTTTGGTTGGGGGGCAAAGGCGCAAACAGGCAGAGGCTGTTTTTTAGCTAAAATCCTTTGTGTTTGGGGTGGCATCCCCCCCGTTTTAGCAAGGTGGAGCGGTCAGAGACCGTCCACAGCAGATGGCTTTACAGATTATCGCTTAAAGCTTGCCGCCATTCTTGCAAAGTTTGCCGCCACTTTTGCTGGTCGGGCAACGTTTCCACCAAGGCGAGGGCGCGGTCATAGCTGGCCAACGCTTCCTCCCGCTCCCCGTGCGCGGCCGAGGCTCTGGCCAAGATGGAAAGCAAACTACTGAGCTGGACAGGTTCTGCCAACGCCTCCCAATAGCCAGCCGCTTTCTGTGCCACGGCAATGGCTTGCTCCCATTGCTCCAAATTAAGCAGGGCATAAGCGATATTGTGCGTCACTTCGGCTTGGCGCAACGGTTGGATTTTTGTTTGGGAGAGCAAATGTTCCGCTTCGTAAAAGGTTTGCAAGGCTTGCTGGTACTGCTCTTGCGCAACATACAGGCTTCCAATGTTGTTGAGGATGGGGATTTTATCGGCCGTGTTATCCCCCACCCATTCAAGGGCCATTTCATAACAAACACGGGCGCGTTCCAGCTCCTTTTGCTCCATAGCCACCCAGCCAAGGTTGAGCAGGTTCCTACCCACCTCAATCGGCAAGTTTAATTGCAGATGGGTGGCACGGGCTTGCTCAAAATAAACAGCGGCCGTCTCATAATCCTTCTGCGAGGCCGCAATAATGCCCAACGTATTCGCCACCGCCCCCCGCCAACGCTCTGGCTCCGCATCTGTCTCCTGCCAAAACTGCCATGCTTGCAAGGCATGGTTGCGAGCAAGGTCAAATTGCCTCTGAAAACGGTAAGCTTCGGCCAAATGCCAGTTCGTTTGCGCCAACCATTGGCTCTCTTCCAAATGATAGGCCAAATTTAACGCCTCTTGATGATGGGAAAGAGCAGGTTCTAGCTCCGATTGCAGGCGATGTTGCTGTCCCAAACGGTTCAGCACCTGCACTTCTTGGGTTGGGTGGCCCGAGCCAGCCAAAGCATGGCGCAAAAGATTAAAAGTGGGTTGCCAATAAGCACTCGCTCCTCGCCGTTCGCTGTGTGGATACGCCTCAAGTGCTAAATCGGCCGCCGTGGGCACAAGTTCGGGGTAGCGACAAGCGTTTTGCACCAAAACAGTCAGCCTATCCAGCCAGCGTAGAAGCTCTTCGGGGTCGGCCGTGGTTAAAATTTCCACATGCTTGTGTAAACGGCGCACCCGATTGCCCATCATTTTGTTTAAATCCCCCACTGCCTCAATGCTTTCCATCATTCTCATCCTCTGCACCCCCATCAACATCCACCCACTGCAACACGTTCTCCTGCACAAACGTCTTGGTCAGGTTGTGGATGGTGTACCAATAGCTAGGATTCAAGGCGGAGCCGTTGACTTGCATTAGTGAACGCTGAACCAAGGTGTCAATGGCCTCATGAACATCAACTTCCGTTATATCGGGCAACTCTTCCTGCACACTTTCCAAAATATCCCACTGCTCCGCCCCGCTTTCACCCGTGGTAGCCATTATCTGCAACAACATTTTTTCGGCCGTGTTCAGCGAATGCCACACACGGGTATAAATGTGGCGATACATCTCACGGATATTGTGGTGGTTGGCTCGCGGCAAATTGTCCAGCACCCGTGGCAAGCTCATTGTCTTCGTCAACCCAACCACCAGAATCAGGGCGAGGGGGTTTCCGCCCACCACATCATAAATTTTCTGCACGATTGCTTCATCGGCATGGATTAAATCGGTTAATTGCAGGGAGACGGCCGTGGCGCGAACCAGTTCGCCCGCTTCCGCCACCGTCAATTGTTGCAAAGGATGCACCAACATGCGGCCGTGCCGCGTCGGTTGCTCCCGCATCGTCACAATAAAGTGGCTCGGGTTCGTCAAATCGGCCAATTCATCCACAATATCCGCAATATCCGTCTCCACATTATCTATCAGCACCAGATAAGCCATTGTTTTGAGCTTATAACAAGCGCCCGCATAACGCGCCTCCCCACTAAGATTCGTCTCTATCCCCACCGCATCCGCAATTTTCTTTTGGAACAGGTGGATATTTAGCCCCCCTTGGTCCACCCGAATCGTCACAATGCGGTGATAAGCATATTGGTTAATCGCGGCCAAAATAACAGCGTGCGCCAATGTTGTTTTGCCCAGCCCCCCAATGCCTGTGATGATAAGATTACGGCCGTCGCCCGTGACTTCCCGTGCCAGTTGCGTGGGCAAGTCGGCCGTGCCCACCCGTTGCTCATAATTGGGCTTGCCCATCTGCTCCAAGAGCTTTTGCTTGTGCGCGGCCGTGGCCTTCCCCTCCAATTCATTGATAATCGGCTCCAAATACTGGCTCCCCCTCTGCAATGCCTTCGGCACATTTTCTCTTGTTATCGAAAAATTCTTGTCATCTACATACTTAAGAACTGTTTTGTCAATCGTTAACCCATCTAAATAGCGCGTGCGCAAAATTTCGGCCTGCTGGGGGTATTTTCCCGCCAAAATAACCACCGCTTGGGTCAAAAAACTGTGTACGGCCGCCTTCACTTCGCTTGCCACATCATAAGAATTTTCATTAGCCAGCAAATTTCGCACCGCCTGCAACTCTTGCAAGGGAAAGGGGAGGCTGGCTGACACATCTGGGTGAACAGCTTGCAAAGCTTGTTTAATTTGCTCTTGGGTAATGGGAGGTATCATCATATGGTTGTCCTTCATCCACGCCATAGGCTGAAATAGGCTCCCCAAAATATGATAATCGAGGCATGTTATACGCTATTTGGCTCCTCTTGGCACATTTTGTCCTACTGGGGCACCAAAATGTCATAAGGTGTCAGATGCACGTCCCTCCCAACGGCCCTTACTGGGGGTATTCTATGGGGGATAGGTGCGGTGTTATTTACTCACCCTCGTTTGGATAGCCCCAAAGGGAAACGGCCTCTTACAAGTGAGGTGCAAATAGTGGTTAAACACTGTTTGCACCTCATTTTATGTTGTCGGCTCATCGCCATCTGTTCGGCCGTGGCATAAAAGGGGTCAGGGGTGTCATAAGGTGTCAGATGCTCGGCCGTCCACTCGCTTTATCTTCCGCTATTATCTTGTTCAGATAGGTGCGGTGTTATTATAGCCTCGCGTTGGATGCCCAAGCGGGACAAGAGCGTTTCTCATTGAGGTGCAAGCAATGGTTCGCCATTTCTTGCACCTCTCTTTGTCGTAGGCATTTCCTCGTCAGTGTCAGATTCATGGAGGCAATTCGGCGACCCCGTCATTCTGAATCGGCTCATCGGCCGCTTCTGGCGCAATAAATCCACTTGCGCGGGCTTGTCGGCATCCATTGCCACGGCCGCGTGGCGCAAAAAGATGACCCCAATCGGCCCATTGGCTCCCATCATCTGGCCAGCTAGTTCGGCCGCCTCCCCCACCGTTAGCTGGCGCGTCAACAATCGCCATAACGTCTTCAAACCGACCAATTTCGCCATTTGCCACGGCCGTTTGCGGGCATTGGTCAAGCTTTCCCAAAAGGCGGGCTGGGTCTTTTCCAACACCTTCAGTTGCACCACAAACAAATCTCCCCCCGCAAACTCCGCATCGCGCAACTTCGTAAACGTGCGCCCCGAATTGGGATACTGCGCCTCGATGGTTTTCCGCTCGGCAATGGTGTAATAAAACAGCTTATCAAACGGGGCGCACTCGGCCACCAGTTCATCCACCATAAACGATTGGAGGTGGTGCATATCGGCCGAGCAAAGTAGAGCCATTTGCGCCTCGGGCAGGTTCTGGCGCACCCATTGCAAGCCCGCTTGCACATTGCCCACCAAACTGCGCTGGTTGGGCAGGTGATGAACGGGTCTTTGCGGCCGTAAAGCCTCCCTGTCGGCCGCGTCATCCAATCCCACGACCACAACATCCCCCACACACGCCGCCCCTTGCACGCCATCCAGCACCCATTGGAGCATGGGGCGGCCGTGCATGTCCAGCATAGCCTTCGGCCGTCCATTTGTCAGGGCAAAAAGCGGGTCGCGGGGCGTGGGAATGCCCCCGGCCGTGATAATGCAAGGGAGTTGGTGGGGAATCATGCCCTTAATTTAACGCCAAGACGCAAAGGCGCAAAATCAGGATATACGAACAAGCTGTTTAGCAATTTAACGCAAAGTCGCAAAGGTGCAAAGACGCAAAGAGTTGTCTGAAATAACCAACAACCCTTTGCGCCTTCGCTTCTTTGCGACTTTGCGTTGAAAAAGGACACGATTGACAAGCTATTCGTACACCCCTCCATATTCGCCCCTCTACTCTAACCGCCCACGATGGGTTAAAATTCCCCCCAGTTCCCATCACATTTTGACAAATGAGGTAAATCAATCATGGAAGAAGAAAACAACGGCTCGGAAACGGGCCTCGTCTTATCGCTGGCTATCTTCATCGGGGTCATGGCCGCCTGCGGAGTCATCACCTTGGTGCTGACAATGCTTGGTGTGTTGGTTTTGTAAAAGATAGAGTGTAGAGATAGAGATAGAGGAGTCGTGTTAGGCTGGACAACTACGTTTCCTCTATCTCTATCTCCAATCTCTATCCCTTCCTCCTCATGTTCATCACTTTTGAAGGCTCCGAAGGGAGCGGCAAGACGACGCAGATTACTTTGTTGGCCGATTTTCTGCGCCAGCGGGGTTTGTCTGTTGTTGTGACACGGGAGCCGGGCGGCACACCCATTGCCGAACAAGTGCGGCAGGTTTTGCACGATGTGCAGAACACGGCCATGACGGCCGAGGCCGAAATCCTCCTCTACGCCGCTTCCCGCGCCCAACATGTGGGCGAACTGATTCGCCCCGCGCTGGCGCAAGGGCAGTGGGTGCTGTGCGACAGGTTCGCCGATAGCACTTTGGCGTATCAGGGGTACGGCCGTGGGCTGGATTTGGCCGCTTTGCGCCAAATTACCCAGTTTGCCACGGGCGGCTTGCAACCCCAGCGCACCTTCTACTTCGATATAGATGTGCAAACGGGTTTAGAGCGGCGGGTGGCGGGTGAACTCGAGATGAATCGCATGGATTTGCAACAGCAGGCGTTCTACGAGCGGGTGCGGGCGGGCTATAACGAACTCATAGCGGCCGAACCCAACCGCTGGGTGCGCCTCAACGCGGCACGGCCGATTGCCGACATTCAAACAGAGCTACAGCAATTAGTAATGAGCAATGAATAATGAGTAAATAGATTCCCAACTCATTCATAGAGGGGCAAACATCATGATTTCAAAACCCATGTTCTCAAAAATTAGCCTTGATAAGTTCGCAAGGTCATCCCCGATTAACTACCTATTGGTTGTGTTTCTTTTTAGTATCTTAGGAGGGTTGTGAAGTGGCTATTTATCCTCTCCACTCTTTAGCTATATAAGACTATCTTATGCGCAAGGGCTTATTCCAGCTGAAGATACTGGAAAATGTTTATTTTGCTTTTAGTGATTCAAGGATTAATCACTTACATCGTGGCGGCTTTAACTAAACAAGCTGTTGTTCAAAATCATACTCATTTTTTTGTTTATATAGCTTTACTTATGATGGTGGGACTAATGTTTGGTCAATTATTCAGTATAGTTGTGTAACGATTCAGGTGTTGGAACTATGGTTCAAAGGAACATCATGGACTTACGACAAGAATTAGTGGCGCTTAAACAACTTTAAGAGTCATTGCGCCTCCTAATTATTCATCATTACTCATTCCACTCTTATGGCACAAGATTTTTTTAGCGAATTACGGCGGGAACTGGGCGAAGTGGGCACGGCCGTGCGCGAAAGTTGGCGCAACATGGGCACGAGCTGGCACAACTGGCGGCGGCGGCACGAATTGATTGATTACGTCATCGTGCCGATTAGTGGCCCCCTGCCCGAAAGAGCCGCACCCCGCCGTGGGTTCATCCAACGCCAATTGCCCTTGCCGCCCGAGCCGATGAGTATGCAAGAATTGAACAGCATCGCCCGTTCTTTGGCCGATGCAGACAATGTCGGCGGCGTGGTCTTTGTGTTGCAGGATGTGGGCGGGGGGTTGGCCACCTTGCAAAGCGTGCGCCGCATGATGCAACGGTTGCGGGAGGCGGAAAAACATGTGGTGGTCTATGCCCCGGCGTTGACGAACAGCTTTTATTATTTGGCCACGGCCGCTGACCTCATCATTGCCCCGCCCAGCGCCATGTTTGAGGTGTTGGGGGTGCGGAGCGAGGCGATTTTCCTAAAGAACGCCCTCGCCAAACTGGGGTTGAGCTTCGACAACATCCAAATTTCGCCTTATAAAACGGCCGCCAACATGTTCGACAAGGCGGATATTACGCCAGAGCAGAGAGCGCAGTTGGATTGGTTGCTAGATGAGAGCTACGACATGCTAACGGCCGACATGGCCACGGGGCGCAAAAAACCCAAGAAGAGATGAAGGCGCTGATAGACGGTGCGCCCTATTCGGCCGAGCAAGCGCGGGAGTTGGGCTTGCTGGATGCCGTCCATTACGAGGATGAACTGCCCTATGTGTTGGCTCCTGCCGATGAGGAAGAGGGGAGCAAGAGGCCAACGAAGAGGAGCCAGACACGGCCGAAGACCCATCTGCCCCTCTGCCCAAGGCCAAGTTGATGGCATGGGACGAGGCGGCCAGCAAATTATGGCAACGGCCGTATCACATCGGGCGCAAGGGCATTGGGGTGATTAGTTTGGAGGGGATGATCACGATGGGGGAGAGCCAACGGCCGCCCGTGGACATTCCCCTGCCGCTGGTGGGCGGCGAAAGTGCGGGGGAAAAGACGTTGGTACAGCTTCTGCGCCGCGCCGAGAAGGATGAGAACATTGCGGCCGTGATTTTGCACGTGGATTCGGGGGGCGGCTCCGCCTTGGCCTCGGATTTGATTGGGCGGGAAGTGCAACGGATGCGGGGCAAGAAGCCCGTGTTGGTTTATATGAGCAATGTGGCCGCTTCGGGGGGGTATTATGTGGCCGCTTTTGCCCAGCACATCATGACCCAGCCGGGAACCATGACGGGTTCGATTGGGGTGGTGATGGGGCGCTTAAATACGGGCGGGTTGTACGAGAAGATTGGCATTAAACGAGTATCGCTGGAGCGCGGGGAGCGGGCGGGGCTTTACAATGACGAGCATCCGTTGACGGCCGACGAGCGGCAAGTGTTGTGGGAGGGCATTCTGCACATCTATGGCCAGTTCAAGCAGGTGGTGGCCGACGGCCGTACGCTCCCCTATGAAGAGTTAGACCCGATTTGCGAGGGGCGGGTGTGGACGGGACGGCAGGCGTTGGCGCATAAATTGGTGGATAGCCACGGCGACTTTGTGGATGCCATTGCCAAAGCGGCCGAGTTGGCTGATTTGCCGTATGATGCCACCCATTTGTTGCCCATCATTAATTTTTACCCCGATAGAGACGAGAATTATTTGCTCCCCACCCCCTTTGGCGCGGCCGAAGAGCTGTTTCGCACGTTTTTAAGCGGCCGTGTGCAAGCCCTGACGGGGCCGCAATTGATTATGCCGTTTTCAATTAATCATAAATAATGAACAATGAGAACCGGGGGCGTAATTTTGTAGGGGTAGGCCTTGTGCCTACCCCAAATCTCGGTTAAACCAACATTTAGGGCAACCACAAGGGTTGCCCCTACGGCCTGCCTAAACCGACATGAAACACACAGATAACACAATAACCCCTAACCAATCACAAGTAACCAGTAACGAATAACAAATAACCCCATGTTACCCCTTATCGCCCCTCCCCCCGCTTTGCCCATCTCCCGCGCCTTGGCCATAGACGCGGAAGTCGTGATGCACGTCTTGGCCGAATTTATCAAGAACGAGGTACGCAAGGTGGGGTTCGAGCGGGTGGTGATGGGTTTGTCGGGGGGAATCGATTCGGCCGTCTCTTGTTACTTGGCGGTGCGTGCTTTAGGGGCGCAGAACGTGCAAGTGATTCGGATGCCCTATAAAAGTTCGTCGGCCGCCAGTTTAGCAGACGCGCAACTCATCATTGAAGAACTAAATTTGGCGCATGAGACGGTGGAAATCACGGGTATGGTAGATGCGTTCACGGCCGTATCGCCCCAAGTGAGCGCCCACAGGCTGGGGAACGTGATGGCACGGATGCGGATGATTACAGTTTACGACAGGTCTATGCGGGACAAGGCATTGGTGCTGGGGACGAGCAACAAGACGGAACTTTTGCTGGGTTATGGCACTATTTTTGGTGATTTGGCCTCGGCCGTGAACCCCATTGGCGATTTATACAAGACGCAGGTGCGCCAACTGGCGCGGGCGTTGGGTGTGCCGCAACCCATCATTGACAAAGCGCCCTCGGCCGACCTTTTGCCAGACCAGACCGACGAAAGCGACTTCGGCTTCACCTATGAACAAGCGGATGGCTTGCTTTACTTGTTGGTAGACGAGCGTTACTCGCCCGAGGAGGCGGTGGCGGCGGGGCAAGACCCCACTTTGGTGGAGCGCATCGCCCGCATGGTGCGCCTTTCCCACTACAAACGAACCCTGCCCGTCATTCCCAAGCTCAGCGGCCGTTCCATCAGCCATGACTTTCGGTATTTGCGGGATTCGGGGGTTAGTCTGGTCATGTCCTTGTTTTATTAGCTGTTGACATTCACCTTGACCAACTACCTTTATTCATTGCTCATTATTCATTGCTCATTGATTTATGAAAACCGCCGTTAGCATCAGCCTTGGCAGTAGCCAGCGGGATAAGGAGGCGGAGCTGACGCTGTGGGGCGAGGTGGTGCGGTTGCGGCGGGAGGGGATAGAAGGGAACATGGCGCGGGCGCGGGCGCGGTTTGAGGAGTTGGACGGCCGTGTGGATGCTTTGGGGGTGGGCGGCGTGGATTTATGGGTGGGAACCGACGAAATACGGTATCCACTCGTTGCCGCGCACAAACTCATCCAAAATGTGCGGCATACGCCCGTGGTAGACGGGGGGGGCTTGAAGCATACGTTGGAGAAAGGGGTGGTGGCGGCGTTAACGGCCGCTTTGGGAGAGGAGTATAAGACGGGGAAAGTGTTGCTCACGGCCGCACTCGACCGTTACGGGATGGCCCAATCCTTTTTTGAAAGTGGTTACGAAGCAATTTGCGGTGATTTAGGCTTTGGCCTCGGCTTGCCGTTGCCCATTCGCACCTTGGCGGGGCTGAAAGGCATGGCCAAATGGCTGATGCCCGTCGTGGGGCGGTTGCCCATCAGCGTGATATACCCGACGGGGGCGAAACAGGAGCAGATTGTGCCCAAATTTGGGGCGTGGTACGCGTGGGCCACGGTGATTGCGGGGGATTGCTTGTACATTAAGCGGCATATGCCGCCCAACTTGGAGGGGAAAGTGATTGTGACCAATACAACCACGGCCGCCGACCGCGCTCTTTTCTGGGAACGAGGGGTGAAAGCGATTGTGACGACGACCCCTGTGCTGGAAGGGCGTTCGTTTGGGACGAATATGCTGGAGGCGGCCTTAACGGCCGTGGCTGGCCTCGGCCGACCGCTGACCCACCCCGAATTGCGGCAGATGATTGCGGAATTAGACCTGCGCCCCACGGTTGACACTCATAAAAATTAGAGCGCAGGGCGGCATTGTGCCATTCCCCGATGCTTATATGCCGTTCCCCGATGCTTGTATGCGTCGTTCCCCGACGCTTTTGCGTCGTTCCCCGATGCTTTTGCGTCGTTCCCCGATGCTTTTGAGCCGTTCCCCGATGCTTTTATGCCGTTCCCCGATGCTTTTATGCCGTTCCCCGATGCTTTTATGCCGTTCCCCGCTTTTTTTGCCGTTCCCCGATGTTTGTCGTTTCCCCTACTCGTTTTGTTGTTTCCCCTACTCGTTTTGTCGTTTCCCCCACTCGTTTTGTCATTTCCCCCACTCATTTTGTCGTTTCTCCCACTCATTTTATCGTTTTCTCCACTCATTTTGTCGTTTCCCTCACTCGTTTTGTCATTTTCCCCACTCATTTTGTCATTTCCCCCACTCATTTTGTTATTTCCCCCACTCATTTTGTTATTTCCCCCACTCATTTTGTCATTTCCCCCACTCGTTTTGTTATTTTTCAATGCCCTTTACCGTTACGTTGGTCGGGTGGGGCTGGGCGGGAGGGATGTGATGCAAAATTTATGGCTTTTGTTCCGCCCGCCCTACCCCAGATGTTACCCGTGCAGGGCGTTGATTGGGGGTAACGAAAGGGTGAGTGGCACGGCTGAGGTTGTTTTATGGTTTTCGTTGGCGTATCGGCCGTGCCCCCCACCCCTACAATGATGTGATGGCCATAATGTCATTCTAAGCAGAGCGAAGAATCCCTAAAACGTATGCCAACTCAAGAGCAATGAGGTGCTCTAGGGATTCCTCACTTTGTTCGGAATGACAAATAAGCGGGTATTCGGCATGCCCCACCATACATGAGACGTTGTGGGTAATGCGATTTATCATTCACAATTAACCATTCCAAACTCACAATTCACAATTCCATGCGCTACTTCCCCCTTCTTCTCCTCTCGTTCTTCATGGTGGCGTGCAACTTACGGCCGAACACGGCCGCATCCACCCCCATCCCCACGCCAACCCTTGCCGCCACGGTCACATTGCCCAATACCCCCACGCCTTTTCCCCGCCCCACAGCGTTTGTGCCACGAGATGCAGCCACGGCCGACCCCACTTTGCCCGCGTGGACTGTTTTGGTGTACATGGCGGCCGATAATAACGGACCGCGCCGCTTTGTTGAACCTGAACGAGATGGAAGCCGCGCTCAACAGCCCCGATGCAGGTGG
Organism: Candidatus Hadersleviella danica; assembly: GCA_016711405.1. GTDB lineage: Bacteria > Chloroflexota > Anaerolineae > Promineifilales > Promineifilaceae > Hadersleviella > Hadersleviella danica. Next base: position 5,894 of record JADJSZ010000011.1, on the reverse strand, counting down.
TGGTTCAGTTAGACCGCCCTTTGATGCGGAATGGAGCGACACCGCCGTTACCTCATCACCCCCGACAAAGATTTGCAAGCTTTTACCACCCCCGTGGCCAACTTGGGCGAGGCCAACATGGGCGACCCTGAAACCTTGGCCGATTTATTCGTTGGGGCAATTGACTTATCCGCCAACCAAACTGCTCTTGTGGTGTGGAACCACGGCCGTGCATGGCAGGGCATCGCCTATGATGACAGCGCCAGCGACTATTTAGACCTGCTGGAATTGCAAGAAGGGTTGGCTTTGGCCTCGGCCGACTTGGCCTTAATCGGCTTTGATGCCTGCTTGATGGGTCAATTGGAACTATTCACCGCCATTGCGCCCTACGCCCGCGTCGGGGGTCGCCTCGGCCGAGCTAACGCCGGGGCGCGGCTGGCCCTATACGGCCATCTTAAACCAATTGGCCAGCCAACCCGCTGTAAATGCGGCGCAATTCAGCCAAATTATCGTCGGCCACTTTGGCGATTATTACACCCGCACCCAGCCCGATGCGTTCACCACCCTCACGGCCGTGGACTTGGCCGCTTTAACGGCCGTCACCAACCACCTCAGCAACTTAACCAGCCAATTAAACGAGGAGTTGCCCTTCCATGCGGCCAGCTTGGGCACAGCGCGAAGCGGCGCAGAGGCGTATGCGCGGGCTTACGGCCGTGAGGCGGAGCAATACGCCCTTGTTGATGTGGCCCACTTCGCCCAAATCTTGGCCAGCAGGAGCTTGGATGAGGCGGTGCAAGGCACGGCCGAGGCGTTGCGCCAGAGCGTGGCCACGGCCGTTCTCGCCCACCACCACGGCCTTGGTTTGCCCCAGTCGTCGGGTCTTAGCCTTTACTTTCCGCACACGGCCGCGCAGTACGATGGCAATTATGCCCTGCAATCCCCCCTGCCTGCATGGGATGGCTTCCTCAAAGCGTACCATTTGTTGGGTTCGGCCGACTCCTCCGCCCCCCAAATCGCCATCACCACCACCAACACGCTGACCACCAGCACCCAACAACCCGCCTTGCTCCGTTTCCAACTGACAGGGCGCGATATCGAAGAGGTGGTTTTGCTGGTGGGGCAGGAGACGGACAGCGGCCGTCGCCTCTTCACCTATGACCCGCTCATCCCCGAGCCTAATTACTTGCCCAGCGGCGAACGCCTCTACACATGGCGCGATGGTTTGCACGAGGACTTCTATGTTTGGCAAAGCCGCGCTCCCTTTTTGGGCGATGGCGACGCTGGTTCGTTCGTTGTGCTGTGGCCGAGCTACGGTTACACGTCTACCCTGCGCACGGTCGCGGGTCAATTCTTCTCTGCCGATGGTTCCCCGCCTATTGTGGCTAATTTAACGATTGATACCTCGTATCCTTGCCCCTTGCCCCCAAAATGGGGATGCGTTCGCCCGTTCAACTCTTTTGGGCGAGCAATGGCCTCCTTAGCCAACGTTCGGGCGACCCGTCCCCTTCGATGCCGCTGGTCAGCTCCTTTAGCTGGCAACCGCTCCCCAGTGGCGATTATGTGCTGGGTTTCCAAGCCAGCAATCGGGCGGGGCAGATGGGCGAAGCCACGCCGACCTGTTGGTTGATAATGACGAGCAATTGCACGATACCATCGCCTACTTAGACCCTTATCTGGGCTACCAATTCAATTATCCCGCCGATTGGTATCGCCCCACCTACCGCGACACCCTCTTGTACGACCAACCTCAGCGGCACAACCCGATTGCAAGTCACCCTCTACCCCAACCTCGTCAGCACCAGCCCCGCCGACCTTAAACGACAGGCGCTCACCCTCTTCGGCGGGGTCACGGTTCTCTATGAAGACGAGTTGGTCATCACCAACTACGGCGCTTGCGCACCGCCTACAACTACACAGGTTCTGATGGGGAGCGCACGGGTATTTTGCTCACCTTCGTCCGTGGCAATGTGGGTTTTGTCATTGATGTGGATGGCCACGGCCGAGGAAGCGGCGACCCTCGCCTTCGTCGAGCAATTGGCCAGCAGTTGGCAGTTCCGCCCCGTTTCGGCCGAGGGGTTGTTCCCCGGCCATTGGGGCCAAGTCACTCAACTCGGCTCGTTCAGCCTCCCCCGCCCGGCCGACTTCCGCTATGAGGCGGTCAGCGGCGATTGGCAACGGCTAACGGCCGCCCAAGATGCGCGTATCTTCGCCGCTTTCCGCACGGAGCCGCTCGGCACGCGGCCGTTAAACGAAACTGTCGCGCACTGGGCACAGGTGGCCAGCCAAGGGGTGGCCAATTATGTGCCGGGCAGGCTCGGCCGTTATGCGTTGGCCAATCAACTGTGGCTCCGCCAAGATTTTAGCTACCGCGATGGCAATAATCAGGAGGTGTGGGGGATGGTGTTGGCCACGGAACAGAATGGCCAGCAGGTGGTGGCTTGGATGGAGGCTCCTGCGGCTGTTTACGGGGAGGGGTGTTCGGCCGTCTCTTCCGAGCCGTTATTCAGCGCGGCCGTGCACAACTAGGGGGATTAGGCCTGGAAGGCCAGCCTGAGAAAACCGCAGTGAAAAGTCCCCCTTCCAGGAGAAAGTGAAAGGTGTGTGCAAGGGCACTTCCACCTTTTACCTTTCACTTTTTACCTTTCACAATGCTTTAATAGGCTAATTCGGCCGTTAGATGGGGTTGTCGTTGGCTATTTCGCGCCCGTTCCTCCACCACCATCCGCAATCCATCCAGCGGCGAGAGCGTAATTTGGGCATTCATCTCCACCCGCTGGTCGGCCGCGAGGCGCAAGCGGAACCGTTGTGCCACTGTGGCGATAATCAACTGTGCTTCCATCATCGCAAAGCTGTTGCCAATGCACACGCGTGGGCCTGCGCCAAAGGGAATGTAGGCGTAGCGGGGTAGCTCCTTCTCGCGCTCGGCCGTGAACCGTTCGGGGTCGAACCGCTCTGGTTCGGGGAAGATGGTGGGGTTGCGGTGCAAGACATAGGGCGCGACCATTAAGTCTGCCCCTTGGCGAATGGAGTAATCGCCGAGCGTTGTGGTGCCGTGGCCGTCCGCCCCGTCAGCGTCCATGCGGGTGCATGGGCCGCATCCCTTCTTTGATGACCATTTGGGTGTAGGGGCAAGTTCGGCAAGTCGGCCAAGGTGGGCAATCTGCCGTCCAACACCTCGTCTAGCTCGGCGTGGAGCTTCGCCTCTGCTCGGGGTTTTGGGAGAGCAAGTACCACGTCCAACTGGGCGCATTGGGTGGTTTCGTGCCCGCCACAAAAATGGTGACGAGTTGGTCGCGCAATTTGGTGTCATCCATGCCTTTGCCGTCGTCGTCGCGGCAAGGGGAGGAGCATGGAGAGCAGGTCGCCTTTGTCGGCCGTTTCTTGTTGGCGGCGTTCGTCCACAATGGTGTGAATCGTCTGCGTCGAGTACCCCTTTGGCTCCTTGGCGGCGCACGGTTATCAGCCGTGGGGAGCCATTGCGCCATTGAATGGGGCGGCGAAAGTCGTGGTTGGTCACTTCTTCCAAGACATGAATCGCTTGCCCGACCTTATCCGCCACTTCCACCATACGCGATTTGTCCGCATCGAACGGCGTTTTGGCGACAATCGCCGGGCGTAATTAGTTGGTACATCTCGTGAGCGATGTCGGGTTCTTCGCCCGCCTGCCACTCGGTGACCATGTCCTCGACGCGTAATCACCATTGTGTCGCCAGGCGGCGATGCGTTGTGGTGAAAGGCGGGCTGAACTGGTTGCGCGACTGGCGGCGGTGGGCGCTCCCCTTCTCTCGGCCGCGAAGATGCCATCCTCAAAAACGCGCGTAAAAATCCCGTAACCGCTACGATTTAGAATTCGCTGGCGGTTGACCAACACTTCGCGGCCAGGTCGGGACAGAGGAACAGTTGTTTGTGGTTCGAAGAAGATGAAGTGGGTGAGGTCGGCCCGTGGGACGTGGATTTGGTCGCAAAGGCGGGGTGGGTCTTGGGCAAGGGACAAGAGCTTTCTCAAGAAAGTTGTTCGGGGGCACAGGGCGGAGCTGAGGAATTGGTGGGCATGTGAGGTTTCCTTCTTGGGATTTTGGGTTTTTGATTTTGGATTCGGAGCCATGAAGTTCAACGTAACAGTCTTTAGACTGACACTCTGCTGATTTGTCGCCAAAGTGTGTATTGAAATACGGCGAGTAACGAGATTTTGTCAAGTGAACTTGACCGGTGTGTTCGTTAATCAACAATGGTCTATTTTGAGAAAAAAAGGACTCAAGCCGCCTTACAGCGAACAATCCAAAATCCCCAGTCCAAAATCCCAGCAAACTCGACCGCACTCAACGACGCGCACCCGCAAAATGCGTTTGTTGGCGGACTCATCCAACTTGAGGGTACGAGGCCATCTCTATTACTGGTAATACGGACACGGCCGACCTCAACGGTACCACCTTTTACCGCACTATGAGTAAGAGAAGAGTTGTTAAGGAAGACTAGAACGGTTGTGCCAGTTGATGAGTTGGTGGCGCAAAATGGAAGCACAATTTCCACCATCCCCGTTTGAGTCACCCCAATCAGCAACGCTCGTCTATGAACACGTTGCCGAACACATCTCCCTCTACCGCATTTGCCGGAATGAAAAATGCCGTTAGCTTGTCCATCAAACGGGTCATGGATTACATTGCGGTGCGGTCGAGCGGCAGAATTGGCGAGATTTTGCCCGAGGGGCATCAACTGCCCATTCCATCACGCTGGCACAAGCAGGCATGTGGCGGGTTCCATGTATGCCCAGATTGGCTGGTGGATAGAAAACGACCTCCCTATCCGCCCAGAGAATGCACGGCTCAACCGTGTCTCCCACCCTCTGCTTGCGTGGCACGATAGAACTGTGGCAAGTTGATGCCGTTTGCAGGATCATGTCGTTGGGAGAGTTGGGGATTGCGGAATGGGGAATGCGGATTGCGGAATGAATGCTGACCGACTGAGAGACTGATGGATCTGACCGACTGAGGACTTCTCTACAACCAACGGGAGAGGTTATTGTTCACGGCGGGGCGGGCTGTGGGATTGGCATCGGGGAGGTGGAGATTGCATGGCGGCTTGCAGGGAAAACTGGCCGGGTTAGCAGCAGCGCATTGCTGTGCGGCAGGCGGCCGTGCCTTAGACGCTGTCAAGCGACCCTGCGCATCGTCGAAGATTGCCCGTTCTCGACGCAGGGGTGGGCGGTTACTTGACCAGCGAAGGCAAGTCGGAGATGGATGCGCTTTGATTGTGGACGGCCGCACCCTCGCCCTTGGGTGCGTGGCGGCCAGTAGGAACAGGGTGCGCTATCCCATCGGTTTGGCACGGCGGATGATGGAAAGGACCGAACTCACGCCATCTTGGTCGCCGAAGGGAGCCAGCAAATTTGCTGATGCGATTGGCGTTCCCCGCTGTACGGCCGAGGAACTCATCGTGGACGACGAACAGGTGCGCCATCAATACATCCGCGAATTGGGGCAATACCAGCCCAGCGACCTGTTGTCGTCTGGCTCGTTGGGCGACACGGTGGGAGCGGTGGCTTTAGATAGTTTTGGGGGATTTGGCGTCGGCCAGCACGGGCGGAACACGCGCAACCAAATGCCAGGCCGTGTGGGAGATGGTCCACTCGTCGGCTCAGGCGGTTATGCGGATAACTTGTCGGGGGCGGTTAGCTCCACGGGGCACGGCAGATCACTGATGAAGGTGAGGTGATTAGCAAGCAGGCGTGTGACTTTATGGCGTTGGGGATGAGTGCCCCTTGGCCGCTTGCGAGGCGGCTATCGAACTGTTGGCTCAGCGGATGAGGTCAAAGGCGAGGGCCGGGCTGATTGGGATGGACAAAAGCGGCCAGTGTCGGCTTCTGTTCCAACACCGATGCGATGCCGTATGCGTTTGTCGTGGGAATGGGGCGGTTG
>JADJSZ010000010.1 GCA_016711405.1 Candidatus Hadersleviella danica | reverse complement strand
CTGCCATCACGGCCGCTTTCAAAATTCCCATTAAGCACAGTGGGAATCGTAGGCGGAGGAGGTGGTGGTGGGGCGGCAGGGCGCATCACCAAAGGTAGGTAAGCCACCTCATCGAGTGGCCCAAATGGGAACCCCACAACTGTCGAACTTAAAGGTCGCAATGCGCGTACTCCACTGGCTGGTGGGGTTGTATTGCCCTGTGAACCAGAAGGTGCAATCGTCGGCTGGGTCTACACTCATGGCGCTGTAATCGCCATAGCGTTCGGCCGTGTTGACCCCTGCCCCTGCCACAATGTTGTATTCGCCGTGGGGCAATGTGCCCAAGGCGTCGCTGGACAACCGCCCTGCATAGCGCAAACTGGGGTGGAGCGAGGTGCTAGAGACATTGTAACCCAGCGCCATATTGCCATCGCCGTCCATCGCAATCGCCCCCATCCAGCGGCTCAGGCCGTCGCTTGGGGCATAGGTTCCCTGTTGGTATAAACTCCATGCCCCGCTGGTGCGGCGCAACTCGAACCAGCGCACCCCGGCGCGGTCGGTGCCATCCACATCGGTGGCATGGTTGCCGACAAGGCTCTGGTGAGTGCCGAAGTTGCGGTATTGCAACCGCCACATAATCACCTCGCGCAGGGGATCGAGGGGAATGCCCCCACTGGGCTGGGCAATACAGGAGTAGCTGGTGAGGCCGCACAGGTCGGAGCTGAATTCGGCCGTGGCCACATCTTGGAGCTTGGTGAAGGTGGAGTTGGCAGGCGTTGTCCAATCCACTGCAAATTGCCAAATCTCGAGGTAATCTTGGCTCGGATTGTTACTTCCTGCCGTTGTGGACTTCATCATCGCGGTGGCGCATGAAGAGGGCGGGGCTGTTGGTCGGTGGGGCTGGCCCATCTAAATCGGCGGGGGTGAAGGCTTGGAAGCCAAAGCCAGCTAAGGCAGGTGCGCCGAGGCGAACCATGTCCGCTGGTGCGCCTGTGAGCATGGCCGCCCGCTCAAAGGCGTACACAGTTGGGCCACTATCTTCGTTGGTGGTCGCATAGTAACCATCTGTCCAAACGCTGTATTTGGGGTAGTCGGGAAAGTTGGGGGTGTTGAATTGGTAGGCGTACCAACTGCCTGTGGGGTCGGCCGTTTGTGAAACATAGACGCACAGCGCATTGGTAGACCCCGAAAATTCGCTAATCATCCAGCGGTTGGCCAGATGGTCATACAGCACAATCGGGTCGCCTGCGCCATTGGCACATCCGCCACTGCCCAAAGTCTGCACGATAATGGTACTGCCAATTTGCACGCCACTCTTGTTGTAGATGCGCATTTGGGTTCCGCCACTGCCGTTAATCATGTGGATGTAGTGGTTGAGACCCACCTCGCCAACGGTATCGGGTGGTTGGACAAATGAGTAGCCTTGCGCCTCAAAGTTGAGCAGGGGTGTGCCAAAGGCATTGGGGGCGGCGGGGGCATGGCTGGCGGCTTGAATGGCCAGCAGGGGGTCTAGCCCCTCAGTCACTTCAACCTCGAGCGGGGTGAATAAACTCAGGCGGGGGTTGATTTCGCGGTCGAGGCGAGGGTCGAGTTCGCTCAAATCGGCGGGGGGCAGGTCGCGCACGGCCGTGCTGAGCGTGGCATAGGCCGTTTGGACGAGAACATCTTGCGGCGTGGCTGGTTCTGGGTCGCCAGTCTGGGCAGGTAGACCGGCCGACGAACGCCCTGCCACCATTTGGCTAGGGGTAGTGCCACTGGGAAAAGTTGCCCACCCTATCAAAGCCAACAGGGTGGTTAAAAACAAACCTATTTTCCAATTCATAGTTCTTTTATCCTTTACTTACTAACTCTTTCTCTCTTCTCTCTTCTCTCTTCTCTTCTCTCTCCCCATCTACTCACTCCGCCGCTCCCCCCGCGTCAGATACCGCTCCAACCGCGCTTGAATGGTGGAAAAAGAATCGTAATGGCCCAATAAAAAACAGCGGCAATGAGCAACGCCTCTAAGCTCTTAAAATTGGCACGGCCGACTTTCTGCGCCCGCCACAAAATCTCCCACACAAAACCCGTCACCGAGATGAGCGAGGTATCCTTGAGCATGGCGATGAACTCATTGCCAATGGGTGGCACGACGAGGCGCAACGCTTGGGGCAAGACGATGCGCCGCATAATTTGGGGCTGGGTCATGCCAATGGCCAAGGCCGCTTCGCGCTGGCCAATCCCCACCGATTGAATGCCCGCCCGCATGATTTCGGTCATGTAGGCTCCGTAATTCAGCCCCAAAGCGAGCACACCGGCCGCCAAACCCGTCAGCCGAATGCCCAGTTGGGGCAGGGCGAGAAAGAAAAAGATGATTTGGAGGAGGAGGGGGGTTCCCCGAATGAGGGAGATGTAGAAGGTGGCGAGCGCGTAGGCGGGGGGGAAGCGCGAGAGACGGCCGAGTGCCCCCAGCAACGCCAACACCATCGCCAGCGAAATAGAGAGCGCGGCCAGCAAAATGGTTAGCCCCACTCCCCCTAAAATAAAGGGGAATTGCTGGCGCATGAAGCCGAAATCGAGCTGAATGGTGGTGATATGCAGGCCACCAATGCGCCAATCTACCCCACTAAAGAGGAAGAAGAGTGTGCCCAGCAAGATGAGCCACGAGACATTGACCCACAAATTAAAGCGGCGGGCTTTGCGCTGTTGCAACTCAAAAATGAGTTGCGCTTGGCTTTTGGGAGGAGGGGTTGCGGACATAGGAGTGGCGAGTGGGTAGTGGTTAGTGGCTGAGTGCCGATTTCTACTCACCACTAGCACTCGTAACCATACACACTAATTCGGTGCTTGCGTTAAATCTTCGCCGAACCATTTGAGGGATAGTTCGCTGAGCGTGCCATCGTTGTGCATTTCGGTGATGATTTGGTTGACACGGGCAACGAGCGTGACGTTGCTGAGGGGTGCATTTTTATCGAAGGCCACGGCCAAATTCTCCGAATAGACAGGCGACCCCACTTTCACCACGGGCACGCCTTCGCGGATGGCCGCATCCACCACCGTTTGCGAGGTGAGGAAAACGGAAAACTCGGTGCGCCCCGCCTGAATTTGTTGGGCACATTCGTTATCGCTTTGCAGGGGCACAATGCTGATGCCTGTAGGGGCGGTGGCGTAGTAGCTCGTCTCGGGCAGGCCGAGTGCGTCTAAATCGCCGTTGAGCCAGCTTTCGTAGGTGGTGGAGAGGCCCACACAAATGGCTTGGTCGTTGAGTTGGTCGAGGGTGGTGATGCCCGACGCGGCCGAGGCGGCGAACTGGGCGGGGGTGTAATAATAGGGTGGGTTGGCAAAATCAAGCACTTCTTGCCGCCCTGTGGTGACTGTCATGGAGCCGACGCTCATATCCCATTGGCCGCCCCAGTTGCCCGCCGTAATCAAATCCCAATCGGGGGTGATGAATTCCACTTCCACCCCCAACCGTTTGGCTATCTCGGTGGCGACATCAATGTCGAAGCCGACGAAGTTGCCGCTGTCATCCAAAAAGGATTGAGGCTCGTAGTTGGCATCGGTGGAGACGCGAATGGTTCCCCGCTCTTGGATTTCGCCCAAGAGGTCATCGGCCATGCTTTCGCCACCACAAGCGACGGCCAGCAACGCCATACACAACAACAGGAAAGGCAAAACAAACTTTTTCATATTCTTCTCCTCAGGTAAATGGGTGAATGAGTAAGATTGTAGTAACGGCTTCAGCCGTTTTGGATAACCGCCGAGGGCGCGGAGAACGCGGAGGGACTTTTAGAGAAAGCTCGTTGTCAGTTAGAAGTTACAGTATCACAACAGCCCTCCTCGTTGCAACAGACGGCCGCGCCTATTACAATCGCCCGATTGCTGACCAAAAAATTGACGACTGAAGTCGTTACTACGAACCAATCCCATGCGCCCTACCCTTAATATCCTCAGTCCCGATATGATGAATCGCATTGTCGAGGAAGCCCTGCACATTCTGGCCGAAATCGGCGTGGAAGTGCGCGGCCGTGACCTGCGCCAACGCCTCCTCGACCACGGCTTCCAGACTGATGCCAGCGGTGAACGCCTCCTCTTCCCACCCGATGTCGTCCGTTGGGCCATCGAACAAGCCCCCTCTTCCTTTACATTGTATGACCGCGACGGCCGCCCCCATGCCGAAATTGGTGGCGATAACGTCCATTTTGTGCCCGCCTCTAGCGGTCTGAAAGTGCTAGACCACCGCACGGGGGACACGCGGCTGGCCAACACGGCCGACTTCGTCGAATACATCCGCGTCGCCGACGGCCTTGAGCACATCGCCTATTTAGCCACCGCCTTTTCCACCAACGACGACATCGAACCGCAAGTGTCGGATGCGTGGCGGCTCTATTTGTCGCTGGTCAACTCCAAAAAGCCGATTGTCTCGGGCGCATTCACCGAGCATGGCGTGCCCCGCATGGCGGAGATGATGCAACTGTTTCGGGCTGACAAGGCGGATTTAATCGCCCGGCCGATGTCCATTTTTACGATTACGGCCACAGGCAACTTCCGCTACAGCGAAGATTCTTGCCAAAACATGATTGATTGTGTCGAAGCGGGCATTCCCATCGAAATCGTGCCCGTCACGCTGATGGGTTTGATTGCGCCCGTGACGATTACGGGGGCGACGGTATTTCACACAGCCGACGTGCTGGCGGGCATCACCATGGCCCAAATCATCAAGCCGGGCGCACCCGTGTTGTTCGGTGGTGCGCCCGCCAGCTTCCACATGCGCGAGGCGACCTCGCCCATGCTGGGTATTGAGGCGTTGCGGCTGGACATGGCTTATGCGGCCGTGGGCAAGCACCTCGGTCTGCCCACCCAAGCGTACATGGCTCTCAGCGATAGCAAATGTTGGATGCCCAAGCGGGCGCGGAAACCTTTGGCAGTGCGTTGCTGGCCGCTCTGAGCAGTGTCAACTCCGTTTCGGGGCCGGGCATGTTGGATTTTGTGCTGGTGTTCAGCTTGCCCAAGCTGATTTTTGACAATGAGGTGTGTGGTCAAGCCTTGCAGTTAGTGCGCGAAATTCAACTGCTGGAGGATTTGCCAACGATTGGGTTGGCGCGGCAATTGCTGGCCGAACAACATCTGATTACGGCCGAACACACCCTGAAGTATTGGCCGCAAGAGCTGTATTTGCCCAGCGCCGTCTACGACCGCTCGAACCGCGAGAAGTGGCAAAGCGCCCCGCACCAAACGTTGCTCGGCCGGGCGACGGCGATGGTGGAGGAGTGTTTGGCCACCTATCAAGGCATTGCCACCGACCCCGCCATTGATGCGGAAATGCGCCGCCTCATCATGGCTGGCTTTGTCTCGCAAACGGAGTTGCCTGCTCTGCCTCCGCTCCCGCCCCGCCGTCTGCCGAAGGAGGAGGGGGAAGCGCGGCGGCGGCGGCGGAAGTGAGGGGGGAAATTGTGAATTTTGAGATAGCTACTTCCTCTAAACCAATGTGCATCAACGAATCGCCTCTTTCCCGTGTGCACAACTTCCGTGCCTTGACTAACCAAATACAAGGTAGCTAAAGCAAGAACAAGGCCTAAACGGGTCAAAACATCCGCCGAACGATTCAGAGAAGATTCCAGTTGAAAGCCGTTCGATTTATCATCCAGAAAGCCCTCTTCAATATCAAAGCGCAACCTATAGGCATCAAACGTAGTGACATGGGTTGGTGCATTACTGAGAATGACCCATTTTTCGTTAACCCCTTGCGGATGTCCCAAGGCTAAATGAACAGGTCCATATTTCTTGCTCGTCACGTAGGTATTGTGCCAGAACAGAGCATGTCCTTTCTGAACCCCCCACATGACCAAGACGGATGGGGCGCTGACCGACGGTAGATGATCAAACCTGCTTTTGGCATGTCCAGTGCAGATTGTCCAAGTATTTCATTGAACCCCTGAAACCACTGCCTCTGGCAGTGGAAAAAGTATCGGTTCTACCATTGTATTGAATATGACGAGTACCATTTAAACACCTAGAAGGTGCGAAACTTAAAGGTGTAAAGCTGATTGACTGACAAAACTTTTTAAGAGGTGCTTTCCAAGTTCAAAAAACAGGTTATCTTCCCTAAAAGCAATTCACCACAAACACTTTCAAGGAAGGTAACTCATGGAAAGCACCTCTAGACTCTACGATACTCTGACCCAATTGTTCGGTCAATATGATGTCTGGAAAGACAAACGCCACTTCAAGGCACTGGCATGGATGGTGGTTGGCCTCATCTTCACAGGGCAAATCAGTCCCACGACATGGCTGGTTTATGTCAACACAGAAGTGTACGCCCAAAGCACCGTTCGTCGGTTTCAGCGGTGGCTGAAAAATGAGCGCATTGAAGTTAACAATCTCTATGGAGCCATCATTCAAAGCGCTTTAGTGGAATGGAACAACCACACGCTTTACTTGGCCTTAGATACCTCCATGCTCTGGGGCAAGTATTGCCTCATTCGAATCAGCATCATTTATCGGGGGCGTTCTGTGCCCCTAACTTGGAAGGTCATTGAACATGGAAGCAGTTCGGTCGCCTTTGAGACTTATGTGCCCTTGATTGAAGCGGCGCATTTGTTGTTACCCTCTCAAGCGAACATTGTTTTTCTAGCCGATCGAGGCTTTGCCGACACCAGTTCAATGAAATACTTGGACAATCTGGACTGGACGTGCCAAAAGCAGTTTGACCATCTACCGTCGCGGTCAGCGCCCCATCCGTCTTGGTCATGTGGGGGTTCAGAAAGGACATGCTCTGTTCTGGCACAATACCTATGTGACGAGCAAGAAATATGGACCTGTTCATTTAGCCTTGGGACATCCGCAAGGGGTTAACGAAAAATGGGTCATTCTCAGTAATGCACCAACCCATGTCACCACGTTTGATGCCTATAGGTTGCGCTTTGATATTGAAGAGGGCTTTCTGGATGATAAATCGAACGGCTTTCAACTGGAATCTTCTCTGAATCGTTCGGCGGATGTTTTGACCCGTTTAGGCTTTGTTCTTGCTTTAGCTACCTTGTATTTGGTTAGTCAAGGCACGGAAGTTGTGCACACGGGAAAGAGGCGATTCGTTGATGCACATTGGTTTAGAGGAAGTAGCTATCTCAAAATAGGCTGGAACTATGTGCGGCGTGCTTTGGTTAGGGGTGATGTGTTGATTGGCTATATGCGCCTTGACCCCTCACGATGTGGCTGACCCGCTGAACCCGTTGCTGGTGGGGGAAACAGGCGTTTCTGGCCGCATCATCGGCATCCGCGACAACCTCCTCTATGTTGGCTCCGAGGCGGGGGTGTATGTGTATGAGATTGGGGTACGGCCGTAAATTCTGTGTATGGGTGTACGGGTGTATTCGTCTATTTAATCCACCCATCCACCAATCCACTGCTATACCCTATTGTCCCTACATTCCCGCTACTGAGGGTTTATGCTACACTAGGCACATGGTCAGCAGTTGGTGTCATAGTCTCTAGGTGTATCGGTCCATTAAAAATAAACCCATACACCAATACACGAATAGACCAATCCACCAATCCACCATCAGATTGAATCGCTTTCAACAAGGAGTGACAAATGGACGGATTTTTGTCTGGTATTCTGCCTTTTGTTTATTTTGTGCTTTTAGCGGCAGTGGTTATTGTCGCCCTTTCGGTGCGGGTTGTGCAGGAATATGAGCGGGGGGTCGTGTTTCGGCTCGGCCGTGTGCTGGGCGCACCCAAAGGCGCGGGCTTACGCCTCATCTGGCCCATTATTGACCGCATGGTCAAAGTGGATTTGCGGACGGTGACACTCGATGTCCCCACCCAAGAAGCCATCAGCCGCGACAACGTTACCGTGCGCGTCAACGCCGTCGTCTATTTCAACGTCGTAGACCCCACCTTGGCCATTATCAGCGTGGAAAACTTCCGCCGCGCCACCTCCCAAATGTCGCAAACGAGTTTGCGGAACGTCATCGGCCAATCCTCCCTCGACCAATTGCTGGCCGACCGCGAAGGCATCAACAGCACCCTGCAAAAAATTCTGGACGATGCCACCGAGCCGTGGGGAGTTAAGGTGACAATTGTCGAGGTTAAAGACGTGGAGCTAAACCCGCAGATGATTCGCGCAATGGCGCGGGAAGCAGAGGCCGAGCGGGAACGTCGCGCCAAAATCATCCATGCCGAAGGTGAGTTGGAGGCTTCGGTGAAATTGGCCGAAGCGGCTGGCATTATTGGGAAAGAACCCGGTGCCATGACCCTGCGCTACCTGCAAACCCTGACCGAGATTGGCGTGGAGCAAAACACCACCACCATCTTCCCCATCCCTATTGAAATGCTCTCTTCGATGATGCCTGCCATATCAACGAAAGGACAGTCCTAGAATGGAGATTAAGAGTTTGGGAGATTGAGAGCGATTTGCCGCTTTTTTGGTATACATGATAGCCCTAAAGGTCAGCTTGGCCTTTAGGGTTTTTTGTGGCTCATAGCCAGAAAGGTATAAAAGGTATATTTGTGTATTGGTGTATTGGTATATATCACTACACCAATAAACCAATACACTACTCCACCAATCCACCACCCAACCCCTGCCCCCTAATGCCCACTTACTCGACCCTTCGCCGCATTTTTGGATTAGGAACCGCTTTATTCGCCATGTTGGGCTGTGCTTTGCTCAACCCCCCGGCGGTGATTATTCCCACACCCATTCCCACGGCTCCGCCGCTCAACCAAGCGCTTCCCCTTGGCTCGGCCGAAATTATCACCGACCCCGTCAGCGATATTGTCCCCAACATAGACCCCGACATTGAAACATTGGTCAATGCCGTCTCGCGCCAGCAACTGATGGCCTACGTGCAGACGCTCGATAGCTTTGGCACGCGCAACTCATTTAGCGATACCCAGCGCACCGATTGGGGTATTGGGGCGGCGCGGTTGTGGATTTACAACGAATTGGTGCGGGTGGGGCAATCGAGCAACGGCCGTATGCAAGTCCGTTACGAGGATTTTCCCCTGACGGTGGGGGAATTCAGTGCGCCCCAGCAAAACATCATTGCCACCTTGCCCGGCACCACCACTCCGGAGGATGTCATTGTCATTATGGCGCATTACGACACCCGCCCCGCCAACGCGGCCGATGGCACGAGCCGCGCCCCCGGCGCCAATGACAATGGTTCGGGCGTGGCCTTGCTCATTGAGACGGCGCGGTTGCTCAGTGCGCGGCCGTGGAACCAAACCATCATCTTTGTCGCCTTATCGTCTGAAGAACAAGGCACATTTGGGGCCAAAAACTTTGTGCAGAATGCCATTCTGAACAATGTCAACGTTATTGCGGCGATTAATTACGACACGGTGGGCGGCAACATTGGCATCCCCCAAGCGATACGCTTGTTTGCGCCCGATTTAACCCAATCTCCCTCGGGCGAACTCGGCCGTTATTACGACTACATCGGCGGCTTGTATGTGCCCGCCTTCCCCGTCAATGTCGAAAATGCCATGGATCGCGAGGAGCGTTGGGGCGACCACCGCGAATTTATTTTTGCGGGAATGCCGGCCGTGCGCCTGACCCAATCTTACGAAGACCCCAGTTATATTAACTCGACCACGGATAGGTGGAGCGAGATTGATTACGACTATTTGATGCAGGTGACGAAGGTGAATGTGGCGGTGGTGGCCAACATGGCGGGGGGGCCGCCACGGCCGCAACCACCCCTTATCACACCGATGGCGGGCACGGACACCCTGTTGCTGACATGGGAAGTCAGCCCCATTGCGGCCAGCTATGCCATTTCGTTTCGGCCGTTGGAGTTGCCCATCTACCCCACCTTTCGCTTTGTCAGTGCCAGCGAAGCGGGCAATGTGGCTCTTTCGGGCATAGACACCAGCCAACCTTATGCGGTGAGCATTGCCGCCATTACCGCCACCGGCCGCCTCGGCCCCTTCTCCCCCGAAATAGTTATGGGGCGTTGAAAAGTACGAATTACGAAGTACGAATTACGATTGTCCTCGAGTAATTTCGTACTTCGTACTTCGTAATTCGTCCTTGACTGAAAGACTGAAAGACTGAGAGACTACTATATGCGACAGATTTTTGTTTGGCTAGGGATTGTGGGATTGATGATGAGCGGGGTGTTGTTGGTGGCGTGTGAGGGGCAAACGGCCGAACTCCCGCCTGTGGTGGCCGCCGCCATACCTGCCGCCACCATTGCGCCCATCCTCTCCCCCAGCCCAGCCCCCACCCAACCCTTGCCCAACATTTCGGTGTATGAAGTCGTGGGCGAAAGCGGGGCGAGCTTACCCTGCCCCCACGGCCGCCTTGGCCTCGGCCTACCCACCCCCAGCGGGTGGCTTGCCCGCGCCCATCATCTCCGCCAAAAGTGATGCGCCGCCACCCACCCCGACCAGCATCGCCACCGTGCCACCCGCACCAACGGCCGCTGGCCCCACCGCCACCCCACCACCCACCTTCACCCCCCCCCCTGCCCCAAACCTCGGCCGATGAACATTACTGGTTCCGCCGCCCTGTCGAAGAAGGGGGCATTGTCTGGACGAACAAACATTATCCGTATGGCAGTACTCGCGGGGGAACTTTACGGCCGCATCACGGCGTTGAATTTGATGTCCCCTACAACACCCCCATTCTGAGCGTGGTGGGCGGCACTGTTGTGTTTGCAGGGGCAGATGATGTGGAGATCGTTGGCCCCGAACTGAACTTTTACGGGAACGTGATTGTCATTCAGCACGACATGTTGTGGCAAGAGCAACCCATCTACACCCTGTACGCCCACCTCAACGAAGTCTATGTACGGCCGGGGCAAGTCGTGGCCGCCCAAGCGGTGATTGGCATTTCGGGGGCCACGGGGGTGGCCGATGGGCCGCACATGCACTTTGAGGTGCGCGTGGGAGCCAACAGCTATGAAAACACGCGCAACCCCTTGCTGTGGCTCTACCCCTTCCCCGACCGTGGCACCATCGCGGGGCGGGTTATTTTCCCCGATGGCACCTTGGCCGAAAACGCCCCCATCAGCATCCGCCGCCTCGACGGGGGCATTGCCCCACCCACTTCCACCACCAGCTATGTCGGCACAACCATTAAGGGGGATGAGCGGTGGCAGGAAAACTTTGTCATGGATGATATTTACGCGGGGTATTACGAAGTGACAGTGCGCGACGGCACGACCAAGTTCAGCCAAGAGGTGTGGGTTTACCCCTATCAAACCAGCTTCGTCGAAATTGTCATCGAACGCTGAGGCAGAAAAGGGTGTATTTGTGTATTCGTATTGGTGTATTGGTCTATTGGTTTAGTGTAATACACCAATACACCACTACACAAATACACCAGTACACGAATAAACCGATAGACCGATTTTTAACAATGGGAAGCGTATGACTGACGCTGAAAAACGCCGCGCCTTGCCGTGGCTCCTCACGGCCGAAACCCTAAGCATGTCCTTCGTCATGCTCACTTTTGGCGGCTCCGTCTTCATCCTCTTCCTCGACGAGCTACAACTGGGAACCCAGCAAATTGGCTTTCTGCTCTCCCTCATCCCCTTTTGTGGCCTCGTTGCCCCGCTGGTTGCGCCTTTGGTCGGCCGTTTTGGCCACAAACGCATCTACGTCACCTTTTGGGGCATCCGCAAATTCGTCTTTGCTCTCATTCTTTTCACCCCTGCCATTTTAGAGCGGTACGGAGCCGAAAGAGCCTTTTGGTGGGTTAGCGGCATCATCTTCACTTTTGCCCTGTGCCGCTCTATTGCCGAAACGGGGGGCTTCCAGTGGAAAAAAGAAATCATCCCCAACGCCATTCGCGGCCAATACAGTGCGCTCAACAGCATGACCACCACAGTCTCTAGCATCATTGTCGTGGCGGTGGCGGGCTATGTCATCGAAAATGGCACGGGCTTGGGGCGGTTCATGCAGTTGATGAGTGTTGGGTTGGTCATCGGGCTTATCTCGGTGGCGGTGTTTTCCCGTGTGCCGCCCGAGCAAGCGGCCGAGCGGCACGACACAGGGCGGGAATATCTGCGCGGTATCGGCTCGGCCTTCCGCGATGTGAACTATCGCCGCTTCCTGCTCATCTTGGGGCTAACCACCTTTGCCAGTTCGGCCTCCAACTCCTTCATTCCCTTGTTTATGAAGCGCGAAATCGGCCTGACCGATGGCGTGGTGGTGCTTCTCAGCATCGGCACGCATTTGGGGGCCTTGCTGACTTCTTATTTGTGGGGCTGGACGGCCGACCGCTACGGCAGTAAGCCCGTCATGCAAGCCAGTTTGGTGCTGTTGCTCCTGCCACCCATCAATTGGCTCCTTTTGCCCGCCCATAGCCCAGCCAGTGCGCCCTTGGCAATGGTGGCCAGCTTTTTGTTGGGGGTGGCCAATCTGGCGTGGCAAATTAGTTGGACCCGCTATCTCTACGTCAATGCCATTCCTGAGGACAACAAAGCGGCCTACATGGGGCTGTATTATGCGTGGTTTGGCATTGTCAGCGGCTTGGGGCCGCTCTTGGGGGGCGGTTTTTGCAGTGGGCCGAAAATGCAGGGATGGCTTCCCCTTATAGTTTGCTCTTTGGTCTGAGCTTGCTCTTGTTGGGCGCGGGCGCGGCCGTGAGCCGCCGCTTGCAGGTACGCGAAGCAACCACTTTTTGGCAATTGGCCAATCTGTTTATGCACGGCAACCCTGTTAAAGCCCTGCGCTTTCTCATCCAATTTAATTGGGCGGGGGATGAACTGGCCATGATGCACGCCACGGAGCGGTTGGGCGAGGCGCACAACTTGCTGACCAGCCAAGAACTTATCGCCGCCTTGGGCGACCCCGCTTTTAATGTGCGCTACGAAGCCATCCACGCCATTGCCCGCCTGCCCGCCGAACCCGAACTAACCCGTGCTTTGTTGGAAGTAATGGCGACGGGGGAGACGGAACTGAGCATTGCCGCCGCGCGTGCGTTGGGGAAGATGGGCGACCCTGCGGCCGTGCCCGCCTTGCGCCAAACGCTGGCAACCGCTTCATCGCGCATGTTGGCGGCCAATAGCGGCCGTGCCCTTGGCCTGTTGGGAGATGTGGAAAGCATCCCTGCTTTGTTGGAGCGGCTGGAGCAGGAGACAAACCCCCATTTGCAGGGAGCTTATGCTTCGGCGTTGGGGCGGTTGCAAGCCACGGCCGCGTTGGAGCCGATTTGGCGGGTGTTGGATAGCACGGCCGAGCCAACCTTGCGTGCCGAACTCGCCCTTGCGCTGGCGCGGATGGTGGGGGACGAACGATATTTTTTGCAACAATGGCGGCAGGGGCGGCGCGATGTGGGCCAGTTACGGCCGTTGCTGGCCGAGATAGCCACGGGCGAAGATGTGCGGGCGGCCATCGCCCGTGGTTGTTTGGCGCGGCTGGGCGAGGAACCCACGGCCGAACTCATCGCCCTAAGCAGACAGGTTGTGCGGGGGTAGGGAGTTATTGGTTACTGGTTATTCGTTATTGGGTGTTGGTGTGATGAATCAATAACCAATAACGAGTAACCAGTAACTCCTTCTATCGCCTGCCCAGATAAAGGAACAGCCCCCCTAAACCAGCCAAGAGCAGGACGACAGCGCCGAGGAACATGAGGAACAAATCGGTGGTGGGGGAGGCATCGGCCGAGGAGGCGACGGCTCGGGGAACGGCCGTGGCGGTGGGTGGCACGGCCGTGGGGAAGCTGGAAACGGCCGTGGGCACGGGCGTTTCCGTCGGCGGAATGGGGGTGAAGGTCGGTGTGGGCGAAGGGGGCGGCAAGGGGGTATTGGTGGGCAGGGGGACGGGCAAATCGGCGGAGCCGCCGACTTCGTCGGGGAGGGGCACATAGCCCACCACAACCAACTGACCCACGCTTAACACGCTTTCCCCTGTGAGTCCGTTCAGCGTATAAAGCTCTTCCAAGGTCAGGTTATAAAGAACAGCGACCTCGATAGCGGTATTGCCCGGCTTGATTTCATAGACAATCGCCCCATCTGCTTCGCGAATGGTCGCTCCGGGGTAGCCATCTAGCACCGAAGGGGTGGTGGTGGGGGTGGGGGTGAGTTGTGCCTGTGCTTGAACAGTGGCGGAGACAATGCCCGCGTCGTAGCCGATGATGATTTCTTGGCCAATCGAGAGCAACGAAGCAGAGTTGAGGTCATTCCATTCGTATAGCTGGTCTAGGGTTAAGTCGTAGCGGACGGCCACACTAATCAGCGTTTCGCCCGAAGCGATAAGGTGAACAATACGGCCGTCGGGCCATGGCGTGGGCGGGGGGATGGGCGTGCTGGTGGGGGCGGGGGTGTTGGTGGGTAGAGGGGTTCCGGGGGGGAGTGTGGGCACGGCCGTGCCACTCCCCCCGCTTTGGCTGGGAGCGGTGGGCAAAGGCGCGGCCGCAGGGATGCCTCCCGCTTTATAAGTCGCAATCAACTCGCGGGTTAAATCCATGTAAAATGTGCCAAACTCATTGCTTGGCTCAATGTTGCTCCCTTCGGGCCACTCGTTGTAGCTGGTGATGACAATGAGGTCGGGGCCAGATTGGGCGGCTCCGCTGAAACTGTTGCGGTAGTAGGCTCCCTCGGAACGGTTGCGGATGATGCTGTTGGTGCCACGGCCGAGCAAGGAATCATCAAAGCCCGGCATGGCCGTGCCGACCCAATACTTGTACGCCCCGTAGGTTTCGGTGGCGGCGCGGGTTTGCCCACCCCGGCTAATGTTGATGCCCGCAGGGTCGGCCGACCACGCGATGTTGTAGAGGTACATGCCGTCGAACACGCCCAAGTATTGGGTGTTGCCTCCTTCGGCAATCCAAATGCTGTTACGGTTGGGGTCGGCAATGTTGCGGATGTACTCCCAATCGCCCAAGGTGAGTGCCCAAGTGGCCCAAAAGAAGATGACAGGCTTGCCATCCATGCGCAGATAGGCGGGATGATTGGCGTGGGTGGCCAAAAGGGTGGCCAAGGCGTTGCCGCGCACGTCGTTGTTGGGCATGAAGGCGCTGATAGGCTCGAAGTTGACGGCCGCCTTAAACCCACTCCCGCTGGCAATGTTGAGCAACGCCGCAAAATTGGGTTCCGTTTGTTGGCTGGCATCAGGGCCGTACCATGCTTGGACAAAGCCATCTATGCCTGCGCCTTGCGCCTCGCTGACATGGCGTTGGATGACCCCTGTATCGGTGGAGAAGTAGGGGCTGGGGGGATTGAACGGTGTTTTGCCCGCCCCAAAGGAGCTGGGGGAAAACCATGCGTAATAATGTGCCAACACCAGCCCTGTTCGCCCTTGCGCGGCCGTGGGGGCTGGTTGCCGCCCAACGAGGAGCGTGAGAAGGAGGAGGGAGAGGGGGAGGAGGAGGCGTTTCATAGGGGAATTGTGAATTGTGAATTATGAATTGGGAATTTTGAATGGGGAATGCGGAATGAGGCATTAACAATTAACCATTCCCAATTCACCATTCACCATTATCTCCCCATATAGCGGTATTCGACGCGGGGGGCGAGGAGGTCGTAGACGCTGTTGAGCAGTTCTTCGTTGGGGGTGGTTTCCAAACGGCCGTTCATGCCCAGCAACAGAGAGGTAAAGTCGGGGATGTGTTCGTATTCGATGAGGCGCGGTTCGCCAGTGATGCCGCCTAAATCGGCCGCTTTGTCTATCGCTTGGGGCAAATCGCCCAACTCATCTACCAACCCATTGGCAACGGCTTGGTTGCCCGAATAGATACGGCCGTCGGCCAGTTGGCGAACGGTATCTTCGGACAAACCACGGCCGTCGGCAATAATTCGCACAAATTCCTCATAACTTTCATCAATGTACGCCTCGAAGATAAGGCGTTGTTCCTCGGTTAATGTTTCCCACGGGCTACCAATGCTCTTGTTTTCCCCGCTGGTAATCGTCACCACGTCAATGCCGTAGGTGTCAATCAGCTCTTTGGCATTGATGAGGGTCAGTACCACGCCCAAACTGCCTGTTAATGTATCGGCGCGGGCAAAGATGTAGTCGGCGGGGGCGCTGACGTAATAGCCGCCCGAAGCGGCCGTGCCCGCCATGCTAACCACCACAGGTTTGGTGATTTCGTTGACAATGACTTCGTAGATTTGGGCAGAGCCAGTGACGGTGCCACCGGGGCTATCCACGCGCAAGATAATCGCTTGCACGTCGGGGTCAGCCTCGGCCGCCCGCAAATCGGCCATCACCCGGCCGCTTCCCGCCCCTGTGATGTACTCTTCATCGTCGGTGTGGGTAATCGCGCCTTCGACACGCACAATGGCAATGGCAGGGCCAGTGGCGGTATCGGTCATGGTCAGCTCTTCGCCCAAGGAGCCGAAGGAAGAGAGGGAGCCGAAGAAGAAAATGGCACAGGCGCAGACGGGCAGGGCAAAGCCGAGCAAGACTGCACCCAAAATCCAGAGGGGGTTGGGGTAGCTGGGCGCGGCCGAGGCAACGTGGTTGGTGGAGGGAGGGGAGATGTTGTTCATAGGTTGTTCTGGGGAGAAGAGAGAAAAGACAGGAGAAATGGTGATTGGTGGATGAGTGAACCTGCCCATTTTACCCAATCTACCCTTTTGCGTCTTTGCCTTAAAAATGGGTGTCTTTCATCTTAGTTGAAAGAGGTAGAAAATGTGGACACGAATTTCACGAATTACACGAATTGCCTCGAATCTCATTCGTGAAATTCGTGTCATTCGTGTCTAAAAAAAAGAGGCAACGTCCTTGTTTGCTTTATGACCATCGGCCTATAGATGGTACAAATGGATATATAAACCAAACTTTGCTTATGGCCCAATTTTTGGGTTTGAATCGGTCGAAAATCAGGCGATTTTCCAGAGGTCAGGCAAAATATAGGCACGGCGAACTTGTTGCCCAAATGCACAAAAGGGTGACTTTCTACACCCTTTTGTTGTAAATATAAATGACATCGAGTGCTTTACAGAACCCTTTATCATCTGTATGATGTTCGCATGGGATGTGAAGGAATGAATGATAAAAGCGCAACGCCGTTGCGATAACCCAAAGCTTTGTCATCCTAATGACTGATTTTCACAAGGAGGTGATTATCCCCCAATTTATCTAAAAATATCGCTTATACCCTTACCTCAGCCAACGGTTTGGAGCTGTTTAAGAGGGTCTACACTCACATTTATTTGCTAACTTGTTGAACGGGAAGGTTCGGCTACCTAACTTCCAAGCGTTATGTTCATAACGCGGAGGATTTGCCACACCCTGCCTGTGTGGAACTTAAACCTTTCCTCGACAAAAATATGATTCAATTGAATCATATTTTGTGAGAAATCGAGCTTTGCCAAGCTATTATTTGGCTTTGCTCAACGGGGCGCACTTGGTTTTTATAACCAATGGCGCAAGGGATACCCATTAGGATTAAGAATATGACAAAATCAAAATTAACCATTCTGGTCAGTTTGGCGTGTTCCGCTTTGCTGTTAGCCAGTTTGCTCGCATGGCGCACGGCCGAGGCCGCCGCCTACACCATCACCCCCGACAATTTGCAGGGGTGGTTTTTCGCCTTTGATTCAGGAGCCGCAGGCACAGGCCAAATGGCCATTGGCCCCGGCACTCCGCTTGCTGGTTCGGGCAGTGCCCAACTCACCGTGGCCGATGCCGCCACAGGCATGACCATCCAAACTGGCTCCTACTATACGGGAACCCTCCTCAACAACATCACCGCCCTCTCGTATAGCACCTACCGCACCACAGGGGATGTGTCACAAACCCCCTCCCTCCAATTCGCCTACGACCAAGACATAACCGATGGGATTACCGCTTGGCAAGGAAGGCTCGTCTACGAACCCTATCTAAATGGCTCCCCGGCTACGGGTAGCTGGCAAACATGGGATGCCATCAACGGCGGCGCAGGGCTGTGGTGGGCTAGTAACAATGCCACCTCCACCGTAGACAACGCTTGCCCGATGGCTACTCCTTGCACATGGGCAACCATCGTGGCCAATTATCCCAACATTGCCATTCACCCCCTGATTCCCCAAATGTTATTCAAGGCGGGGAGCGGCTGGCTTGTCTTTGATGGCAATGTTGATAATTTCAGCATCACCATCAACGGCGTAACAGATACCTTTAATTTCGAGCCATTGCTGGTGGTTCACAATATCACTCAAGGGACGAGCTATCCGACCATTCAGTTGGCCGTGAACGCGGCCGACCCCAACGACGTGTTGGAAGCTGACCCCGGTACCTTTAACGAACAAGTCATCATCAACAAAGCCCTTACCCTGCGTGGGGCGGGCATCGGTGTCACCATTTTGGATGGCAACGACAAAAGCGCAACAGGTGGCGTGGGGATTAGCCTTGCCAGCGATGTAGACAATGTCCACATTTCTGACTTATCCATTACCGAATATCGGGTGGGGATTTTGCGTAACGCCAATTTGCCTGCCATTACCGAAAATATCATCATTGAAGATGTCAACAGCAGTGACAACCACGAGGGGGGTGTTTATTTCTCTGGCTCTTCGCCCGCCCAAAACATTCGCCTAACCCGTGTCACCGCCAACAACAACAATGGCAATACTTCCATCGGCCGTGGCCTCTTCATGCAAAGCCATGACAAAGAAAACATCATTGTTGAAGATGGCACATTCCTCAACAATCGCATTGCGGGCATAGACCTTAACATTGGTTTGCTCGATGGGGTGCGCATTACGGGGAACACAGTGGGGTAACAATGTTGCCAACCAAGTTGTGGACTCTGGGATTGGCATCTTGAATTTGGTTCATTCGGGAACCTATGCCAATGAAATTAGCGGCAATACAGTTTCCGTTCACGGCCGTTTTGGCATCGAAATCAAAGGAGCACAAGCCAGCGGCAGTCCCACTGGTCTGGGAAGCCTTCTGATTATCAGCAACACCGTCACCCATGCCAATCCGGGCGTGCCGCTCGGTTTGGGCGGGGCGGCCGACAATCGGGACTTAGCGGGTATTGCCGTGGGGAACATCAACACCTCAGGCGATACGGCGGGTGTTATTTTGCAAAACAACACCGTCAGTGGTTTCCGCCAATATGCGGTGAATACCACCCCCGACCCCGATACAAGCACAGGCTTCTGCATCTCCATTAGCGGTATTAACTATATCGTGACAGGCAATGATGTAGATAACTGTGATGTGGGGATTCAGGAGCAACAAGGCTTTTTAGGAACCCAAAACAGCACAGGCGATGACTATTTCGGCCGTGACAACGGCACTGTCGCTTGCGGCGTTGTCAATGGCAACACCTTCGGCACCAACACCGTGAATGCGCGGCAAGTGGGAACTGTTAGCTTGCCCACAGTGAACAATGTCAACAGTGGCGAATCCTTCTGCACGATTCAATCTGCCATTGATGCGGGGAACACGCTGGCAGGGCACACCATTATGCCCAGTGCCCAAACCTACACGGAAAACGTGACAGTGGGCAAAGGCGTGATACTGGCTGGAGCCAATGCGGGCACGGCCGGCAACGCCACCCGTATCACCGAAACAATCATTGCGGGTGGGTCGGGCACGGCCGTGACCATTGCCTCCGACAATGTCACCCTCGATGGCTTCAACCTCACGGGGGCAATCGGTGTGGCACTGGGCGACTACGATGCCGCCATGATTGAGAACAACCTCATTGAAACAGATGTCCTTGGCTTGCAAGTGCAAGGCAACAGCAACCCCTTCACCCTTGCCGACAACGCCATTGACCTCTCCACCCAAGTGGGTGCGCAACAAACCATTGGCATCTTCTTAAACGGCCTGACGGGGGCGACTGCACCGACGATACAAGGCAACGATGTGGCGGGTGCGTTTTATGGCTACCTGCTCCACGCCGTGAATACCACGGCCGCGACCAGTCTGAATGGGGGAGCGATTAGCGGCGTGATGCAAGGCATTGCCGTTGTCAACACGCTCGACAACACCAACCACTTCCCCACCACCTTTGCGGCTGATGGGGTCACGATGTCCGCCTTTACGGGCGACTATACGGGTAAATATCCAAGAGACGGGCAACATTAGCGCGAACAGCGCCGCCCTCTATTTGGGCGATTTCAGCACGGCCGTGGGAACCATGCAAGCCATCACCGCCGACGGCGTGACCCTGACCAACAACCTCAACCGTGGGGTTTCGGTGCGCGGGGCAAATGCGGCCGCTCTGGTGCAAAACAGCACCATCACCAACAACGGCACAGACCCCTTCACCACGGGGGGCAACGATGGCTACGCTGTCATTGCGCGCAATGGCGCATCTGTTACCGTCCAAGATTCAACCATTGCCAACCCAGTGACACAGGTGAGCGGCGTTTCCTACGCCTTTCACGCCTCTGTGACAGGGAGCAACCTGCTGGTGCGCGGCAATGACATTAGCACGGGCAATATCTTCCAGATAACCAGTGACACAAGCCTGACAGCTTATGCCAACCACATTACCAACTTTGCCACGGCCAACCTGCCCGGTGGAGGCAACAGCAACGCCCGCCACAATTGGTGGGGCAGTTACACCACCCAACCCACGGGCGTAGATGCGGATAGCTGGGCTTACCGGCTTGGCGCACCTGTGGTGGCGTGGGGCGAAGCGACCCTTGGCGGTGCCAGCCTGACCAGTGCAGGTGGCACAGGCACGGGTATTATCGTCAGCCACGGCCGAGGCTTGGCCAACGTGCCCTTCGGCAAAGGCGTAGCCCCCTATGCTGATGAAATGTGTTCGGATTACTACGACCTCTTTGTGGTCAACGCGGCGGGCGATTGGACCGCGAGTGTGCCCGTGGACAACACGGCCGCTTGCGCCGCAACCCTCCCCGAAGGCGGCCTTTTCCACATGTCCTTAGCGGGAACCGCCCCCGACACCACCTGTGAAGATGGCTTGTGCTGGGAAACCCTGCGGGGTGACGGCTGGTGGGCAAAACCTCGCTGTGACCGTTGATGCGGCGCAATTCTTAATGGGCACACCTGTTGTGGCAGAGCCAAACTCGCCTGACTATGTCGTGGCCAATGTCGAATTAGGTGCTGACCCAAGCCCAATCTGGCTTGCCCAATGCGGTGTTGACTTACACCATTGCCATCACCAACACAGGCGAGACGACAGGCACGCTAAACCTCAACTTAACCAGTGGGTGGGGCAACAGTTATCCCGCTTCGGTCGCTGATTTAGGGGCGGGCGAGACGACAACTTTTGCGGTGGCCATCACGGTGCCTGCGGATGCGCTGGCTGGTGACATGGACACGGCCGTTCTCACCGCCACCGTCCAAGGCGAACCCAACAACTTCGACACCGTAACCCTGACAAGTTCGGCCGAAGCAGTCTACGGCGTGTCCGCCTCGGGCACGGGTTTGTTGGTAGGCTTACCCAGCGCGACTGTGACCCACACCGTGACGATTACCAACGAAGGCAACACCCCCGACAAGTTTGTCGTGGAACTGGGCAAGGCGGGTTGGAATACCCAACTCGGTCAAGCGTCCATTGGCTTGGCGGCGGGGGCGACGGGCAGTGTGGTTGTGACTGTAGATATTCCTGCCGATGCTCTCTTTGGCGATAATGATAGTGTGGTCATTGGGGTCATCTCGCAAGGGGATGATACGCAAACGGCCGACGTAACCCTTACCACAGAAGCGGGCGTGTTCTACGCCGTCTCTGTGGCGGGGACAGGCCCATTGGGTGGTTTGCCCGCACAACTGTGACCCACACCGTGACGATTACCAATGAGGGCAACATCAGTGACACATTTGATGTGGAACTGGGCAAGAGCGGTTGGAACACCGTTCTGGGGCAAGCAACTATCACGCTGGCCGCTGGGGCGAGTGGGACAGTGGCTGTCACCGTAGATGTGCCTGTGGATGCAGTCTCAGGTGATAGCGACAGTGTTGTGGCGACGGCCACCTCGCAAGGGAATGGCAAGCAAACGGCCGCTACAACCCTGATTACCCAAGCGGGTGTCGTTTATGCCGTTTCTGTTTCGGGGGACAGGCACGCTGATCGGCTTGCCGGGTACAACGGTGACGCACACAGTGACGATTACCAACGACGGCAACGCCAGCGACACGTTTGATGTGGAAGTTGGCAAGAGTGGTTGGAACACTGTTCTCGGCCAAGCAACCATCACACTGGCCGCTGGAGCGAGTGGCACAGTCGCCGTAGCGGTGGATGTGCCTGTGGACGCGCTCGATGGCGACAGCGACAATGTTGTGGCCACGGCCACCTCACAAGGGGATGGCACGCAAACGGCCAATACAACCCTGACCACCCAAGCAGGAACTGTTTACGCCCTCTCTGTGGTGGGCACGGGCACGCTCACAGGCGAAGTGGGCACGACAGTGACGCACACCATTACCATTACCAATAATGGCAATGTCAGCGACACGTTTGACGTGAGCGCAGGCACGGCCGTGTGGGCGACTGTTCTCGGCGAAACCAGCGTGACGCTGGCCGCTGGGGCAAGTGCCACGGTGCAGGTGGTGGTGACTGTGCCTGTCACGGCTACCGATGGGGAGATGGATAGCGTCGTGGTGACTGTGACCTCGCAAGGAGATGACACGCAAACGGCCGACGTGACCTTGACAACTGTTGCGCAAGTGACGGAAGTTGAGCCACCTATGACCAACATTTACCTACCGATGATTATGCGGCCGTAACCCTTCTTGTGGGCTATGAACGCAACAGGGCGTGTCAATCATTGACACGCCCTGTTTTTTTTGCACCGTGGTTGCCCACCGTTAACTACTCTGATTGACGGATAAAACTTATTGAACCGCGAAGGCACGGAGAACGCCGGGAGAAATTCCTCGAGTGAACTCTGCGCCTTCTGCACTTCTCTGTGCTTAGGAATGAGAATTTATTAACTTACATTTTCTCATGTGTCATTCTGAGAGCCCCCACTTGTCGCCGTTCTAAAAAGCGAGAAACAAGCTTGCCCACTCCACTCGTGAATGTCATATTATACCTCTACGTTTAGACAGTTAAGACCGGACTTTGAATTGCGTGTAAGAACCCGTTTCTGAGAGTGGTCTGATTATCAACGGTTTTATGAATGGTACCGTATGTAATTCCTGTTGAGTAGCTTATCTTTAATGCAAGATAATCATGTCTAAACGAATTCACCACTCAAGAGGCATATAAACGATGATCATCAAGAAACATCAAACACAGAAGGCCATAGATTTCAAGTTTAGAGCAGATACAACCAGACGCTGCGGGAATAGATGTCGGGGCATCGAACTATATGTCCGAAAATTGGACGTGATGAACAACAAATAAAAAGCTTTAGTACATCTGCAGTTGATTTACACCACTTATTGATTGCTGAAGAGTTGCCGCATCGAAACAGTGCCGGTGGAATCAAACTGGTACCTATTGGATCCCTTATGACATCCTAGAAAAGCGTGGCTTTGAAGTTTACTTGGTGAACGCACACCACCTTCAAAATGTGTTCGGCGTAAAAACAGATATCTCTAATTGTCAATGGTTGTATCAATTGCACACATACGGTCTGTTGCGCCACCATTTCATCCAGCCGAAGAAGGGCCTGTGCCGTGAGTGCGTTAGCCCGCCATCGGGATATGATACGGTATCGATCTAGCCATATTCAAATATGCAAAAAGCCTTGAGTCACGAATGTACAGACTCGTGTACTAAGTGATATTACAGTGAAACGGGTATGGGCATCATTCGGGCTAACTTGGCTGGTGAAACCGGAGCCGCAACCTTATTACAATACCGTCATGCACGTTGCAAGTGTAGCCCCGAAGATTTTGTAAAAGCACTAACGGGCAACTATCGTCATGAACATCTTTTTGTTTACAGCAAGCTGCCGAACTGTATGACACCTATGGGCAGAAATTATGGCTATCGATAAAGAAGTGGAAAAATGTACACCTAGATCCAACCAGTAGAGACGGAAGAAGAGCTATCAGCAACGCCTCCCAACTCCTTCACAAAAAAGCCGCGTAAAAATCAAGCTCATTTCTGATTTGCCAGCGATTTATATCGCATTGCGGGAGCGATTTGACTCAAATAGATGTGTATTGATGTGCCACCGGCGCGGACCATTATCAAGGAGATTGTGTTGATAAGAGCCACTGGCGTACAGAGAAGCATTTCACTTTTATGGGGGTTTATGTCCACAAAACGACATTACAGGCGGTAAGGTTAAGCGTCGCCAGACCAAAAACCAACAAACTGAGTGGCTACCGCGTTACGTAGCGGCAAGATATCTTTGATATCGTAAGCCAGAGTGTTTTTGGTGCTTTTATCGACGTATCAAAGCGCGCCACGGGGCACCTAAAGCGACTTCTGTGGCTACGGTACACAAATTGGCACGTATCAACTACTACATGTTAAAGAATCGCGTTAACTATGTAGATCAAGGCAGTGATTCTTACAATCAACAACAGAAAGAGATAGCACTCAAAGCATTGGAAAACGTGGTAAAAGTTAGGGTTACGTCTTGAACCCATAACTCCGCACTCTCGAGTAGTTTTGTGCTAGTTTCCGAGTAGCGAAGCGAAGAATCCC